>NZ_JBXASD010000013.1:73551-121884 GCF_058808955.1 Undibacterium sp. GW821-FHT11B02 | reverse complement strand
GATGTCAACAATTAATTCTTGCTTTGATCAACCAGTTTGTTTTTAGCAATCCAAGGCATCATGGCACGCAATTTCGCGCCCACTTCTTCGATCTGGTGTTCGGAAGTCAAACGACGACGGGAGATCAAAGTCGGTGCACCTGCTTTGTTTTCCAGGATGAAGCTCTTCGCGTATTCACCAGTCTGAATATCTTTCAGGCATTGGCGCATGGCGTTTTTGGTGTCTTCTGTAACGACTTTAGGACCAGTCACATATTCGCCGTATTCTGCATTATTAGAGATCGAGTAATTCATGTTGGCGATACCGCCTTCATAGATCAGATCAACGATCAATTTCAATTCATGCAGACATTCGAAGTAAGCCATTTCTGGCGCGTAGCCAGCTTCAACCAGTGTTTCAAAACCAGCTTTGATCAGTTCAACCGCGCCGCCGCACAAAACAGCTTGTTCGCCGAACAGATCGGTTTCTGTTTCTTCACGGAAGTTGGTTTCGATGATGCCAGCACGGCCACCACCATTAGCCATAGCATACGACAAGGCGATGTCACGGGCAGAACCGGATTTGTCCTGATACACGGCGATCAGGTGAGGCACGCCGCCACCTTGGCTATATGTACCACGTACAGTGTGGCCCGGTGCTTTAGGAGCGATCATGATGACATCCAGATCAGCACGTGGAACAACTTGACCGTAGTGAACGTTGAAACCATGGGCAAATGCCAGCACTGCGCCTTGTTTGGCGTGTGGTGCAACGTTTTCAGCATAAACCTGGGCGATGTTTTCATCTGGCAGCAAAATCATGATGACGTCAGCTGCTTTGACTGCGTCGTTAACTTCAGCTACGTTCAAACCGGCATTTTTTGCCTTGTCCCAGGATGCGCCACCTTTACGCAAAGCGACAGTCACTTTACAGCCGGAATCATTCAGGTTTTGCGCATGGGCATGACCTTGGGAACCGTAACCGATGATAGTAACGTTTTTGCCTTTGATCAGGGACAGATCACAATCTTTGTCGTAGAAAACTTTCATTTTGTATCCTAATAATTAAGTATTTTGTATAAAACGGCAAATGCCTGTATTTTTTTAAACCTTGAGGATGCGTTCGCCGCGTCCTATGCCTGAACCACCGGTACGTACCGTTTCCAGAATTGCCGTGCGGTCAATTGAATCAATGAAAGCGTCCAATTTACCTTTATTACCGGTCAATTCTATGGTGTAGGTCTTTTCGGTGACATCAATGATGCGGCCACGGAAAATATCTGCGGTGCGCTTCATTTCTTCCCGCTCCTTGCCAACCGCTCTTACCTTGATCAGCATCAGTTCACGTTCTATGTGCGCACCTTCGGTCAGGTCAACCACTTTGACCACCTCAATCAGGCGGTTCAAATGTTTGGTGATCTGTTCGATGATGTCGTCAGAACCGGAAGTCACGATCGTCATACGTGACAAGGTCGCGTCTTCAGTCGGTGCAACGGTCAGGGTTTCAATATTGTAACCACGGGCAGAAAACAGACCAACCACACGCGACAAGGCACCGGCTTCATTTTCAAGAAGGATGGAAATAATATGTCTCATCACAGATCCTCCGAACCCAGCAACATTTCAGTCAGCCCCTTACCTGCCTTGACCATAGGCCAGACATTTTCGGTTTGGTCAGTAATGAAATTCATGAATACCAGTCTGTCTTTCATGGCAAAGGCTTCACGCACCGCGCCATCCACGTCTGCAGGGTTTTCTATCTTCATGCCGACGTGACCATAGGCCTCAACCAACTTGGTAAAGTCAGGCAGGGAATCCATATACGATTCAGAATAGCGTGAACCATAATCAATCTGCTGCCACTGCCTGACCATGCCAAGGAAGCGGTTGTTCAACAAAATGATTTTTGGTGTCAGGTGGTATTGCTTGCAAGTTGCCAGTTCCTGTATGCACATCTGTATCGAGGCTTCGCCAGTGATACAGGCTACTGTCGCATCCGGGTTGGCCATCTGCACACCCATGGCATACGGCAAACCCACACCCATGGTGCCCAGGCCACCGGAATTGATCCAGCGACGCGGTTTGTCAAAGCGATAGTATTGTGCAGCCCACATTTGATGCTGACCAACATCAGAGGTCACAAAGGCATCGCCCTTGGTGACTTCCCAGACTTTTTCAACAACGGATTGTGGCTTGATGACTTCCAATGAAGTCGGGTATTTCAGGCATTCACGACCACGCCATTCATTGATCTGCTTCCACCAGGCGGCAAGCGCCTTGGGATCAGGACGCGTCTCAACTGCACTCAGTTGTGACAACATTTCCTGCAACACGTCTTTGACATTACCCACGATTGGAATATCAACCTTGACGCGCTTGGAAATTGACGATGGGTCGATATCAATATGAATGATCTTGCGCGGATGCGAAGCAAAATGTTTCGGGTTGCCAATCACACGGTCATCAAAACGTGCGCCAATGGCAATCAGCACGTCGCAGTGCTGCATGGCCATATTGGCTTCATAAGTGCCATGCATGCCTGGCATGCCAACGAATTTTTCATCGCTGGCTCGGTAGGCACCCAGACCCATCAGGGTATTGGTGCATGGAAAACCCAGTGCATCAACCAGTTTATTCAGTTCCGGCGCTGCATGCGCAAGTATCACGCCGCCACCGGTATAAATCATTGGACGTTCAGCCTGCAACAACAGTTGCACAGCCTTGCGAATTTGTCCTGCATGCCCTTTATCGACTGGCTTGTAAGAGCGCATTTCGATTTCTTTAGGGTAGCTGTAGGTGGTTTTGTGCATGCTGATATCTTTGGGGATATCTACCAGCACAGGACCAGGACGACCTGTCGTTGCAATATAGAATGCCTTCTTGACGGTCTCGGCCAGGTCCCTGACGTCTTTCACCAAAAAATTATGCTTTACGCATGGACGGGTAATGCCAACGGTGTCGCATTCCTGGAAGGCATCCTGGCCGATAACGGCACTGGGAACCTGACCCGAAATGATCACCATGGGTATGGAATCCATATAAGCAGTTGCCAGGCCAGTCACCGCATTGGTAACACCAGGCCCGGAAGTGACCAGGGCCACACCGACTTTATTGGATGAACGGGAATAGGCATCAGCGGCATGTACCGCAGCTTGCTCATGACGAACCAGGATATGTTGAAACTTGTCCTGATTGAAAATCGCATCATAGATATAGAGTACGGCACCGCCCGGATATCCGAACACATGCTCAACACCCTCTTCGGCCAGACACTTGACAAGTATCTCTGCGCCTGTAAATTCTGAACTCATAAATTGTGTCCTTTCAAGGTCCATAGGAGATTGATCGGATGTTCTTTCCTGGCGAAATCGACATGTAAGACCGGAAAGCTGAAATCCCTTTATGTGCGGTCACATTACCCTTTACACATCCGTTGGATATGGTGCCAGGCAAGGCTTAGTGCACTCGTTCAATCAGTATTAAGGCTTTACAACGACAGACTTCTCACGCTTGTGGCATGGGTTAGAACAAACAGCTTCTTAAAGCGAACTTGTCGGTTTCAGCATTGTGAGCTGTTCCAGACAAGTATTTTGTACCCCGAGATTTTGGAGCGGACTCACAAGGTACTGTGTTGCAGCATTTTGGTCAAGGAAAATTCACAGGAAAAAGCAACTTATTCGGGTAAATTAAATTATCAAAAAAATCATTTTCAACGAAATACAGGACATGAACGCGTATTTTTGCTAGCATGTGCGCAATTTTGAGCGCTGGCATCCTCCTTAAAAAGTCCAATCAGATCAGGAACCAGCGCCTGCTTAAACAATAAAACTGCGCAACGTAACTGCCAACGATGGCCACAGACAAAGAATTATCCAGCTTTTTGGAAGGTGTAGAGCGACGCGCTTTCAAGCATGCCGTGTATACCGTCCGCAATGAGGAATCTGCTTTAGACATTGTTCAAGAAGCAATGATTAAACTCGCAGAAAAATATGGCGACAAGCCTGCTGCCGAATTGCCCATGCTGTTTCAGCGCATATTGCAAAACACCATACTGGATTTTTTCCGCAGGGAAAAAGTACGCAATACCTGGGTCAGTCTGTTTTCGAGCATTACTCCAGCCAATAATCAGGATGATGACAATTTTGACTTATTGGAAAGTTACGCTGCAGAAGAAGGCACAGAAGCTTCGGAATCCAGTGCGGACAAGATAGAGCGCGAGCAGGTTCTGAATATCATTGACGAAGAAATAAAAAAGCTTCCTGCACGTCAACGGGAAGCATTCCTCATGCGTTATTGGGAAGACATGGATGTAGCGGAGACCGCCGCTGCAATGGGTTGCTCAGAAGGCAGCGTCAAAACACACTGTTCCAGGGCAACACACGCGTTGGCCGTCACACTAAAGGCTAAAGGAATACACCTATGAATTATTCAAAAGAAGCGAAAGACCTTGAATTTGCTTACAAGGTAAGACGGGCGCTGAATGAATCAGCAGAAAGTCTTCCTGCGCCAACACTGGATAGGTTAGCACAGGCTCGTAAAATGGCCATGGCACGCAAGAAACAGGAATCTCCTGTTGCTGTATTGGCATTCAAAGGCGTGTTTGCCGGCAATTCCGGCTTCTCTTTCCAGGGACCCGGCTCCTGGTTGGGCAAACTCGGTATCGTCCTGCCACTGCTGGTACTGGTGGCCGGTCTGATAGGCATTTACGAATATGAACAACAGCAAAACATCAACGAGCTGGCAGATATTGATACTGCCGTTCTGGTGGATGAATTGCCGCCTGCCGCCTATGTTGATACCGGATTCACTGCCTATCTGAACAAAACGGAGGAATAGGCGTGACGTTGCACTTAATGCGAGATTTGCTCTGCCTTACTGTTGTATTTTTCTCATTATCACCGGCTTTTGCCGGTGGTAACGCTACGCCTGTACCACAAACAAACGTCAAACCTGCCAATAGCGCAGCAAGTTCCAGCTATGCCAAACCTTTATGGACAGAACTCAGCCCCACCCAAAAGCAGGCATTGACCCCGTTAAGCCCTGAATGGGACAGGATGTCCGAACTGGGCAAGAAAAAATGGCTGGAAATCGCCAATCGCTATGCTGCGATGAAGCCGGATGAGCAAGCCAGATTGCAGGAACGTATGCGTGACTGGGTTAAACTGACCCCAGAACAACGCATGGCAGCACGTGAAAATTATGCAAAATCCACCCAGCTCAAACCGGAACACAAATCTGCCCAGTGGCAGCAATACCAGCAATTGAGCGAAGAAGAGAAAAAACGCCTGGCTTCTGAAACCCAGAAAAAGAAAAGCGTTACCAATCTTCCGGTTGAAGCATTGAAAAACCCAAAAATCCTGGCACCGATCAAAGTTGGTCCCCAGCCAGCTACCACAGTCAAGGCCAAGCCACCAATAGCTGCGCCATTGGCCCAACAGCCAGCCGCTGCTTCAGCACCTGCCATTTCTGCGGCACCTGCCCCGGCGTCTGTAGCGACAGTAATAGACGCTGCACCTGCCAGCGCGACCGTATCTCAGGGCCCTGCCAAATAAATCTGTGAATTCTGAACTTACTGCTCCATTATTGCGTCGTCGCCTGATTTGTATGGTCTATGAAGGAATGCTGTTGTTTGGCATTGTTTTTGTGTCCGACTGGATTTTTGATGTATTGACGCAAAGCCGGCATGCCCTGGTATTGCGTCATGCACGCCAGTTCTGGCTATTTCTGGTCATTGGTGCTTACTTTGTCTTTTGCTGGAGCCGCAGCGGTCAGACGCTTGCTATGCAGACCTGGCGCATCAAGGCAGTAGATCTGGATGGTGGCAAGTTGCCTGTGGTGAAAGCTATCGTGCGTTATTGCCTGGCATGGATGTGGTTTTTGCCCGCCATGGCATTGAATTATCAGCTTGGCCTGAAAGAATGGCCGATGGTATTGGTCGTCACCGCTGGCATCATTGGCTGGGCCATGACAGTCCGCCTGGACAAACATGGACAGTTTCTGCACGACAAACTTGCCAAGACGCGATTGATTCACATTCCTGCTGAAAATGAACTCAAACCGAGTTCTGAAACCTGATCTGCTTTTGATGTTGGCTTTTCAATGTTATTCTTATGAAATAGTTTATCGAGAAGAATGACATGCAACACAAAGCTCCTCGTCGCACCAGGGAACGCATACTGGAATTATCCCTGCGCCTTTTCAATGAATTCGGTGAGCCAAACATCACCACAACCGTGATTGCGGAGGAAATGAATATTTCCCCCGGCAATCTGTATTACCATTTCCGCAACAAAGATGATATCGTCAATTCCATCTTTACCCAGTTTGAAATGGAAATCAACAAAAAACTGGCCTTTCCTGAAGGCCGCAAGGCCAATATCCAGGATATCTGGACCTATCTGCACCTGACATTTGAACTGGTCTGGCGTTATCGCTTTTTTTACCGTGACCTCAATGACCTGCTGTCCAGAAATCGCAAGCTGGAACTGAATTTCAAGCAAATCCTCACACACAAGATCAAGGTAGCAACCGAGCTATGCAATGGCCTGCGCGCCGATGGCGAGTTTGAAGCCAGCGATATCGATATCGACGCCCTGGCAACTAATATGGTGGTAGTAGCCACCTACTGGCTTTCGTATGAATATGTACGCAATCCTCGCAAATATACCGAATTACAGACCATGTCTGACTCGCTGGCGCGTGGCTGCTATCAGGTGATCGTGCTGATCAGCCCCTATTTGCGTGGCGAAACTAAAAATGTCTTTGAAAAACTTTCGCAAGATTACCTCCGAAAGATAAATCCAGCATGAAAGCAGTCTGCGTTTATTGCGGTTCTTCACCCGGCATCACGGCTGACTATGCAGCCGGTGCCAGGCAACTGGCGGCACAACTGGTCAGCCAGCAATTGCGCCTGGTCTATGGCGGCGGCAATGTGGGCCTCATGGGCATTATTGCTGATGAAGTATTGCGCCTGGGCGGACAAGTCACCGGCGTCATCCCCAAGGCATTGATGGACAAGGAAGTTGGTCATACCAGCCTGACTGAACTGCACATCGTCAGTAATATGCATGAACGCAAGGCCATGATGGCAGACTTGTCGGATGCCTTTATTGCCATGCCCGGTGGCATAGGCACGTTTGAAGAACTGTTTGAAGTCCTGACCTGGTCACAACTGGGCTTTCATGAAAAACCGATTGGCTTATACAATATTAATAATTTCTACCAGAAGCTGCATGACTTCTTGCTGCATACCGTAGAACAAGGTTTCTTGCGGGCGGCACATCTGGACCTGTTACATATCGACAATGACGCCACCAGTCTCTTGCAAAAATTTGCCCAATACCGCCCTGTCCATGTCAAAAAATGGCTGGATGTCAAAGACCTGTGACATCCATTGCATGATTTGAAACCTCGTCTGGGGCATCATCTGAAGACTTACTTCACAGGCAAAAGCCGTTTCCCGGTCAAAACCGGAGTAAAATGCGACTTTTCCCCGACCTTTTAGTGTTTATTTCAAATTATGAAATTCTCCAAGCAATTCCCGCTGTACGAATCCGAAGCAACCAACTTCATCAAAGACCTGAAAAAGGCCAATCCTGCTTTGGAACAAAGCCAGCGCGATGGCCGTGCCCTGCTGTGGGACAAGACACCGGTTGATCTCGATACCCAAAAGCGTCAACTCGAATCCCGCGTCAATCAACAAGCTTACGTTTATCAAAACAAGGGCTAACACCGCCCACACCCGTCTGTAGACAGAGAAGCTTGTGACAACCACCAATGTGTTACCGCCAACCGAATTGCCACTGGTTGGTGCCGTTGACAGCACACCTGATGTTGTTGATGGGCTAGCCTTTGCCAAATTATATGGCGAGCCACTGTTCAAGCTTCCTACTGATCTTTACATCCCGCCCGACGCGCTGGAAATTTTTCTGGAAGCATTTGAAGGGCCACTGGATTTGCTGCTTTACCTGATACGCAAGCAAAACTTCAACATCCTCGATATTCCAATGGCGCAAGTCACCTTGCAATATCTGCAGTATGTTGATCAGATACGCAAACACAATCTGGAACTGGCTGCAGAATACCTGCTGATGGCTGCCATGCTGATTGAAATCAAATCACGCATGCTGCTGCCATCGAATAAAAGTGCTGACAGCGATGAAGCGGACGATCCACGTGCCGAACTGGTACGCCGCCTGCTTGAATATGAGCAAATGAAACTGGCGGCCTATGACCTGAATGCTGTGCCACAGCTGGGACGCGATTTCTTGCATGCCCAGGTTTTCATTGAACAAAATACCGTCCTGCACTGGCCCCATGTAGAGATTGCCGATTTGCAGTCTGCCTGGGCCGATGTACTGAAACGGGCAACGCTGGTGGCACATCATAAAATCAGCCGGGAAGAGTTATCGGTCCGCGAACACATGACTGGCATTTTACGTAAATTGCAGTCGGCCAAATTTGTAGAATTCTCTGATCTGTTTGACCCCAGCCGGGGTGCGCCTGTGCTGGTCGTCAATTTTGTCGCCCTGCTTGAACTGGCCAAGGAAACGCTGATAGAAATCACGCAGGCCGAAGCCTTTGCGCCGATTTATGTGCGCCTGGCCTATTCACCAGCCTGATTTGTGCGTCATCCATTTGCACTAACACCAACCTATTCATTAACATAGAACTGCATCATGAAAATCATTTCCTCGATTGAAGAATTGCGCGACCAGCTAAGCGGACAATTGCGTACTGCATTTGTGCCGACGATGGGCAATCTGCATGAGGGGCACTTATCCCTGATGCGGCTGGCAAAAAAACACGGCGATCCAGTTGTTGCATCGATTTTTGTCAATCGCCTGCAGTTTGGCCCTAACGAAGACTTTGACAAATATCCGCGTACTTTCCAGGCCGATGTAGAAAAGCTGGAAAAAGAAGGCGTCTATGTCTTGTTTGCACCGACAGAAAAAGACCTGTACCCAGAACCACAAGAATACCGCGTGCGTCCGCCAGATGATCTGGGCAATATCCTCGAAGGCGAATTCCGTCCCGGTTTTTTTACTGGCGTCACCACGGTCGTACTGAAACTGTTTTCATGCGTGCAGCCACGTGTTGCGGTGTTTGGTAAAAAAGATTATCAACAGTTGATGATAGTCCGTAACATGAGCAAACAATTCGCACTGCCGACTGAAATCATCGCGGCAGAAACTTACCGGGCAGACGATGGTCTGGCGCTGTCCTCCCGCAATATGTATCTGTCAGCAGCAGAACGTGCTGAAGCACCAGCACTGTACCAGACCCTGAATGAAGTCGCCGCTGAAGTGCGTGCCGGGCATCTGGATATGTTCGAACTTGAGCGTGAAGCCATGGCCAGACTGGCGGCACGTCACTGGAAACCGGATTATATTTCCATCCGCAAACGCGCCGATCTGCAACCGCCGTCTGCCGGTGACATTGCCCAGCAAGCACCGTTGGTAGTCGTCGCTGCGGCCAAACTGGGCGGTACCCGCCTGATCGACAATCTGGAAATTTGATGCGCGTTCTGCAAGCCGTAACACCTGCGCTGAAACGCTTGTACGCCGCAGGTACGCTGGCGCTGCTTGCTGGTGTTTTTGCTACAGATATGGCACAAGCTGCCATCACCGTACTTGATGATGCACAACGCCAGGTTACCGTAGCCAAACCGGCGCAACGCATCGTCAGTCTGGCGCCACACATTACCGAATTATTGTTTGAAGCCGGTGCGGCCAAACAAATTGTTGCCGTCACTGACTACAGCGATTATCCGGAAGCCGCAAAAAAACTGCCTTCAATAGGAAATATCTTTGCCCTGGACCTGGAACGCCTGCTGGCCCTGAAACCCGATCTGGTCATCATCTGGGGGACCGGCAATGCCAGGATACTCGCCAACAAATTACGCAGTAATAACATCACCGTTTTTGAAAGCGAACCCCATGATTTTGAAATGGTGGCGACCTCAATAGAGCGGCTGGCAACACTGGCAGGCACAGATGCGGTAGGTAGAGCTGCTGCGCAACAATTCCGCCTGCGTCTGGATAATTTGCGTAAGACCTACGCCTTGCCAGCATCAGCAACCCCGGTCAGTGTGTTTTACCAGATGGCGCGCAGGCCGCTGATGACACTCAATGATCATCATATGGTGTCAGACGCAATACGCCTGTGCGGCGGCAGAAATGTATTTGGCAAATTGAAGGAACTCAGTTCCACCATTACTACTGAAGCAGTGTTGGCGACCAACCCCGACATGATGCTGACCAGCGGTGACAATGTGGAAGCTTTGGCCGACTGGCGACAATTCCCCATTCTGACTGCAGTTAAAAAAAATAACTTCTATGCCGTCAACGGTGATTGGCTCAATCGTGCCGGACCACGCATACTCGACGGTACCGAAGCACTGTGCAAGCACATACAAACAGCCAAATCAAAATGACTGTGAAAAGCAAGCAATCCGCTTTAAGGCGATAATAGCTGTCTCGCCTGTTCTGCCGGGCTTTCTTATTTTGATTGGCATCAATGCGTAAAGGTATCTTGTTTGCAGGCTCCGCGTATCTTCTCTGGGGCCTTTTCCCTATCTATTTCAAAGCCCTGCATGAAGTACCTGCACTGGAGATTTTACTCAATCGCATGGTGTGGTCACTGCTATTCCTGTTTGGTGTACTGACCTGGCGCAAGCAATGGTCATGGATCAGTGAAGCTGCACGACAACCCAAACTGATAGGTGGTTTTGCCATCAGCGCTCTGCTGCTGTCAGCCAACTGGTTTGTGTATATCTGGGCAGTCAATCATGGTCATATCATCGACGCCAGTCTTGGTTATTTTATTACCCCGTTGGTCAACATTCTCATCGGCTCAGTATGGCTGCGTGAACGCCTGCGCCCAATGCAATGGTTGGCAGTTGCACTGGCAGCCTGTGGCGTGGCCTGGCTGACATGGCAGGCTGGCCATTTGCCGTTGATAGGCTTGATCCTGGCGACCACCTTTGGTACCTATGGCCTGTTGCGCAAAACCTCGGCGCTGGGTGCACTGGAAGGTCTGTCGCTGGAAACTGCCCTGCTGTTCCCCTTCGCCTTTGGCTACCTGATCTGGATGGGCATGCATGGCCAGAATACCTTCGTCAGCAGCAACATCGATATCAAAATACTGATCATGATCAGTGGCCCCATCACCGCCATTCCGCTGCTGTTGTTTGCCGCCGGTGCAAGACGCATTCCCATGACCACACTGGGTTTGTTGCAGTACATGTCACCATTGGTTCAGTTACTGCTTGGTGTATGGCTGTATCACGAACCTTTTGACTCGAACAAACTGGCTGGCTTTATTGCTATCTGGGCTGCTCTGGTAGTGTATTCTTGCGAAGGACTTTGGCGTAATTTCAGATCATATGAAAGCCCTGGAAAACCAGCTGTTCAAAGTCGAAATTGAGATCAAACAGCGTCTACAAACCCTGCACTCATGCAGGGTTAGTGTTTATCTTGTTGTGCTTAATTTGATGCGTAAGGGAAATTGCATTTTGCACGGTGTCCCCTTGCACAGACCAGGCTTATATCGTTCCTGTATCAATGCCGTCGCAACCAGGTTTGTCATCCTTTCATCCGGCGATTTCATCACACCAACAGCATTTGGTGTCCCATCTGCATTGACTTCGACAAAGACAGACAAATCCCCTTGCAGATGAAGTACATCCTGGGCATTCGAAATCGCACTGAGAATTGCTTTGGTGCCTTTTAATGGATAAGGTGGTTCATCCGCTTCATCCAGATGTTCATACAATGAACGAACAATGGATTTTTGCTCGCTAGTCAACTCAGCATAAGATTTATTGGCAGGTACTTTCATACCAGTCACAGCATTTTGACGGATACGCGAGCCAGTTGAGTCATTCTCGCGTTTAAGCGTATATTCCGGCGCAGATGCACCTTCTTGAGCAAAGACTGACGTAACGCCGAACAGGCAAAAAATTAAACCCAAGCGCTGAAAATTGGATGTAAACATATTGAGATTGAGATGTTGAAGTGTGTATAAATGGTTATTTGAACAGACATTATTTGCCGATTATACATGCACGTTATACATGTATGTATTTCAACAATTAATTGGGAAAATAGTATTTTTTTAATTAACATCAAGATTCCACTGCACACCAGATCACTGTTCAAGTCCTGCTGCCCGCTTTCATGTTAAAGTACCGGCTTCGCTAGGGGTCCTGGAAACAAACGTTTCCGGGTGAGAGAGTCCCTTCTACCTGATCTGGATAATGCCAGCGAAGGGAAGCGCAAAGTCCCGTCTGTCCGTTTCTTTGTTTGCTCCCGCGCTGTCATCCGCAACGCATTAAATAGCAAATAAAGAGCAAACCATGTCTGATACACCATTTCGCCCTGCCCTGCTGGCTTTTTCCATTGCACAGGCATTTGCCTTATTGCCGCAGGCATATGCCCAAACCGCAGATAAATCTCTGCCTGAAGTCGTGGTAACAGGCAACAAGACTTCCGAAGTGAAAGCAGAGCGCAGCAAGGCATCCGGCTTTATCGAAACAGCCTTGGTCGATACCCCTTTCTCGGTAAATGTCATGACCAGCAGCCAGATGCAGGATTTGCGCGTGCGCCAGACCACCGATGCAATGAAATTCGATGCCAGCGTGAATGATGCCTACAACGCCATCGGCTATGCCGAACAATTCTCGATACGTGGCTTTGCCCTCGATAATTCATCCAGCTACCGCAAGGATGGTTTCGCCATTCCTGGTGATGCCTCTATCCCGCTGGAAAACAAGGAGCGTATAGAAATACTTAAAGGCATCGCCGGTTTCCAGGCTGGTTTTGCTACACCGGGCGGTATCATCAACTATGTGACCAAACGTCCGACCAGTGCACCGCTGCGCTCGGTCAACCTGGAAATCAGTGAACGTGGCACGCTGTATGGCGCAGCAGATATCAGCGACTATTCCAGCGACCGCCAGTTTGGTTTCCGCATCAATGCTGCAGGTGAGCGCTTGCGTTCTTATGTCAAAGGTGCAGATGGTGAACGCCAATTCGTGTCCGCTGCATTTGACTGGCATATCACACCGCAGGCGTTGTTGCAGATCGATGCTGATTATCAGCATAAATCGCAGTTGTCGGTTCCTGGTTTTCAATTATTCAATGGCACGGATTTGCCACGCGGTGTGCCAGCAGACCTGATGCTGAATGCACAGCCCTGGGCCAAACCTGTGGATACACGCAACAGCAATCTGGGTTTGCGTTTTGAATACCAGATCAACAAAGACTGGCAAGCCAGCCTGTCTGCCAACAAACATGAATTCAAACGTGACGATTACACAGCCTTCCCTTATGGTTGTGGTGCAGCGAATCTCTACCCTGGTTATTGCGCAAATGGCGATTATGATGTGTATGACTACCAAAGCGTTAATGAATCAAAATCAATGCGCGGCAGCCAGGCGCTGCTGAACGGCAAATTGACGACTGGCTCTGTACGTCATGAACTCGCCATCGGTCTCAGCAATTCACAACGTAAAGATTATTTTGGTGACTACGTGTATGACTATGTGGGTAGCAGCAATTTATTCCACCCTGTGACGGTTCCTTCGTCTACCAATAAGACCGGCCCGGTTTTGCTGCGCCGTACTGACAAGGAATGGTCTGCCTTTGTACAAGACATCATCAGCCTGCAAGATAATCTGAAACTGCACTTAGGGTTGCGTCAACTGCATATCTCGCGCAGCCAATTCGATAACCCTGGCTATGATCAAAACAAATTGCTATCCAGCGCTGCTGTCGTGTTCAAACCGGCACAGCAATGGTCGCTCTACGCCAGTTTTGCAGAAGGGTTGGAACATGGTGGTATCGCCCCATTTGGCACCAGCAATGAAAACAAGATGCTGGACCCTGCCAAATCAACCCAGTTTGAAATCGGTGCCAAAGCTGACCTGCAACGCGACCTGAGCATTTCTGCCGCTGTATTCCGCATTAAAAAACCACTGGAATACATCAATAGCAGCAATACTTACGTCAGCAATGGTGAAGCACTGCATACCGGCCTGGAACTGTCAGTACAGGGCAAGCTGGCTCCGCAATGGAACATTGGTGCCAGCATGACCGCGCTGGACGCCAAGCAGCAAGACACTGGTATCGCGGAACTGGATGGCAAACGCGTCATGAACGTGCCAAAATTAAAGTCTTCTGTCTATGTTGATTATGCCGTTGCCGACATCCGTGGCCTGAATCTGAACGCAACCTGGCAGTATGCAGGCAACAAGGTATTCAGCCCGGATAACAGCGTCACAGTACCTGGTTACCACGTCATCAACCTCGGCGCACGCTACGCCACACAAATAGCCGGTACGGCAACTACGTTGCGCTTCAATATCGACAATGCTCTGAACAAATTCTACTGGCGTGATGTGACGCAATCACTGGGTGGTTATTTATTCCCTGGTGCGCCACGTACATACAAAGTGTCAGCGCAATTCGATTTCTGATACGGTTTACGCCGTTCAAAACCCGATGCCAGATAAATCTGGCATCGGGTTTTTTATTACCTTTGGTACTGATATTCAATACTTCGCAAGCAATGCGTGGCGTCACACGCAGACTATGTCATCCTGAACCTGGCATTTAACCAAAAGGACCAGGCATGATGAATACGTTCAAGTATATTTTTGCTATCGCAAGCTCCCTGCTAGTCAATCTTGCGAGTGCGGAAGAAGTTTTAAAATGCCACGCCAGTTTTCCCGATTTTGGCAATGGCAACAGTCAATTTGAAATACAAATTGACAAATTGACTGATGGAACACTGGTCGGGAAAATCGATGGCAAGGCAGTCAATCAAGACATCAGGATGAAAGTGTATCCTGTATCCAGCGATCTTGATTATGACACCGATCCGAATTCAGCTGCCTATCGCAAACTCAATGAGGCGGAAGTATCACTTATCCATATCCACAAACTGCAACACGACCCGCATTTGGGGAAACTGGCTATCGTTTCATTTCCGTTAAAAGCAGTCAGCAAGATCCACTTTTATGACATGCTGGGCGCGAAACCAAACAAGTTTGGCGGCACGGTATTATTTGAAGCCTATGATAAATCCGGAAAATTACTGGGACGTGTATTCAGGTCATTGATGGTGGCTGATTGCATTTGATTGAATTTGATAACATTGCATCCTTGCCCAAATAAAATTACAGGGCAAGGAATTGCCAATATGGCTGACGAAAAAATTTACACATTCGCCCTGACCAAGAAATCTATCCCGATCTCTCGCCAGGCTTCAATTTCTTTTTGCAACCAGTAGGCCACTGTTGGATGGACACTGACCCAGTCGCGTTTCATTTCCAGCTCTACCCTGCCCTTCATCTTCAGGCGGATATCTTCAAAGTCAATCTCTGCACGTGAATGCATGAGCATGACTGACAGACGCAAGGCCAGCACGGCCTTGGCAAAATCCACATCTGCCAACCCGTCACCGATCTTGCGCAAATTGCCTTTCTGACTGAGAATCAGCTTGCTCATCACTCTTTGTTCGCGCGTGGTAAAACCTGCCATGTCGGCGTTTTCTATCATGTAAGCACCATGCTTGTGATAGCCGGTATGCGATATCACCATACCGACTTCGTGCAGAGTGGCACTCCATTGCAGCAGACGTGTATAAATTTCCGACGATGGTTTCAATTGCAGGTAGAGCGATTTCGCCATATCTGCCACCCGGTTAGCACGCGACAAATCACTATGAAACACCTGCGCCATGCTTTGCACCGCGACTTCACGACGGTCACGCTTGGTGGCGCGCAGGTACAAATCCCACATTACCCCCATGCGCAAACCGGCTTCTACCGGCAACAAGATGGCGATATTGAATTCCGTCATCAAGCCTATCAGGATGGCTAGACCACCCACTACCATGGCGACCCGTTCAGGTTTGATACCGCTCAATTCCAGTTGTTCTATCTGCCCGGTCTGCACACAATATTGCTTGAGCAGATTGAGATTTTTCAGTGTCAGTGTGCCGTCACCCAAACCACCTTTGCCGATAGCGTCTGAAATGGCACGCATGGTACCGGAAGACCCATAAGCTTTACGCCAGTGCTGAGGCTGATACGGTGGTGCAGAATCTTCAAACATGGAGCGGGCAGACAAGATCGCAGCTTCAAAAGCTGCATCAGTCAAACGACCATCCTGGAAGAAACTGGCACTGTGCTTAACGGTACCTATGCTGAAAGATTCAACCCTGGCAATCTCGTGACCATGGCCCAATATCACCTCGGTTGAACCGCCACCGATATCGAGTACCAGCCGGCGTTCACCAGGAATTGCCACCGCATTCGAGACACCCATATAAATCAGGCGGCCCTCTTCCTCACCCGATATCACTTCGATAGGGCAGCCAATTGCTGCTTCAGCCAGCGGCAATAATTGCGTGGCGTTTTTTGCAATGCGTATAGTATTGGTGGCGACAACCCGCAGATTTTCTACCGGATAAGCATCCAGAATTTCCCGAAAGCGCGCCAGGCATGAAACTGCTTTTTGTATCGCGTCTGGCGTCAGGTTGCCATTACGATCCAGGCCTGCGGCAAGACGTATGGGGTCGCGCGCACTTTTAACGACTTTAATGACATCGCCTTCATGTCGGGCGATGTGCATGCGAAAACTGTTGGAACCCAAGTCAACGGCGGCCAGCATGTTTTCTATCCTTTATTGATGATAATGATGATTGAACTGAATTAAGCATAAATGATATTAATCATTTTTTATGACCTGACAGTGACCAACTTGCAATATGTCACAATAATAGGACTTACGCAAAACCGCCCCAGCTGCGTTGCAGCTCCCGCATTTACAAGACCAAGTACCAATGTACTGCCTTCGTCACCGACGCCTTGCTGGGGCAATTTTGCGTAAGTCCTGAATAAGAGACTATTGCACAAAGAAACGCCTTCCCATGGCTTCCAGCCCTGTGGTTTTCAAGACCTCTGCCAGACGCTCCGCCGGGCGCTTTGCTGGCAGGTTTTTATATTCGGCCACGATCAACTCGTTTTTCATTGAATGCTCCCATCCTACCAGTTCCGTGACCCTGACCTGATAACCATGCGCTTCCAATTGCAGGCAACGCAGCACATTGGTGATCTGGCTGCCAAATTCACGTGTATGAATGGGATGACGCCACAGTTCCGACAGCGGGTTATTGCGTACCGCCTCGCCCTTGTCCTTGCGCAACTCGGCCGCCACTTCTGCCTGGCAACAAGGCACCAGCACCATAAACTGTGCCTTCTTCTTCAGCGCAAACTGAATGGCATCATCGGTAGCCGTATCACAGGCATGCAAAGCAGTGACGATATCAATTTTTTCAGGCAAGGCATCTGATGTAATCGAATCGGCAACCGACAAATTCAGAAAAGACATACCGGGAAAATCCAGCCTTTGTGCCAGCTCGGTCGAACGCTGCACCAGTTCATCTCTGGTTTCTATGCCATAAATCCTGGCCTTGCTTTGCGCCTGTGCAGACTTGAAAAACAGGTCATACAAAATAAAACCCAGATAAGACTTGCCCGCGCCATGGTCCACCAGGCTGATGTCCGCATGGTCTTGCTGCAGTTTCAGCAACAGGGGTTCAATAAACTGATACAGGTGATACACCTGCTTGAGCTTGCGGCGGCTATCCTGATTCATCTTGCCATCACGCGTCAGTATATGCAGCTCTTTCAGTAATTCCAGAGACTGACCAGGACGTATTTCATGCTTCTCTTTAGTTTCTTGCGTTTCTGGCACTTTAGTACCGGTCTTTTTCATGGTGATTTACTCGTATCTTATACTTCTTCAACATAGGGCATGATAATTCCACAGGCCACAAAAGAAAACCAGATGGACTGACTCAATTTATCGACAATGACATCCATCCACACTCAAATGCTGGCTGTGACGTAACAGGATATTTATGCCATGCATATCACTGTCCCCCACTACAAAATGCAAGCCGCTGATTCAGTATTACAGATATCTGAGCAGAAAAACAAAAAAGGACTCAGGTATGACACCTGAGTCCTTTGTTTTGGTAGGCCGTGCGGGATTCGAACCTGCGACCAACGGATTAAAAGTCCGCTGCTCTACCAGCTGAGCTAACGACCCAAAACTGCTAAAAAAGATAAAGACTTAGTGATGTGACCTAAGTCTTTGGTATTCGTGGTAGGCCGTGCGGGATTCGAACCTGCGACCAACGGATTAAAAGTCCGCTGCTCTACCAGCTGAGCTAACGACCCGAAGACCGAGATTATAGTATGTTCAGGCTACCCTGTCAACGCTGCTGGCAGATTATCAAGACTGGGCTTACTTCATGGCTGACAAGCGGTTCTTGGCGGCTTGTGCTGCTTCCGTGTCAGGATACTGGGCAATCAGGCTTTCCAGCACTTTCTTGGCAGCGTTTTTTTCTTTCAATTCCATATGGCAGGAAGCGATATTGAGCATGGCTTCTGGTGCCTTGGGATGATCGGGATACGTCTTTACCAGTTGCTGCATGGCTGCGATGGTATTGCGGAAATCACGCTGAGTGTAATACGAATTACCCAACCAGTACTGCGCAGAACCAGCATAGGCCGACTGCGGATAGTTCACCATGAAGCTGGAAAACGCAGCCGCTGCATTTTTGTAGTCTGCCCCTTTGAACAGATTCATGGCAGCATCAAAGGCGCGCTGCTCATTGACATCCACTGTCGCTTCCTTGCCATCCACGGTCATGCGCTTGGGTTCGAGCTTGCGGACGCGGTTGTCCAGATCGACATAAAAATCCTGTTGGCGGCGCTGGGTATTGGCGAGGTCATTGCTCAGCACTTCAATTTGCCCGCGCAGTTTGGCCATTTCTGCCCGCAACTGCTCATTTTCATTGGCCAGTTCAAGCGCCGTGCTTTTGTCTGCCTTGGATTCCAGCTTCGCATCAAGCTTGTTGCTTACAGCATCTACCTTGTTGCGCAGATCCAGTATGGCCTTGCGTGCTTCATCATCATCAAAAATGCCGGCTGACGCGACAGAAGGTGCCAGTGCAATGGCGATAGCCGCTGCAATGAAAGAAGTGCGTATGGAATTGAGTTTCATGGCGATCTGCAAAAAAATGGAAACACGCCGGAAAAGCTGAACAAGCTATCCGGCGTTGAACGCGAATGAAGACCAGGTGATGTCAGGTCTCCAGACACGAAGATTACTTGTACAGGATGTCTGAACGACGGTTTTCAGCCCAGGAAGCTTCGTCGCTGCCAGTTGCTTTCGGCTTTTCTTTGCCCAAAGAAACGGCTTCGATTTGTGCTTCTGGTACACCCAACAGGCTCAGGGCTTTACGTACTGCTTCAGCACGTTTTTGGCCAAGCGCCAGATTGTATTCACGGCCACCACGTTCATCCGTATTACCTTGAATCAGAATACCGCGATTTTTGTTTGCCACCAAAAATTTGGCATGGGCTTCGATAACAGGTTTGAACTCATCTTTAACGACATAGCTGTCATAGTCAAAATACACACTACGTTTTGCCAATGCGCCTTGCGTCAATGGGTCAACTGTTGTTGTTACCGTCTTGACGGCGTTAGGATCAGCCTGGTTGTTTTGTGCGGCAACTGGCTTTTCTTCAACTTTCGCCTTATCTGCCAGAGGCACTTTGGAAGCGCAAGCAGTCATCAGAACGATGCTGGAAATCAGCATGGCCAGAGTCTTGGATTGGGATGTGAAACGCATTTTCTCTCCTGATTAAATAAATGAATACCGAAATAAATACGGCTTATTTCATGAAAGGACCCCAGGTGGGCTCCCGAATATCTCCGGCCTGGACCGTCAATTTCTGCTTCACCTTGCCATCTACCGATACCACGGCGAGCGAGCCGCGACGGCCTGACTCTGTGGCATACATGATGTAACGGCCATTGGGTGAAAAACTCGGTGACTCGTCTTTGGTGGTATCAGACAATCTTTGCTCCTGACCACTGGCCAAATCCATGACATATAACTGGAATTTGCCTTCACGACGTGAAATATAAGCCAAAGTCTTGCCATCCGGGGATATTCTTGGTGTGATATTGTAAGTGCCGCTAAAGGTTACCCTTTTTGCTTCGCCGCCCGCAGTACTCATGCGATAAATTTGTGGGCCGCCACTACGATCACTCAGGAAGTAAATTGATTGACCATCTGCAGAAAATTGCGGCTCGGTATCAATGCCGGAACTGCTGGTCAATTTTTGCAAGTTACCGCCATTCGCATTAACGGTAAAAATCTGGGTTTGGCCATCACGTGACAGTGCAACAGCCAATTTGCTGCCATCTGCCGACCAGGAAGGCGCAGAATTACTACCCTTGAAGTTGGCGATGATGGTGCGCTCACCGGTAATCAGGTTTTGGACCCAGATAACAGGTTTGCGGGATTCAAAAGAAACATAGGCCACCTTGGTGCCATCTGGCGACCATGACGGTGAAATGATGGGTTCGGCAGAACGCAGGGCAACCTTGATGCCCTCACCATCAGCATCGGCAATTTCCAGACGGTATTCAGAGCCAGCTTTGGTGACATAGGATATGCGGGTAGAAAATATGCCACGGACACCTGTCAGCTTTTCATAGATATCATCTGCGATACGATGTGCTGTCAAACGGATGTTACCTGGCGGCGCAGATACCGAAAAACCAGCCAGGGCAGCAGATTTCAGCGTATCAAACAATTTATAACGGACATCAAAACGGCCATCGCTCAGGCTTTGCACGCTGCCAACGACCAGGGCATCCGCGCCTTTGGATTTCCAGTCACCGAAATTGATGGCAGCATTTTCATTGAGCACGACATTGGTATCAATCAGCCTGAAATAACCGCTACGGTTCAGGTCATCCTTGATGATGCTGGTCACCTGTTGGGGTGTCAGGGCTTCATCGGTAAAGCCGGCAATGGCAATCGGGATCTGGTTGGAACCCACACCAGACACTTCAACCCGTATTTGTGCATACACAGGTGCCAGGCCGCTCAGACTACCTACTGCGGCCAACACGGTGGACACCGCAATTTTCTTCAACATGGACATCATTGGTATTTATTCTTCCTTCATACGATAAACCAGCTCCAGGCTGGGAGGCACTTCGCCTGACTTGTCACGAGGAAAAGGCGCAGACTTTTCTATACCTTTTGCCACTGCTTCATCAAAGCTGGGTATCCCCGATGATTTAAGTTTGCGTATTGCACCACGGAGTGAACCATCTGGCAATAGGTCAATGCGATATTCGACTGTAGGATTACCGGCCGTGCTGTCAATTGCACTGAAATTGGTGTTGGAACGAACCTTGGCGGCAATTTTTGCAATATAACTGGGGTCGCCGCGATTATTCCCTGTCGATTTGGCAACAACGCCGGAACCACCACTGCCCGTATTGGCTGCCTGGTTCGTCATGCGCTGCATTTGTTCTTTGAACAATTTATCACTGGCAAGCTTATCCTTGATCTGTTGTTTCTTTTTGTCAGCATCTTCCAATGCCAGTTTCTCTGCCTTGCGTTTTTGCTCGGCCAGTTTTTCCTGTTGCTCTTCCTTGCGCTTTTTCTCAGCTAATTCGCGTTGCTGCTCTTCTTCTTTTTTCTTTTCGAGCAACTTGCGCTTTTTTTCCTGGGCGATCGCGATTTCCGGGTCTTCCTGCCTGACTTCTTCCTTCACAGGGACCGGTTCTTTGGGCTTTTCTTCAACAACCGGTGGTGGATCCGGCTGGATAACGGGTTTGGGAGCCGCTTCACGTGTGGTCATATCCCACACTTCAGCCTCAACTGCAGTGCTTTCCTTATTTTGCCAGCGTATGCCTATCCACAAAAAACCGATCAAAAGAACGTGCACAAGTGCAGCCAATATGACGGACCGCAATTGACCTGACTGATGCCGGTGATTACCTGGATACGCTTGCTTGGAAACCTGATTCATAGCCGATATGACTTCATTTGCCTGACTTGGTTCCGGGAATTGCTCGCCTAATCAGTAGCAAAGTGCCAATCTAATTGTTGTAACAGCTGAAATTATAAACTGCAAAGTGGAATTTCCCTCAAGACTTGACAAGTTCGTGCATAACAAAAAACCAATCCGTGTAAAATTTGATCACCGTTTCCACCTACTTGGAACCTGTTTTCGATCTGTAGCGAGCGTGCGTCAGCGAGGTCAGGGTCACTAAGCGCAGCGCAAAAAGCGGAATGTTCTGGTACATGAGCCTCGATCACGCACGCTCGCTACAGATCGTAAACGGGTTCTTAGCGGTATTTCAACCAAGGCAGTCACCTCATTTAAGTACATCATGTCCAGCTTACCTATTCCAGGCGCAGTCATTTACGCAAAGAATCTGACCAGGCTTAGTCAATTTTATGAGCAAATCATGCAGTGCCACATAAGCCATGCCGACGACATGCATTCGATTCTAGCGTTGTCCCATTTCCAGTTGGTGATACACGCGATACCACATCATATTGCAGATAACATTGACATCAAAACTCCGCCTGAACGCAGGGAAAATACTGCCATCAAATTAATCTTGCCCGTTACCGATATCAACCAGACAAGGGAAACAGCAACCCGCCTGGGTGGGCCAATTGATGCGCCTGAACGCGAATGGGAATTCCAGCATTGCCGCATTTGTGACGGTCATGACCCTGAAGGTAATGTATTTCAAGTCAGGGCAGCTTTACCCATACACGGAAAATAGAAAATCTGGCGCATGAAACTGTCTGACCAATCACATCACACGTATCACCTGGACCTCATTTGACATGGAATGCAAAAACGTAGAAGCAACAGAAATCGATACTTTACTGGCAATGCTCATTGATTTGGGACGTAGCGACGGCGTGAAAGAAATACGCACTGACCAGGCAGCATTACTCAATGCGCTCTTTGGCCCCGAACCGGCAGCCATGGCAAAGTTTATTCTGTTTGAGCAGAATATTGCCGGCTTTGTCATTTATTCGTGGAAATGGGGTACCTTCACAGGTGTCCGGGACATGTATATGCAAGCCATCTACATACATCCTGATTACCGGCGTCAGGGGCTTGCACTAGCCACCATGCAGCATCTGGCCGGTGTCGCCCTGGCTCATGGTTGTAGCAAAATCGAATGGCTCACCGTCAAAGACAAAGCCATGAGCAAGCAATTTTATGATTCCATCGGTGCGACAGAAGCAAGCCATATGACGGTACGCCGTCTGCAGGGTGAAGTACTGACCAGGCTTGCAACAGTCTCTAGGCAATAAAATCTTTATAGAAATCGATGAAAGCCCTGACCTTGGCCGGAACATGCCGGCCAGGCGGCAATACTGCGTAGAGGCCACCTTTTGGCAACTCGTAATCTGGCAAGATACGTATCAGTTTTCCTGCCTCGATGGCGGAAACCGAGCTCAGCTCTTCCATCGCCGATATGCCAGCGGCATTTTGTAAGAGCGCCAGCAAGGCATTCGGTGAATCAACCTGCATGCGTGATTTCATGTGTATGGTCTGCACGCTCCCTTTGGCATCCGTAATTTTCCAGGTCAGGGGTGTCGGTAACAAGGACAGGGCTATCCATTGATGTTCACGCAAATCTTGAGGTACTTTTGGTGTGCCGTGTTTTTTCAGGTAAGCAGGAGCAGCCACGAGAAACTGCTGAAACTCTCCCAGCTTGATAGCCCTTTGCGAAGAGTCACGCAACCAGCCCATGCGGAAAGATAAATCGATACCATCTGCCACCAGATCCGAAATGCGGTCGCCAGTACGCAAATCGATGCGCAAATTTGGATGGAGCCGCGAGAATTCAGCTACAGCAGGTGCAACCGACAACGTGGCATGACTGACGCTGGCCGATAGCCGCAGCAAACCCGTCAGCTCACTCTGTTGACTATCCAATTGCGTCAGGGCGTCACGCAAGCCGGATAACAAAGGCTGGCATTGCTCATGCAAATGCCGTCCGGCATCAGTCAACATCATCTTGCGTGTGGTACGGGTAAACAGAGCGGTCCCCAACTGACGTTCCAGGCGATTGATTTGTACGCTGACTTTTGCCTTGGCGACATCCAGGCGATCGGCTGCCGCTGTAAAACTGCCAGCCTCAACTACTACGTCAAAAATCGTCAGACTGTTCAAATCGATCTGATCCAGCGCAGCCATATGTGCCTCTTACGTGTCAATTGATAAGAAGAATAGAACAATTAATTATCAATTATCACGTTTATTCAGTCAATTAAAAATGGCAGACTGCTTTCTATCAACACTTTTATGAAAGAGAAGAAAATGAATATCGCATTGATAGGCGCCAGTGGTTTTATCGGTTCCGCCATTTTAAAAGAAGCTTTATCAAGACAACATACAGTAAGTGCCTTTGTGGCTCACCCGGAAAAACTGACAGCAGCAACCAATCTGACGGCCTTTGCCACTGATGTGCAAAATCTGCCTGCACTGACTGAGCAACTGGCTGGTTTTGACGCCATCATCACCGCCTTCAGCGGTCACGCAAATGGTGATGTGCAAGGCTATTATGTCAGTGGTATCAAGAACATCATTCAAGCAGCAAAAAGCGTGAATGCACCGCGCTTGCTGGTGGTTGGTGGTGCTGGCTCGCTGGAAGTCGCACCCGGCGTACAGGTGCTGGATACGCCGGGTTTCCCCGATGCGTACCGTGCATCTGCTGAAGGTGCCCGCGCTGCCCTGCAAATTTTGCGTGATGAAAGCAGTCTGAACTGGACTATGCTCAGCCCTTCCGCCATGATTGCTCCTGGCCAGCGTACAGCACAATTCCGTCTCGGCAAAGATACGTTGCTGGTGGCAGTAGATGGCAACAGCCATATCTCGGTCGAAGACTATGCCGTCGCCATGATCGATGAACTTGAGCAGGCAAAACACCCACGCCAGCGCTTTACCGTCGGTTATTGAATAAAAGTCTGGGCACAGGACGTGCCCGGACATGCAAAACCCAAGGATGCTCTGCTGAGACCCGCCTCAGGTCAAACGCTTGAGGCGTCGCAAATACTGGCCTGGCGTACCCACGTTCAGGTAATCGTTACCATCAAAAAGAAAATCCCGCTTTTGCACGGTGCCGGTGTACGCCCGCATGACATCAGAAAATACATTCATGACTATCGTGCCGCCAAGGTGCGGATGATTATTATCCATCTCCACCGTATAGCTGCCAAAGTAGGCGTAAGGGCTGGCGGTCGCAAACGTATCAATCAGCAATGAATGCGGTACTTCCCACGGCTTTTGCGGCGTAAGCCAAGAAGGCTGCGGTGCACCGCTGAAGGGATCTGCCGGAATCGCCAGCGGTGGATTTTGCGAAATCATCAGGCTGAAATGCCCGCTCTTGTCATAGACCCAGTAGCCAGCAGATGGATGTCCCCATGGGTAGGTTTTTTTGGTCGGGTCACTCGGGTCATCGCCTATATCCCAGGCTTCGACCATTTCCCAGCTGCCGATAATGGAATGTGCGTTCAGGCTCATGATGTCTCTCTTTCTTCCATATTGGAAATAAACTATTTTGGAAAACCCTGGCTCATCCATGCCTGAAACATGGCAACCTGTTCTTTGGTCAGAGGTGGATACGGTGGTGGTGGCATGCCATTTTGAATCTGCGCCAGGACCATCGTGGCATTGGCTTTGACCTGTTCATAATTGGTCAGGTCAAGCCGCCACATCATGGAGGCACGAAATTGATTGAACAGCGGGGCAATATCTTTTCCAAAAGAAACCATGCTCATGATCTCAGCTCCATAAAATCAACAGGTATTTTCCAGACGCCGCCACTACCGGCGCGCGCCACAATGTCTTTTTTTGCAGTAAATTCAAAATCGCCAAAGTCGACCACATAGACATAGGCACCGTCAGCAGAAAACGCCACATCAATGGGTCTGTACCAAGGTAGTTGCGGCATGGGATGCAAGCTCCAGTCGCGGGTATTCACCCTTACCAGATTACGACCGACACGCGGACCGGGTGGCCCGGTCATGGGACGTTCATCACCAAACTGTGCCACCAGCAAGTCACCGGCATGCGACAGTTTGTCAGGTATCAGTGCCATCTTGACGGCGCAGGCATTGACTTCAAATGCAAGCAGTGGTGATTCTGGCGGAGGCAGCTCTGGGTGGTTGGTCAACACAAAGTCCTGTGCCGTACCTTCCGGGCTGCGATAAGCGGGTGAGCTAATCGGCTTTCCACCCAGGTAATCTGGCCAGCCATACCAGGCACCCTGTTTGATCTCAAACAGAAAATCAGGGCAGTTCCAGACCGGGCGCACGCCGCGCACATCGGTACCCTGCTCGCTTGCGATCAAACGGCCATCCGGCAAGAACAGTAAGCCATAGGCATTGCGTACGCCCCAGGCCACCAGTTCCAGGTCGCTGCCATCCAGATTGCAACGCATGACGCTGGCAGTACAGGGCAATTGCGCTGGCATGCGGGTACCCGCTGCATGTACATGACCATAGCGGGCAAAGGCGCTGGTGGACACCAGCTTCCCTTCCGGATCGGTAATGGTCGCCACTTGTCCGCTCAGGCTGATGTCATAGCCGGGAATATCTGCCGCATGTTTGATTTCGCGCAGCCATGCAAGGTCATTCGAATCTGTGCCGATGACACCGCTATTGGTCATCGCGCCCTGGCCAAAATAGATTTTATGATCAGGGCCTATGGCCACCATATTGGTATGGTAGTTGCCAAAACCAGGTAAATCATCCAGCAGGGTATGGCGCTGACCAGTTGCGAGATCAAGCCGGCTGATGCGCCCCGGAAAACCGCCTTCAGAGATGATAAGGCCGTTGTCATGCCAGACCAGGCCATTCACAGGTTGCCGCAAATCCTTAAGCAACTCGGCCACGCTGCCATCTTCATTGATACGTAATACACGCCCGCCTTTGGGTGCATGATCAAAGGGCAAACCTGATTCCGCCACGTAGGCCTGACCATCCGGTGCCAGCGCCAGGCTGGTGGGAAAATTAAGTTCGGTAACGAATGCACGCATGGTCGTCAGTCAGCAACCATCATGCGGACAGCAAGAAAGCACAGGTAAGCACCTGCTATCATTTCTATGCGCCTTGGCATAAACCGGCGCAACCAGTTGGCCAGATATAACCCTGAACAAGCCATGACAGCACTGATCACACCAACCACAATGGCAGAAGTGAGTACCGGGGCACTGGAAAAACTGATGCCAGCACCAGCAATCACATTGTCAAGGCTCAGTGATACAGGCAACAAGAACAGCACGGCTTTGTGATTCACAAAATGCGGCAAGGCTTTTGACTCGTTACGAAAGGCCAGCCACAAAATCACCAGACCGCATGTCAGCATCACCAGTGGTGCCAGACCATTCGCCAGCGGGCCAATCTGGGCAAGAAAAGCCTTCCCCAACAACAGGCCGAGTACGGCACCACCTAGTTCGCAGATACAAAATCCCAGGGCCAACAGATGCAGGCGCCGGCGTTGCATGGGCATCAGGCCTATGGAAGAACCTGCCTGCAAATTGTCCAGGCCAGCGGCAACACCAAATAAAATAACTTCAAGCATCATAGCCTCACTTGTCTTTCAAACCGTAGATACGCAGCACGCCGCCCTGTTTGCCAAATACCAGTGCACCCGCCACCATGTAGTTGCCAGCAACGGCAGGCCCCAGACAGTAGCCGTAACCGCCATTCATACCACCGGTCTGTTCACCCAACTGGTCTTGCCACAACACTTTGCCGGTATAGGCATCAAAGGCATACACTGCCACTTTGGAGGTGGAAAAGAATACCAGGTCATTCACCACCACAGGCGAGCTCAGACCAGATTCGCCCGGGGTTCTGTACATCGGCGGCTGTGATTCGATATACAGCCGGGGATCGCTGTCATCCATGGCCCAGGCGTCTTCCAGGGTTTCCCAATCCAGCGCGCGCATGAAAGGCGTGGTACGGTAATCGATACCGGCTTCGACATCATGATAATTATTGCCACCGACGCCCATATACAAACGCCCCAGTTTTGTATGCACGGCAGCCGTGCTGTAGGTGCCGGAATAATTTTCCTGGTCTTCTTCATCGGAAGCATGATTTGACACATAAGGATCAAGGCGCGGATCATTTGGCGACACATGCGGGTCAACAGTTGGAATCTGGCTGCCGTCATTGTAGTAAGGCAGCAACTGGCGCCAGTTCAGCAATTCCAGCGTGGCGGCATCCAACCGGAAGAAGCCGCCATTCTTGCAACCGGCTGTGACCACACGCTGGCCATTGATGGTCATCAGGGTTGGTGACCCACCGAAATCAACATCCACGTCGGTGGAGCGATAACTGCTTTCAGGTGGTGGCTGGAAAAAACCACGGAACGTGCCTGTCGCGGCATCCAGTGACAAGATGCCGTTGGAAAATCCCTTGCTGGGCAAAGCACTGTCCGGCACAGGATTGCCGGTCGCACAATACAGGCGGTCCAGTCGTTCATCATAGGCAATGGATGACCAGACGGAAGCCCCGCGAATGGCAGGATTATTCGGTCCTATTGAATACATCGCTGGCAAAGTACCAGATACCGATTCAGGCGGCAGCACGTTCGGCAAATTGGGCACGCCTTCTTCATACTGGCAAGTGCAGTAGATCCATTGCACCTGACCGGTCAGTGCATCCAGCGCATACACAAAGCCGAAACAGCCAGGATTTTCACCCTCGCCCATGCCAACAAACACCAGCCCATTCTCACCATCCAGCGAAGCAATGACCGGAGACGACCAGCCAGCAGCCGGCACACCTACGCTGACATCGCCCAGGTTAGTCGTAGGCTGGTTGTAATCCGGGTCGGCATGGCGCAAATCAACCACCCAGTTCAGGCTGAGGTCAGTCGCATTCAGACAGTAAAACTTGCCATTGAATGCGCTGAAATACACATTATTATTCCATATCGCCGGGGTACAACCCATGCCCATGAAGCCGTGGGTATCACCTTCTGCCGGGTCTATCGGCCATTCATAATGTGCCACTGTCTTGCCGCTGGCCAGTTCAATTTTCATGAACTTGCCGCCGTTTGCACCAGGCAATTCATGGTTGTTCGCCAAGCCTACATACAGATAGCCATCCACGATGGCTGGCACTGACAATACCGGGCCGGGAATGGGTACGTCATGCAGCAGCGTGAAACGGTCCAGGCTGTCACGATTGATATCGCTGCCCTTTACCTCGCCAGTATGCGCCGTATCACCATGAAACATCCACCAATTAGTTTGTGTCATCAATGTTCTCCAAAAAATCAGGCTGGAATATAGTCAAAGGTCGGACCGGCAGTCTGGCCAGGCACCACTTCCTGCGTCATCAACAATTGCGCCTGTTCGCGCAGTGCCTGCATGGACAACAAGGCCAGTGCGAGCCTGTCTGGTTGGCCATTGAATACGGCATGCAGTTTGCGCAGCATGTCGGAATAGGTACTATTGAAAGTCAGGTTCAGGTCTTCAATACGTGGCTTGCTGACATAGCTAAGTCTTTGCGGATTGCTGATGACGGGGTAAACACCATCAGCATCAAATTCGATGCGGTGGCCTTCAAATACCCACGCCGGTTTTCCGGGTTGTGGATCAGGGTTGGGAATGATTTTCCTGCCATAATAAATTTCGGCATATTTGTAATAGTGAGCCAGTTGATGTTCGGGATCGATGGGGCTGACATCACTGCCCTCGCCTTGCTCAACGATCATATCTATGGCTGCCAGAGCACTGGCTTCATCAGTCACACCTTTGTTCTGCAATTCCGGGAAACCTGTAACCAACTGTTTTTCCGGGTCGCCAGTAAAAATATTTCCCAGTTTGCAGAGCGCAGTAATTTCATTTTGTATGTGTTGATAAAACTGCCCTATCGTCATGCCCTCTGGTGGCGGATCAACACCATCAACCGTTTTTGCAGGTTCTTCTATCACCATAAACACGTCGTACACCAATTGCTTGGACAAAGCCGCCAGCGGTACGATCAAGCTATCTTCCACGCTACCAGGCAGATGGCCTGGGTAGTGTGGGATAAAGCGGGGATGATCGATTTTCGGGTGCCCCCCTATCGCATTCAGGACATTGCAGTCCAGCGCCATATGCAGCATTTCCTGCTTCACTATGGATTTGATGAGATGGGCAATTTCCAGGTTCCGATCCGTCTTGATCGAATACAAGGCATACAGATATGGCGGAATGGTCGAGTGTTCTAGCTCGATGGCAGTTTGCAATGAATGCTTGAGTGCTTTCAGCCTGCCTTCAAAGCTATTGTCATGACTTTCAATCAGTGCATGTTTGAGGCGAATCATGAATTCTCCTTACTGGAATCAGAACTTGCGGTTAAATCACTTTCTGGATACGACCAGCAAACCCGGCGAGCATGTCGTGGATTTCCTGCAGACCTCCTGCGCCAGCCGACACTGGTATGTGGCATTTTCCTGATACATCGTCATCTCCCATCTGGTACTGCGATGATGTGGCAATGCTGGCCATAATGTAGTCAGCATTTTGTGGTTTTCTTATCATCGTTCACGATTGCAAAATATGCAAGGAGTTATTATAAAAATAAGATGAAAACGAGATTAATTTAGCAAATGTGTGTCATTTTCACAATTTAAAATTGGAATGATGTTGACCTCAAAGAGCGCTATATCTGCACTAACAAATCAAGGAGAAGTTCACTTTTCTGCCATAAATTATTTAGATATCAACAGAAAGTACCAAGTTCCAGTACCTGACGTGCAGACAGACGAAGCCTGCCATTTTCAATTGGCATTGGTATTCATTCTTTGCGAGACTTCGCTCCGAACTCTCCGCCGGAGAGCTTTGGGCGACCAGCAAGTCGCCAAAATGTAAGTATTTTGCGTCTCTCGAATAAAGGATCACCATGAACACTATTTTCAAACTCAGTGCCATTGCTCTTTCCACTTTTATGGCCATGTCATTTTCTGCGCATGCAGAAGACAAGACGGCGCCTGAAGCAGAATCTGAAGCTGTCGTTGGTGCTGGCGTATTTTATGGACCTGAATACATAGGTGCGAAGAAAAATCGCTTCGGCCCTGCAATTTTTGGTGAATACAAGAACAAAAATGGCTTTTTTGCAAGCACCACACGTGGTGTTGGCTTTGCCAAGAAAGTCGATGATTTCAACTTCAGTGCAGCAGTCGGTTACCGTGCCGGTCGTGATGACTCCCGCAATTCAAGCTCCCTGTTCAGCTCGGATGACCTGAAGGGCATGGGAGATATTAAAGGTTCCGTCACTACCAATCTGCATGCGGGTACTAATATTGCAGGTCTGGTCAATGCCACCGTTGATGCCAACCTGGCGTTGTCGAATCGTGAGAACGGAAATATGTATCGCTTTGGATTGTCAGCACCACTGATGCAGACGAATACAGACAAAGTGGAAATTGGTGCATCGCTCAATTATGGCGATGCCAAATACAACCAGACTTACTTTGGCGTGACACCTACGCAAAGTACTAATTCCGGCTATAAAGCCTTTACCGCGAAAGCCGGCTTCTCACAAGCCACCAGCACTGTCGCCTGGACACATGTGATTGACAAAAATTGGTCTGTACGCACGGCTGCTGGTGTCTCGCAAGTGTTGGGCGATGCAGGCGACAGTCCTCTGACCAAAAAGAAGACCAATCCACTCCTCATCACTACAGTGAATTACGCTTTCTGATTTTCCTCCACGCTCTACCTGTAAGTGTGTTTGACAGCGGAACTGTGCCTCCCTACACAGTTCCGCTTTTTTTCCGTTTTTTTTTTGCATCTTACTCCGGCTTGTTACGCAAGGCAGTCATGACGCCGGCAATCAACAAGACTATGCCTAGCAAGGTCACAGGTTCAGGAAATTGCCGTTTCAAAATAAAGGCATAGGACAGAGCTGCCAGGGTTTCAAAGACAATCAGTTGCCCGGCCAGATTGGTGGGCAATAACTGGCTGGCCTTGTTCCAGCACAAAGTACCTATCCAGGACGCAAACAAGCCGATGATGAGCATCAGACCAATGAAATACTGGGGTCGCGGGCCAAACGGCATAGGGAAATTCAACTGCGTAGCTTCCATGCCGCCCCACAATAGCAAATAACCCAGCACTGCCAGTGGCAGGGTTGCCACACCCTGAGCACTGGCCCATACACGCGGATGACGGTCCGGATGATGACGCAGCCAGTCTGCATTGCGCAGCGGGTACCAGGTCCAGCAAGCCACGGCAATGATAGCCAGGCCAGCACCACTGAGATACGTCAGCAGATCGGCACGGTTTGCCGTTTTCATGGCGGCGACTTCTGCCTGGTTCACACAGGCAACGCCTACCCCTATCATCAATAAAGACGGCAGCATGCGACGCCATGCGATGCGACCATCACGCTCGGCATTCCGGTAATTGGCGGTAATCGCAATCACCACCGGCAAAGTACCTATCAGCATGGTTGGCAAAGGTGCGCCCGCCCGCTGTATGGCACTGGCAAGGCAAAGGTAATACAAGAGATTGCCAACGGCTGCCAGCTTCAGTGCTTCCAGCCAGTCGGCCCTGGTCAGCAAACGCAATTGCCGACGGTCCAGCCAGGCTAAAGGCAGGGTAATCAGGCCAAATGCCAGATAACGCCCCACTGATTGCAAGGCCGCCGGATATTCAGGCAATAACAGAGGGCCGATAAATACCAGCCCCCACATCAAACCCGCTGCCAACGCATAAAAGATACCTGCCCACATTTCTGGTCCTTCACAAATAAAGCCAGCTTAAAAGCTGCGCCGTATTCTGTCTTGTACCAGATTGCGCTTAAACGGCAATTTTGAGGAATGAGGTTGCAGATATCAGGTATGTGTTTAACCACGCACTTGCTGCTGATAACGTGCCGGGGTAACACCGTAGCGACGCACAAATGCCTTGTTCAGGTGGGATTGGTCAGTCAACCCGGTTGCCGCCGCTACCTGCGCAGGTGGCAAGCCTTTGCCAAGCAGACACTTGGCTTCGAACAGGCGCAAGGCCATCAGCATTTGCTGCGGGGTGGCATGATATTGTGTTTTAAAACTGCGCAAAAAATGGAAAGGGCTCAGGCCCGCTACCAGGGCCAACTTGTCCAGGCTAAGTGCATCTGCCAGGTTGGCGCGCATATAGTCCAGGACATCAGCAAAGCGCTGCCTGGCTTCTGCCCCCTGGGGTCTGTCTATGCAGGCATGCTGACGAAACCCGGACAATAATTCAAACATCAGGCTATCAAAGCTCAGCTCATCTTCTGCCTGCCACAACTGTTCGAGCAAATAACTGAGCTTGCGGGCACTCAGTGCATCATGGGCCACTGCATCGCGGAACCACCAGCCGTGTTCGCCAGTAATTTCCTCGATCACTTGCGGGTCTATGTACAGCATGCGATAGCGCCACCCTGTTGCCGTCTCTGCCCTGCCGGTATGCAACTCATCCGGGTTCATCATCACGACGGTGTCCTTGGGTGCCAGATGATCACTGCCAGCGTAACGGAATCGTTCTACGCCGGATTCTATAGCCCCCAGACCAAAGGCTTCATGCGTATGTGGTTCAAATGCATGGGCAACGATATGGGCACGATATAACTCTATGCCTGGGCGATGCGCAAGCCGCTTGAATTCAGCTCTGTCAGACACATGCTCAAACACTTCAGGTACACCAGGAAATACCAGGTCTGCCTTGCTGGCTTTACCTTCAAGGTGCTCCTGCTTGCTATTGGTATTTGTCACTGGTGACTTCATGGCAGGCAATATGTTGCATCGGTCTATAACACCGACTCAACACCAAGGTTGGCAAGCTGATCGGCTCTCTCATTACCAGGGTGACCGGTGTGACCGCGCACCCAGCGCCAGTCTATTTCGTGGGTGTTGCGTGCTTCATCCAGTTGCTGCCACAGATCAACATTCTTGACTGGTGCCTTGGAAGCGGTTTTCCAGCCTTTGGCTTTCCAGCCGGTAATCCATTCAGTAATACCTTTCAAGACATACTGACTATCGGTATGCAGGGTGATCTGGCAAGGGCGTTTTAAGGCACCCAGGGCCTGTATCACGGCCATCAATTCCATGCGGTTATTCGTGGTTTCTTTCTCGCCACCAAATAATTCCTTTTTCTTGTCACCTGCAACCAGCAAGGCGCCCCAACCACCTACGCCGGGATTACCCTTGCACGCACCGTCCGTGTATATATCTATTTTATCCATGTTCATTTTTTGATTTGTTGGCGACCGGCAGCGCGTGCCCCGAGCGTACAGGTTTTTGCTTCCAGGCAGGTCCAATCAAATGCATACCCTTGACGCGTTTCACCGCTTGCAACATGTACACGGCCCCCAAATAAGGCCACCAGCGTTGACCCGCTTTTTCCATGAAACGGCTACGCTGCAACCATTTTTCCGATTTAAAAGGTGGTGCATAGCATCCAAAGTCGCTGCTGCCGATTTCCATATTTAATAATTTCAACCAATCCTTAAGCCGTGGATGGCTGATAAACTCGCCTTCCCTGGGTAAGAAATAATTTTTGCTCAAACACCCACTGGCCTGCCTTGCCCCCCATAGACTAGTGCGATTGAAGCCGCTGATGATGACCCGGCCTTCGGGTATCAGCACCCTTTCCACTTCACGCAAGATCTGATGTGGTTCATCAGCAAATTCCAGCACATGCGGCAGCACAACCAAATCGATACTCTGGGATTCAAAAGGCAGTTCGGCAAAATCGTGCACTACCACAGTCGGACGGTTTTGCTTAGGGGTTGCCGGGTCAGGAAAACGCGAATCAGTCAACCAGCGATGCGGCATACGGCTGGCCGCCAGCGCATCAATTTGCGGCAAACCGATTTGCAGCGCATTATAGCCAAAGATATCCACCGTCAGTGTGTCAAGCAGATTTTGCTCCCACTCACGGATATACAGGCCGGCTGGCAACTCTAACCAGGCACCCAGGTCTATAATGTTTTTTTCCAAAGCTTCCATGCGCGTTTATGAAGAATTCCCTGAGTATATTGACTGTCCCCGCCTTTGACGACAATTATCTGTGGATCATCCACAATGGCCAGCATGCTGCCGTCGTTGATCCGGGTGATGCCAAACCGATATTGCAGGCTTTGCAAGAGCACGGCCTGACATTGTCCGCTATTTTACTCACTCATCACCATGCCGATCATATTGGTGGTGTAGCCAGCCTGCTGGAACACTATCAGGTACCAGTGTTTGGACCAGTCAAGGATAAAATCGCGCTGGTCACGCAGAAACTGAAGCAAGACGACATGCTCACCGTGCCAGAGCTGAATCTGGAACTGCGTGTGCTGGATGTACCTGGCCATACGCTGGGCCACATCGCTTATTATGCACCCTTGCAGCACTGGCTGTTCTGCGGCGACACCTTGTTTGCTGGCGGCTGCGGTCGTTTGTTTGAAGGCACACCGTCACAGATGCTGAAGTCGCTGGACCAACTTGCAGCCCTGCCGGATGACACGGCAGTGTATTGCGCACATGAATACACCATGTCGAATTTGCGCTTTGCCAAAGAGGTGGAACCAGGCAATCAAAACTTGCTGGAACGCATACAAAAAGAAAAAGCCAAACGTGATCAGGGTATTCCTACTGTTCCCAGTAATATCGCATTGGAAAAGCAAACCAATCCCTTTTTACGATGCAGGGAAAGCAACATCATTGCCCGCTTGCTGGAAAGTGGAAAAATTACCGCAGTCGGAGATGACATCAGTCACTTTGCCGCCTTGCGTGAATGGAAAAACCATTTCTGAACAAATAGTAAAAGAAAATGCAATTAGAAGAACCACAGCCTCAACATCAACCCGCAAGCCAGCACAACGGCAAGCCTGTCAAAGCCGCCACCACACTAGCCCTGTTTTGCAAAGTGGTGGACAATTTTGGTGATATCGGCATTTGCTGGCGTCTGGCAAAACAGCTGGAAAGCGAACACGGCATTGCCGTCACACTATGGGTTGATGATTTACCCAGCTTTCGCCGCATCTGCCCGGAAGTTGCCATTGATCAGGAACAGCAAGACATTGCCAACGTGCATGTCCGTCATTGGCGCAACCAGGATGGCGAGTTTAGTGCAGCCGACATGGCAGACATCGTCATTGAATTTTTCGCCTGTGACATACCCCCAGGATATATCCGCGCCATGGCAGAATGCACGCCCAGGCCAGTATGGCTGAACCTGGAAGGACTGACTGCTGAAGCATGGGTGGAAGGCTGCCACACCCTGCCATCGCCTCACCCTTCGCTGTCTTTGACCAAGCATTTTTTCTTCCCCGGTTTTAATAAGAAAACCGGTGGCCTCTTGCGCGAATCAAGACTGGATCAGGAAAGACCAGGCTTTCAGGCAAATCCGGCAGAAACGGAACAATTTCTGTCAGGCTTGGGACTTACCCCGGCGGAAATAAGCTCCACCAAAATTTCCCTGTTTTGTTACCCCCATGCACCGGTAGCGGCACTATTCAAAGAATGGCAAAGCAGTGCACAGGCAATCACCTGCCTGGTGCCTGAAGGTGTTGCGGCAGAAGCAGTTGCGGCATTTCTGGGGCAACCAGCCACAGTCGGCAACAGCGCCACGCATGGTGCACTGACTGTCAGGGTATTGCCTTTCATTCCGCAACCAGATTACGACAAACTGTTGTGGGCTTCCGACCTCAATTTTGTGCGGGGTGAAGATTCATTTGTCCGGGCGCAATGGGCAAACAAGACCTTTATCTGGCATATCTATCCACAAGATAAAAACCTGCATCACGTCAAGCTGAATGCCTTCCTGAAAACCAGCATTTCATGCACTGCCAACCTGGCAGCCTTTTCCCGTGCATGGAATGATGCCAGCGTGGAAACGGTCAATTGGTCGCAATTATGGCCAGCCTTGCAAGCAGATATGCCCCAAATTGCAGATTTATCCACGGAATGGCAGCAAAAAATGCACGAAAATGGTGACTTAGCGTCAAATTTGCTGAAGTTTGTCACCTCAGTTCAGCAGGCAAGCCAAAAAGATGCAGTATAATGTTGGGTTAATTTTTAACCTGTTTTAAATCTCAATCAAACGTGGGCTTGCGGTGCTTTTTGCCAGTGGGCGACAGATGATTTTTATGCAACCTACTTTTTACGTATACTCGCTATGAAATTTGCAAAAGAAATTCGTGTTGGCAACATTATTATGGTTGATAGCAAACCTATGATCGTGTTGCGTTCTGATGTCAACGGCTCCAGCCGTACAGGCTTCACTTACAAGTGGAAAATGAAAAACCTGTTGACTAACAGCCCACAAGAAAACGTCTTCCGTGGCGACGACAAGTTTGACGTAGTTGTATTGGACAAAAAACCAGTTACTTATTCTTACTTCGCTGACCCACTGTTCGTATTCATGGACCAGGAATACAACCAGTATGAAATCGAAGCCGAAAACATGGGCGACTCCATCCATTACCTGAAAGATGGTATGGAATGTGAAGCGGTGTTCTATGATGGCAAAGCAATCTCCGTTGAATTGCCAACGACCATCGTTCGTCAGGTTATTTATTCTGAACCAGCAGTCAAAGGCAATACTTCAGGTAACGTACTGAAAGAAGCCAAGATCGAAAACGCGATCGAAGAATACTGCCATAATGTTCAAGTTCCTCTGTTCGTCAGCCAGGACGACATGATCGAAATCGACACACGCACAAACGAATACAAAAAAGTCGTACGTAACTAATACATACTAACGCATAAAAAACGCTGCTTTTTCAAGCAGCGTTTTTTTTCGCTCTACATTTAAATTTGCACAAGCCCGACAAGTTAAAGCCTGTTGTCAGAATGCAGGAACAACTGCGCCTTTGTATTTTTCTTCAATAAATTTCTTCACCTCAGGCGAGTTCAGCGCAGCAACCAGTTTTTTGAATGCAGGGCTGTTTTTGTTGTCTTCACGTGCCACCAGCAAATTGGCATAAGGTGAATTGGCATCTTCTATGAACAGCGAGTCTTTCACAGGATTCAGTTTGGCTTCTATCGCGTAATTGGTATTGATCAACGCCAGGTCAACCTGCTCCAGCACGCGTGGTAATGTCGCTGCTTCCAGTTCCTTGAATTTCAATTTTTTAGGATTTTCAATAATATCCTTTTGGGTGGCAGAGATATTTTTCGGATCCTTCAATTTCAACAGCCCCTGTTTGGCCAGCAGCAACAGGGCGCGGCCAGAATTCGATGGATCATTCGGGATAGCGACTGTGGCACCATCTGGCAAATCGGCCAGCTTCTTATATTTGCTGGAATACGCCGCGAATGGTTCTACATGCACTTTGGCGATAGGCACTTCGATATCGTTCTTGTGACTTTTCTTGAATTCATTCAGATAAGGCTGATGTAAAAAGAAATTACCATCCAGGTGTTTTTCGTTGACCTGTACTGCGGGCTGTATATAGTCGGTGAAGACTTTTACTTTCAAATCCACGCCTTCTTTAGCGAGTTGCGGCTTGATGAATTCCAGTATCTCGGCATGCGGCACCGGGCTGGCTGCAATGTTCAAGGTTTCCAGTGCCAATACGGTTGCTGGTGCGAACAAGACAGCAGTTGTCAGGCCACCAGCCAGGACGAGGGTGAGACGACGTTTCAAATTCAAAGACATATAGACTCCATTTAAAAAAAGAACTTATTTGCGGGAAAATTTCAAAACCAGTTTGTCGCCCACGAATTGCAGCAACTGCACCAGCACAATCAAAATAAATACTGTTACCACCATGACCTCGGTTTGAAAACGTTGATAGCCATAACGCAGAGCCAGGTCACCCAGGCCACCGCCACCGATAACGCCAGACATCGCTGCATATGACACCAGAGCAATCGTCGTCACCGTGGCGGCAGCCAGCAAACCCGGCAAGGCTTCGGGCAATAAGGCATGCCAGATGATTTGCCAGGTCCTGGCACCCATGGCCTGACAGGCTTCGATGATTCCCTTGTCCACTTCACGCAAAACGTTTTCCACCAGTCGCGCAAAGAAGGGAGTCGTGCCTATGACCAACGGTGGTATCGTGCCCGGCACACCCAGTGATGTCCCCATCAATAACAGAGTGAAAGGAATCAGCACTATCAACAAGATGATGAAGGGAATGGAGCGCAATACATTCACGACGACAGATAACACCGCGTAAAAAATGCTCTGCTCCAGCAATTGTTTCTTGCCTGTCAAAAATAGCAGTACACCCAAAGGCAAACCCAGCAACACCGTGAAGATCAGAGAAGCACCTGTCATGGTCAGGGTATCCAGTGTCGCCAATGCGATATCGGCCCAGTCGATTTGAGAGAAATCCATCAATGCACCTCTGCCGCAGCGCTGGCTTTAACTCTGATTCTGGCAACCCTGACACCAGCATTGACCAGCAACTGTTCAACCTTGTCTGATTGTTCTGGCGTGCTGTGCAATTCGACCAGCAGTTGTCCATACGGTGTATTCTTGATGCGTCCAACCACACCTTGCAAGATGGCGATATCTATCCCGGTTTGTGCGGCAATACGTGTGATGATGGGTTCATGCGTGCTTGATCCAACATAACTCAGGCGCAGTAAATGACGTTCCAGTTTTTGCTCACCACCTTGGTCACTACGCTCCAGCACAGATAAATCCGGAGCCTGGTTTTCTGCCACCAGACTTTGCGTCACCGCATGCTGCGGATGGAGGAATACATCAACTACTTCGCCAGTTTCGACAATTTCACCCGCATCAATGACTGCCACCTCATCACAAATTGTGCGAATGACTTGCATCTCATGCGTGATCAGAACGATAGTCAGACCCAGCTTTTGATTGATATCCAGCAGCAGGCGCAAGATAGCTTGCGTGGTTTCAGGGTCAAGTGCCGAGGTCGCTTCATCGCACAATAAAAGCTGCGGGTAATTGGCCAGTGCACGGGCTATACCCACTCTCTGTTTTTGCCCGCCGGACAATTGCGCGGGATACTTGCTACCCTGATCTTTCAGCCCGACCAACTCCAGCAATTCTTCTACTCTTGCCTGGATGGTGTCGTTGGTATATTCCCCGGTGAGTTTGAGCGGGAAAGCAATATTTTCAATAACGGTTTTCGCGTGCAGCAAATTGAAATGCTGAAACACCATGCCTATGCTCTGACGCAAACCATGCAAGCGCTGACGATCAAATTTGGTGATGTCCTCACCGTCTATCCACACCTTGCCGCTGCTTGGCCGCTCCAGCAAATTCAGCGTGCGCAGCAAGCTGCTTTTACCTGCACCTGAACGTCCTATGATGCCGAAAATTTGTCCTTTTTGAATGTCAAGATTGATATTGTGGAGAGCCCTGACTGCGTGGCCATTTACCTTGTAATATTTGCCTAATTGCTCGATACGTAACACTGAATTCCCAACCGAAAGATATAGCCGATGAAGAGAACTGTATCGAAAGGGATTGCGCTTTTCCAATCATATAAACAAACTTGTATATACAAGCCCGGCGCATAAAGACAGATGAAAAAATCACAAACTTGCCCATCATCAAGTTTATTTCAAGCAAGAAAAGCGAATTTGTGTTTAAATCGCTTGTATATTCCAGGCATGACTACTATGTTGGAAAGAGATTCATCAGCCGCTCCATGCGAGCAAAGCGAGTTAATATTATGGTTACTTCAGTCAGTTCATCCAGTTCAGCACAGACCCAGCAGCTGTTACAGCAAGCAGCCGATGCGCGTGCAAAACAAGATAGTGAAACCATAGGCGCTGCGGCTGACCGCGATTCCAGCACAGCTGATGCCATTGCAGATCAAAAAAGAATTACAGCTTCACAAGCCGATCAGCAGGCACAAGCCGTCAACAAGCAAAATAATGCGAAGCCAGCCGAATCACCGCCGCCAGAACAGCCAAAACCAGTTGTCAATACCAGTGGGCAAGTGACTGGCACAACGATCAATACGACGGCTTAAGCGCTACATAATGCAAAAAAGGCCACCCTGAATTAATTCAGGGTGGCCTTTTTATTGGCGTCAGCAAGTAGCTGCAAATAAATTTCTATCAAGCTTTATTCTGAAATAAGTTGAAGTTCGCCCTGGCATAAGATTGTTCAGGAAATACCTTGAGCAATTGATTATCCGACAAGCCCATGTGACGTTCACATACCTGCGTCAGGACAGAACGAAAATCGGTTGTCACCGGTACATCACGACCTTCATACAACTGATCATTGCCAAGACCACGCCAGTCACCAAGCACTTTGCCACCCGCGACCTTGCCCCCCATGACCCACATGACATTACCATGTCCATGGTCCGTGCCGCCATTGCCATTTTGCTTGGCAGTGCGACCGAATTCTGACATGACAACTATCGTGGTGTCATCAAACATGGGGCCAAGACGTTTGGCAAGATTGGCCAGCCCCTGTCCCAGTGGAGCCAGTCGATTAGCCAGTTGACCTTTGCCTGCCCCCTGGTTGGCATGGGTATCCCAGCCGCCCAACGCCATAAAGACCATCTGGATTTTTGGATCATTTCGCATCAGGGTAGCGATGCGGGTGCTGTCGTCCGGGAAGCCATTTGGCAAGGGTGCGCCACCATCCGCAGCCTGCTGTTCGTTTGCCATGGAAGCCCCCATCATTTCCTGATGGGATTCCTGGGCATCACTAAAAGCTTTCGCATATTTATCGCTTTCCTTGTACATCTGTTCAAAGGCGGCCCCAACCTTTGGCTTGTCGAGCACATTTGCCCTGGTGCCAGCCGCACCGCTGGCGATATTGCTGGCTGCAACACTGCCCGACAAAATACGCGGCATCACTGCCCCTACGCTGATCGCCCGGGTGGGCGTTGTATTACCTGGCAGTGATGCCAGCAAACGGTTCATCCAGCCATCTGCCGTGCCTTTACGACCAGGTGTTCCAGATTCAAGATAATCCTGAGCATCAAAATGTGAACGGGTAAAATCTGGTGATCCACTGGCATGCACGAACGCCAGTTTCTTTTGCTGCCATAGCTCACGCACATCAGCCAATGCCGGATGCAGACCAAAATAACCATCCAGATCAATCGCACCATCGCTTTGCCCAGGTCTGGCAAGTGCAATGGTCGGTCGCAGTCGCGCATAATTTGCATCCCCATATGGAACCACCACATTCAAGCCATCGACCGCACCGCGCAACATGATGACAATCAACTTGTTTTTTGTTGCAGCTTCTGTAGCGCCACTATTTGCGCTGGCCGCCCATACACCATTGCCAACAGGTATCAACAAACCAGCCCCGGCTGCCATGGAATATAAAAAATTTCTGCGCTTCATTTTGTTCTCTTCATTTTAGATGGTGCACATCGCTCAATAACAGCCGCAAGTTTTTCACCGCTTCAATGCTGCATAAAATCCGGGCTACCCAGTATCAAGGCAGCGCGTAAAGTTTCCTGATTGCCATTGACTATTTCTATGGTACGGCCAGATAAGCCCGGCCCCATGGTCTGGATCAAAGCATTGGCACTCACTGCTGGCATCACTGCCGGTCTGTCTGACTTTTCTTCAGCCTGTTTTGCCAATTGTTTTTTACCCATTTTTTCACCATCCTCAATCTCTTTATCGAATGGCAGGCGACCCGTCGCCAGGGCTGTAGCGAAATTGATGCGGCGCGTGATGGCATCCGGATTCATCCAGGCATCCTGAGTGTTTTTATAACCGTCTGGAGTCTGGCTACCGTACAGAGGCATACCCAGTTGCGCCAACACGCCCAGCGCCGGTCTGACGTTTTGCACTGGTATATCGCTGGCCCGGATAGCGGATACGACATATTGATATGGTGTTTTATATTTCACACCCATATTTTGAGGATCGCGAAACTCTGCACTGGCAAACAATGTTTGCAGCACGGCGCGTATGTCACCACGGGTATCCAGGTAACGCCTGGCCAGCTTGTCTACCAGTGCTGGCGCAGGTTTGTCTGCCACAAAATATTGCGCGAGCTTGAAACTCAGGTGGTGGGCAGTAGCCGGATGCATGGCCAGAACATCCAGCGCAAACTCTGCTTCTGCCTGCCCACGTGGTGCAATGGTCTTTCCTAACCATTGCTTGGTGCCATGATCATGCCGTTCGGCATCGAAATAAAAATTCTGATTATTCCTGACCATAGCGCGCGGATCAAATGTCCAGCCTGTCAGCATGCGAGCCAGCTCCGTCACGTCTTTCTGGGTATAGCCACCATCAACCCCCAGGGTATGCAATTCCATGATTTCCCGGGCATAGTTTTCATTCAAACCATTGGACTTGCCCTTAGGTCCTGCTGCCTTGCCTTGTCGTTCATTCGCATGAAAATCTGCCGAGGTAGACAGCCAGTTATCGAGATAAAACAACATGGCAGGATGCTTGGCAGTGGCCCCCAGCAAATCGCGGAAATTGCCAAAAACATAGGGGCGAATGGCATCACGTTCGTAGCTGGCAACCAGCGCACGGTCCAACCCCTTGCCATTAAAGACATTGAAATGATTGAACCAGAAATCCAGCATCACTTCTTCCAACTGGTGCGAGCTTTCTACGGCGCGATACAACCTGGCTTGCGCGGTTTGCTCAACGATGTGGCCCACCAGTTCACGACGTTTCTTTTGCGCATCATCAGACCCATCCTTGTTGTCTTTCAGGGCTTTTTGATAATCGAACAAGACAGATCCGGCACTCTGACTCATCACATCAAGGGACTTCAATTTTGTTTGCAGCCCTTCTGGCAAAGGCAGGAATTGTGGGTTCAACTGCTGTTCGATATAACTGTCTATACCCATTTTCTTTACCCGCTCTATATCACCGGGACGCGGTCCGTAGGCAAGACGGTTCAATACATGCAAGGCTTCTGCATCTGTCGATGGTGCAGCAGCATAAGACGGTAAAGAACAGATATTTACGGCAATCACCAACAACAAGGAAGCAGAAATTTTTGTCAGGTTTTTCATATATTTTTAATACCCGCTATGGAGACTGTTGAAGTACTTGTCCGGAAGAATAATGCCTTGCACTATTAGTGGCCCTCCGATGTCATCAATATAGAGTCATGCGGACAGCTTTCACAAGTAACGATATGTAAATCAGATTAAGCAAAACTGCGGATTGTTACAGACAAGTCATTGCCCGCCTTGCACGGTATTTTGAATCGTGTCGCTCATGCAGAATGTGCTTCCAGTTGTAAGTTTGACTTATCAAAATAACTAGAACTCATTTCATAAATAGGGATGAGTGCGAGCAAGGCGATTCGGGATGCAGTGCAAGGCGTAAGGTGTTTACCCTGCGCAGCTAAGGCTGGTGCCTTAGCAAGCGGCGCAACGTAGCAATGCGCCCGCGAAGTGTCAATGCGGCCAGCTCCCGGAGGGTTTGCCTCATAACGCGTGCTGGACTGCGTTGGACTCGTTATCAATAGCACCGCTATTGACTGCCTCGTCCGCCTTGCCAGCCCACGTTATGAGGCAAACGCATCTCACCCCTATTTATGAAATGAGTTCTAGAACTCATTTCATATATACAAATGCATTCCCGGCTCTGATGAAATGCTCAGGCAATGGTAAGCTTGCAATATTAAAGCTTGAAAGTTACCCATGTTTTCCATTGGCAAAAAAGTATTCCTCCGCACCCTGCTGGCAGTTTCGACAGGCATGTCTTTGCCAATCTTCAGTGATGCTGCCAATCTCAAAATTGGTCTGGCAGCAGATGTGAATTCCATAGATCCGCATTATTTCAACAGCGGGCCAAATAACGCCATGGCTTCTCATTTGTTTGAGGCGCTGGTCAGTGTTGATTCTGATGGTCGTACCGCACCAGGCCTGGCGCTGTCGTGGAAAGCCATCAACCCTACTACCTGGGAATTCAAATTGCGTCACGGTGTGAAGTTTCATGACGGCAGTGAAATGACGGCGGAAGATGTCGTGTTTTCTCTCGACAGACCGGCACAGATAAAGAATAGCCCCGGCCCCTATACCAGTTTCACCAAACAAATAGTTGGCAAACAAATTGTTGACCCTTATACCTTGCGACTGAAGACAGCAACGGCCTATGGTCCGCTGCCACTGGACATGAGCTCTGTCTTCATCGTTTCAAAAAAAGCCGCGCTGCAAGCCAGCACTGACGACTTCAATAGTGGTAAAGCAGCCATAGGTACCGGCCCCTACAAATTCGCCAGCTTCAAACGCGGCGATGCCATCGAATTGACAAGGAACGATGCTTACTGGGGTGAAAAATCGGTTTGGGACAAAGTCACTTTCCGCATCATCACAGCAGGTGCACCGCGCATGGCCGCCCTGCTATCTGGCGATGTCGATGCCATAGAAAGCATACCCCCGGCAGATTTGAGCAAGCTGAAAAGCAATGCCAAGTTCAAACTGGAACAAAAGATTTCCTGGCGCACTCTGTTCTGGCAACTTGATCACCAGACCAGGGTATCGCCTTACATCACCGACAAGAATGGCAAACCCCTGGCAACCAATCCGCTGAAAGACATACGCGTGCGCAAGGCCATCGCAAAGGCCATCAATCGCACCGCATTGACTGAACGCATACTGGAAGGCTTGGCGGTACCAGCATCCAACCTCGTCGCCCCTGGTGTATTTGGTTACAACGACAGTTTGAAAGTGGAAGCTTACGACCCGGAAGGTGCAAAAAAATTGCTGGCTAAAGCTGGCTATCCAAATGGCTTTGCCATCACCCTGCACGGGCCAAATAATCGCTATATCAATGATGAACAGATAGTACAGACGGTAGCGCAATTCCTGAGCAAGGTTGGCATACAAGCCAAGGTAGAGACACAACCGCTGGCAGTGTATTTCCCCAAAGCTGCCAAGGGCGATTACAGCATGGCCTTGCTGGGCTGGGGTTCACTGGCTGGTGATTTCGCGCTACGTACCGTATTGGGTACTGTTAATGCTGAAAACGGCTGGGGTAGCTGGAACTGGGGCAAATACAGCAATCGTGCACTGGATGAGGCAATAGAGTCATCCCTGGCATCGGTCGAAGCCGACAAGCGTGAAGCCTTTGCCAGGAAAGCAATGGCCACGGCCTTGCAAGACTACGCTGTCATCCCCCTGCATCATCAATACGCCAGTTGGGCATTACGCAAAGGCTTGCACTACAAGGCCAGGACGGATGAATTTACTTTTGCTCATCAGATCAAGCCGGACTGATTGCACTTAAAAATCAGGCACCAAATAAAAAATCCCGCGCCATTGGTGACGCGGGATTTTTTACTTAACTCCGGTTACTTGAACTTGATCAGGACTTCAGCAACACCCCCTGACACACTGCCTTTTGCGGATCACTCGCAGGCAGCTTGCCACAAATGCCATCGAGTTGTGTGCGGGCTTTTTGGTAAGCGACCTGATGCTTGCCGTCTTTATTCCAGTCTATGAGGTTTTTACCCATCTTTTCCAGATAAGCACGATTGCGTTCATAGAAGGCATTGTCCACTTTTGCCGCTTCACCAAATACGCTTTGCACTGCCTTAGCTATACGGGCATCATCATTCGGTGCCAGGTCGACCAGGTTGCTGACGTAGTTGGAACCCCATTGGAGACGAGTGGCCGGCCCTTTGGCAGCGTTATACGCCTGCTCATACCAATTTGCTGCCGCCACCTTGTCGCCACGTTTTTTGGCATTCGAACCCAGGGTGGACATGAAATAATAAGGTGAATGCGAACGCTTGAGTTCAGCCTTCAGCAAGCTGTCAGCATCATCAAGCAAACCAGCATCACCCAACGCGTGGGCAGCGGCATTGACGACAGACTGTCGCTCATACGCATCGGTGGTCGCCTGCTCTATCTGGCCTACACGTTTTTGCACATCCTTTTGCAAAGCGACTTCTGGCTTGGCCTTGTCCAGACTGGCCAGGGCCACCTGGGCGCCGACTGCGCTCAACCTGTCGGTCTTGGATAGCGTCGCGTCATCGGCCAGTTTGACCAGGGCAGTATTCCAGGCACGTACCAGCTTGTTGCGCGAATCTGATTTGGCCGTGGTTAGAAATTCCGTTATCTCCCCTGCTCTATTCGACAACAAATCCATATTGTCACGTGCTGTTTTCACATCTGAAATGGCTTTCATGATTTTTTCGGTAGCCTGTGCCTTGTCTATTGCAGGCAGGGGCTGGTCAGGTTTGGCCGTGGCCGCCGCATAAATGCCTCGTATATACAAACGTGTCGCATGCAGACCGGCAGGACTCAGCTCAGACAATTTCAGCAAAGTCGCGGCCAGATCTTTGCCAGCGATCAGCTTCTGCTCCGGGTCGTCCCATGAATAATCCGCCAGCAGGCTCCAGTCTTCATTTTTCAAGGTCTTGCCACCGGCCAGTGCCAGCTTCAGGGTGTCTTGGACTGACAGGCTGGTATTCAGTGCCAGCGTCAATACCTGCAGATAACGTTCAGAATCCACTTCACCCGGCAAACGGGTAATCTCCGTTCCATCCGGCTTGAACAAAATCATGGTCGGATAACCACGCACCTTGAATTGCGCCGCAAATTTTTGCGCGCCCGGCGTATCCCCATCCAGATACACGGGGATAAAATGACGCGATTTGTCGATGAATTCCTGGCGATTGAAAATGGCCGCCTTGACCTGGTTGCAAGGTGGGCACCAAACCGCGCCCCAGTACAGGAACAAGGGCTTGTTGCTGGCCTTGGCCATAGCGAAGGCCGCATCAACATTATTATCTTTACGCCAATCAATACCGTTTTGTGCCGCATGTGCGGATGCAGACGCCTTGGTGTCTGCAGCTAATACAGGCAAGCTTGCAAGGCTTGTAGCCAGCAAAGCTGCCATCAGGGAGGGAATCATCTTCATGGGAATGGACCGGGAATAAATATATTAAGCAAGCAGTGTAACAAAATAAAGCGCTACTTGACACGATCAACATGATGGTTTGTCAGACTAATTTTATGGATGCTTATGCGCCTTGTGTTTATCAAAGGCAGACGAGGTGATTGAAAAATGGAGTACACGCAAAATCGCGGTGAAAAATATGCTGCATCTTCCAAACTCGTGAGTTTCTTTACCGCAGATGAAGTATTCAGCGACTGGAAACAGGCGCAGAAAAACACTTTGATGACGGTGGTGGAGAGTTTGACAGAATTTATCGGCAAGAAATAAGCTGCATTCAAGGCTGCGGTTTTCCATCCAGATCATACCTAAATGAAAAGTGAACTGTCAGACCGAATTTCGAACAAATCAAATCTGCCCCAGAAAGCAAAAAGCCTTGATTTCTCAAGGCTTTTTATTCTCTTCAAAAGAGCTTACTGGCGTCCCCAAGGGGATTCGAACCCCTGTACTCACCGTGAAAGGGTGATGTCCTAGGCCTCTAGACGATGGGGACAAAATCTGTCCGCGTTACTGACCTTAACCTGTTGTCCACAATGAACTCGATGAAGTTGATTGGCGTCCCCAAGGGGATTCGAACCCCTGTACTCACCGTGAAAGGGTGATGTCCTAGGCCTCTAGACGATGGGGACA
>NZ_JBXASD010000013.1:0-73452 GCF_058808955.1 Undibacterium sp. GW821-FHT11B02 | reverse complement strand
AACAAGTTATGTTCTGCTACCGTGCATCTTTTGGTGGAGGTAAGCGGGATCGAACCGCTGACCTCTTGCATGCCATGCAAGCGCTCTCCCAGCTGAGCTATACCCCCGACGCTGCAGAACAGAAACGAGATTATAGGGGAAGCTTCATAAGATGTAAAGCCCCCACCCCTTACTAAGCTGCAATAAGGCTCAAGCGCTGCAAAACAACTTCACGGCCAAACAGCTCTATGACGGCATCGATGGATGGCGTTTGCAATTGGCCTGTCAACAGCAAACGCAAAGGCATGGCCAGTTGTGGCATCTTCAGCGAGAAGTCGGCCAGGGTTTGCTTCATGGCGGCAGACAGGGCTGCCTTGTTCCACTCCACGGTTTTGCACAGTTCGGCATAGTGACGCAAAGCCGGCAATACGGCGTCTGTCACATGCTGGGTCATCAATGCCGGGTCGGCAGCTGGCTGGCGATAAAACAGCATGGCGGCCTGACCCAGTTCTACCGTGGTATTGGCACGTTCTTTCAAGAGTGCGATCACTGCCGTCAATGGCGGTGCATTGTCGAACTGTGCACCGTCATTCAGCATTTGCGGCTTGATCAAATCAGCCAGGCGCTGATTGTCGGCTGCCTTGATGTAATGATTATTTACCCAGGCCAGTTTTTCTGGGTTGAACTGGGCAGCAGAACCAGACAAATGATTTAAATCGAACCAACTGCACATCTGTTCCATGGAAAAGATTTCATCATCACCATGGCTCCAGCCCAGGCGAGCCAGGTAGTTGAGCATGGCTTCTGGTAGATAGCCTTGCAGTGGGTAGTCCATCACACTGACAGCGCCATGACGTTTGGACAGTTTTTGTCCATCCGGCCCCAGGATCATCGGTAAATGACCATAATGCGGCAGGGTCGCGCCCAGTGCATTGAGAATATTGATCTGGCGCGGTGTGTTATTGACATGATCATCACCACGGATAACGTGGGTGATTTGCATGTCCCAGTCATCGACCGCGACGCAGAAGTTATAAGTTGGTGTGCCATCCGGACGAGCAATGACCAAATCATCCAGTTCGCGATTGGCGATGGTGATTTGGCCCTTGACGACATCCAGCCAGCTGACTTCGCCATCCAGAGGATTTTTGAAGCGAATGACAGGCTTGCGGTCAGCCGGTATCGCAGGCAAGGTTTTGCCCACTTCAGGACGCCAGGTGCCGTCATAGCGTGGCTTGTCGCCGGCAGCACGCTGACGCTCACGCATGGCTTCGACTTCTTCTGGTGAAGAATAGCAATGATAGGCTGTGCCTTTGGCCAGCATGTCGGCCAGCACTTCGCTATAGCGCTCCATGCGCTTCATCTGGTAGAACGGACCTTCATCATGCTGCAGGCCCAGCCAGTTCATGCCTTCCAGAATTGCCTGTACGGCTTCCGGGGTGGAACGTTCAAGATCGGTATCTTCAATACGCAGCACGAAAGTGCCACCGAAATGACGGGCAAAAGCCCAACTGAACAAGGCAGTGCGGGCACCGCCAACATGAAGATAGCCGGTAGGGCTGGGAGCAAAACGGGTGCGTACAGTCATGAGATCACAAGCGTGCATCCCGCAGCCAATCGAACGCAGGCTGACAAGGCACTTTAATGGTTAAAACCAGCATTTTACCGTTTTAACATCGGGGACGGATAGCTTTCAGCATTTAGCACTGCCGGAATCAGATTCACGGTGGCTGCGGCAAACTATCTGCATGGTAGTATGACGCTGAAAACCAGTCAGTTTAAGAGCAGATCATCCATTCCATGCAAGCCCCACTTCCCGTACGCGATGGCATCGCCCCCAGCTATATCTGGATACCTGAAGGTCATTGGAACAATGTCTTCTGCTTTTTGCAAGATTACTTCCCTGATATTGATGCCAACATCTGGAAATCGCGTCTGGAGAAACACGAGGTCGTTGATCAGCATGGCAAAGTCTTGCATGCAGACAGCACCGTCAAACGCGGCATGTGTATTTTTTATTACCGTGAGCTGGAACATGAAACCCATATCCCATTTTATGAAGACATCCTGTTCCAGGATGAACATTTGCTGGTGGTGGACAAACCGCATTTCTTGCCGGTGATTCCATCCGGACGGTTTTTAAAGGAAACCCTGCTGGTCAGACTGAAAAAAACCACTGGGCTGATGGATCTGAGCCCCATACACAGGCTGGACAGGGAAACAGCTGGCGTGATGCTGTTTTCGCATAATCCGGTGACACGCGGCCAGTACCAGTCTTTGTTCCAGAGCAAAAGTATGACAAAGACTTACCATGCCGTCGCGGCACATTTACCTGAATTATCGTTTCCGCTACGTCATTGCAGTCGCATGGAAGAAGCAGAGAAATTCTTCGTCATGCGTGAAACTGTGGGCATGCCCAATTCTGAAACCTTGATCGCCATCAAGGAAAGACGCGGTGAACATAGCCTTTACCAACTACAACCGGTGACCGGTAGAAAACATCAATTACGCCTGCACATGAGCAGTATTGGCGCGCCCATACTGAATGATGCCTTCTATCCAGTCGCCCTGCCCTGCAAGGCCGATGATTTTTCTTCCCCCTTGCAGCTATTGGCTAAATCCATCAGTTTTAATGATCCGCTGACTGGTCAGCAGCGTTATTTCGAGAGTAAAAAATCGCTGTAAGTCTTCGCCATAGAGGGCTTGCCCTGCAAACAGGTTGACAGTCTGCGGCTAAAGCGGTAAGATTCTGGTCTTCGGAGTGTAGCGCAGCCCGGTAGCGCATCTGCTTTGGGAGCAGAGGGTCCAAGGTTCGAATCCTTGTACTCCGACCAAATTCCAGGGATCGTCAGCGACGGTCCCTTTTATTTCAGTAGATTCAGATCTTGGTTGTTTTTAGCTGCATCGACTAGAATAAAAAATGACAAACCAGTTTTTCGGAGTGTAGCGCAGCCCGGTAGCGCACCTGCTTTGGGAGCAGGGGGTCCAAGGTTCGAATCCTTGTACTCCGACCAGTTAAAAAAGGATCGTTGATTTTTCAACGATCCTTTTTTCTTTTCCGACTGATCATACGGCTATTCCAACTTACTTAGAATGCAGGTTTACTTAAATCGCGCGAGCACCCGTAAGTCATCTCCCACCTGGCTTACCTCATGAAATTGCAGGATTTTCGCTTGATCTACATGTGTCAATTCCGGCAAGGCAAACAGACTAGCTCCACTCCCCAAAAGCTTGGGGGCCATATAAAGTAATAATTCATTGACGCAACTTTGCTGTATCAATGCGCCATTCAATTTTGTACCTGCTTCTACATGCAGCTCATTGATTTGTCTGCGTCCCAGTTCTTGCATCAAGCCAGGCAAATCCACTTGCTGATTCACATTTGGTATGCAAATAACTTCAGCACCCGCCTGTTCCAGCACGGCCTGTTTTTCAGTATCCGGCAGTGCGCAAACAATCAACGCACCGCCTTGCAGCACCTTGGCCTGCGCAGAGATACGTAACTGTGAATCAACGATGATTTTTTGCGGCTGACGTGGCGTGTCCACACCCCGCACGTTCAGCATAGGGTCATCCGCCAGGACGGTACCTATGCCAGTCAATATGGCGTCTGCCCTCGCCCGCCATTGATGTCCATCCTGCCTTGCAGCAGGCCCGGTGATCCATTGGCTTTGGCCGTTTGGCAAAGCCGTGATGCCATCGAGGCTGCCTGCGACTTTCATCCTGACCCAGGGTCGGCCACTTTCCATGCGTTGGAAAAAGCCTATGTTCAATTCGCGCGCCTGCAAGGCAAGGTCGGGAAACAAGCCACATTCCACGGCTACACCGGCGTCCCTCAAAATACTTAACCCGCGCCCTGCCACTTGTGGATTGGCATCCTGCATGGCCGCCACCACACGTGCTATACCAGCATCACGCAAGCCATTTGCACAGGGTGGCGTGCGGCCAAAATGACTGCAGGGCTCCAGCGTGACATAGGCGGTGGCGCCACGCACGTCATACCCTTTTGCTGCGGCGTCACGCAAGGCTTGCACTTCCGCATGCGCCTGTCCTACGGGTTGGGTCCAGCCCTGCCCTAGTACCTGGCCACCACGCACGATCAAGCAGCCCACCTTGGGGTTAGGTGAGGTTTCTATGGTGGCGCAGCTTGCCAGCGCCAGCGCCTGTTGCATGAAAACATAATCGGCCTGCTGATCCATGCTCAGGTGATCCATACTCAGGCGCGCCTCAGGTATTTTGTATGGTAATACTGGGGAACTTGCTGGTCATGTCCTTGGCTTTTTCAGCAACCTTGATGGCCACCTTGCGTGCGATGTCTTTATAGATGCTGGCAATTTGCCCTTCGGGATCAGCCACCACCGTCGGTCTGCCAGAATCGGCCTGCTGACGTATGGTCATGGTCAAGGGCAGCCCGCCGAGGAAATCAACACCAAAGTCAGTACACATTTTCTGACCACCGCCTTCGCCGAAAATATGCTCAGCATGGCCGCAATTCGAACAGATATGAATGCTCATGTTTTCGACGATACCCAGGATAGGGATACCGACTTTTTCAAACATCTTCAAGCCCTTGCGCGCATCCAGCAAAGCGATGTCTTGCGGCGTGGTGACAATCACAGCACCAGTGACCGGCACTTTTTGCGACAGGGTCAATTGCACATCACCTGTGCCCGGCGGCATGTCGACGATCAGATAATCCAGATCACGCCAGTTGGTCTGTTCCAGCAATTGCTGCAGGGCCTGGGTGACCATGGGACCACGCCAGACCATGGGTTCATCCGGGTCTATCATGAAACCGATGGACGTCACCTGCAAGCCGTGGTTTTCCAGTGGCTCCATGGTTTTACCATCGACTGTTTCAGGACGGCCAGAGATACCCATCATCATCGGTTGTGAAGGACCATAGATATCAGCATCCAGAATACCCACTGACGCGCCTTCGGCAGCCAGTGCCAGCGCCAGATTGACGGCGGTGGTCGATTTACCAACCCCGCCCTTGCCAGATGCCACCGCAATAATGTTTTTGACATTCGGCATCAGCTTGATACCACGCTGCACGGCATGTGCAACGATTTTCGATGTCACATTGACTGTCACCCTGCCCACACCCGGCACAGCACTGATGGCAGCGACAACCGCAGCACGTATCAGGTCAAACTGGCTTTTGGCTGGATAGCCCAATTCCACGTCAAGACTGACATCTGCACCTTCAATCTTGATATTTTTGACTGATTTTGTCGTTACCAGGTCTTTACTGGTGTTCGGGTCTATCACTTTTGCCAATGTGGCTTTAATGTCGTCAACGGTCATACTCATGCAATTCTCCAAAGATATCCTGTAAGTCTAGCGCAAATTACGACACTAGCCGAGTATAGCCTTGTTGCATGTGGGCATATTGAACAGGCCCAAGCTTCCCCGCCAGGCCAAGTTCAAGCATAATGGTTTCGCTGTCATTTTGTTTTTTTCATTAGGACTTACGCAAAATTGTCCCAGCAAGGCCCAGCGACGAAGACAGTACTTTAGTACGCGGCTCCCAGGAGAGGAGCTGTAAAGCAGCTGGGGCGGCTTTGCGTAAGTCCTATTCACAAGAAAATCAGGAGATATTGATGCAAGTACAAGCCGCACGCCCTTCCCGCAGCAAGTTCTGCCTGTTGTTATCTGTCCTGGGCTTGCTCAGTTATTCCCTGACTGCTCATGCAGGCCTGCTAGTCGGGCACCTGACTGATAAAAATGCACAATCCGTTGCCAATGCAGTCCTGTTTGCGACACCACTGGATACCCCGATGCCGGCCAAAAAGGCTGGTGAGACCAGCATCGTTGCGCAAGAAAACTATGCGTTCAGCCCTTACCTGACAGTGGTACGCAGCGGTACGCTGATACGTTTTCCCAACAAGGATAGTCACGAGCATCACCTGAAATCATTTTCACCCGCAAAAACCTTTGAACTGCGCGTGAACAGCAAGAAAGAAGAACCCGCCCCTATTCTTTTCGACAAAACCGGAGAAGTGGCGCTGGTTTGTCATTTCCATGACTGGATGCGCGGCTTTATTTATGTTGTCGACACACCGTATTTCGCCAAGACCGATGCATCTGGCAGTGCCGTCATCAACAATTTGCCTGCAGGTAAGTACGAAGTCAAAGCCTGGGCACCGAATATGCTGAGCGAGCCAATCACACAAATCATACAAGTGGCCAGCGATGGACCCAGCAATATCAAGTTCCAGTTTGATTTTGTCCCCAAAGCACCACCAGCACCACGTAACCTGAGCAAGGGTGCTGCGACTTTTGGCTACGATTAAGCAGCCTGTATTTGCTGCACGTAATTCAACACGATAAATTGTGCAGGTACCGTCAACGCTACATGCACTGACACCCTCAAAATACCTTGCAGTATATCGTCAGCTGTCATGGTACTACCCAGGCCTACAGCGACACTGAATGCACTGCCGGGGCTGTCACCAACCAGACACCCCGCCGTCCATTGCGCAGTCAGGAAACTATTGATGCCAGAAAACACTGCCACCCAGGTCGCGCTGTCATTTGCCTGAAACTCATAGGATTGCAATGCTGCTTTGATGGATTTGTTCAGCATGATGGCGGTGCGCCTGACACTAAGGTAACGCCAGTCATCACTATTGCCAGCCATGGTACGAGCCCCCCAGACCAGCATGCCATGGTTTGGAAAAACACGAATGGCGTTGACGGCAAGACCATTCAGCGGCTGATTAATTTCTGCCTGTTGCTGGTCATTGAGATTTACTGCTGGAGAGATAGCGTTGATGATGGAGGTATTTGCCGGTGCATGAAATACGCCATAGGTATCATCATTACGTGTATACACGCCAGCCATGGCAGACGAAGGCGGCAACAGATTAACGCTGGTCGCCAGATTTTGCATGGTTTGCCGGTACAAAGGTGACATTACCTGCAAAGCCTGATGCCGCTGTTTTATCGTAGCTGGGTCAGCTGCCTGCGGCAATACATCCACCTGATTGGTCAGATAAGTCTTTAATTTATCTGCAGCCTGCGGTGAAAACAGCATAGATGCTTCGGCAGTCAGGTCAGCAATAAACTGCGGCAGGCTGGCAGCTGATATCCAGGTATAGTCAATGGCACTGACGCTGAGCACATTGGTATTAAGCCAGGGGTAGTAGCTAACGCCATACTGATTGAAGTCTTCACCCAGGCCAGCAATTTTATAAAAACCACCACTACCGTTACCGCCGTTGATAGGGTCCTTGGTACTGCTATCGGGTGGCAAATAACCATTTAGCACGTCCAGGATACAGACGAGATTCCCGGTTTCATTGCATATTCTCAAGGCGGTCTGCGAAACACTCACCCAGTCATCCTGCATCAGGTTTACCGCATCTGGCATGACCAATACATCCGGTTCAGGATGGTTTGGTAGCAAGGCAAGCGCGTTGCTATACGCTTCTTTCGAAAAAATGCAGTCATTGCCGATCACATCTGCATATGTCGACAAAGAAAGAACGTAGCAAATACCACCACCATTCTCAAAAAACATCTGCAAGCCCGGATACAACAAGAAAGCTGGCGTCGCTGCATTTGCATCGTAAGGTGGAAAAGCCTGGGATTGGCTCACGTAGTCATATTCCACTTTTGCTGCCCCGCCAAATATGCTCTGGTAATCCTGCATCGAGGTAATGGGAATCACCTGACCCACGACGTTATTTCCATTCTCACTGGCAGTCTGTGTGTAACCAATAAACAGAGGTATGCCGGTAGCAGCCTGTACCACGTTACCGGCAAAACTACCCGCCTCTGTGATATACACGCCTGGCGTGGTTTCTTGTGTTGACATGAATCGCGACTCCAGTAAGCATGCGGCACACCATGGTCAGTAATGGCTGTATTGGCATAGGTAAAAACAATGTTATTTAATCACATAATGCAGTACCTGCATGAACTAATTGGCAAGTATTGATGCAATTAGTCATGCTTTAGTAAACATTGATGAACAGCCATACATCACAAATTCAAGTCCCCCCTATTACGGCTACACGCAGTGACACCTGAAAATCGATGTAACAATAGCTCGCAGTGCCAGTAGCACCAGAGATGGCGTTTTTGCCAATGAGAATAGTACTGTCATCAGCCAACGTATCTGCCACCACACGTAATACACGCAAATCCCCCCTTGTTCTCATGTCATACGACAAAGAAGCTGGTTTATCAAACATCCGATAACAACAGGCAACTAAAAACATGGCCGCCAAAATGGTCGTGGCATTGGGCGGTTTCCATATCTTGATCCACGCACTCATTTTTAACAAAATAATGATTGATATTTTCAAATGACAGCGCTACCATTAAGACTGACAAGCAAATCAATTTGCGATTTTTCAGGTAACAGGAACTCATGACATCAATTGAACATTCTCCCCTCGCTTACGGCGATACCCCTCGCATCGTTGATATGCGCGTCGTACCGGTTGCTGGCCGCGACAGCATGTTGCTTAATTTGAGCGGCGCACACGGCCCTTACTTCACCCGCAATATTGTGATCCTGACCGATAGCGCTGGCCGCACTGGCGTCGGCGAGGTGCCCGGTGGCGAAAAGATACGGCAGACGCTGGAAGATGCGCGCGAGCTGCTGGTTGGCAAACCCATAGGTCATTACAACGCGATACTGAACCAGGCACGCTCAGCCTTTGCCGACCGAGATGCAGGCGGGCGTGGCTTACAGACCTTTGACCTGCGCATTGCTGTGCATGCCATCACGGCGCTGGAGGCTGCGCTGCTCGATCTGATGGGCCAGTTTCTCGGTGTGCCAGTCGCCGCCTTGCTGGGTGAAGGTCAGCAACGCGATGCAGTCGAGATGCTGGGCTATCTGTTTTATATCGGTGACAGCAAAGTCACTGATCTGCCCTACGCGGCGGCATCTGCTGATGCAGAAGACGACTGGGCACGCCTGCGCCACGAAGCGGCCTTGACGCCAGAAGCAATTGTGCGCCTGGCTGAGGCAAGCTACCAGCGTTACGGCTTCAACGATTTCAAATTGAAAGGCGGCGTGTTCAGCGGCGAAGCAGAAATGGAGGCCGTGACAGCGCTGGCCGAACGCTTTCCTGATGCACGTATCACGCTGGACCCGAACGGCGGCTGGCTGCTGAAAGATGCGATACGCCTGTGTCGCGACAAGCATGATGTGCTGGCCTATGCAGAGGATCCTTGTGGTGCAGAAAATGGCTATTCGGGACGTGAGGTGATGGCAGAATTTCGCCGTTCCACCGGCTTGCTGACCGCTACCAACATGATCGCCACAGACTGGCGCGAAATGCGCCACGCGATTGCCCTGCAATCAGTCGATATCCCGCTGGCTGATCCGCATTTCTGGACCATGCAAGGCTCGATACGCGTGGCACAGATGTGCCATGAATGGGGCCTGACCTGGGGCTCGCATTCAAATAATCACTTCGACATCTCGCTTGCCATGTTCACCCATGTGGCTGCCGCAGCACCAGGAAAAATCACGGCAATTGATACCCACTGGATCTGGCAGGATGGCCAATTCCTGACCAAGGACCCGCTGAAGATCAAAGGCGGCATGGTGCGGGTACCCGACAAGTCCGGCCTGGGCATAGAGCTTGATCTGGACGCCATAGAGGCTGCACATCAACTCTACCTGGGCATGGGTCTGGGAGCGCGTGACGATGCGGTGGCCATGCAATATCTGATTCCAGGCTGGAAATTCAATAACAAAATGCCTTGCCTGGTCAGATAAAAAAATAATCATTAGGAGACAGCAGTATGAATACCGTAACAACTACGGCCCCTGTGGCCGTGCCTGCTTCCAGTGTGCTGGACCAGGCAGTCAGCAAAGTCAAATGGCGCATCCTGCCGCTATTCGTGGTGATGTTTATCGCTAACTACATCGACCGCGTCAATATCGGTTTTGTGCGCAGCCATCTGGAAAAAGACCTTGGCATCGGTGCTGCCGCTTTTGGCTTTGGTGCCGGTATCTTCTTCCTGGCCTATGCCCTGTTTGAAGTGCCTTCCAACATCCTGCAACAGCGCTTTGGAGCCAAAGCCTGGCTGACACGCATCATGGCAAGCTGGGGTGTGGTAGCCACCGGTATGGCCTTTGTGCAGGGCGAAACCTCGTTTTATGTGATGCGTTTCCTTCTTGGTGTCGCCGAAGCAGGCTTCTTTCCGGGTGCGGTCTACTATTTTACGCAATGGCTGCCGAACCGTGAACGTGGCAAGGCAATGGCGATTTTTCTCAGCGGCTCAGCACTGGCATCCGTGTTATCCGGTCCGCTATCAGGTGCGCTATTGCAGATTGAAGGCGGTGGCTTCCACGGCTGGCAATGGATGTTTATCATCGAGGGACTGGCTTCCATCGCACTCTGTTTTGTCGTCTGGTTTTGCCTGGATTCACATCCACGTGATGCCAAATGGCTGACTGACGAAGAGCGGAATGAGCTCACCACCGTCATCGCAGCCGAGCAAAAAGAGCGCGATGCCAACAAGCCCGGACGTGTCAGTTCGTTCAGTCTGTTGCGCGACAGCCGTATCGCCCTGTTTTGCTTCATCTATTTTGCGGTCCAGTTGACGATCTACGGTGCCACCTTCTGGCTGCCCAGCATCATCAAAAAAATGGGGCACTTCAGCGACTTCCAAGTTGGCTTGTTCAATTCAATCCCCTGGCTGATTTCGATTGCCGCCATGTATATGTTCGCAGCATTGGCATTGCGCTTCAAACATCAGCAGATGTGGGTGGCAATTGCATTGACTATTGCTGCTGGTGGCATGCTGGCATCCACTGTGGGTGGCCCTGTGTTTGCGTTTATTGCTATCTGTTTCGCGGGCATAGGCTTCAAGGCGGCATCATCACTTTTTTGGCCCATACCACAAGCGTATCTCGATAGCCGTATTGCTGCCGCCGTGATTGCGCTGATCAATTCGCTGGGTAATCTGGGTGGCTTCGTGGCACCTGCCACCTTTGGCTTCCTGGAGCAAAAAACTGGCTCCATCCAGGGTGGCCTGTATGGTCTGGCCGCTGCTTCCATGCTAGCAGCTGCACTGGTTTTCCTGACGCGCAAATCGAAAACTGCGGCTTAAGCACAATGCGCCACACGCCTGACCGTGCAGGTGTGTGGCAGAAAAGTTCTAGAATGAAGAACCCGGCTCAGAAAGAAACTGCACTTCCTCTGCCGTTGAAGTGCGTCCCAGTATGGCATTGCGATGTGGAAAGCGGCCAAAGCGCTGTATCACTTCGCGGTGCCGTATTGCAAAACGGTAATAACCCTCAAAAATCTCACGCTGTTTTTCAGGCACGTCATTGCGCAGAGCATCATATAAGGCCACCGCCCTGTCCTGATCCGCCAGCGATTCTGAATGTTCCAGCGGCAGATAAAAGAAGACCCTGTGTATGGGACGCAACTGGCGATCTGCCTGCACCGCCAGACCTGCTTCGCTGTAGCCTCTTGCCCGGGCATCACAGGCAAACGATTTTGGCGTGGCTCTATACATATTCCTTGGGAACTGATCGCACAGAATAATCAGCGCTAGCCGCCCTTCTGCGGTATTTTGCCAGCTATCCAGTTCACCATGCATGGCCTGGGCATTCAAATCAGCAAATCGCTCTCTGATAACGGTATCCAGTGCTTCATTCTTGGACCACCACAGTTTTGCCTGGGATTTTGCCGTCCCGGCATCGTCCACATCCTGCCCAAACCAGAAATCCAATATCGTACGAATACCGTCCATCAACATCTCCCTGAGTCAATTGGTGTGCAAAGATAGCATGATCAGGCATTTCCAATATTCTTTTACTTCTGTCTTGACTGAAATAAAAGAATTAACTACACTGTGCTCATGGAACTTACACCTGTCAAACAAAAATTTATCCTGCACTGGGGTGAAATGGGTACCTTATGGGGTGTCAATCGCACAGTCAGCCAGATTCATGCCCTGCTATACATCGTGGGTTGCCCCATGCAGGCAGAAGAAATTGCCGACACTCTGGGGGTGGCAAGGTCGAATGTATCGAATTCGCTGAAAGAGCTGCAAAACTGGAAATTGGTGAAACTGGCCCATGTCATGGGTGACCGCCGGGCACATTATGAAACTTCGCTGGATGTCTGGGAATTGTTTCGCACGGTAGTACGTGAACGTAAGGAAAGGGAATTCAACCCCACCATCACTACCCTGCAACAGTGCCTGGACAGCCCCGATCTGGATAAGGAAGACAAGGCCACACAATTACGCATCGCAGAAACCCTGGCCCTGATGAAGACCGTCACCACCTGGACCGACGAAATGTTGCGCCTGGAACCAAGCACCCTGATGAAGTTGTTGAAGATGGGGGCAGCAGTACAAAAATTTGTGCGTGGGGATGAAAAGTAAACGCCTCAAGGATAGTTGAAAAGTTACAGAGAAGAATTGTGAAGAAAAAATGCCTGGGCATTTTTTTAAAGATGAATTTCTGTTTAGACAGAAACATCAGAAATAAAAATCAAACCACCTGAAAACAAAAAAGGACGTCAACATGAACGACTATCCACTGACCCTGCTGTACGACGCATCCTGCCCTCTCTGCAACCTGGAAATGGACAATCTGCGGGAACGTGATCATTTGAACAGATTGATTTTTATTGATGCATCAGCTCCTGGTTTTGATGCGGGTAAATATGGTCTGACACTTAGCGAAATCATGCGTGTCATTCATGGTGTCAGGCCCGATGGCAGCATAGTGACCGGGGTGGAAACTATCCATCTGGCTTACAAGGCAGCCGGTCTGGGCTGGATGACGGCAGCGACGAAATTGCCTTTGCTTAACCCCATCAGCAATTGGGCATACATGCTTTTTGCAAGAAATCGCCACCACGTTTCTGCAATACTATCGGACCTTATCATACGCATCGCGGCCAGACGAACTGAAAAGCGCACCAGGGCTTGCAAAGCCGGTCAATGCACGGTCAAATAAAGACAAGATCATGAAAATTCTTATCTGCGGCGCACAAGGTTTTGTCGGTCGCCATATCAGTCTGGCTCTGCAAAAGGCAGGACATGAAGTCTGCAACGGCGTGCGCCGACCCATGTCTGGTAATAGTCCTGATGCTCCAGTTGAAATCGCCATCGATTATGCACACGATACTGATCCAGCCATCTGGGAAACACGTCTGCGTCAACTGGGGCAAGTCGATGTCATTATCAATGCGGTAGGCATACTCAATGAAACAGATGAACTAAGCTTTGATGCCATACATCGCGATGCGCCGATAGCCCTGTTCCAGGCGGCCAGTAAATGTGGGGTGTCATCTGTCATACAGGTTTCAGCACTGGGCGGAAGGCAAGAAGCAGAACGTCCTGAAATCATGACTGGCTACATGCGAAGCAAACGGGCTGCCGACAGCATGCTGATGAATAGCGACCTGACTTATCTGGTCTTGCGCCCTTCGCTGGTGGTTGGTGTGGATGGCGGCAGCAGTCAATTCTTCCGCATGCTGGCCAGTCTGCCCGTACTGGGTTTGCCCGGTCGCGGTGAACAACAGGTGCAACCTGTACTTATGGACGATTTGTGTGCAGCGATCAATATCTGGCTGGCAAATGAAAATCGCCCGAATCTGGTATTGAATGCAGTTGGCCCGCAAGCCATGTCTTATCGTCGCATGCTGGAAATTTATCGCAAGGCCATGGGCATGCCTGCACAATATATGTTTCCCATCCCCATGTCTGTCATGCGTGTGACCGCGCGCCTAGCAACGCTCTTACCGCAAAAGACGCTGGCACCAGACAGTTTAAATATGCTGGAGCAAGACAATGTCGCAGACGCGCAGCCATTTGCAGCACATCTGCACAGGCCCGCAAAATCACATGAAGACTGGTTTGCCGGCATACCGGCAAATATGCTGGCCAGCACAGCGATTGCAAGCTGGAGTGTGCCCTTGTTTCGCTATGTCCTGGCGCTGGTCTGGTTTGTCACCGCCGCATTATCGTTTGGGATATATCCAGTTTCGGGCAGTCTGGCTTTATTGCAACCTTTGGGTCTGAGTGGCGCACCTGCCATGTTCATGCTGATGGCAGCATCCAGCCTGGATTTATGCCTGGGTCTGGCGACGCTGTTTTGGCCAAGACGCATTTTATGGTTAATACAAATTGCCCTGATCGTCGGCTACAGTTGCATCATCGCGATCTATTCACCTGAATATTATTTACACCCGTTTGGGCCAGTATTGAAAAACCTGCCCATCCTGGCCATGCTTGCCTTTTTATTTTCTCATCAAAGAGACTCACAATGAACACCTATCTCTTACTCAAAACCCTGCATGTGTTGTCTTCCGTCTTGCTGGTTGGTACCGGATTCGGCTCGGCATTTTATATGTTCTTTACCAATCGCAGCAGACAATTCAAGGCACAAGTGGTGGTTGCACGCCTGGTGGTGTTGGCTGACTGGTGTTTTACCACACCAGCGGTGATTATCCAGCCCCTGACTGGCTTTGCCATGGTGCATATGGCGGGCTGGCCTTTAAGCACGCCCTGGATCATGTGGTCCTTTGCCCTGTATTTGTTTGCGGGTGCCTGCTGGTTGCCGGTGGTATGGCTGCAAATACGCATGAAGGCCATGCTGGAAATCGCTGACGCAAATAACAACAGCCTGCCCGATGTGTATTGGCGTTATGCCAGCTATTGGGAATGGCTGGGCTATCCTGCCTTCATTGCCATGGTGGGTGTCTACTTCCTGATGGTCAATAAACCCACTTTTTGAAGTGATAGCACAGGTGAGTGATAAAATTAGAGTATGAAAAAAATACCTGCCCCTTCCCTGCCCCCAACTCAGACACCTGCCGTCCGCAGCCGCCGCAAGAGCGGTGGCTTAACTCTGAGTGATGTTGCCAGGATTGCTGATGTTGCCCCTATCACTGCATCGCGTGCGTTGAAGTCGCCCGACCTGGTGTCACCCGCCGTTCTGCAAAGGGTGAGGGATGCCGTAGAAAAAACTGGCTACGTACCCAATTTGCTGGCCGGTGGCCTGGCATCTACCAAGAGCAAGCTGGTAGCAGCGGTGGTACCCACCATTACCGGTGCGGTTTTTCTGGAAATGGTGCAGTCTTTGACTGCCAGTCTGGCAGCGTCGGGGTACCAGCTCATGCTGGGGCAATCTGGTTATGAAAATTCGCGTGAAGATGCCTTGCTGGAAGCGATCATAGGACGCAGGCCAGATGGCATCGTTTTAACCGGCATCATGCGCTCGCCATTGGCCAAGCGCCGCTTGCAGGTCAGCGGCATCCCTGTCGTCGAAACCTGGGATCTGACATCCACCCCGATTGATATGCTGGTTGGTTTTTCTCACGACAAAATCGGCATTGCTGTTGCTGAATTTTTGCACGCACGCGGCCGCCGCAACGTTGCCACCATCAGCGCCAACGATGATAGGGCCGTACGCCGCAACAAAGGGTTTTCCGATACAGCAAAAAGCCTGGGGATGCTGGATGCGGGTAGTTCAGAGGTTCCAAGCTGTATCGTGCCTGCCCCTACGACGCTGGGTAGCGGACGCAGTGGCTTGCGTAGCCTGCTAAAGGATCATCCGAATATTGACGCCATATTTTGCAGCTCTGACATGCTGGCGCTGGGTGTAATAACCGAAGCCCAGGCGCTGGGTATTGCCATACCCGAAAAATTGGCAGTTATCGGACTAGGTGACCTGAGTTTTTCATGTGACCTGCACCCGGCATTAACATCGGTGAGGATAGATGGCAATGCCATCGGCAGCATCGCAGCTGATTTCATTATCCAGCGTGCCGATGGAAAACTGATCAGTGACCCGGTACGCGATATCGGATTCACCATCATTGAACGTGATAGCACCTGACCCGATTCTGAGTCAACATCAGACTCAGATCAGGTGTCGCTACTATTCAGTGTAGGGCCTCATAAAACTCGGCTTCGATAATTGATAGTGCTGCCTTGGCGACCACCTTGGCACCGGTATCCGTATTATTCTGGTTCGCAACTTCCTGCATGGCGAAGGCCTTGTCACTATCTGAAGCCATACCGGTCAATTCCACTTTGACCACGCGGCCCTGTACAGGTTTCAAGGGCAGGGTGACATAACCCAGGCTCTTGGGTGTCAATCCTTCATATACCAATTTGCCGTCTACGCTGATACGTATCGGGTAGCTGCGTTCACGCCAGCCTGTGAATTTGAAAACAGCTTCAGTCAAAGTGGCCGGACGTACCAGTTCATATGCTATCCATGCTTCGCCTGGCACACTGCTGCTGTGCCAGGCGGTGATTTCATCATCGTCATATGACTTGGCTGCAGTATCGACATTGCTGCCTGCTGTTACCTTTGCAATATCCATCGCCAGGCGAGATGGTTTGAATGAAGCCGTCGCCGGTGTCGGACCTCGTCCCAAATACGAAGGTAATTGTGCGCTAGCCAGTTGTGTACCCAGACCAGCATCCACTTTAACCGGTGTTGACGTGATGTCCAGGCTAGCTGATTTCAAGCCGGCAGCGGTGGCCGTCAGACGTATTTTTCCTGCATGGGTAGTACTGCGCAAGAGCACGCGATTGACACCACCCTCCACCGGCAAGCTGGGTGACAAGATATAGTTATTCTCGCCCTGGGCAATGCCTCCACGCCATTCTGCCGGGCCATCCAGTTTGAAATCAACCAGATTCAATGCAGTAGGATTGCGCTGGCCATTTGCATCAATGACTTCGACTTCCACCAATACCAAATCAGCCCCGTCTGCACGCCAGCCACTTGGTGCGGATTTGACATTCAGGCGCAAGGCCGCCGGCTCACCCGCAGTTTTCAATACTGTTTCACACAGCTTCTTGCCATCTGCAGCATAACCGACAGCACGCAATTCACCAGCCTGCCAGTTCACGTCCTTGAAGCTGAACAGGAAGCGTGCGCTTTGCTCGCCCCTTCCCAGGGATTTTCCGTTCAGGAACAGCTCCACTGCATCCGCACTGGATACCACGGTCACCGGCTTGGTTGTCGTCGGCGTGTAATTCCAATGGCCAATGATATGGATGCGTGGCTGCTCTATATCCACCCAGCCATCCCAAATGACCTGATGTGCGTAGAAGCCATCTTTAGGTATGCGCATGGCATCCACTTCACCGCTACGACGATAATTTTCTGCGCCGCGATGATGGGTATTGGTGTCAGAAAAAACGATATTCACACCGCCACTGCTGACCCGTTTTCCGGTACCCGGACGTTCACGCCAATAGTCGTACCAGCGCTGCACGTCTTCTATGGCATGTGAATCCTGGTTGCGGTTATAGATGCTGGCATCCTGTCCTTTATACAGGGGGCCATTCCCGTCCTTGTGATAAGGGGCTGTATAGTTGTCCCAGTATTTGCGCAAGCCTTCATCACGCGAATATTCCATGGCCCAGAATGGCAGTCTGGCGCTCTTGTTAATGTAGAGCATTTCACCACCGTATTCGGCTACCTGGCTATTCAGCATTTCGCGGCTGCCAGCGGCGCGTCCGCCATGTGGATCATACTGGTCACGGATGGCTTTCATCTCACGCATATGGGCTTCACTGATACCCTTGTTGCCGGATTCATAGAACAGGATGCTGGGATTGTTGCGGTTGTAAATCACTGCGTCGCGCATCAGTGCAACCCTTTGTTCCCAGCGACGGCCATCGACATCGGCTTCAGAATCACCAGCCGGCATGGCCTGTATCAGCCCTACCCTGTCGGCCGATTCTACGTCCTGCTTCCATGGTGTCACATGCATCCAGCGTACCAGGTTGCCATTGCTTTCCACCATCAGTTGATTGCTGTAGTCACTTAACCAAGGTGGTACCGACATGCCAACAGCTGGCCATTCATTCGAGGTACGTTGTGCATAACCATGCATTTGCAATACACGGTCATTCAGTTTGATCATGCCATTCGCAAATTCAGTCTTGCGAAAGCCGGTGCGGGTATGGACGGTATCCACTGCATGGCCATTCACTTTCAGCGTTGTGCTGACATCGTACAGATAACCATAGCCCCAGCTCCAGAAATTCAGTTTGCCTACACGCGCATTGGCTTTCACAATTGTGGTTTGGCCTGCGGCAATGGTTTGTTCCGGGCTGGCAAATGTGGCTACTTTCTTGCCATCCAGATCAATGATATCAACTTCATAGACCACACTGCTGGCAGCCTCCGTCTCATTCCTGATTTGTGATTCAGCAGTAATCGTGGCCGCCTTGCCAGCTATATCAAAGTCTTGCGCATAGACATAGGTGCCGGTAGTGCCCAAGTTGGAGTACAGCGGCAGGGTCTGGTACAAACGTCCACTCAGATGCAGGCGGATATTTTTGGGGATACCGCCATAATTCGCATTGAAATTATTGTTTGACCACTGATAGCGTTGGTTGCTAGCTTTTTCGCGATAATCCCAGGCATTGTCGGTGCGAACAGCAATCGTGTTTTCACCCGCAGTCACGGCCCTGCTGATATCCACACCAAAGGCCATGACACCATTTTCATGCAGGGCGACGGATTTGCCGTTGACAAAAATTTCGGCAGCCTGCCGCACACCTTCAAATTCGAGAAATACTTTGCCAGCTAAAGCACCGGCAGGTAAACGAAAGTGCTTACGATACCAGGCGATACCGGTAGATAAATCAGCAATATCTTTTTTAAAGGCTTCATCTTCGTTCCAGGCCCGAGGCAGGCTTATTGCCTTCCAACTGGCATCATCAAATGTTGAGTTCGCTGCGCCCGATGCGTCACCGACAAATAGTTTCCAGCCGGGATTGAAGTCATAGACGCTGCGAGCTGGTACAGCGACTGCCTGTGCAGCCTGCGCCGCCTGCATTGTCTGCGGCAGGCAGGCGCACAGGCCAAGCCCCAGTGATAACAAGCTGTTAAACAGTAATCGTGGTGGTCGAATTGCTTGCATGGCATACATTCATAGAAATTATTGGAATCCGGCTGTCGGCATAAATGGTAGCGCTATCAACATAGATGGTCAAGTTGCGGAACAGCCATACTAATGCCTGGAAATACACAGGTTTTCACTACCTGTCTGCTATGACAAACTGCCATTAACCAGGTAATTTTCAGAGCAATCAATTTGACGATTATTTGTCAGTCTTGACCAGAACTCATTTCATCAATTAGGGTGAAATGAATTCTAGAAACCATGTGGGTAGGCCCTGTCTATCTGCATTCCATGAGAAAAACTGCGTTTCCGGGCTGGCTGGCCTTAAAATAGCAGCTTTGGATCAATTATCCTCAGCATGCCGAATGGTTGCCACACCAGCTACCACCGCAGAAAGAACCATGATTTCCCCTGTAAGCCCCATAGAAACAGTAACAAACCCCGCAAGCAGCTGTTGCGCCTTGCCTGAGCCTGTCGTCAGGACGGCAGCGCAGCACTTGAACGATATCTTGCTGCAGGCGTTTGAGCATACCGGGCAACAGAGGGCTGTGCTGGTGTTTGACAACAATTGCGAGCTGGCAATGACGCTGACTGCAGCCTACAGGTTATGCTTGCCACAAGCGCAATTCATCGATTTCGATCAGGTAACACCGGACTTCATTTTGCAAACCCTGAATGCCCTGTCTGCCAATGACCTGGTAATTCTGGTTCAATCCACCAACTTCCGCCTTGAAGCATTCCGGCTGCGGGTAGAACTATTCAAGCGTAGCCTGAAAGTTATAGAACATCCTCATCTGGGTCGTATGCAGGGACAAGAAGTACAGTATTACATAGAGTCCCTGGCGTATGACGCTGCGTATTATCGCGGCACTGGCAATGCGCTCAAGCAAAAAATCGACAATGCCAGCACAGGCGTAGTGGATAGCGGCGGTGCCGAACTGATTTTCAGTGGTCGCTTTGAGCCGGCCAAACTGAATGTCGGTGATTATCGCGAGATGAAGAATATAGGCGGGCAGTTCCCTATCGGGGAAGTGTTTACTGAATCCGTCGCGCTGGAAGATGTGTATGGTCAAGTACGAATATTCGCCTTTGGCGATACCAGCTTTACCGTCAACCGCCCAGCACAGCCAATTACCCTGATCGTAGACAAGGGCCAGGTCGTTGATACCCGCGATTCCACACCTGAATTTGATCAGGTGCTGGCAAATATCCTTAAAGATGATGGTATCGTCTGGGTACGTGAACTGGGCTTTGGCATGAACCGTGCCTTTTCCAAAGACCGTAGCGTACGTGATATCGGCACTTATGAGCGCATGTGCGGTGTACATTTGTCACTGGGGGCCAAGCATGGCAGTTATGCAAAACCGCATATCAAGCGCGGCGAAGGCAGACACCATGTTGACGTGTTTGCCGTTACCGAAGCCGTCCGGCTGGATGAAGAAGTGGTGTACAGCAACGGTGCCTGGGTAGTCTGAAGCAGCCGCAGCAGGCAGCAAAATTAGCAAAAACACATAAAAACCCTTCGCCTGCGCTTGAGCTATGGGCAAAGCGTCTTCAATTTGGGCTTTCGCTGTTAGAATAATGCCCTTGTCCGTTCATAAAAAGTGCATCAACCATGACCCGTAAGCTGTTTGTCACCACTGCCCTGCCGTACGCGAATGCGCCTTTCCACCTTGGTCACATCATGGAGTATATCCAGGCTGACATCTGGGTAAGGCATCAGCGAATGTCAGGCAACGAGGTACATTTTGTCGGCGCGGATGATGCACATGGTGCACCTATCATGATTGCGGCTGAAAAAGCCGGTATCACACCACAGGCTTTCGTGGCGCAGATCGCTGCTGGCCGCAAGCAGTACCTTGATGGTTTCCATATTCAGTTTGACAACTGGCATTCGACGGATGGTGAAGAAAATCATCAATTGTCTCAGGATATCTATCGCAAACTGAAATCTGCTGGCTTCATCACCAGCAAAACCATAGAACAGTTCTTTGACCCGGTCAAAAACATGTTCCTGCCTGACCGCTACATCAAGGGCGAATGCCCAAAATGCGGTGCCAAGGACCAATATGGCGATTCTTGTGAAGTCTGTAGCGCCGTGTATGCACCGACTGATCTGAAAAATCCTTACTCTGTCCTGACCGGTGCCACACCTGTCATGAAATCGTCCGAGCATTTCTTCTTCAAGCTCTCGGATGAAAAATGCGTGGAATTCTTGCGCGGCTGGGCCTTGAAAGACAACCGCCTGCAATCCGAAGTGGCGAACAAATGCAAGGAATGGCTAGAAGGTGAAGGCGGCCTAGGCGACTGGGATATCAGCCGCGATGCGCCTTACTTCGGTATCGAGATTCCCGATCAACCGGGCAAGTATTTTTATGTCTGGCTGGACGCGCCAGTTGGTTACCTGGCTTCGCTGAAAAACTACTTCGGCAAAACCGGTCGTGATTTTGATGCCTTCATGGCTGACCCGACGACTGAGCAAATCCACTTCATCGGCAAGGACATCACTTATTTCCACACTCTGTTCTGGCCAGCGATGCTGAAGTTTTCTGAGTATAAAACACCAGACAACGTGTATGCGCACGGCTTTGTGACTGTCTCTGGTGAAAAAATGTCGAAGTCACGTGGCACCGGCATTTCACCACTGCGCTATCTGGAAATCGGCATGAACCCGGAATGGCTGCGTTATTATTTCGCCGCCAAACTGAATGCCAAGGTGGAAGATCTGGACATGAATCCGGATGACTTTGTGGCGCGCGTCAATTCTGACTTGATCGGCAAATACATCAACATCGCCAGCCGTGCTGCGGGTTTCATCACCAAGCGTTTCGACGGTGTGATCGCGACTGACTGGGCGACGGCGGATGACGCCTTCCTGAATAATCTGCGCAATGTTGCACCAGAAATCAAGACGCTGTTTGAAGCACGCGAATACGGCAAAGCCCTGCGCGCTGCCATGGAACAGGCTGATCTGGTGAATGCCTATGTGGATTCCAACAAACCCTGGGAATTGGCGAAAAAGCCTGAGAACGATGCCAAATTGCAGGAAGTCTGCAGCCGTTTGCTGGAAGCCTTCCGCATCCTGACCATTTTCCTGAAACCAGTCTTGCCGCAACTGGCAGCGCAAGTAGAAGCGCAATTGAATATCGCGCCTTTGCAATGGGCAGATGTTGCTACTCCGTTGCCACATCATCATAAAATCAATCCTTATGCCCACCTGATGCAAAGGGTGGACATCAAGATTTTTGATGATTTGTTTGATGCACCTGCGCCCCCTGCAGCACAAGCAAGCGCTGCTACCGACACTGCAGCAACTGACATCGAAGCATTGGCCGAAGAAATCAAGATTGATGACTTTGCCAAAGTGGATTTACGCATTGCCAAGATCGTCAATTGCGAGCATGTTGAAGGTTCAGACAAGCTCCTGCGCCTGACGCTGGATGTGGGTGAAGGCCGTACCCGCAATGTATTCTCGGGCATCAAATCAGCTTACCAGCCAGAACAGCTGATAGGCAAATTCACTGTCATGGTGGCTAACCTGGCACCACGCAAGATGAAGTTTGGCCTATCCGAAGGCATGGTACTGGCCGCTTCGGCCGCCGATGAAAAAGCCAATCCGGGCTTGTACATACTGGAAGCATGGCCTGGCGCCCAGCCAGGTATGCGCGTTCGTTAATATCTGCCTGCGCTTTTTTCTGACTATGCCTATCGTCGTCCGGGAAGCCACACTTGAAGATGCGCAACTGATCGCGCATCTTACCCGCACCTGCTGGTCTGAAAAAGTCGCGAGCAGTTCCACTGGTCATCATGAAAGCAGCGAACGGGTCAATCATGACTTGATGCAGGGTGGCGGTTTTGTGCTGCTGGTCGACGACGAACCTGTGGGTTCGGTACGCTGGCTGCCAGTGGACACAGAAAGCAATTGCTGGGAAATGCTGCGCATGGGGGTATTGCCCGCTTTTCGTGGTGAAACCCTGTCGCAGCACTTGCTGGAAGCAGTCATCCATGCCGCCCAGACTGCTGGCATAGAAGAATTGCGCCTGGGTGTACGTAGTGACCAGCCACGGCTGCTGGACCTGTATGCCACGTTTACATTTGAACTGGCACCAGAGCTTGAATATTCCCACGCCAACCCCAACGAACCTGCACCTTATGTGATGCGGCGTTTCCTGCGAAACTAGCGAAATCGGCATAATTCCTCGCACCTAATATATTTTAGGTATACTCTCATCCATTACACTGATAGTGCAGGCAATTATTTTCTTTTTAACAATGCAAAAACGCGTTTGTCGTTGCTGCTAATTAAATTGCGTACACTGCTTACACTACTCGCATCCCCGTTGATCCTGATTTGGAAATCCATCCATGAACAGCCCTGTTAGTCCTTCTGCCATCACTTCCCCGATTCCTGCCCGCCTGGTGCAATTACGCGCCGCCATGAAGGCGCAGGGGCTGGATGCCTATATCGTTCCCTCATCCGACCCCCATCTGTCGGAATACCTGCCTGACCGTTGGCAAGGACGTACTTATTTTTCCGGCTTTACCGGCTCAGTAGGGACGCTGATCGTCACTGCTGATTTTGCCGGTTTATGGGTCGATAGCCGCTACTGGAGTTCGGCAGAAACCGAACTGGCACCAACCGGCATCAAGATGATGAAAATCGCCTCTGCGGCTGCAACGCTTTACATAGACTGGCTGGCAGAAAATATGTCAGCAGACCAGACTGTTGGTGTCGATGGCATGGTGCTAGGGCTGGCGACAGCCAGGGCACTGGAGCAGGCTCTGAAGACCAAAGGCATAAAGCTCGATACCGGCACAGATCTCTTGCAACAGGTCTGGAATGAACGCCCAAGCTTGCCGCAAGCACCAATTTATGAACACGCAGCTCCATATGCCGTGGTGTCGCGTGCCGACAAACTGGCCATGCTGCGTGAGCAGATGCGCAGCAAGAATGCTGACTGGCATTTTGTATCCACCGTCGATGACCTGGCCTGGATTTTTAATTTGCGCGGCTCTGACGTCAGTTATAACCCTGTGTTTGTTGGTCATGCCCTGATCAGCCAGAATAAAGCAACATTGTTTGTATCTGACGGTAAAGTACCCGCTGCGCTGACAGCAACACTGACGAATGATGGTGTCAGCCTGTCTGATTACAGCAATGCGGCAACGGCGCTGGCGGCCCTGCCTGCGGGCAGTAGCATCATGATAGATCCACGCCGCATCACCTATGGCTTCCGCCAGACCATACCGGCTGCAGTGCGTGTGATTGAGGCCATCAATCCCTCGGTCTTTGCCAAATCGCGCAAGACGGGGCAGGAGGCGCAGTATGTGCGTGAAGCTATGGAGCAGGACGGTGCCGCCCTGTGTGAATTCTTTAGCTGGCTGGAAAGTGCCCTCGGCAAGCAGCGTATCACCGAGCTGACCATTGATGAAGAAATCTGTGCGGCCCGTGCACGTCAGCCACATTTTATTTCGCCCAGCTTCAATACCATTGCCGGCTTCAATGCCAACGGTGCCATGCCACATTACCGCGCCACCAAAGCATCGCATTCGGTGATTGAAGGCGACGGTTTGCTGCTCATCGATTCCGGTGGTCAGTACCTGAACGGTACAACCGACATTACCCGTGTCATGCCGATAGGCCAGGTATCCGATGCACAAAAGCGTGACTTCACGCTGGTGTTGAAGGGCATGATCAATCTGTCGCAAATGCGCTATCCGCGCGGCACCCTGTCACCCATGCTCGATACCGTTGCCCGCGCACCTATCTGGGCCGACGGCATCAACTATGGCCATGGTACTGGCCACGGCGTCGGCTATTTCCTGAATGTGCATGAAGGCCCGCAAAATATTTCTGGTGCCATTGCAGAAGCCCATATGGCGATGGAACCCGGCATGATCACTTCGAATGAACCAGGTATTTACCGCCCTGGCAAATGGGGCGTCCGTATAGAAAACCTGCTCTTGAACGTTCTGGCCATGCAAACCGAATTTGGTGAATACCTGGAATTTGAAACCCTGACACTCTGCCCCATAGACACACGTTGCATCACCGTAAGCTTGCTGCGCGAAGATGAAATCAAGTGGCTGAATGACTACCATGCTACCGTCTTACAACGCCTGTCAGGGCGCGTCAGCGGTGCCGCACTGGAGTGGTTAAAGGAAAGAACCAGGGCCTTGGTACACTAAGCTGATTAACACGGCCCATTGCAGCTTGTGATGGGCACAGTGAACGGCAATGACAGAATAAGATTTCATGTCATTTCCGTCATTCGCCCAAAGCAATAAGAAAATTTAGGTACTGACCGTTGTAGCAGGGAATTGCACGCAAAACTTGCTGCCCACATCCGGAGTAGATTCGATCAGCAAATTCGCCTTGTGCCGCAGTAGTACATGCTTGACGATCGCCAAGCCAAGACCAGTCCCCTGGGTTTCACGTGAACGGCTTTTATCAACGCGGTAAAAGCGTTCTGTCAGGCGTGAGATGTGTTCGGCGCTGATGCCTATGCCGTCATCCTGTACCGCAAATTTGGGGCCTTGCTCGGTATCTTTCCAGCTGATTTTAATGTGACCATTCTCAGGTGTATAACGAATTGCATTCGTCACCAGATTGGTCAGCGCACTCCGAATTTCATCGTTGCTGCCACGTATGTCCGGCCCGGTACATTCCAGAGTTATCGTATGCTTGCCAGCGGACAGGGCATGCGCTTCCTGCAATATCTGCTCCAGCAAACCCAGCATATTGATACGTTCAGGGCGCGGTGGATAATCGACTGATTCCAGCCTGGTCAGTGTCAGCATGTCTTCGACCAGGCGTTGCATGCGCTCGCCCTGTTCTGTCATCAGTTTCAAATGCATATTGCGGGTCTGGTTATCCAGATCGCTCTGCATTGATGCAATTTCCAGGAAGCCGTTGATAACGGTCAAAGGGGTGCGCAATTCATGCGAGGCATTGGCGATAAAGTCACGCCGCATCATGTCTATACGTTCAGACTCGGTGACATCATGAGTCACCAGAATTTGACGGCGGTTTTCAAACGGGATGATATGGGCAATCAGCTTGCGGTCACGGAAGGACAGCGTCAAAGGTGTCTCATAGCGCCCCAGGATAATGTAATCCATAAATTCCGGGCTGCGTACCAGATTGGTGACGCGCATGCCCTTGTCCAGTAACAGACTCAAGCCCAGATGACTTTCGGCAGCCGGATTGCACCATTCAAGAAACAGCACATCATCCATGATCACGACACCATCGGGCAACAGGGTCATGGCCTGGCGAAAACGCGCCAACCATTCTGCCAGTTCGGCCTGATTTTTTTCGTCGCCACGACGCAGTTTGTACAGACGTGAAAAAATATCTGTCCATGCCCCCCAGCCATCAGGTAAGCGCGAACTGCTGGGATGATCCAGCCAGTCAGCCAAACGCTGCAGATAAAATAACTGCACACAAAACAAGCCTATCAATCCAGCCATCCCTATCACTAAACCTGTAACAGGACCCCACAAATAGGCTGCACAGGCAGTTCCTATCAACACTAACAAAATACGCACAAATGCAGAAATCCAGAAAATGAAGCGTGGTGACATGAATAATCCTGAATATTGCTTGGAATAATAGCTTGGCATTTATACAGATATAAAGCTTGTTCTGTCATCAGAGCAGCGTGGACAAGTTTGCTGATTTTGATGAATTATCAAGCTTACTCTATCTGGGAAAGAATGGTGTCTTTTCTCAACTTCCATGCTATTAGCTGAGATAAGCAGAGTAAGATTTGATACGGTCAAATGCAGGGTGGCGGTAAAACCACATACGCGTTCCCAGTAGATTATTGCTGCTGTCCATAGAACGGGTAAGGGTAAAACCGACGCGCATGCCAGACACCAGCAGTCATTTTTCAGACAGCATATAACCGACACTGCGCACAGTCTTGATCAGCGATTCGGCATTTTTCAAGACTTTACGCAAACGCAACACATGCACGTCGACGGTTCTTTCTTCAATGACGACATGATCACCCCAAACCTTGTCAAGCAACTGGCTGCGAGAGAAAACTCGTTCAGGATGAGCCATGAAGAATTTCAGCAATTTGTATTCGGCATGGCCAATATCAACCTTGCTGTCTTCAATCTTGACTGTACAACTGACAGGGTCAAGCACTACCGGGCCGGCAGTCAGGGCCGTTTGTGCATGTTCAGGACTCTTGCGACGCAACAGCGCCTTGATCCTGGCAGTCAGTTCACGCGGTGAAAAAGGCTTGGTCACATAATCGTCGGCACCATGATCAAGACCCGCAATCTTGTCTTCTTCCATGCTTTTCGCAGTCAGCATGATGACCGGGATTTCATTGAATTGGCGATCAGAACGTATCTTCGACAAAAGTCGCAAACCGCTTTGATCTGGCAACATCCAGTCCAGCAAAATCAATTGCGGTGTACGACGCTGCAAATAATCCCAGGCTTCTGCTGTGGAGTTGACTGCAAAAGTATTCCAACCGGCAGCGCGCAGTGAAAAACTCACCAGCTCCACAATTGCTGGCTCATCTTCCACTATGAGTATTGTTGTGTCTGTAGCCATCATCAATAATTAATTCTGTTGTTCCTGCTTGATTGCCACATAGTCAGAATGACGGATGTCCTTGCCTTCAACGATATAAATCGTATGTTCGGCAATATTTTTTGCATGGTCACCAATACGCTCTATCGCCTTTGCTACCCACAAAGCATTGAGTGATGATGATATCGTACTTGGATCTTCCATCATGAAAGTAATCAAGTTACGCATGATGGAACGGAAATCATTGTCGATAATCGCATCCTGAGCAATCAATTGTACCGCCTTGGCGTCGTCCAGACGGGCAAATGCGTCCAGCGACTGATGCAACATATCAGCCACACTGCTGGCTAGCACACGAACGGTTTCATAACCGCTGAACATAGGTACGCCACGCTTATTGGTCGCCGCTTCCTTGGAAATGCGTGCGATTTTAGTGGATTCATCGCCAATGCGTTCAAGATCGGTAATGACTTTACCAGTTGCCATCACGGTACGCAGGTCATTGGCAGCAGGCTGGCGTTTGACAATAAGGTGACTGCACATATCGTCCAGACTCACTTCCAGTCTGTTGACTTCAAGGTCAGACTGTATCACTGCTTCTGCCTGTTCAGCATTTCCTGTACGGAAGCAAGACATCGCATCATGGAAATGGCTTTCTACTAAGCCCCCCATTAACAAGACCTTGGAGCGTATTGTCTCCAGATCCATATCATATTGTTTTGAAGAATGTTCGCCTGTCACAGGTTTCTCCTGAATTCGCAATTGCAATTATTAAAACACCGCTGTTTCAAGCTTGCGTCTGGCCCGTATTTATACGGTCCGACAAGCAAGGCAAGCTGTCGTTTTCTTAGCCGAAACGGCCAGTTATATAGTCTTGTGTTTCTTTCTTCACTGGATTCATGAAGATATGATCGGTTTCACCGAATTCGACCAGTTCGCCCAGATACATGTAGGCGGTATAGTCAGAACAACGCGCTGCTTGCTGCATATTATGGGTAACGATGGCGATCGTGTACTCTTCTTTCAGCTCGTTGATCAGTTCTTCGATTTTCACCGTAGAAATCGGATCCAGTGCCGATGTCGGCTCATCCAGCAGCAAGACTTCCGGCCTGACGGAGACCCCGCGGGCAATACACAAACGCTGCTGCTGACCACCAGACAGGCTTAAGCCACTCTTGTTAAGTTTGTCTTTGACTTCAGTCCAGATAGCGGCTTTTTTCAACGCCCATTCAACACGTTCATCCATCTCGCCTTTAGACAGATTCTCATACAAACGTACACCAAAGGCGATATTGTCGTAGACCGACATAGGGAAAGGTGTAGGTTTCTGAAACACCATACCGACACGGGCGCGCAACAGGTTGATGTCTTGGTCAGCATCAAGAATGTTTTTGCCGTTATAAATGATATTGCCTTCTGCACGTTGACCAGGATACAGGTCATACATGCGATTCAGCGTACGTAACAAAGTGGATTTACCACAACCGGACGGACCGATAAAGGCAGTTACTTTCTTGTCATAAATATTCAGATTGATATCGCGCAGGCTACGGGTTGCGCCGTAGTAGAAATTCAGCCCGCTGATTTCGATTGCTTTTTTCTGTGTAGAGTCTTGTGTAGTAGTCATATCGAGGCCGGTATTAATGCTGTGTTTTTTGGTTAAACAAAGTGCGCGATAAAATATTCAAACCCAGGACGCTGAAGGTAATCAGCAAAGCACCACCCCAGGCCAGTTCGCGCCAGTTATCGTAGGGGCTCATGGCAAACTGATAAATTACCATAGGCAGGTTAGCCATAGGTTTGTTCATGTCAGCATTGAAGAACTGATTGCTCAATGCGGTGTACAGCAAAGGTGCTGTTTCACCAGAAATACGGGCCACTGCCAGCAAGATACCGGTCACTACACCCGCCTTGACGGCGCGCAAACGTATCAGCAAAGCCACTTTCCAGCGTGGTGCGCCGAGTGCAAATGCAGCTTCGCGCAAACTGGCCGGAACCAGGCCCAGCATATTATCGGTAGTACGGACAACGACAGGAACGGCAATCAGTGAGATAGCGATACTGCCAGCCCAGCCAGAGAAATGCTTGACGTTAGCAACGTAGATCGCATATACAAACAAACCAATCACGATAGACGGGGCGGACAACATAATGTCTGTCACAAAGCGAGTGACAAAACCAAACCAGCTTTTATCCCCGTACTCTGCCAGATAAATACCAGCCAGGATACCAATAGGTGTAGAGATCACCGCAGCACTGACGACCATCACAAAACTACCGAAGATCGCATTCATCAAACCGCCACCATCGCTACCAGGGGCAGGTGTCGACTCCGTGAACATGGCGATATTGACGGCACTCAATCCTTTTGTCATCAAGGTAAACAATATCCACATCAGGAAAAATATGCCCAGCGCCATGGCAAACGACGACAAGCCTATCCCCAGTTTATGCATAAGCAGCCGGCGGCGATACACTGGGTTGCTGGCAGATTGCATTGTTGAGTTTTCCATTATTTGGTTCCTTCTTTTCTGGACAAGCCCAGCAACATCAGTTTGGCAGCAGACAATACAATGAAGGTGATGACAAACAAAATCAGGCCAAGCAAGAATAATGAGGAAGTGTGCAAGACTGTTTCTGCTTCTGCGAATTCATTCGCCAGTGTCGAAGCAATACTATTACCAGCAGCAAACAGTGACCAAGACAAGTGATGTGAATTACCGATCATGAATGTAATTGCCATGGTTTCACCAAGTGCACGACCCAGACCCAGCATGACACCACCTACGACGCCTATCTTTGTGTATGGCAGCACGATCTTGCGTACCACTTCCCATTTGGTGCAACCAAGGCCGTAAGCGGATTCTTTCAACACCGGCGGCACAACTTCAAACACATCACGCATGACGGAAGAAATAAATGGAATGATCATGATCGCCAGAACTATCCCGGCCGAGAGCATGCCCATGCCTATCATAGGGCCGGAGAATAAAATGCCGATGACCGGCAATTTGCCCAGCGTCGCAGCCAACACCGGTTGTACATATTGTGAAAACAATGGAGCAAATACAAACAGGCCCCACATGCCATAAATAATACTGGGCACGCCAGCCAGCAATTCAATCGCGGTACCCAAAGGGCGCTTGAGCCAGTTTGGGCAAATTTCTGTCAGAAACAAAGCGATACCAAAACTGACAGGGAAAGCGATCACCAGGGCAATGATAGATGTCACCAGCGTGCCGACGATGGCGATCATACCGCCAAACTTGTCATTGACAGGGTCCCATTCTATCGTCCAGATGAATGGCAGACCGAATTCCCTCATCGCCGGAATCGAGCGCAGAAACAGGGAAATGAGAATACCGACCAGCACGACCAGCACAAGGGCTGCGAAACTAAAGGTCAGTTTATGAAAAAAGAAATCTTGCCAGCGCTGACGGCGCATCACTGCAGCCATTTTTACCGAATCGACCTGATTCGACAACTGCTGTGCCATATCGGCTGTGGGTGGGATTGCGGTTGGTGCAGTCATGTTGACGGAGGACATTTGGGTAGTCATGGGTGTCTTTTCCACCGGAAGGTAATCCGGACAGTCCCGGATTACCTTGTTCTGTTTAGTTCAGATTCTGAACAGGTTAAAACTTTTTATTACCACAGCGTCTTGCCAGAAGCGTCCTTGATTTTTGCTTTCCAGTTGTCTTCGATCAGTTTCACAACCGGTGCTGGCAGAGAAACATAGTCCAGTTCAGCGGCCATGGCGCCACCGTTTTTGAATGCCCAGTCAAAGAATTTCAATACTTCTTTGCCTTTTTCAGCTTCAGCCTGGGCTTTATGCATCAGGATGAAAGAAGCACCAGTGATAGGCCAGGTGATTTTGCCAGGCTGGTTAGTCAGCACCAAATACATACCAGGAGCTTTGCTCCAGTCAGCACCGGCAGCAGCAGCTTTGAAGTTTTCATCATCAGGTTCTGCAAACTGGCCATCAGCATTTTTCAACAAGGTGTAAGCCATCTTGTTTTTCTTGACATAGGCATATTCAACATAGCCAATGGAATTTCTGATTTGCTTGACGCTGGAAGCTACGCCTTCATTACCTTTGCCACCTACGCCAACTGGCCATTTAACTGCAGTGGAAGAACCTACGGCTGTTTTGAATTCAGCATTGACTTTGCTCAGGTAGTCAGTCCACAGGAAGGTCGTACCAGAACCGTCAGAACGGTGCACAACAGTGATATCTTCTGCTGGCAATTTCAGGCCTGGGTTGATGGCTGCGATTTCAGGTGCATTCCATTTAGTGATTTTTCCCATGTAGATGGCAGCCAGTACATCGCCTGTCATTTTCATTTTGCCGGGAGCAATACCATCCAGATTCACGACAGGAACCACGCCGCCGATAATGGCCGGGAATTGTGTCAGGCCTTCGGCATCCAGTTCTTCTGCTTTCAATGGCATGTCAGACGCGCCAAAATCCACAGTTTTCGCTTTGATCTGCTTGATACCGCCGCCGGAACCGATAGACTGGTAATTCAAACCATTACCGCTGGCCTTTTTATAGGCTTCAGCCCATTTAGCATAAATTGGGTAAGGGAAAGTCGCGCCGGCGCCGGTAATATCGGCAGCTTGTGCAGCGCCAAATGTGACAGCAACGCCGATTGCAGCGATGAGAGTTTTGACAACACGTTTGATTTGCATGTTCACCTCAGAGTTAAATAACAGGTATTCAGGACTACGAGGCGCACTGTACAAGCCAAATATGACAAGATTATGACGTACTGCAAAGCGCATGAAATAATTGGATTTTTTACCATTTATATGTCATAAACTTGTCATGTAAGCCAACTAAAATGCTAGCGTGTATATATATGATGGCTTTCATGACATGCGAAATACTATGCCCAACCAGGTAGCCCCCTCTTCAACGACAGCGTCAGAAGAAATGAAACAGGAAGTCATTGCAGAAAACAAGCCCGTTGAGAAGCAGGCCAAAACCCCGAAACTTGTTAAACCTGCCAAGCCGGTCAAAACAGCTTCTGTTGAGTTGTCGCGTTCCGTCATCTTCCTTGACCGCGAAATGTCACAAATCGCCTTTAACTGGCGTGTACTGGCACAGGCTGAAGACCGCAGCATTCCACTGCTTGAGCGTCTGAAATATTTATGTATCGTCGGCAGCAACCTGGATGAATTCTTTGAAGTGAGGGTGGCCAGCCTGCTGGCCCAGAACACCATCGATGGTGAACTGGTGCAACATCCAACCTTTCAAGCCATGCTTGAGCGGATCAGCAAAGAATGTCATCAGTTAGCACAAAGACAATATGAATTACTGAATCAGGAAATCCTGCCACAGTTATCCAAAAAAGGCATACACCTGCTGCGCCATTCCGAACGCAATGAAGCGCAACGTGCGTGGGTCAAAGCCTATTTTGAACGTGAAGTACGCCCGCTGCTCACACCAATAGGTCTGGATCCGGCCCATCCTTTCCCGCAGGTAGTCAACAAGAGTCTGAATTTCATCGTTTCGCTGGGTGGTAAGGATGCTTTCGGCCGTGGCACTGGTATTGCCATCGTCAAGGCGCCCCGTGTCTTGCCGCGCATCATACGTTTACCTGACGACTTGTCGAATAATGGCATGGCATTCTGCCTGCTGTCCTCTGTCATACACGCCCACATTGAAGATTTATTCAACGGACGTGAAGTATTGTATTATTCACAATTTCGTGTAACTCGTGACAGTGATTTGTGGGTAGATGAAGAAGAAGTCAAAAATCTGCGTCAGGCACTGCAGGGTGAACTGCAAACCCGTCAATTTGGTGCCGCAGTGCGCCTGGAAGTCGCCAAAAACTGTCCAGAAAACCTGTCGCGCTTCCTGCTGGAACAATTCTCCCTCGACAGCGACCGTCTGTATCCCGTCGACGGGCCAGTGAATATGGTCAGGCTGGGTGAGTTGGTTGATCATGTGAAGCAGCCAAATTTGCGCTTTCCCCCTTTCTCTGCCAAAGCCATCGTCAAATATGCGCATGCAGATATATTCACATTGCTGCGCAAGCAAGACATTTTATTGCATCACCCCTTCCAGCCTTTCCAGACCGTGATTGATTTCATCCGTTCTGCATCGCTGGACCCCAGTGTGGTTGCCATCAAGCAGACGATTTATCGCACCGGCATGAATTCCGATTTGATGGAATCCCTGATCACGGCAGCCAGATTGGGCAAAGAAGTCACCGTCATCGTTGAACTGATGGCACGCTTTGATGAAGAAGCCAATATCAACTGGGCAGACAAGTTGCAACGCGCTGGTGCCCAGGTCGTCTACGGTGTGGTCGGCCTGAAAACACATGCCAAACTGGCGCTGGTGATACGGCGTGAAGAAGGTGGCCTGTTGCGTCATTATGCCCATCTTGGTACGGGCAATTATCATCCGTCCACCACGCGCTTTTATACTGATTTTGGTTTGCTGACTGCTCACCCTGAAATGGCGGCAGAAGTGAACGAGGTCTTCATTCACCTGACGGGTCTGACCAAACCCAAAAAGCTCGATTATCTGTGGCTGGCACCATTTGCGTTGCAACCACAGATCATTAAGGCCATCCGTAATGAAGCAAGGATTGCCCGTGAAGGCCGTCCGGCACGCATCATTGCAAAAATGAATGCCCTGCTGGATGAATCCGTGATTCGCGCCCTGTATGCTGCCTCATCTGATGGCGTAAAGATTGATTTGATCATACGTGGTGCCTGTGCCTTGCGCCCCGGCGTGCCAGGCCTGTCCGAAAACATACGTGTGTGTTCGATTATTGGTCGCTTCCTGGAACATAGCCGCATTTATTATTTCCGCAATGACCTGGCACATGATGTACATCTGGCCAGTGCAGACTGGATGAATCGCAATCTGTTCCGTCGCATAGAAGTAGCTTTCCCAGTACTGGAAAAATCCCTGAAGAAACGTGTCATATCTGAAGGTCTGGAACCCTATCTGAAAGACAATGTCAACGCCTGGGTGCTGGATTCCGAAGGTCATTATGAACGCAAGAAAGTGCGTGCAAAACAACTGCGTTTCTGCGCCCAGCAACATTTGATGCACAGTCTGGGTTCAGTATCTGATACGGACAGCTAGCGATGGACTTAATTCTCTGGCGACATGCGGAAGCAGAACCTGCAACAGAAGGCATCACTGATGAATTCAGGAAGCTGACTGGCAAGGGTTTAAAGCAGGCAGGCAAGATCGCCTACTGGCTTGACAGCACCTTGCCAGAGACTTGCAAGATACTGGTCAGCCCTACCATTCGCACCAGAGACACGGCAGAAGCACTGATCGCCTGTGGCAGAAAATTCAAGGTCTTGCCCGAACTGGGGCCAGCCGCCAGTGCTGCTGACGTATTGACAGCAGCAAACTGGCCCAATGGTCGCGAGCCTGTGCTTATCATCGGACATCAACCCTATCTGGGTCAGGTAGCGGCAGAATTGCTTGGGCATCCTTTGCAGGAGTACAGCGTACGCAAAGGCAATGTCTGGTGGATTACACAAAGACAGCGCGAGAACAGCGTTACACAAACCTACCTGAAAGCGATCATGTCACCTGATCTGGTCGTGAAATAAATTTCTAAAATCAAACATCTGTCACTTATCTTCTACTTGCCAGAAAAAGGTAAGGCGCGAAGTCAACAAGCAGCAATACGGACTAACTGTTAGTATACTGGCCTGCTACCTACATTCCCCTGCCGATGAAACCCGCACACATTCTCGCCGCCATGATTGCTGTTATTACCTGGGGCGTGAATTTTGTGGTGATCAAGATCGGCCTGCAAGGTTTGCCGCCGGTACTGTTTACAGCATCCCGCTTTGTCTTTGCAGCTTTCCCGCTGATTTTTTTCATCCCGCGCCCACAGACCTCCTGGAAGTGGATTATTGCTTACGGCATGTTCCAGTTCGCCTTCCAGTTCACGCTGCTATTTTGCGGTATGAAACTTGGTTTTCCGGCGGGCCTTGCATCACTGGTCATGCAGTTACAGGCATTTTTCACCATGGGACTGGCAGTATTGATACTGGGTGAAAAACCGAAACTGATGCAAGTGCTGGGCGCGCTAATTGCGCTGTCGGGCATGGCGCTGGTTGGCATGCATATTGAAGCCCAGGCTACCATGCTGGGTTTCCTGATGGTAGTAGGTGGCAGTATTTGCTGGAGCATCGCCAATATCGTCACCAAGAAAATTGGCATGGTCAATCCACTGGCAATGATGGTGTGGAGTTCAGCAATTGCCAGCCCGCCGCTGATGATTGCGTCATTGCTGTTGGAAGGTAGTGATGCCTGGCAAACCGCCTACACACAATTAAACTGGACATCGGTCGCCGCGATTTTTTACCAATCGTATCCCAACACCTTACTTGGGTTTGGCATCTGGTCCTGGCTGATGCGTAAATACCCGGCTGCCACGGTAGCACCTTTTACCTTATTGGTGCCAGTGGTCGGTATGCTGAGTGCATCAGTCATATTGAATGAACCACTGCTGTGGTGGAAAGTCTGTGCCGGCTTGCTGGTACTTGGTGGCCTGGCCTGCAACCAGTTTGGTCAACGTCTGTGGACATGGACCAAACCGGCAGCAGCCAACTAGAACTCATTTCATAAATAGGGGTGAGATGCGTTTGCCTCATAGCGCGGGCTGGCAAGGCGGACGAGGCAGTCAATAGCGGGTCTATTGACAACGAGTCCAACGCAGTCCAGCACGCGCTATGAGGCAAACCCTCCGGGAGCTGGCCGCATCTACACTTCGCGGGCGCATTGCTACGTTGTGCCGCTTGCCAAGGCACCAGCCTTGGCTACGCGTCACGCCTTGCACTGCATCCCGAATCGCCTTGCTCGCACTCATCCCTATTTATGAAATGAGTTCTAAAAAGTTGCAAAACTCATGTTGCAGAACTCAAGTACTGCCAACCGCTTCCAAATCAGCTTCATGCTCAGCTTCTGCAATGTGATCAGCTGCGACTTCAGGATGAATGATATCGTGCCAGGTCACCAGTTTTAACACGCCCTGCGCATCTTCCACCAGGGCAGACAAACTTTCTACCCAGTCACCGTCATTGCAATACAGGATACCGCCGATATCGCGGATTTCCGGTTTATGGATGTGACCACAAATAATGCCATCCACACCTTTGCGACGTGCTTCATCTGCCAGTGCGTCTTCAAACTGGGTGATATAGCTGACCGCATTCTTGACCTTGAGTTTCAGGTATTGTGACAGCGACCAGTATGGCATACCAGCACGTGCGCGCCAGTTATTGAAAACCTGATTGAATTTCAGGATGACAGTGTACAGGCTGTCGCCTACGTAGGCCAACCATTTGGCACAGGCAATCACGCCATCGAAGCGATCACCATGCAACACCAGCATGCGCTTACCGGCAGCAGTGGTATGCACTAGTTCATCACGGATTTTAATACCACCAAAATCCAGGTCGATAAACTGGCGTATGGACTCATCATGGTTACCAGGCACGAAAATGACATTCGTGCCTTTCTTGGCTTTTTTCAATACAGTCTGCACCACATTATTGTGGGTTTGATCCCAGTACCAGCGGCGCTTCAACTGCCAGCCGTCGATAATGTCCCCCACCAGGTACAAGGTTTCGGAATCGGTAGCGCGCAAGAATTCGAGCAGCTTGGCTGCCTGGCAGCCGCTCGTTCCCAAATGCAAATCCGAAATCCATATGGTACGGAAACGCTGGGTTTCCTTTTTACCGGACTTATACAATTTACTGTTGAGAAACTGATCGGCTGGTTTCATGATGGCTACTCCCCTGTTCCGTAGTGACGTGCATAACGGTTGTCCAGATTCGCTAATGGCAACATGACGAACAAATCGGCACTATGAAAATCAGGGTCCCAGGCTGGATCGCCGCACACCCAGGCACCAGCACGCAAATAACCTTTCAGCAAAGGCGGGATGCGGGCTTCAGTTGTGCTGCTGTCGATTTCGTCCAGCGGGAAAGGCGTGTGTGGTGTGACACGGTATTCAAGCGGAGCAAAATCTGCGGCAGACAAACCACGATAAATCGCAGCTGCATTCTGACCGCCATCTGTCAGACTGATACTGGCACAACCGATGAGATGAGAACAACGTTCACGGCGCATATAGGCAGCCAGGCCAGCCCACAGCAACATAATCACAGCACCGCTGCGGTAGTCAGGGTGGATGCAGGCACGCCCTGCTTCTGCCACGCTGTTGCGAATATTGTGCAGACGTGACAGGTCAAATTCTGTTTCAGAATAATAGCGCCCCATCTGGCGGGCTGCATTCGGCCCCATGATGCGATAGGTGCCAACTACTTTCAAACTCTTGGAGTCACGTACTATCAGATGATCGCAATAATCATCAAATTCATCTTTATCCAGCCCATCCGGATTGGACAGGGCTGACAAGCCCATGCTTTCGATAAATACCTTGTAACGCAGGCGTTGTACTTCCGTGACTTCTTCTGGCGTTGTTGCAAGGCTCAGATTGAGTTTGGAAAAACTTGGATTAGCATCCGCGGGTATCGTGAGTAATCGCATTCATCGTCCTTGTCATGTTGTTCGTTGATTCGACGAACGAAGGATAATCAAGGATTACTTCAGCAAGATGACAGCCAGATGTCGGTTTGATGACAGGTAAAAAAACAACAATCCCCGGAAAAGTCTAAATTTTCCAGGGATTTCTTAACGGCAAGTCTGAGACGCTGTATTTATTTTTCTTTCTTTGGACGTCCGGCCTTCAAAGGGGCCAGTCCGGCAATCAGTTTCTTCAATGCAGGTACATCTGTTTTGCCCAGCAACGCCACGCCTATGCGCAACAACTGGCTTTTCTTCACTTCCACACCGGCTTTCAGGCAAGCTTTTTTGACTGCGCCAAGTGCCGCGTATTCACTTTCCGGCATCGTGAAGCTGTCACGTACCAGTTTTGCTTTCTTCACTTTTTCTACAGGAACAACAACTGCCTTGGCAAGCGGAGCAACTACTTTGACTTCAGCCGCCTTCACTATTTTGGCAGCGACGGCTGTTTTGGCTGCAGGCACAGCCTTAGCCTTTGGTGCAGGCTTTACGATGGAAACAGGCTTAGGTACAGGTGTTTTTTTTACGACTGCTACCGGACTTTTTTTCGCAACCACTTTTTTAGGTGCACTTGCCACTACGACGGAATTCGGTTTTTTATTTGCTACGGTTGCCATTTCAGCCTCCAATTTAAAAACATGTAAACAATATAAACAATTTATTGTCGATATGCAAGCAAGAAGCATAGCCAGCAGAAATGACATCCGCATTACCAAATGCTGCACGCCAGCAAAAACAAGCCTTACATGAGATAATCCGCGCCGATTTTGTTGTGAAACGTGCCGCGTTGCTTATTTTGACTTACTTTTATCATGATCCGCTCATATTTACTCCTCTCCCTGCTGTGCCTGCTCTCCCACGCCGGCCTTGCTACTGAAATTCAAGGTGCAGGCTCGTCTGCAGCCGCCCCTTTGTATCAAAAATGGGCTGAAGCCTATGTAAAAACTGGTGGGCCTACAATTACCTACCAGGCCATAGGTTCATCTGCCGGGATCAAGAAAATCAAGGAAAATGGTCTTGAATTTGGTGCCAGTGACGCCGCCTTAAGTCAGGCAGACCTTAAAAAAGCCTCGCTGATACAATTTCCTTCAGCCATTTCTGGCGTGGTACCGGTCATCAATCTGCCTGGTATTAAAACGGGTGAATTACGTCTGAATGCCGACCTGCTGGCAGCGATATTTTCCGGCGATGTCAGCAACTGGAATGATCCTGGCATTCAAGCCTTGAACCCTGGGCTGCGCTTACCCAACAAAGCCATAGAAGTCATCGTGCGTCAAGACGGTTCCGGCACCACCTATAATTTTTCTGACTACCTGAGTAAAGTGAGCAAATCCTGGCAAACCCGCTTCGGTAAAAATTTTACGATTACCTGGAATACAAAACTGACCCAGGTCAAAGGCAGTAGCGGTATTGTGACTGCGTTGAAAAAGACGCCCTATTCGATCAGCTATGTTGACTATAACTACGTCGTGCAAGACAAGCTGGACAGCGTTCAGTTGCAAAACCGGGATGGCAAATTCTTATCGCCTTCAGCGGAGTCATTTTCTTCTGCTCTGTCCAACAGTAACTGGAGAACTGACGCCAATTTTGAAGAAATGCTGACTGACAAGCCAGGTCAAAAAACCTGGCCAATCACCATGGGTACCTTTATCATCATGCAGCAGCATGCCAAAGATGTGCAGCAAACCACGGCAGCATTGAAATTCTTCACCTGGGCCTTCATGCGCGGTGACCGCTTGGTCAATAGTGTCGATTTTGTGCGTCTGCCCGACGGCCTGCAAGCCAGGGTATTCAAGGAAATGACAACTGTCACAGATAAAAATGGTAATACGCTAAACTGGAATTTACACACCGAAGCGAACAGCAAAAACTAGAACCCATTTCATCAACATGGGCAATTTTAATCTTGCCGGATATCGGCATCAATACTCTTTGCCGGATGGGCAACCCGCCCTATCAACCATGCAGCGATGGTAATGAGCAGGGCGAAACTGCTGGTCAGACTCAGCGCCAGACGAAACAGGAAAGCCTCTTTGACCAACACGCCATTGGCCGTCAGCGACAAGCGATAGGCCAATGGTCCCGCCAACATGGCCGAAGACAATGCCGTGCCAGCGAACAACAGATAACGCCAGTTATCCGTTTCGCCAGGTTCCAACATGACGATATGTGGCAGGCTATTACGCCACTGCAAATAGGCATAGATCAGGACGGCCAATCCTGAAAGCGTACTCAGATGCTGCAGCAGATGGAAAACTGGTATGCTGAAAGATCCCCAATGCAAGGATTGGCGCAACACGTCAAAATACATAACACCAACCCCGCTTGCATGGGTAAAAGAGTCCCATACATCATGTGTCAGCGCGCCCAGCACCAGCGACACGGATATCAATGCAACGCTGTTCAAGGTATACGCTGGTAGTTGATGTCGTCTGGTCTGCAAAGCCTGGCGCTGCAATTGTGGCAGCAAATAGATCAGGCGCGGCTGCATTTTTTGCATGAACAGAAAAGCAATCCAGCCCAAAGGCAAACACACCAGAAATATACCATCCCACCGATGCGCCAGGGTGGCGAGCTTAAACCAGTGGACATAATAGCCAAAGTCTGGCGTCATGCTACCCAATACCAGTGCCAACCAGTTAAGGCGGCCACCAGCCAGTCTGCGCAGGGGTAACACGGCTGCAGGATGGGCAAAGGTCCAGGGCATATGCGTACCAGTTAAATTAATTGCGACTCAATATATTGCTTATTCAATCTGGCCATCAATCATTGCATCACTAAATCACTCCACTGTCGCAGACAGATGATAAGTTGGGACTTACGCAAAATTGCCCCGGCAAGGCGACCGCGACAAAGGCAGTACTTTAGTGCAAATCAGTTACCCATAATCTAAGGAGCTGCACCGCAGCTAAGTGGTTTTGCGCAAGTCCTATTAATTTACACGATCAGTTACCCATAATCTACACCCTATTCCAAGGTCGCCGTGCGATAACGATTAACCTCGGATGCAGTCACCACCGACGCCTGGTTGCCCCAGGCGTTACGCACATAGCTCAATACCAGCGACACCTCATTATCAGTCAGTACCTGACCAAATGGCGGCATGCCATACGGACGGGGATTACCCTTGGTGACAGGTGGAAAACCGCCAGCAAGGATCAAACGCACTGGATTTGCCACCAGTTGTGTCTGTATCGCGGGGTTAGCTTTCAATGCCGGGTAAATGGATGCTATGCCCGTACCGCCAGCACCGTGACAATCCATGCAATGCGTCTTATACAGTGCAGCGCCCGCTTTCATGATGCCATCCATGGTTTCCTTGCTGATGTTTTGGGCAGACAAGGCACGATCAAACATGTCTTTTTCTTCCACTTTTACGGCAGGAGTCGCTTGCAGGTAAGTCGCCATCGCACTCACGTCCTGATCCGACAGATGTTGCAGACTGGCAGACACAACCTCAGCCATGGGGCCGGACACTGCGGTGTCCGTATTGATGCCATTTTTCAGCAAAGCCAGCAATTGTGGTGCTTGCCACTGCGCCAGATTGATCTCGTTACCGTGTGCCAGAGAGGGGGCATACCAACTGGTCTGCGCCAGTTCTCCACCAGACAAATCAGCCGTACCGGCATTCGCCCCCAGCATATTGCGGCTGCTGTGGCAGGCGCTGCAATGACCAAGGCCATTCACCAGATAGGCTCCACGGTTCCATTCTGCACTTTGCCGTGTATCCTGCTGATACACGCCGGGGCGGAAATAAGCCGCACGCCAAAACGCCAACAAAGCCCGTTGATCATAAGGAAAACGCAATTCATGTGACTGGTTTGCCCGCTCTATCTTGCGGATGGACTGGAAATAGGCATACATGGCATCGGAATCTGCGCGTGTCACCTGGCTGTAATTGGCATAAGGAAAAGCCGGATACAACATGCGCCCATCGCGCCCTTTGCCATTATGCAAAGCCTGCCAGAAATCTTCTGCACTCCAGTTACCAATACCAGTTTTCGCGTCGGGGGTGATATTTGGTGTAACAAAATCGCCAAACTCTGTCTGCAATACACGCCCACCTGCAAAAGCGGCACCACCGCGCGCCGTGTGACAGGACATGCAGTTACCGGCACGCACCAGGTATTCGCCCTTGATAAGCAGAGCAGCAGCGTCAGAGTCTTTAGTTTTTACAGGTGAACTCTGATGATCATCCACCAGGTAATAACCATATACAGCAACGCCAGCAGCACACAGCAAGCTAACTGACACAAGGGCCAGCAAAATCAATAAAAATCGTTTCATGTATTTCTGTCGTATCCGAATTTAGCGAAGAAGACTGCCGCAAGTTAGCGGAAACTGACGCGTTCCAGCATCGGTGGGCAGTAATGCCATTACGTCAGTCGGCACGTGTTGCGCCGCCAGCCAGGCAGAAATCGCTGATATATCCTGTGGCTTCAATTTAGCCGCCACTTGTTGCATACAATCTGGAGTGTGTGCTTTACGACTGCCGGTTTGCCAGGCCCCCAATTGCGCAACCAGATAGTCCCGTGGCAAGCCCAGCAAGCCAGGAATATATGGTGCCAGACCAGTCATCTTGTCCCCATGGCAAGCGACACAAGCGGGCAAATCGCGGGATTTATCCCCTTTCAACACCAATTGGCGCCCCTGCTCCAAAACTGATGGCGGCGTATCAGATGCCTGTGGCGCAGAATAAGGTGGATGCTGATTTGAAAAATAATCCGCAATTTCTTTCAGGTAGGCGTCCGACATATGGGCAACCATATAACGCATCGCCGGATAGCCGCGCTTGGCATCGCGAAAATTAAGCAATTGATTATAAAGATAACCAGCTGGCTTACCCGCTATCCTTGGGTAAAAACCATCGGTACCGGCCCGGCCTTCAGCACCATGGCAAGCTGTACATGCCTTCAGTCGCTGGGTCAGGGTATCAGGAATACTTTGTGCCTCAGTAAACACTGGCACTATCAACATAGCTGAAAAAAGGATATTTCTGCAAAAATAGGGGAGAAAACGGGCGATCACTGCCATTATCAACACAGACAAAAAAAGAAGTACAAAAATTGTAGCCTAACAGCTTACTTCAAACATTTCCTGAAATACACCAGATACATAGATGTAGATCAAACTCCATTCATTTTTACTTAAAACTGGTCAGACATCAAACTTCGCAGAAAAGATCATTGCTCCGGTTTAAATACTGCCCTTCAGCACAGGACAATGATAGATATCCCCTTACTGAAAAACTTTCTTCGCAGAAAAGCAAAGTCTTGCTTGTCAAGAAGGCCCAAGCCGAGGATAATTCTGCCCTTTCGTCTCGATTTGAGACTCAGATTCAGCAAGATGAGATTGGCCCGCTTTAACCAGCGGGCTTTTTCATCCGTGCCACGCCTGCCGTTGATCTGTTACTGACGATCGCCAGCAGCTTTTTCGCCCTTGCTATTGCCAAAAACTTTTGACAAGCATTTGTTGTCGTATTCGAATTTGTTACATGAAAAACAGCTTAACTGACTCAAACACTTCTCCAGCAACAAAAACAGGATCCACGCTCACTTTAGGTAAAAAGCCGCCTCTGCAACTGAACCGCAATGCGCAGACTATCACGCGCACAACGACAGTACAGATGGTCGTGCCCGTCGCTGACATCACAGAAGAGACGCCAACCCTGGTTTCTGCACCGGTAACGGTAATCACCAAGCGCCGTTCGCGCCTGCAATTGACAGGTGCGGATACTGGTGTCGCCGACACGGCAGAAGCAGTCACGTCTGTTGAGCTTGACACCCCCGCTCTGCTTGCTGGCGATAACGGCGACCAGGCAGATGAGGTTACGCTAAATCACGCTCAGCCAATGCAGGTGCGTGAAGAAGCCATTGCTGCAGACAGCAAGCCAGATACTGGCGATACCGACGCCGCCAAGCCGCGCGTGGTGGTGATCCGCAAGACAGCACCCAAACTGGCGAAAAAATTGCTACTGGCTGACCAGCAGGCACCAGCACCCGTGATCATAAAACGTGAAGCACGTATAGGTTCGGGCAAACTGGCACCGCCAGCACCGGTAGTGACACTGAAACCGATGTCCGCCCCCCCCGCGTCCAAGTCTGCACCAGAATCGGTTGCTGCACCTGTCTTTACGCCTGTTACGGTCTCTGCGACAACCCCTGTTGTGACACCTGTCAGCAATGTGGCTGACATTGACACCTCAGGTTACATCTTGCCAGCGATGCGTGAACCGGCAAAACGTGGCCGCAAATCATCCGAATTCAATTTTGAAAATGATGAAATCCTGGCATTGAATGCAGCAGAATCTGCCGAAATGAAACGTGCAGCACGTGCCAAAGCCAAAAAATCAAGCGCGGGCAGCTCTGCCAGTATCGCCAACAATGAAGAACAACTTGACCAGTATCGCAAGCAACTGACCAAGCTGATCAACCTGGGTAAAGACCGCAGCTATCTGACCCATGCTGAAATCAATGATCATTTGCCAGACGATGTGGCAGACGCAGAAATGATACAAGGCGTCATCAGCACCCTGAATGACATGGGCATTGCTGTTTATGACAGCGCGCCTGATGCCGCCATGATGCTGCTGACCGACAATGTCGCCACCAATGTCAGCGAAGACGAAGCTGAAGCCGCAGCCGCTGCCGCACTGGCGACAGTGGATTCTGACTTTGGCCGCACCACCGACCCAGTACGCATGTATATGCGCGAAATGGGTGGTGTTGAGTTGTTGACGCGTTCAGGCGAAATCGAGATTGCCAAGCGCATAGAAGATGGTCTGAAAGACATGGTGCAGGCGATCTCTGCCTGCCCTGGCACAATACAGGAAATCCTGGATATCGCTGACAAGATTTCCAAAGATGAAATCCGTGTCGACGACATCATAGATGGCATGCTGGACCCAGATGCCGCAGATGCACCCGCGATAGAGCTCAGCGATGCCGATGAGCTGGATGACCTTGATGACGACGATGATGCTGTAGCCGACAACGCGAGCGGCATCAGCGATGAACAGCTACAGCAATTAAAAGCCACCGTGCTGCAAAAATTTGCAGTGGTTGGCATGCGCTTTGAGCAAATGCAGGCAGCCCGCGCTGCAGATGGGTATCAGTCACCTGCCTATCAACAGGCGCAGCAAGCGATTACCCGTGAATTGCAAGGCATGCGCTTCAGTGTCAAAACCGCTGAAAAATTGTGTGACACGCTGCGCAAGCAAATGAAAACTTTGCGGCAGACAGAAAAGCAGATGCTGGAATTGATGGTCAACAAATGCGGTATGCCGCGTGCTTACTTTGTTGAGCATTTCCGTCAAAATGCCTGCAACCCTGAATGGCTGAACCGGGAAATCAATGGCACATCCAGTTATGCTGCCATCCTGGGTCGTAACATCCATGCGGCGCGCGAGTTGCAACAACGACTGATCGATCTGGAACAAAATGTCCGCCTGCCTTTGCATGATCTGCGTGAGATCAACAAGCAAATGGTGGCGGGTGAAAAACGTTCCAGCGAAGCCAAGGCCGCCATGACCGAGGCTAACTTGCGTCTGGTGATCTCCATCGCCAAGAAATATGTCAACCGTGGCCTGCAATTTCTGGATCTGATCCAGGAAGGCAATATCGGTCTGTTGAAAGCGGTTGATAAATTTGAATACCGCCGCGGCTATAAATTCTCTACCTATGCCACCTGGTGGATCAGACAGGCAATTGCACGTGCCATTGCTGACCAGGCACGCACTATCCGTGTGCCGGTGCACATGATAGAAACCATCAACAAAATGAACCGTGTCAAGCGCCAGTTGCTGCAAGCCAGCGGGCTGGAACCTGAACCGGCAGCCATAGCCGAAAAAATGGGCCTGCCGGAAAACAAGGTACGTGAAATTCTGAAGATTGCCAAAGAACCGGTGTCACTCGATGTCCCTATCGGTGACGATGGCGATTCGCAACTGGGTGACTTTATTGAAGACAGCATGACCCTGTCGCCTATGGCCGCAGCCATGCAGGCATCGGTACAGGAAAAGCTGAAAGAAGCACTGGATTCACTGAGTCCACGCGAAGCCAAGGTCTTGCGCATGCGCTTCGGCCTGGAAACCAGCACCGAATTTACGCTGGAAGAAGTGGGCAAGCAATTTGAAGTCACGCGTGAGCGCATACGCCAGATTGAATCCAAGGCCATGAAAAAATTGCGCCACCCTGCCCGTGCCGACCATTTGAAGAGTCTGATGGAAAGCAGTTAAGTCTCTCGCGTTCTCAATGCACTAAAAAAGCACTGTCTTTCAAAGAGCAGTGCTTTTTTGTTGGAAAAATTTTAAAGCCCCAGTCAGATTTCACATCGTTAAAAACGACAATGCAAATTGCACCTGCTCCAACCTTTGTGCAATGCTGCCTTCAACCAGAAGGAAAGGGATTTCCCGGTCTTCCAGCACATTCAGCACTTCTTCATGGATCAACTGGCGCACCGCAGCCGATTCACGTTGCAGACCATCTGGCATCCACGGAAAATCTGGTGCAGTCACAATGGTGAAATCGTATTGATGTGCCTGATCCAGTGCATCCAGTTCTGCACCGGCATCACCAAAATAATGACGGCTGTAAATGGCGGTCATGCAGGGGCCAGTATCGCAAAACAACCAGTCTTGCGCTTTTGATGCTAGTTCGGCTTCACGTTGCAACTGCGTGCGGGCGATCAGAATCTGTTCTTCCTGCTTTGGTACGCGCTGCTGTTGCTCGACAAACTCACGCAGGTATTCGGGCACCCAGATGGTCTGGTAATGTGCTGCCAATGCCTCTGCCAGGATGGATTTACCTGACGATTCTGCGCCCAGAATCACGACCCGGTTTACTGTGGACATACTTTACTCCAGGCGCGCAGGCCCATGACTGCCATCACAACAAAGATGCCATACAAAATAGCAGTCAGCATCAGATTTTTATAGATATACAAGCCGACGTACAGAACATCGACGATGATCCAGACATGCCAGTTCTCGATTTTTTTCCGGCTCAGCAGAACCTGCCCCAGCAAACTACCTGCTGTCAGCAACCCATCAGCATACGGTACATCGGTATCCGTGCAATATTTAAGGAAAACGGCCAGCACCGCAAATGCCAACAGACAGGCTACCATTGCTATCCATCTTCCATTTGTATTGAGCCCGGTTACAGGCAATGTGGCAGATTGTCCGTCCCCGCGCAACCATTGTGACCATCCCCAGGCAGACACGCCAACAAACACAAACTGCAAACCCATGTCGCCATACAATCTGGCGTCAAAAAATACCGCCGCATATAAAGCGGAAGACACAATGGAAAACAGCCAGGCCCAGTGCAGTTGCCGTATATTCAAGGCAACCGTGATCACAGACAGGATAAAGGAAAGCAGCTCCAGTAAGGTGGTACTGAATCCGAAGAGGGGAAGTGGGTCATTCATCTTGCATAACTTGGGGGCGGATAGTCAGGTGCTGATATCAAGTACTGGTGAGCCCGCATTATCAGCGAAAGTGTTCAGAATTCACAGGGAAATGTAATCAAACGCTGCCTTTTTCTCAGTATATTACGCAAAATTCAAGAAGTAATTGCGCCTGACGACAACATTTAGATTGTGAGGTAGCACCCTAATCCGCTATATTTCTAAGTGACTGTTACACAAATTATGTTTGCGCTTGCTGTGTCACCTTGGCATTTTCATTTTGCTACAGCCTCTGAAAACTCTATTGAAACAAATTCCATGAAAAAACAACGTGGCTTTACGCTTTTGGAAATGGTGCTGGTCATCGTGGTGATCTCCATTTTGGCAGCAATGGCTATTCCTTCCTATTTGTACAAGATCGTCAGAGAGCAGATAGAGGCGGCGATTCCTCTGGCAGATATTGCAAAAAAACCTATTGCCGCGGCATGGCTGGCCGAACAGAAATTCCCGGCTGACAATGCCGCGGCAGGTTTACCGATGGATGACAAGATCGTCAACAATCTGGTCCGTTCAGTTGCCGTCAAAGATGGTGCTATCCATATTACCTTCGGCAACAACGCGCATTCAGCACTGAAGGGAAAAATACTTAGCCTGCGTCCTGCCGTCGTCGACGACGCCCCAGTAGTCCCAGTTGCATGGGTATGTGCTTCGGCACCAGTACCCGACAAAATGACGGTCAAAGGCGTGGACAGGACCACGATTCCGGAAGCCAACTTGCCACTCAATTGCCGCACCAGAGTCAACAAATAAACTGGTGCTGGCAATGACTTCTGGCCACTCTATTCCTTACTGTCGAAATTAAGTAAACAAGTACTGTATCTTTAAAGGATTCAGAACTTGTGTTCAAACATCAGACGCGCGGTCACCGTGGTGGGCGTGGTATTTGTCTGGCGCACTGACCCACTGCCGTCTGTATAGGTGTAGATGCTGGCATTGATATTGTCCTGATGCAGAGCATTGCCTATCGATGCGCGCAAATTGGTTTTTGCGTCAAACTTCCACAAAGCATATAAATCGAGCACACGCTTGGGCACCGAATAACTGCTTTGTGCAACAGAAATACGTACCGGACCACCATCCTGGAAGCTGGCATTGCCACCGACTGTCAAAGGCAGTTTGTCGAGCTTGTAATCAATACCCAGGTTGGCACTGATAGGTGTCTGGGAATCCAGTCGATTATTTGGGCCAGGCACGGTACTCAGGTCAGACCAGTTAAATGACAGATTGGCCCTGAAATCAATCGCTGGCGCATCTGCCATCATGGCCCGCAACGGCAGTTTGGCTTCAAGTTCGATACCTTTAGTGGTGGCCTGTCCATCATTCACCGGCATGCTTACCCACTTGCCACTGACTTCCTGGGTCAAGCTTGTACGGGTAATATCATCAATCCTGCGCATGAACACGCTGGCGCTCAGCATACCGCCACCTGGCAAGTAATGTTCATATGCCATATCCAGGCCCCAGGCCAGTTCCGGCTTCAAGTTCGGGTTCCCCATGGAGTCGGGACTGGTGGCACTATTGTTATTGGAAATAAATCGGCGCGGAATCAGGCGATTGGTGTCCGGCGCCTTATAGGTGCGGGTAATACCCAACCTGACCTGATCGTTTTTGCTGTCTGGCAGCTTATACAGTGTCTGCAATATCGGGCTCCAGACACTGGATTTATTATGTACTTCGCTGTAGGTATTGCCCTGGCTACGGGTGTCCAGACCTTCCCAGCGCAAACCACCATAGACGGACCATTGCTTGGTGACATTCCATTCATCCTGGGCAAACAAGGCCAGACGAGTCACGTCGGCATCAAAATCTTCATTCAGGTTAATTGGGGGCAGTTTGCTGATCGCAGTATTGACTATATCAATTTGCTCGCGGGTCTCTGTACGCTTGCTGTAAGCACCATCCCAGCCAAATACAAAGGAATGATTTTCGACAAATGGTGCACTGTACTTGCCACTCATGGTCATACCTTTGTCGGTACCGCCAGAGGTTGATTTGCGGTCCAGTATCTGGCCGTTATTTATATCGTAGCCCAACAGCCCGACATCAACTGTACGCCTGTTGAAATTGACACCCAGCTTGACATCCAGTTTGGCACTGTTTTCCAGTTTATGTATCCAGTTCAAATTGGTACGGAACATCGCAGCTTCAGACTGAATTTGCTGACTGTCACTTACATAAGTTGGCAAGGCGCCAATGCTGGTATTGGATGATTCGCGATTATGTCCAACGAAACGACTGGCATTGATAAAGCTCTGGGTCGTCAGGGTGTCGCCGTTTTCAAGATTCCAGTTGACGCGCGGTGCAAATCCCAAACTGTTGAAGGTACCCCAACCAAGCATATCAGTATGACGCAGCAGATTGGGATTGCCGTTGGCATCAGTACCAACCTCATCAGAATAACTCGGTCGTTCATACTGACCATGGGTCAGGTTGCCGGACAAGGAATACGACATGCGTCCAGATTTATCAGATACCTGATAACTCAGATTTTCACCAAATTTTCCGCCATCTTCAAACAGGCCGGCTTTGAACTCTTTTTGTGCAGTCTGCACACTTTTCTTCAGAACGATGTTGATGGAGCCGGCGATAGACTGGGTACTTAATTCAGCTGTGGCTGCGCGAATAACCTCTATCCGTTCAATCATGTCGGGTGACAAAGAATCCAGAGAAAAACCTGGTGGGCTGGGCTCGCCATTCAACATGATCTGGGTATAACCTGCACCCAATCCACGCATACGAATATCCCCACCACGTCCCTGGACGCCACCCATGGTCACACCCGGCAGACGTTTCAATACCTCACTGACAGTAGTATCTCCATAACGCACGATATCTTCCTGCGTGACGACAATTTTGGTGGCCGTGTCATGACGACGCTCGTCATAATCACGCGCGCCTTGTACTTCGACCTTTTGCATTTTGGAGTCAGTTTTTTCTACTGCTTCTGCTTTTGGTTGATTGGCTTGCTGCGCCATTGTCGGCTGGCTGAATGCAGCCATGATTGCCAGGGAAAGGATAGTTGGACGTAAAGAAAGATTCTTGCTTTGCATATAGATATTATTGTTGCAATAGTAGTAAAAGTTAAGCCTTGGACCATACCACATGATACAAAGTTCCGCATCGCAACAAGCCCTTGCGTCAACTTGTTGAGCAATTTTCCCAACGGCTGTGCAAACCCAGGCTTGCCGCTTTCCCGCGATAACTCAGGTGGTTTGGAAACAAAGGAAACATAGACTTACATTCTTGCTGTCAACGGCAAGCGCCGTCACGCATTGTATGTAGGTAAGATCAAACAGGAGAACATTATGCGTACTCGTCTAGCACTACTGGCATTGCTGGCTGCCACACTGAATCTATCAGGCTGCGTTGTAGTACCAGCAAATGGCTACGTAGCCGGACCATCCGTTGTTGTCAGGGCACCCCCTATCGTCATCGATAACGGCCCTTATTGGGGTGGTGGCAGGCACTGGCGTCGTTGGTAAGTTGAATGAAGCAGTAACAGCAGTTGCCACAGTTGCACTACCGTTACTGCTTGAGTTTGAATTTCATTCAAACATCGGCGTAATAATGACCGGGGTATTCTGCGTCAGCACTTGCCCTTTGTCGGCAACATCGGCAAAACGAACACTGGCTAGCTTGTTTATGTTGGGCAAGTTATTCGAATAGGGGTTGCCGTCCTGCAGAGGCAAAACGGTGATTTGTTGCTCCCCATTTCTGAACCGGATGCCCGCCTGTGTCATATTGCGCGCATAGGAAAACTTAACTCCTGTGCACTTTTTACCAAGCACATTGGTATCACCTTCGGTTCTCAGATACGTCCAAGCCTGTTCACAAGCCGCTCGCAATTCTGCCATTTCATACACGCCATCGGCTCGGGAAATGATGGAAATTCTGGATTGAAACACCAACTCTTCAGGTGCATGATTGACCACCAGTTCTGCATTATCATCATAAGCTGACTTCAACAAAGGAAAATTGGAACGGCCCGTCGCATCAAGTGGCAAGCTGAGACGCATGTTCTTGCTGACCAGACTTAGCTCCAGATCTTCCGACACATAATTACCCTGCCTGCCTAGCACCTGAAAGTGATTCTGTATGAGATTCTTTGGCTTGCCGTATTTTTCAAACCGTATCATCAGTTTATAGACATTGCGATAGCTGACCCATTCAGCATCCACTTTTTTTGCCTGCTCCAGCATCACTGGCTGATGGCTTGCCACTGCGCCAGACTGCTGCGCACACGCAATACCAGATGCCAGCAGCATCGTTGCAAAGATTGAGGAATACTGAATGATCATACGTTTCAAAACTGATTAATATCGATAAGCCAGACCGGAATACACGGTCACATAATTACTCTTGCCCAGCCATAAACTGTCTCTGCCACTATCAAACTGGTGCGTGGCCGTTATGTAAGAAGTTAACATCCACGCCGGGCTAAATTCCCAGTTCCAGTTAAGTCCGAGATAGGCATTCCTGACATTCGCATCAGTCTGACTTTGCATCTTAACCAGCGACGCAGCAAAACCATTACCGGATGAAATACTCACATCAGGGTCAAAGCGTGCACCTGACTGATCATAAGAACGCCTACTCCAGGTCAGGCCAGATGACAGGGCGACGCCATGATGCAGTGCCAACTGATGGTAGGTACGTGCCTCCAGATTGAAGTAACTGCTTTGCTTGCCCGACACGCGTCCCAGCAGTGCTTTAGAGCTCAGACGCAATCCGCCTACGGGTTGATAATTTAAAAAGCCACCTGCCTGGAAACTGCCATCCACATCTCCATAGCCTGCCAGCTTACGTGCTGCGGAAGCACTGCAACCACGCTGGTAGGCCAGCAACGGTCCGAATTCAACACGGTCAAATGGGCTCAGGTGTAATCCCAGATTGGTGTTGCGCAGGAACAGGCCATTACTCCATTGCATTTGCACATTGGGCATGATGCGCGTAGTCTGTTCACCACCCAATTCACAACTGGGTTCAGAAATTAATCCAAGCCCCAGATACTTGTCAGAACTACCGTCGGGCAGCATGGTGGCCGCTGGCGTCTGTGCTAAAGCAAACTGCGCGACACTGAATAAAAGTAAGAAAGAAATAGATTTCATGCTGAATAATTTTTTTAATTGGAATAACCAGCTTATTGTAAACACAGTAGAAATCTCAGTCTGTCTTTTTATCGCGACCAAGATGGGTGATGTGGAGAAAAACGAAAAAGATATGTTCCTATCTTCATAGCTAGGGCATATTGGTATTACCGGAGATCACATCGACATACAAGCGCACATAATTTCTGGCCATGATATCGGCAGTAAACACAGATTCATATCTTTGTTGTGCCTGGCGCCCCATCTGCACGGCCTGTTGCGGGCTGTTCCACAATTTTGTCATGGCAACGCGCAAAGCCTGGGGATCATCCGGCGGCACAACCAGGCCTGTTTGATCTGCGATGTTGATATAGGTTGTCCCGGTACCTATTTCACTGGAAATCATGGGCTTGGCATACATAGCACCTTCCAACAGTGAGATGCCGAATGCTTCCGAACGTAAATGTGAAGGAAACACCAGGCCATAACATAAACTCAGCAAAGCGGTTTTGTCTTCTTCCGGCAGAGCACCCAAAAAATGGACATTCGTCAGTTTCAATTCCTGTGCCTGCCGCTTGAGCGCCAGCTCTTCCGGGCCATTGCCGACGATGACAACAGGCATATCCGTATCAGCTACTGCTTCCAGTAAAATGTGCAAACCCTTGTAATACCGCAGCATGCCCACGAACAAGAAAAAGCGCTCACCGAAACGCTGGCGCCAATGCGCAGCAACCGCAGGTGATGGCTCAGGATAAATGCTCTTGTCCAGCCCATAGGTAATGACCTCGGTCTTGTCACGGTAACGATGTAGAATCGGGCTGGTGGACAAATAATTGGGTGAAGTAGCCACTATCCTGTCTACATCATTCAAGAACCAGTTCTTCAAAGGTTCATACACCTTCATTAAAAATTTCTGTCTGACGATGTCGGAATGATAGGTCACGATACTGGGTTTCCTGATTCTGCCAATGAGATGCATCAAATCCATAAAAGGCCAGGGAAAGTGATAGTGAATGATGTCTGCGCTATTCGCCAGTTCGATGAAACGCGAGAGTGCCTGCCATGAAAATCCGGTCGATGCAATTTCAAAATTCTGCCTGACCCTGTGTATTTGATGCCCTTCCAGCTCAAGCTCAAGCTGGCCCTTGCTGCGCGTCAGGGTCAGCACTTCATTACTGACACCCAGACGGGTAGTGCCGACGGCCAGTTGCCGTATGACCTGCTCTATCCCGCCAAAGGTATCGGGATGATACGTGCGATAGAAATGTAAGACCTTCATTGCAAACCCCGTCTGTTACGGCATATTCCCTATCCCGCCGGCATGATGGGCATTCCTTCAGTACGAGCTGCGTGCCGTATTCCTGCGCAAATCGGCCTCTACCATCATCTGACACAACTCTTCCAGTGTGGTCCTGGTTTCCCAACCCAATACTGTTCTTGCCTTTTGCGGATCGCCTATCAACAACTCGACTTCCGCTGGTCGATACAATGCAGGGTTGACTTTCACCAGGGTCTTGCCGGTTTTGCGGCAGATACCGACTTCATCTTCGCCTTCCCCGCGCCAGTGCAATTGTCGGTCTGCGGCCCAGAAAGCCAGTTCCACAAAATCGCGTACTGTCTCGCTGCGGTTGGTTGCCAGCACAAAGGTATCTGGTACATCGGCCTGCAACATACGCCACATACCTTCGACATATTCCTTCGCATAACCCCAGTCACGCTTGGCATCCATATTCCCCAGTTCCAGACAATCCAGCAGACCCAGGCGAATTTTTGAAACGGCATCGGTGATCTTGCGGGTAACAAACTCACGCCCTCGCAGAGGTGATTCATGGTTGAACAAGATACCGCTGCTGGCAAAAATATCGTAGGATTCACGATAGTTGATAGTCATCCAGTGAGCATACAGCTTGGCAACCCCATAGGGACTACGTGGATAATACGGTGTGGTTTCAACCTGGGGAATGGCTTGTACCTTACCAAACATTTCGGAAGTTGATGCCTGATAAAAACGGATCTTTTTATTGACGATGCGTATGGCCTCCAGCAAATTCAAGACTCCCATGCCAGTGATGGCCATGGTCGTGACGGGCTGCTCGAATGACACACCGACAAAGCTTTGTGCCGCCAGATTGTAGACTTCCGTCACATTGATATTTTGCAGCAGGCGTATGCTGCTACTCAAATCAGTCAGGTCGTATTCCACCAGATGCAAATTAGGGTGCGTACTGACGCCGAGTTCTTCCATACGCCAGAAATTGACGGAACTGGTGCGGCGATAACTGCCAAACACGGTATATCCCTTACGCAATAACAGCTCTGCCAGATAGGCACCATCCTGTCCTGTAATACCTGTAATCAATGCTCTGCTACTCATTCGCCCTTCTCGCTTGTTCCTGAAGCTGCCAATAACAAAAAACACGCCATGCGAGAATGATAGTGACCATGAGAAGACAAGTCGTCCCCGAGTTGTCGCGCAAATGTCATCAATTTGTAAGATGCGTATCAGATGATCGCTAAGGAGGCTTCTGCAACAGCAGGAAGGTGTATGACAAATCTTGCGCCACCCAGATGACTTTCCCCTACGGTAATACTGCCGCCATGTGCATGTATGGCTTTTTGAGTGATCGCCAGGCCAAGTCCAAAGCCGCCAGTTGCCCTGTCGCGGCTGCGGTCCAGCCGGTAAAAGGCATTAAAAATCTGCTCACGCTCTTCCACAGGTATGCCCGGGCCATCATCATCAAGTGCGATGACAATACCCCCATTCACATTTTTTTTGAGCGCGATGGCGATATGTCCAATGGCGTATTTACCAGCATTTCTGAGCAAATTGCTGACAGCCCTGGCCAATAAGCGTTGATCACCGACCATACTACCTGCTTCATCCGAAAACAGAGTATCGACCTGAAAACCTGACAATTCATGCTGCAAGCCAACCAGGCAAGCCTGCAGGCAATCTGCGACAACAAATTCCTCCAGCTTCAATGTGGGTTGCTGATCGAGTTTGCTGAGACTTAATAACTCGGTCACCAATGAATTCAATTCGAGCAGATCTGCTTCCATGGCGGCAGCACGAGTTTCCAGTTTGGGATCCTTGGCTGCGCTGCGCAGCAGTTCCAGGCCGAATTCCAGGCGGGCGATAGGGGTACGCAGTTCATGCGAGACCGAATGCAGCAGATTTTTCTGTGCATCAAGCAAGCCTTCTATACGTGCTGCCATCTGGTTCATACGCTGAGCAAGGGGGTAGATGCTATCGCTCTCACGCATCTTCGCTCGTATCTTCAGATGTCCTTCACCGAATTCATCGGCGACTTTTTCAAGCGCTTGCAAGCCGCGCCAGTGGGAACTGGACCAGATGGCAATCGGTATCAACAGGCAAAATGCGACGATGATATAGCGCACGACTTCAGTTCTGATCACGGGCATCACGTCAATAGGTAATTCTTGCGCGTACAAGACTTCTTCATCACTGCCTATGTAGCGCTGCCCCTGCAAGTCAACACGGCGATAAAAGGATTTACTGGCAATATCGATCACCACTTCACCTCGCATGAATTGTGCCTTCTTTTCTGCAGCGACCTGTCGAAGTGCACTTTGCAGGGGAATCAACTCCAGTTTGCTGTGGGTAATTTCGCGGACTTTATTCAGGCGTGCCAGCCATTCATCAGGACCGGCCTGATCGACATACTGTGTGAGCAAAAAGACCTGCCCTGCAGCCTGTTGTTGCGCGACTTCTTCCAGCGGATCACCAAAGAAACTTTGGATCACGATGTAGACGGCAACGGTGGCGACACTGATGGACAGCATCACCAGAATGGAAAAACGCAGGAACAGGCGATTCATGAACGATTCATAGTCTAGTCCCAGGCGGACGGGCTGAACAGATAGCCCTCCCCCCAGACTGTCTTGATTTTATCGGCATGGGTATCATCAAATTTACGACGCAGGCGGGAGATTTTGTTGTCAATGCTGCGATCCAGCCCGTCGAACTCTATACCCCGCATCTGTATCAGGATATCGTTACGTGACAAAACCTTGCCTGCGGCCTCGGCAAGGACCAGCAATAATTTGTATTCTGCACTATTGAGTGTTACGTTTTGCTCGCGCCAAAATACGCTGCGGTCACGCCTGCACAGCCTGAATGCACCAAAAACCAGATCCTCACTGTCATCAGAGGTAACATCCTTAACGCGTCGCAACAAGGCCCGCAGGCGAGCCAGCAAAATGCGCGGCTGCACTGGCTTGCTGACGTAATCATCTGCCCCCTGCTCCAGTCCGGATACTTCGTCAAAGGCATCTTCGCGGGCCGTCAGTATCAAGATAGGCACTGTACTGATGGCACGCAGTTGCCGGCACACGACCATGCCATCCAGTCCTGGCAACATCAGATCAAGCACCACCAAGTCGGGCAAAGTCTGTTGAAAATGGGACAATGCGATATCACCCCGGCTGACAATGTCAACGGTAAATTCATATTCACCCAGATATTCGGCCACCAGACTAGCAAGCTTGGCATCATCTTCCACCAGCATTACACGAAACATAACATCTCTCCTTTGCCCGCATTGTAGTAGAGCTCTCTTCAAAATTGCGAGAAATGCCAGCCTAAATCCGGTCAACTTACAATTTTCAGACAATTTCAGTTTACGGGGTGGCTTACAAATTTACGACAAATATCGGACATTTCGGGACTGATTTACGACTGACAGCTCGCTATGCTCTCGGGCAACTCATGGACTCACCCGTGTACTCGCTCATGTATTCAATTTAAAAGGATGAAGTATGAAATTTCACTCAGCCCTGATCTCTATTCTGTTCACCACTGCCGTACTAAGTGCCTGTGGTGGCAGCAGCAATTATGTGCCCGCTCCATTACCTGTGCAAATCGATATCGATTTCAATAGTGAACCGATGGGCTGGGTGTCAGGTATTTCAGATTTTTCGGTGGCAACCATGCCTACGGATATGGTCACTGAATATCGCCCCCTTCCCGCTCCCTTGTCCGGTAAGGGTCTGTATGCATTTGGTACCAACCGCAGCGATGATCTGTTTATCTATATCAAGAAAAGATACAGTGGCTTTGCACCCAATACCGGATATGCCCTGCGTTTTCAAACCACGATCGTCAGTAATGTCGCCAGTGGTTGTTTTGGCGTTGGCGGTTCACCGGGCGACAGCGTCTGGCTATTTGCCGGGGCCTCATCAATTGAGCCGCTGACCATACAGAAAGGGGATGAATATGTGATGAATATCGACCGTGGCGGTCAAAGTGGCTCGGGTAAATCAGCCCTGGTCCTTGGGACCATAGGTAATGCCAGCACCGACTGTGGACATGCTCCCTATATGGAGAAAAAACTCGATAATCAGACAGCACTGAATGTCAGTGCCGATGCGAACGGTAACATTTGGCTACTTTTCGGTTTTGATTCCGGTTTTGAATCCACCAGCCATATTTACTACAAGAGTATCAGCGTGCAAGCGACGCCTTTGTCCAACTAAGTAATGCACCGACACGGGAAGCAGCTTGGATAAGCTGCTTCCCGGTGCAAGCCCAGTCAGGAACAAACGGCTTAATTTCGCGTCTATCCATCCTGATTAATTCGGTTAATCAAGATCGCCAGTGTTTGCGCAGCTTTATCATTTTCCACCTGGCAGGTACCGGCATTTTCATGACCGCCACCACCGAATTCCAGCATTAGCGGGCCAATATTGGTTTTGGAAGTACGGTTCAAAATCGACTTGCCGGTTGCAAACACGGTATTCTGATTTTTCAGTCCCCACAGTATGTGAATGGAAATGTTGGTATCCGGGAACAGGGCATAAATCAAAAAACGGTTGCCAGCGTAAATGGTGGCTTCATTGCGTAAATCCAGCACCACCAGATTTTTGTGCACCGTAGCACAGCGCTGTATCTGTTCTTTGCATTTCTCTTCATGCTCAAAATACAGATCCACTCTTTCTTTCACGTCAGGGTTCAGCATGATTTCATCTATGCTCTGGGTCTTGCACAGTGCAATCAATTCCATCATCAGGTTATAGTTTGAAATTCTGAAATCACGAAACCTTCCCAGACCTGTACGGGCATCCATTAAAAAATTCAATAAATCCCAGCGCTGCGGATGTAAAACTTCATCCTTGTTGAAGCGGGCTGAATCCCCCTTGTCTACAGCAGCCATCATCTCGTCCCAAGACGCGGGGAAAGACTTTAGACCACCATAGTAGTTATAGACAACCCGCGCCGCAGAGGGAGCATCCGGTTCGATGACATGATTGTTTTTTTCCGTACTGGCATTGCGTAAGGTTTCGGACAAATGATGATCAAATGCCAGATGCACTCCTTGAACATAGGGTAAATTGGTACTGATATCGTTTTCCGTAACAGCGATCTTGCCATCCTGCATGTCTTTGGGATGGACAAATAATATGTCGTCGATCAAATCCAGATGCTTGAGCAAAACGGCACAAACCAGCCCATCAAAATCGCTGCGGGTAATTAATCGGAATTTTTTGGCATTGGCAGACATAAATACTCCCTCATTAATAGGTGGTAATTCGCTGTAGGGAAAGGCAAATTTGATGAGCCTGAATATGAACCCCGGAACTCATTTCACATTGAGTTCTAAATGTAATCACTTTCTCTGTTCTTGTCTATTCACAAATAATTTATACTCATGCCAGTGCGCGTAAAAGCAAAAACGCCGCTTTGCAGGCGGCGTTTTTGTTATTCTTCCGACAAAATCGGAGATATTACCAAGCATTACTTCCAGGTCTTTTCATCAGTGGAGAAGCTGCCATCGTTATTCTTATCCCAACGCTTGGCACCAGTTGAATCAATCTCCAGGATACCGTTACCTGTTTGCGTACCGGTGGGTGTGGCACGCAAGGTGAACGATGATCCAGTAATTGCTTGCAAAGTAATGTTGTAATACGGGGTACCTGATTGCGGCGAAACGGTAAACGGTAAAGTCGGCGCAGTTGGCGTTGCACCCGGCATATAGGTCAGGGCTTCTGTATGCGTTCTTTCCATAAACTGTGCCAACGACATCAAATCAGCTTGCGCCGTCGTGCGTCTGCTATTTTGCATGCTGGACCTGTAATTGGTGACTGCCACACCAGTAATGATAGCTATCACTACAACAGCAATCATTACCTCAATCAGGGTAAAACCTGCATTTCTTTTCATCTGTGGCTCCCGATTATTTTCCGCTAGGCTGTTGCATTACCCAAACCTCTGTAATGACCTTATTAGCTTGTCCGACTTTTTTCTCGGATGCTACTTTGACACGTGTACCTTTTTTAATATTTGTCATGGTTGTCGTCTTATTGCCATCATGCACCACCACCGACGGGGAGACAGTATAGTTGGTCGAATCGATGGTGACAGTGCGCTTTGATGTGTCAATATTTTGCACATAAGATGGTGCCGTACCGGTACTTTGTTTTTGTGCGGCCAGGTCTTGTGGCGTAATACTGGCATATGCCTGACCTCCCAGCATGCATGCCAGTAAACTACCTATCAAATATTGCTGTTTCATACCTGTTCCTCCTGTCGTTACTGGACTTGACGCCACATGATACGTTTCTGAGTGATTGACGCTTTTTCAGTCAGATTATTAATACTGCCGTCGGATTGACTGGTCAATTTTTTCTCCGTAGCGAACGAGGTGCCCGTGCCAGAATTACCATACGACACACCCTGCTTATTGATCACACGCGGTGTCGATGGAATCGCCGAGGTCATGACCCCTGCGGTGGCCACATCTGTTGACGAGAATGTGGTCGCTGATACCGTTGGAAAAATCGGATCACTAATCATATTGCCAGTTACTGCATCCAGTTCCATGATCCAGCCACTACCACCAGATGCACAAGGGTCAGTACTGGGAATCAAGGTTGAGAACACGATATTGCTATCATTCAACAAGGGGTCCGTCACCTGACGTTCACCACTGGTAGGCAAATCAACATACCACCCCTTCTTGTTCAGAGGTGACACATACATCGTTGTAGCCACCCCATTTTGTGTGCTGGTGCGGAAAGTGCTGCCCGCCCCTGACGTGGTGCTGGTATTGATAGTTTGTGCCAGCAATACACTACGCCCACTTACGGTTGCACCGTTATCCCAGATACCATAAAAACTTTCTGGTGAGGTATCGGTCAAATCAGTTGCAGCAAGATATTGACCAGTACCAAAATACACCATATATCCAGAAACAGGATTACGACCTACCGTGACTTTGCCAGTGACAGGCTGAACTTTTCCAGTTGCGTCTTTGGCAGTGAACAGTGGTAGTGGTGCAGCGCTAGTACCAAAAGATGGCCCCCAGGAACTCGCATTGGTCGAAGTCACATCAAATTTCCAGACATTGCCCAGCAAATCACCACCATAGATATAGTCGACAATATTGTCGCCGTTGACATCTACAGGAGTGACACTACCGATACCATTCGGTGTACTCGCGCTACCAGCCATGGTATACAACTTCTTGATCAGTGCACCGGTCTGGATATCCACAATATAGATAGCGGCAGCACCTGTCGCACTTGCTTTGCCATCAGCTGCCGTATTGTTGTAGCCGTTACCAAATACTGCGGCCCATTTACCATTCGCCATCTTGACGATCATCGGTTGGGTATAGGTGTAGCCCAGGTCATATTCTGTGCCATCATCTGCATCATTGAATTCCCACAGGACGGTAGTAGCAGCATTGGCTTCAGTAAATGACGACGGGTTTGTTACATCCAGAGCAAAAATACCCTGTCCACCACCGCGCAAACTACCAACCAACACTGAATGCCATGCACCACCATAAAATACGTCACCAACGGTAGGTGAGCCATCTACAAAAAACCGGTGAGCATAAGCAGAATCGGTTAACTTGGACAAATTGGAATACACCTGGGTTGGTATATAAGCGATTTTCTCAGTTCCATCAGTTGCACTGAAGCCATGCAACATACCGTCATTGGCTCCAACATATACCATGGGGGTACGAGTGGCATTGCTTTGTGCAAAGGTCACATATTTAGCCGACTCCAGACTATCTGGATAGGTATAAGGTGGTTTGGCAACATACACGGAATTCGAATCGACAATATCACCCAACACACTTCTGGTGCGCGGCCTGAACAAAGGAGCAGCTCCCTCGTTCGACCTGTCACCACGTATATATTGCAGACGTAATTGTCCCTGTGCATCTGCAGTACCTGCCGTATTCTTATTCAGTGCAGTAACCTGATTGATGTTGATTTCAGTGCTCGCACTTGGACTAGCTGGGTTACTTGGCCAACGGAAAGCCACACCGTGCCCAGTGGCATTTGTAGTAGTCAGATTATTGGTCAGGATAACGCGGCCTGTATTCCAGTTCTGAGCATTCAGTTTTTGTCCTGCATCCCAAGACAATGCACCTAAAGCACCTGTTGCGGTAATTGGGTAAGACAGCAATTGGCCAGACCAGTCAATACTACTGAATTTACCCTGGAACAGGGCTGAACCGCTATTGATCTGGGTAGAGTTCAAGGATACCGCAGAGGCTGAACCAACCTGTGCCGTGATATTGCCTGCAATAGCCTGTATCGCATTGTTAAATGCCGTCGCATCCGACGCCAGATAAGCACTGGTTGTACCACCAGCTGCTGCCATTGAGTTCAACGCTGCTACTGCAGTAGCATTTTGTACGGTATCACCCAGGCCAACAACGTAAGTCTTGATATCTTGCGTACCAAATGACGGCACCGCTGTTGTGCGCAAGGCTGTAATCGCAGCAACGGTGTCATTCAAAGGTTTGCCTGCCGCTCTGTCGGCCGCAGAATATTGATTGCCTGAGGTATCAGCTGTTGCCATACCATCGGTTACCAGCATCGCGAAATTTTTCTGGCAATTGTATTTAACAGGGGTGGAAGCCCCTGAAAAATAAGTTTTCACCGAGCCCATAGCACCAGGCAAGGGGGTGAAAGTCGATGCATTCTTGATCTCTGAGGTAGCAGTATTGGCGGTTTCAGTTGCCAGATAAGATATCAGATTATTGTAGTGGGTTGTGCTGTCTGGCAGCACTGCTTCGTTCAGCTTGCCTTTACCGGAATTTGTTCCGCCATAGCCCCATGCGCGTGGCAAATACAATTGGCGGGTAATCGGTGGATTGGATGGTATGTAGCCAGCATCGGTTTCACTCAAACTAATGGGGCTGCAAGTGCCGAGCGGACATCCAGAAAAAGAGCTGGTAGCCCAAGAGTTGGTGGCAGTGTGGTTACCATAAAACGTATAGGTTGTACCAGTTCCACCAGTCAACGCCCACATGGCTTTACAGTACGTCAAGCCGGTGAGCGTAGTTGTTGCACACTGAGAAGCGCTCGGAGAACCGGTGTACAGCACGTCATTAATTGTGGCGTCGTCACCAGAGGTATCGTAAGTCACATAGGTACCGCCGGTAAACGGTGTTGGATTAGCCACGCAGGGCTGGCCACCGGATGTTTGCAAAGGACTACCCGAACAACCGTCAGTAAATGTCATCCCGGTAGTACTGCCCAGATAGTACGCATAGGTGATATAGAAGCTGGTACTGGTAATATCAAAAGACATCAGGCCCCAGTTAAACGCACTACGATAATTGGTAATGGTATTGCGCATGACCGTACGGGCGATATTTGAACGGGTGCTTGCATCATCCCCTGCAATCAGCTTACCTGCCATGGTTCCATCCATGGATTCCGAATTATCCAAAACCACCAATACGTTTGGCAAAACAGAGTTGGTCACGAACAAAGGTGTTTGAGACAGAACAAGTGCCGCCGCACTCGCTGTGCCAGAACTCAACAGTGTCAATACACCAGCCAAGATCGCTGGAGCACGCAGTTTGAGGATTTGGGTATTACCAGGAATTCTCATGATCACTCCATCACTTCAGATAAACAGTTTGCAAGGTCACCTGTGCAGAATCAGTACCACCCCAGGCTTTCACAGTAATTCGATAGGTTGCTTGTGTTGGTGGTGGTGCACCGCCCACATCCAACGGGCCACCTGCAATATTCGGAATATTTTCTGCCATCATTTCGATGATATAGCGGGGTTGCTTGGCGACGTTAGGCACCGTCATCGAATACGGTAGTGTCAGACTGGTGTTATTCCAGACATCCAGCGTCGTGTCGAGCCAAACAGGGGTTGACGTGGACGAAGGCAGACATAAACCACCAGTGCAGCCAGCATTAAAACCCGCCGTTGGCGTCAGGTTGGTATCCACATACAGTTCTGCATCACGCAAGGCTGATTCTGCGGTTTGAAACGCCAGGTCCTGATCGCGAAAATTACCAGCACCTTTTTCTTGCAGCACATTCATCTGCATGGCACTGATACCGATAATAGCCAACAAACCCACCATCACCAGTACTACCGCCAGAGAAACCCCTTTTTGACGTGCGAGAAACGGCGCAGCGCGTTTCGTGCCGATCCTAACTTGGAAGCTATTATTTTTGTCCATCACAAAACTCTGTTTCGCAGGCTGATCGTTGTAGAGAAAACACTGCGTAAGCGATAGTCCGTCGCAGTTGTCGTTGAGCCATCAAAGGTATAACTTTGATAGGCTTTAGTTACGTTATCACTGGCCGAGCGCATCAGCATTGAGATCCTGATGCTGATCACTTTACTCATGTCTATGCCCGTTCCATTCGCAGGAATATAGGAATTCGGTGCATAATCGCGCTTGGTGTTATCAGTACCAACGGTCGGGTCCATGCCGTAATAAACCTTGAGTCTTTCCACATTTTCGACCAGTTCTTCAGGCGCATTGGTACCGACAATACGCCACAATGAAGGATTCGAACTGAACTGGCTGGGCGCAATATAGAAAGTTGTTGAAGCCAATTTGTAAACTTCAGCCCCACTGCCATATACTTTCGCCAACGTGTTGTTGACATTGCCCGGACTACCGCCGGCACCATGGGTCAACGTACCAGTAGCATCAGGCGTACCGGACACCTGGAAAATCGTTGATATGATGCAATCAGAAATCACCAGCGCATCATTGGCAGCAAAACCATTTCCCGTATTCACGTTAACCGCGTCTGTGGTCGCTGTCATATATGGCGCGACAACGACCGCGGGATTACCGGTCACGCCACGTACGGTCAGTATGTCGCTGTTCTTGTCTGCATTGGTTGGTATGGGTAAATCAGCTGGGATGGTGGGTGACCAGTTAGACCCTGTACCATCATATCCAACCACCTGTGCATCCAGTGGATTGGTACCATAATTATAGGCATATGGTGGGCTGGTATTGATGCGATTCACAAACCCGGCAATCTTGGTTACTGTCCAGTCGGAACGGCAACCAAAATCACTGGTAGTGCGGACTGTCTTGGAAAGCAGGTCCAGCGCCATCCTGCCACCTTCCTGAATTTGCGATTGCTCCTGCTGCACAGAATAACCTTTGGAACCGGACGCAAAAATCGACCCTGCCACGACCGTAATGATCATGCCCAGCGTGAGTGCAATCATCACCTCTACGAGGGAAAGGCCTTTTTGACGATACATGATGGATGATAGGATTTTCATGGCTGAAAATTCGTCACAAAAAGTTGTTTGGCTTTTTCACCGTGAGAGTCATCCCACCAGATTTTGATGCTATAAGTTGTTCCCGTACCGCTACAAGCAGGGGCCGCAGCCGTACCTACGCGGGGATCAGGAGTATTGTCCAGGCAAACTATGCCTTCGCCACCTGGCAGCACATTAGCGTTCGCAGTATTCCACTCAAACACGTCATGCTTTGCCATATCCATCGCGCTACATGGTGTAGCTACAGTAGTACAGCCGGGATCAGCAGGAATACCCGACGCACTGGCGTAATAGGCCAAACCCGGGCGGTTAGTACGAATACGATCTGCCATATCACTGACTTGCGCCGTCGCTATAGAGCGCAACTTGGAACTGGAATTGGCACGCATGCCTGAAATTTGCAAGCCAGCATTTGCCAAGGCAGCCAAAGACAGTATCAATATGGCGACCAACACTTCCAGCAAGGAGGCGCCAACCATATGTTTCAGCACAATGCTCTTTTGCAATCTCATATCATCATCCTAGGGACAGGCAACACCCGTGGTTTTATGCACCAGACCAGTAACAAGAACAGATTGTGAAATACCAAAATTTCCAGAAAGGTTACTGTCGCAAAACGTGACCACTCCCGCATATGGCAAAACACCAGTAGACCGGTACTGAATATTCGCACCGGTATTAAAACCAGTGACGGTAATAGTTGAGGTACCTGTTGATGCACCGCGAATTTCCAGTATTTCATCCTTGCCGGATGTCACAATGCCATCTGCATTTTCATCAAAGAAAATAATCCGGCCAGAACTCCAGGAAGTGCCGGTACAGGTAGCACCATCCGAGCTGGGGCACATGGTAATCGTGCTACCCGTCCTGGTTTTCGCCTTACCTTTCATAAAAGCCAGATCCTGAGAAAACAGCGTGCTGTCTGCATTCAGTTTTGTACGCATAATGATGCGCTGAAAGCTTGGGTAGGCAATCGCCGTCAAAATGGAAATAATCACTAAGGCAATTAACAACTCCACCAGGGAAAACCCCCTGGTCTTGCCTTGCAATGTTTTGCGATTGATCATGGATTTGGGGTCGTACCAAAGTTTATCGAATACAACATGAACTCATTTCATCAATAGGGATGAGTGCGAGCAAAGCGATTCGGGATGCAGTGCAAGGCGTCGTCGCGCAGCTAAGGCTGGTGCCTTAGCAAGCGGCGCAACGTAGCAATGCGCCCGCGAAGTGTCAATGCGGCCAGCTCCCGGAGGGTTTGCCTCATAACGCGTGCTGGACTGCGTTATCAGGCAAACGCATCTCAACCCTATTGATGAAATGAGTTCTAGCTTGATGATGAATATAAGATAAAAAAACTTCATTGGCGACGTGAAACAGTTGACCGGTAATATCCATCCGACAAACGGTTATTAGACTTTATTGAACTTATTTTTTGCTGGGTTCTTCATCAATTTTTTTTCAGACCTTCGAGGCTGTACCTGTTACGGGGGTTCCATAACATCCAGCCGTCGCTGCCAATTTTTTCTGCAGCATCAATCTGCTGCCGGATTTCTACACCCGTGAATTCCCTGTGATCGAAGGCATAGTCGGGAAATGCCTGCAACCAAGGACGAAAACGCAGCGCAGAAACACCACTACGGGTGACAGCATGCCGCAGCGTCTGGCTAACAATTTCATAAGGATGCTTCACAGGATTTGTATAGCCGGGAATGCCAAGATGGAATCCTGATGGGTAAAGCATGGGGGATAGGTAATCAACGTTTTCCAGCAGGCTTTCCAGTTGCTGGCCAATTGAAGTGTCATTGGTATTCCAGGCGACATATCCAAAAATATCAGCGGCGACAAATACATTAAAGGGTGCCAACCGTTTTTTCGCGGCAGCCAAAAATCCCGATATAGCGTCAACCCTCTTTTGTTCTGTATCGGCTGAAGCAAAACGTGCTTCAGTACTGTCTGGAAAGCGGATATAGTCGAACTGGATTTCATCGAATCCCAATTCGGCTGCTTCAGCGGCAATGTCCAGGCTATAAGTCCAAGCCTCAGTATGGGATGCGTCTATCCAGGCGAGCCCTTCTCTGTCATGGAATATACCGCCATGTGCTGTTTTGACAGCCCATTCTGGATGAGCTGTCGCCAGCGGGTCATCCTTGAAAACTACGATACGTGCAATCAGGTATATACCCCGTTCTTTGAGTTGCGCCATCATCGCAGGCATATCACGTACCGTCGTTGTCCGTCTTGCTCCAATTGCCTCTGCCATGCTTACCGTGCCTGGATAGGGTATCCAGCCACGGTCGCCTTTGATATCGATCACCAAAGCGTTGATTTCCGTTTCTTTCAGAACGTCCAACGCTGCTTCACGCAGTTGGTGGTCTCCTATGCCAAAAATGGACAGATACAGCGCTTTTGGGCGTATGGGTGTCAAACGTAATGGCGGCACTTCGTTCGCACCTGCCTGCAATTTCAACTCGCTACGACCATAACCTGGGGCCCGCGCGGCAAGCTTGCTGGCAGCACCTGGGAAGCTGTAGCGGCCATTCTTATCTGTGACCAGCACATTGCCTTCAACTGTCACGATCGCGCCTGCCAACGGCTGTTTGCTGCTGGCATCCACCACAAGACCGTCCAGAGCCAGGGCCGCTGGGTTTACCATGTTGACTGCAACCAGCATCAGCAGGTCCAGTATGAATGTTCTTTGAATGTTCATGGTCGCGCTCCTCTCGCTTCGCGTTCACCACGTTGCAGCAAGCGCACCAGCCCGTCGCTGCCATAGTGGTCAACAATCAGATAGCGGGGCAGCGCCATCATCGCATCTGTATTGACGAAGCTGTGATTTTCCAGCGCGAATGCAGCTTTATAACCTGCTGACTTTGCTGCCTGTTCCAGCTCTGAGCTGTGAATACCATATGGCCATGCCAGCAATCGCGCATCAGCACCAAGTTTTGCTTTGAGCACGGCACGGGGTTTTTCCAGCTGAACGAGAACAAATTCCCTATACTTTTCTGGTGACTGATGCATGCGCTCATGGTTGAAATTAGGGTGCCAGTAAGTGTGAGATTGCACTTCCACTAAACCACTGGCCATGATCTCGCGCAGTTGCTCCCAACTCAATGCGTAACTGGCATTGGAGATCGCCGATGGATAAATAAACAAGGTGACTGGCAGGTGTTCATGCAAAATCACTGGTAGCAGTTCTGTATAAACCGAACGATGACCATCATCAACAGTAATCGCCAGTGCTTTTTCTGGTAATGAAGTCTTTCCTGATACTCCGTCTATGAGCATATTCAATGGGACGAAGTGATAGCCTTCCTGCCGTAATCGGCTGATCTGCGCGATGAAAACAGATGTGCGGACCGTCATATCGTCCGTAACCACAGCGCCAAAGCGGTGGTAGACCAAAATGGAGTAAACATTGGCAACGGCAAAGACGGGAACACAGGAAAGAGCCGCGAAAAAGAAAAAAAACAATCCACTCCCACGCAAGCCGTATCGCCTTAGAAAGTACGGCACACAGGTAAAAAAACGAATGAGCCGAAAAGGATTCATGGTTTAACTCTAGTTCTCCAGTAAAGGAAAATCAATCCCGCCAAGATTCACAGAGATAGATTTGGGACCGTCTTGCCAAAAAGGGAACGCCACGCAGGTAATGACGCTGGCCGAACCAGGACAAGAATTGGTATTGTGCGAGATCCCTGTGCCGGAACCCACGGATCAGGACGTTCTGCTTCAGGTGCTTGCATGCTGAGTTTGCCGCACCGACGTGCGCATCATCGATGGCGAGCTAAAGCACAGGAATAAAGGCATTATCCCTGGCCATGAAGTAGTAGGTCGTGTTTTGCGTACAGGTCGTCAGGCAACGCGTTTTCGCACCGTAGACCGCGTAGGCGTTCCCTGGCTGGGTGGTGTTTGCACACACTGCCCATATTGCAGAAACATGCAAGAAAATCTCTGCGATCAACCAAGCTTCACTGGCTATGATCATTTGCCAGATCGCCGTCGCCCAGGGCCACCAAGTCTATGCCTTTGTACGGCCTGGTAATATACACAGAGGAGGCACGGTCGTTTATGCAGGCATTCACACATGAGCGATATTCCTGCAGTTCCTTACGCATTACTGTGGGGCGAGCGATTTGTGCGACCCGTCGCCAACCTTACACGCAACGACGGTGACGAGTTCTTTGCCATGATAGAACGCTATCTGCTCAAAACGCACGTGCAGACTTATGCGCTACAAGATGCCAACCAAGCCATTACTGCGCTCAGGGCCGGTGCGATAGATGATGCAGCGGTACTGCTGCCATCGCAGTGACAGACCCAATCTGTACCAACAGGTGCATAACTTACAAGGAAAAGGACGTGTGGTTACAAGAAGATCCACAAATACCCACAGAAAGCAACATGCTGAATGGCATACCAAGGAACACAAAAAAAGAAAAAGCCCTTGATAAACAAGGGCTTATTCAGTATTGCTGGCGGAGATGGTGAGATTCGAACTCACGATTCAGGTTACCCCAAATGCTTCCTTAGCAGGGAAGTGCCTTCGGCCACTCGGCCACATCTCCACACTATTACAACCGTCAATTACTCAGTCGCAATCGAGACCGAGATAATAGCTGCTTGAATGATTTTGGTCAACAGTCAGCCAGAAAAAATCATCTTTTCTTTTATGCACTTTCCAAACCGAAGGCTTTATGCAGCGCACGTACAGCCAGTTCCATGTACTTTTCGTCGATCAATACAGAGATTTTGATTTCAGAAGTAGAAATCATCTGGATGTTAATGCCCTCTTCCGACAAGGTACGGAACATCTGGGAAGCAATACCGACGTGGCTACGCATACCAACGCCAACCACCGACACCTTGGACACTTTGGAGTCCCCTATGATACTACCAGCGCCGATATGCGCCTTGACGCTGCCTTCCAGCACTTCCATGGCCTTGGCGTACTCACCGCGTGGCACAGTGAAGGTGAAGTCTGTCTTGCCTTCTACAGACTGGTTCTGGATGATCATATCGACTTCGATATTGGCATCAGCAACAGGTCCCAGGATTTGATAGGCGATGCCTGGCTTGTCTGGCACACCCAAAACGGTGATCTTTGCTTCATCACGGTTAAACGCGATGCCGGTGATGGTAGCTTGTTCCATGTGTGTATCTTCCTCAAACGAAATCAGGGTGCCAGAATTTGCTTCTTCTTCCAGCGGCATTAAAGGGTCTGTCAATGATGACAATACGCGGGTAGGCATGCGGTAATTACCGGCAAATTCAACAGAACGGATTTGCAATACCTTGGAACCCAGCGACGCCATTTCCAACATTTCTTCGAAAGTCACGGTTTTAAGGCGGCGCGCATCAGAAACCACGCGTGGATCGGTCGTGTAGACACCATCTACGTCAGTGTAAATCAGGCATTCTTGCGCCTTCAGGGCAGCAGCCACCGCCACCGCAGAGGTATCTGAACCACCACGGCCAAGCGTAGTAATATTGCCTTTGTCATCCACGCCCTGAAAGCCGGTAATAATGACAATCTTGCCTGCATCCAGATCAGCCTTAACCTTGGCTTCATCAATCGACGCAATCCTGGCCTTGGTGTGGGCTGAATCAGTCTTGATGGCAACTTGCCAGCCAGCATAAGACACAGCCTGCTTGCCTATTGCTTGCAGGGCAATCGCCAGCAAACCGACCGACACTTGCTCGCCGGTGGATGCAATCATGTCAAGTTCACGTGGATCAGGTTGCGCGGAAATTTCTTTTGCGAGACCGATGATACGATTGGTTTCGCCGGACATTGCTGAAGGCACCACAACTATCTGGTGACCGGCATCATGCCATTTGGCGACGCGTTTGGCGACGTTCTTGATGCGTTCTGTCGAACCCATCGAAGTACCGCCGTATTTGTGGACGATTAAAGCCATAGATATAGAAGACTAAAGGGTGAAAAATGCGAAAAATCAACCTCTTACTGTACATGTTGCCCCGCAAAATAACAAGGCACTCTGACGCAGAAATTCTGAAGAAATAGCGCCAATTGCTGAAGTGAAAGCAAATTTTCTACAGAAATATGATATTTCAATCAAGCTATTTGTGAGAAATTGCTAAGAAAAACGCTGCCGTATTGAGAGGAGATATTCCTGTGCACCTGCGCGTGCCAGTTATCTTCAAGGAGTATATGAAATGAGCTGTAAGATTTGTCATAGTTACAGATCATAGAAATTTTCATATACTCCTAAGGAGTATGAATAGAAATAAGTATTTATACAAAATTTGTAAGTAGGGACAGTCGCAAATTACTTATTTGCATATCAATATAAGAATTCAATTGCTGTTCAAATGATATATATCAAAATTTTATAAAATTTGCGTCAGCAATTTATTTTTTTCCATATTTCGAAAATAAGCGGCGCCAGCCTTCATGGCCCAGTTCACGCATGGTCTCCATGTTTTTTTCATAAATCTGTTCCGCCTCGGGGAAAGCCAGAACTGCCTTGTCGATACTGTCTTCACGCAACAGATGTAAAGTTGGGAAAGGTGATCGGTTGGTATAATTTTCAATATCGTCCAGCTCGGTGCCAGCAAACTGATAATCAGGATGGAAACTGGCGATCTGCAGTTGCCCGTCCAGCTCAACCTCTTCCAGCAAACCATCCGCAACATCCAGGAAGTCATTGAAATCCAGAAAGTCATTCAAGGTCATCGGATGAATCAGCAGTGTTGTCTCAGTTTTTTCCGGAATTGCTTCTGCCAGCAATTCCAATTCCCGCGCCAAATCATCCAGCAAGGCTTCTGGCGTACGGGCCTGGCTGACGACATAACGAATTTGCTGTTTCACTTGAACAGCCTTGGCGAAAGGACATAAATTCAGCCCGATTACAGCCTTTTCCAGCCACAGTTCAGTAGCCTCAATGACATCCGCAGGATTAAAGAGATTGCTGGTCATAATCATCATCAAAATGAATAAGGCCCGAGAATAACATGCCAATTTTCCGTCTGCATGACATCGGAAAATTTAATGTAAAACCCAGGCCAGACAAATCACGACAGCATCTGCGTGAAGTAAATATTTTGCTTTACATCACTTATCTTCACTAGCAATTGATTTATAAGCTAGTGCTCCAAGTACTGCACCAACAATAGGAGCAACCCAGAATAACCACAACTGCTGCAAAGCCCAACCACCCACGTAAATCGCGACACCTGTACTACGGGCCGGATTAACTGAAGTATTGGTCACTGGGATACTGATCAAATGGATCAGGGTCAGACCCAGGCCAATGGCAATCGGTGCAAAGCCTTGCGGTGCACGGGCATCCGTCGCGCCTAAAATGATAATCAAGAACATGGCTGTCATCACGACTTCTGTCACCAATGCAGACAACAAAGAATACCCGCCTGGTGAATGATCTGCATAACCGTTAGATGCAAAACCGGCTGATACATCAAACCCGGCTTTGCCACTGGCAATCAGGTAAAGAACGCCTCCTGCCACAATGCCACCCAATACCTGGGCAACAATGTACGGCAACAGTTTATTCGCAGGAAAACGACCGCCAGCCCACAAACCGATGGACACCGCAGGATTCAGATGACAGCCAGAAATATGGCCTATCGCATATGCCATGGTCAGCACTGTCAGGCCAAACGCCAGTGAAACCCCATGCAAACCGATGCCCACACCCGGAAATGCGGCTGCCAGCACGGCACTACCACAGCCCCCCAGCACCAGCCAGAATGTCCCAAAAAACTCTGCACCGTATTGTTTCATTTGCTTACTCACTTTTCTATTGAGGAATATGGATATTAACTACCTTACTCTCATCCGCCTTAAAGATGAAAGCAAAGTGGCATCAATATAGCAAATTTATGTTGCCTTATTGTTAAAATTTGTGATGGAAAGTGTGAAAACAGGGGGTATTTCAGACAAATTAAACATGTTTTTCAAATCGAAAAACATGGAAAGGCGTTAAGAACACTCACCACAGAGGCACGGAGACACAGAGGTTCCCAGAGAAAGACAAGGGAATCTGCTGATCAGCAAACGACACACCCAAGTGATATGCCGAAGGCAGGGTCACAGAGTAAAAGCAGAGGTGCGCTTTGCACTTGCTTTGTTTTTCTCAGAGCATCTCTCTGTGGATCTCTGTGGTATAGCAGGAAATTCGTGCAGCATGCTGCGCGCCTGCGAAACGAAGGCTGCTTGCAAGCGGCCCTTCCTAACTCTGTGCCTCTGTGTTGAGGTCTTGGGTGTTGATGTTGATGTTGATGTGCGCGTGTATTTTCTGATTGCACAAAGCAAAACCCCCAGTCACTGTAAAGTAACTGGGGGTATGCGGAATAAAAGCCTGACGATAACCTACTTTCACACT
>NZ_JBXASD010000012.1:0-217180 GCF_058808955.1 Undibacterium sp. GW821-FHT11B02 | reverse complement strand
GTAAGCGCACATCGTACGCAGGCGTGCAGCATGCTGCACGAAACCCCTGCTTTACCCTTGCCAGCCCACGTTATGAGACAAACGCATCTCACCCCTATTAATGAAATGAGTTCTAGAAACTGTGACGTATGCCGAAATTCAGGGCGCTGTCACCAGAACCTGCTTCAATCGCGCTACCTACCGTATAGCCAGCACCATTCTTGTTATCTATCTTTGCGTAGGCTGCGTACAGGTCAGTGCGCTTGGATAATGAATATATATAAGCCACGGCCAGTTGGCTGGCATCCTGGTTTTTCACTGTCTTGTCGTCTTTGCGGATATACGAAGCCAGCACCTTGCTGCTACCAAATGGTACGGTGACACCCAGCAGCAGATCGCTGGAATCTGTAGAAGCCGTTGGTGCAATCAGGCTGCCAAATGGGTTAGCGGTATTGCGCAGTGGTGAACTGTTCAGACCCTTGTTGACACCGTAAGCCAGATGCGCTTTGAGTACACCAAAATCATAGGTAGCGGCCAGCAGGGTGGTTTTGCCATCATCGGTATTTTTCAGTGTGGCAGTGTCATTGTTACGGTTGTGGTAGCCAAGACGAACTGCAAATGGGCCAGACGTATAGGCAATCGCAGCGCCAAGCTGACGACCGGCAGATGTGTCGCCTGCTGTCTCGCCGAAACCATATGCAAGCTCACCAGTGAGACCGTCAAATGAAGGTGTGACGTATTTCAAGGTATTGTCCATGCGGCTGGAACCCGCGCCTGAGTTAGGCATGATATTGGCGGCATCGCCAGCGAAGCCGGTGACGAAAGGATCGGCAAATGCCAGTGTCAGATATTCGGGTGTGTATTGGCGACCTGCAGTCAACGTACCAAAATCACCCTTTAAACCGACATACGCCTGGCGTCCAAACATTAGTCCACCCTGACCCAGCGAGCCAGCATCGACGTTGATGCCACTTTCCAGCAGGAAGAAGGCAGACAAGCCGCCACCCAGATCTTCAGTACCTTTAAAGCCCAGGCGCGAACCGGAACCAATACCGCTGGTCAGCTTGCTGACAGAACCAGCGCTGCCGCCATTTTCTATCGCGATACCAGTGTCCACTATACCGTAAATGGTGACGGAAGATTGTGCCGAAGCCGAGCCAGTAAAAGTGCCAATAGTGCCAAGTAAGGCAAGTGCAAGAAACGTCTTTTTCATTTGATTCTCTCAAAAATAAGTAAGGAACAATTTCGCTGTTAAAGAATCACCTGCTGCCGGGATGCCTCGTCGCATGGATGTGGCATCCATGATGCGATCTGCAAGCTATACCGGCGATATGGGCGATTACCGACTGGATTTCATGTCATTGCAGTCGGTAATTTATTATCGATGAAAAATAAGATGTTTACATATATATTATTTACAAATCGTTGATAAATAATTGATGAAACGTTGTTAAAAGGTTGAAATTGAGTTTGGAGAAGTAATTGAACGTCAGCAATGGGTGGGAATTATTTTGTCGTGCATGTTGAAAAAGAAATGGCCAGCGATCACTTCATCACTGGCCATTTCTTTTGATACATTCAATGCCAGTCACATTGCCTGCCATTGTGGCTGGCAATGTGCACAGCAGCGTACATCATGCTTTACCGTAACCACCCCCACCTGGTGTTTCAATCACAAAGATGTCGCCAGGCTGCATATCGGTACTGGCGACAAAACCCAGTTCCTCAGTCTTACCATCATTTCTGATGACGTAGTTTTTACCGCAAGCCCCATCTGCACCACCGGCAGCACCAAAAGGGGCATACACGCGATTATTCGACAGGATAGAGGCAGTCATGTTTTCCAGAAAGCGTATCTTCCTGACGCCCCCATTACCACCATGCCAGCGACCTACGCCACCTGAACCTGGCTTGATTTCATAGCTTTCCAGCCTGACCGGGTAACGCCATTCCAGAATCTCTGGATCGGTCAGACGTGAATTCGTCATATGGGTTTGCACTACGTCTGTGCCATTGAAGCCTTCCCCCGCACCAGAACCGCCAGAGATGGTTTCATAGTACTGATAATCATCATTACCAAAGGTGAAGTTATTCATGGTGCCGGGTGATGATGCGACTACACCCAGTGCACCATACAGCGCATTGGTAATGCAACTTGAGGTTTCCACGTTGCCGGACACCACTGCAGCCGGATAGCGCGGGTTCAGCATGGAGCCTTCAGGGATGATGACTTTCAGTGGCTTCAGGCAACCGGCATTGAGTGGGATATCGTCATCAATCAATGTGCGGAATACATACAGCACGGCAGCCATGCAAATCGCGCTGGGTGCATTAAAGTTATTGTTCAGTTGTGGCGAGGTACCGGTGAAGTCCACTTCAGCAGAACGCGAGGCATGATCAACCCGGATGGCAACCTTGATGATGGCACCGTTATCGAGTTTGTACTCGTAATGACTATCCTGCAAGGCCGTGATGACGCGTCTGACAGCTTCTTCTGCATTATCTTGCACATGGCTCATATAGGCCTGAACCACGTCCAGTCCATAGTGCTGCACCATTTTCAGTAATTCATCGACGCCTTTTTGATTGGCAGCAATCTGCGCCTGGAAGTCGGCCAGGTTTTGATGGATATTGCGGCAAGGATATTTGCCGGACGAGAGCAGGGCGATTGTTTCTTTCTCCAGGAACTTGCCGGCGCTGACCAGTTTGAAATTATTGATCAGCACGCCTTCTTCTTCTACTACCGTGCTGTCTGCGGGCATGGAACCAGGTGTGATGCCGCCTATGTCGGCATGGTGACCGCGCGAGCCAACATAGAAAAGTACTTCAGTTCCTTCGGCATTGAAGGCTGGGGTGATGACCGTGACATCCGGCAAGTGCGTGCCGCCGTTATACGGGTCGTTGAGCATATACACGTCGCCCGGTTTCATGCTACCTGCATTGGCGCGGATGATGGTCTTGATGCTGTCACCCATGGAGCCCAGATGTACAGGGATATGTGGTGCATTCGCAATCAGGTTGCCTTCGGCATCAAACAGCGCGCATGAAAAATCCAGTCGTTCTTTGATGTTGACCGAGAAAGCGGTATTTTGCAGGCGCAAGCCCATCTGTTCAGCAATACTCATGAACAAATTATTGAATACTTCCAGCATCACCGGGTCTGCCTTGGTACCGATAGCCTGGCGCTTCGGGCGTGCTTCCAGTCGGGTAAATACCAGGTGATCCAATGCCGTGACTTCGGCTCCCCAGCCTGGTTCGATAATATTGGTGGCATTTTTTTCGGCGATGATGGCAGGGCCCTTGATGTGATCGCCCGGGCGCATGTCTTCACGCGCATACAGGCCGGTATCGTGCCATTTGCCGCCCGAAAACAGCTGGACGATTTCTACCGGTTTCAATACCTGATTATTTTCTCTTGGTGGCAGGTATTCGACGCTTTCATTTCCTTCACCCGAATTACCTATGGCTTCTACCGAAATCGCCTCAATCACCAACTGCTTGTTCGGCATCAGGAAGGAATAACGTTTTTTATAGGCAGATTCAAATTGGTAAATCATGCCGGTGATATCCTGCATGCCAACCACAATGACGGAATCCGTTCCTTCATAGCGCAAATGCACACGCTGTTTGACGCTGAGATTTTCTATCAACACACCTTGCTCAAGCAAATCATTTTTAGCTGATGTCGACAAGCGGGCCAGATGTTTTTCCAGTGCGGGGAGGGAGGTTGGTGCCAGCGGCAACTCCATGGCTTGTTCGCGCATGGCGGTCTGGTCTGCAAGACCCATACCGTAAGCAGACAGTACACCAGAGAATGGATGGGCAAATACTTTTGTCATACCCAGTGCATCCGCCACCAGGCAGGCATGCTGACCACCCGCACCACCAAAGGTGGTCAGGGTATAGTCAGTCACGTCATGGCCGCGTTGTACCGAGATGAATTTGATGGCATTGGCCATATTGCCGACGGCAATTTCTATGAAGCCTTCAGCAACTTCTTCCGGTGACTTGCGTATGCCAGTAGCTTTTTCTATCTCTGCAGCCATGGTTGTGAATTTTTCCACCACTGCATCGCGGTCCAGCGACATGTTTGCTTTGGGACCAAACACTTTAGGGAAATAAGCTGGTTGGATTTTTCCCAGCATCACATTGCAATCGGTAACGGCCAGCTCGCCGCCGCGCCGATAGCTGGTCGGGCCAGGGTTTGCACCGGCACTGTCAGGGCCTACGCGATAGCGGGTACCATCGAAGTGCAGGATAGAGCCACCGCCAGCAGCGACCGTATGTATACTCATCATCGGTGCCCGCATCCTGACACCAGCGACCTGTGTTTCAAATTCCCGTTCAAATTCACCGGCGTAATGGGATACATCCGTCGATGTACCCCCCATGTCAAAGCCGATGATTTTATCGAAGCCTGCAGTCTGCGCTGTGCGTACCATGCCGACGATGCCGCCTGCCGGACCGGAGAGAATGGAATCCTTGCCCTGGAAGCGATGCGCATCCGTCAGGCCACCATTGCTTTGCATGAAGAACAGACGTACACCATCCATCTTGCTGGCGACCTGATCAACATAACGCCGCAGAATGGGGGACAGGTAAGCATCCACCACTGTAGTATCACCGCGTGAGATCAGCTTCATCATCGGGCTGACTTTATTGGAAATGGAAATCTGGGTAAAACCTGCTTCCGCCGCCAGTCTGCCTATGCAATCTTCATGCTGTGTATAGCGATAGCCATGCATCAGTACGATTGCCAGTGCACGGTAGCCATCCTTATATAAGGTAGCCAGCGCCGCTTTGACGGCTTCTTCATCCAGTGCCTGCAACACATTGCCCTGGGCGTCGATGCGTTCATCGACTTCCACCACCTTTTCATACAGCAGTTCTGGCAATACGATATGACGGTCAAACAGGCGTGGCCGGTTTTGGTAAGCGATACGTAAAGCATCCCGAAAACCGTTTGTGATCATCAGCGCCGTTGGATCACCCTTGCGTTCAAGCAGGGCGTTGGTGGCAACGGTAGTTCCCATTTTTACAGCAGATACCAGCACAGGTGAAATATTCTGTTCGGAGCTTAAACCCAACAGACTTTGTATACCAGCAACGGCTGCGTCTTTATATTGTTCCGGGTTTTCTGACAATAATTTATGTGTCAGCAGTTTTCCATCCGGACGGCGCGCCACGATATCGGTAAACGTACCACCACGATCTATCCAGAATTGCCAGCGTTGATCTTCAGGGAGGTCTTCGTGTGCTTGTTTCTGTTCGTTCATTTTGCAACCACCTTTCATAAAGAGATGTTGCCGTCCACCGGCAAAGTCTAATCTCGGTTTGATCCACCACCCCATCCTGTTCAGCAGTCCTTGTGTCAAAAATCAGACAGTTCCTGCATTTAACTATTGCTCGAAGGCAGCGAATGGAATGGATTTCCAGTACTAAAAAAACAAAAAACATCACTGTTCTTGTGCATCTCCGCCACAGCGTGGTGCAGTTTTTTAAAACAGATTCAGAGAAAGAAAAAAACTTTATAAACATCTTGTAGATTTTTCCTTTAATGATATTGTAGTGTTTATTGAGATTAAATATAATATATTTTATTGACGTTTTATCGATAAAACGTTTACGATATAAAACATCGAAAGGGTAAATGATGTCTGACTTAAAGCAAAATAAGCTGATCTTCTCCTCGTCATGTACCCATTTTCGAGAAGGTTTTAATAGATGTGCAGGACTGAAAGTAGTGGCGGCACTGTTGGCAGCAGCCTTGTCTGCTCCGATACAGGCGGCAGAAGTAGAGGTGCGTTTCGCTACCGCCTATGCGGCAGACAACTTTCAAACCGTGAACTTGCAACAGTTTGCCAAGGATGTTTTGGCAAGCACGGATGGGCGGGTGAAGATGAGTGTTTTTGCTGCCGGCAGCTTGTTAAAACCGGCAGAGATTTTTGCAGGTGTTATGAGTGAAAAAGCAGAGGCTGGGGAAGTCATCATGTCCAGTCTTGCAAAAGATATACCGGTATTTGGTGTGGATTCACTTCCATTTACTGTAAGAGGTTATGAAGATGCATATAACTTGTGGATGGCGTCAAAGTCTGAGGTCGAAAAAGCGCTGAACAAGCGGGGGTTGAAGTTGCTTTACTCAGTACCCTGGCCGCCACAGAATCTATACTCAAGAAAGCCTCTGAGTTCGCTGGCAGATTTCAAGGGGATGCGCATGCGCAGTTATAACCCGGCCAGTGAAAGGATCGCCGAACTGGCCCTGGCGACAGCAGTTCCGGTACAGGTAATTGATCTGGAAAAGGCGATTGCCAGTGACAAACTGGATTTGATGATTACCTCAAGCTGGACCGGGGTGGAAACCAAAGCGTGGAGCAAGATGCAGTATTACTACCGGGCGAATGCATGGATACCAAAGAATATGGTTTTCATCAGTCAAAAGATCTTTTCCAGGTTTGACCCGGATACGCAAAAGAAAATCATGGATGCAGCGCAGCATGCAGAAAAACGTGGCTGGAATATGAGCAGGGACAGCGATGCCGGTTATGAAAACCAGTTACGTAACAATAAAGTGAAAGTCGACCGGGTCGATGCACTATTAAGAAACAACCTTGACAGACTGGGTGAACAGTTCGTCCGGGAATGGTTGAAAACAGCAAGCAGTGACGAGGTATCCATATTATTGAAATACACGACTGAAAGGTCGATGAAGTAAATCTTTGACTGGCAGGTGCAGGCCAATACAGGCAAGGACAGAAGTAGCAGCATAGGAAACGGCTCTCATCAAGGCAGCAGCAGAGGGCTCACATTTAATTAAATTGGAGCGTTTAATAATGTTTACAAATACCATCAGGAAAATTGCCCGTGCCGGCGTACTGGCCAGCCTGGGTTTCGGCCTTAGCATCAGTTTTTGCTACTCTGCCTATGCACAGCAAGAGATCAAGATAGGCGTGATTTACCCCCTGTCTGGTGCAGCAGCATCGTCAGGCAGTGAAATGAAAAATGCGTTGGAACTGGCTGCCGATATCGTCAACAATGGTGCCAAAAATATCCCTAATCTGCCATTTTCTGCTGGCGGTGGTTTGCCTAACCTGAAAGGTGCCAAGATCAAGCTGGTGTTTGCTGATCATCAGGGTAATCCGCAAATTGGTGCGACCGAAACTGAAAGGCTGATTACCCAGGAAAAAGTGGTGGCCATTGTCGGTGCCTACTTCAGTAACGTGACGGCAACCTCCAGTCAGGTCGCAGAAAAATACAAGATTCCTTATGTTAATCCTGAGTCTTCTTCTTCCACGTTGACACAGCGCGGCTTCAAATGGTTCTTCCGTACTACGGCGCATGATGATTTGTTCGTCCATAATTTCTTTGATTTCTTTAAAGAACTGGAGGCAAAAAAAGGCATCAAGGTCAAGCAATTGGCGACCTTTAATGAAAACACTTTGTGGGGTAATGAAACCACCAAGCTGGAAACCAAATTGGCGGCAGAAAAAGGCTACAACCTGGTGAAGACCATCGTTTATCCAGCGAAAAGCACACAACTGACTTCTGAAGTACAGCAATTGAAATCATCCAGCCCGCAAGTGGTGATGCAGTCTTCTTATCTGGGTGACGCCATCATGTCGATGAAAACCTATAAGGAATTGGGTTTTTCACCTGACATGATCCTGGCGAATAACGCCGGATTTACCGATACTGAATTCCGTCGCACGCTGGGCAAGGATGCTGACTACGTTATCACCCGCGAAGTCTGGTCACCTGATCTGGCCAAGAATAATCCGTTGATCAAGCAAGTCAATGATTTATATAACAGTAAATACAAGGCTGATTTTACCGGTAATTCTTCCCGTACCTTTACTGGCCTGATGACGCTGGTCGACGCGATCAACCGTGCCGGTTCTACCGAACCAGAAGCGATTCGCAAAGCGCTGACTGAAACCAATATCCCTGCCAACAAACTGATCATGCCGTGGAAAGGTGTGAAGTTTGATGAACATGGTCAAAACGTTTTGGGTTCCGGCATTCTGGTACAGATCATTGACGGCAAATACAACACGGTCTGGCCTTTTGATCTGGCAACCAAAGACGTTGTTTGGCCTATGCCTAAGTGGGATCAACGCAAGTAAAACGTAAATAAGACATGAAACATACTTACCCGGCTCTGGTCGGGTAAGAAAAAAGATACTCGGTAAATTGTCTGACGAATACCTGACGTCGGTTTTACATATATAGGAAGTACGAGGAGAACTTATGTCCCTTGAAATTATTATTCAAACCCTGGCGTCAGGGATCTTGATTGGATTGATCTATGCGCTGGTCGCGATTGGTTTGACGCTGATCTTTGGCGTTATGGATATCGTCAATTTTTCTCATGGTGAATTTTTAATGTTCGGCATGTATTCCAGTTTCTGGATGTACTCGCTGTTTGCACTGGACCCCATATTTACTCTGCCATTAACAGCATTGTTTTTGTTTGCGCTTGGCGTAATTCTGTACAAGCTCATCATCAGAAAAATCACCAATGCACCCATGCTGTCGCAGATTTTTACGACCTTTGGTCTGATGATGTTGTTCCGTGGTCTGGCGCAATTTTTCTGGAAGCCAGATTTCAGAACAGTCGATCATTCTGTGGTATCTGGTGCGGTTCAGATATTCGGTATACAGGTGGGTATGCCCCAGGTGACGGCAGGCGTTGGTGCCATCCTGGTGACTATGGGGATTTACCTGTTCCTGACCAAAACCCGTGCCGGGGCAGCGCTGGAAGCTACTGCTGCTGATAAAGAAGCGGCTCAACTGATGGGTATCGATTCACAAAAAATGTTTGCCATGGCCTGGGGCATCGGGGCTGCATGTGCAGGTGTGGCAGGTGCTTTGTTATCGACCTTCTTTCCCATCTTCCCTGAAGTGGGGGCGAACTTCATCCTGATTGCTTTTGTGGTGGTCAACCTGGGTGGTTTCGGCAGCGTCATCGGGGCCTTGCTTGCAGGGATCATTGTCGGCGTCATCGAAGTCATGGGTGGTTTCCTGATTGGGCCGCAATACAAGCTGGCGCTGGTGCTTGGATTGTTTCTGGCGGTGCTGATGTTCCGCCCGCAAGGGCTGATGGGTAAGCAGTAAGGTGAAAAATAAGGCAAGAAATAAGGTGAAAATATGAACATACAAGAGAAAACCGTGACATCGGCGCATGAATTGCTGGCACCTGATTCCCATGGGAAATCCTCGGTTAAATACATACTGTTATCGCTATGTGTGATTTGTGCTTTGCTGGTACCCGTCATCGTCAAAGACCCGTCACATCAGAATCTGGCGATATTAATCCTGATGGCGGCGCAGTTGGGCGTCGCCTGGAATATCGTCGGTGGTTATGCCGGTCAGGTATCGTTAGGGCACGTCGCCTTTTATGGACTGGGCGCTTACACATCAACACTGCTGCTGACTCAATGGGGTATGAACGCATGGCTGGCGATGTTATGTGGCGGCGTACTGGCGGCACTGATTAGCCTGATCATAGGCTGGTCATGCTTTCGCCTGAACGGGCATTATTTTGGCATGGCGACCATTGCCGTTGCTGAAATTATCCAGATCATTTTCACCAACTGGGAATATGCAGGTGGTGCCGTGGGGCTGACCATACCCATGGATCAACAAGGCTGGGCCAGCATGATTTTCACTGACAAGGAACCCTATTATTACATCGCCCTTGGGCTCTTGTTGCTGACCTTGGCGGTGAATTATTGGATAGAACACAGTTATCTTGGCTACTACTTTCGTGCTATCAAGGATGAACCGGATGCGGCGCGCAGCCTGGGCATTAATCTGAGTCGATATAAACAGATTGCTTTTGCCGTCAGCAGTTTTTTTACCGCCATCGGTGGCAGCCTGTATGCGCAGAAGGAATTGTATATCGATCCGGGTTCAGTTCTGCACACCGGACTGTCAATCAAGATGGCACTGGTATCGATATTGGGCGGAGTTGGCACTTTGCTGGGACCGGTAATCGGTGCAGGCGTACTGACCTTCATTGAAGAGGGAACACGTGCCCTGTTCGGCGGCTCTGGCCGTGGTACTGATCTGGTGATTTATGCTGCATTGATCGTGGTGATTGCTGTCTACTATCCGACAGGTGTGATGGGTTGGATTAAGCAATTTTTTGCCCGTAGAAAAGCGGTCAAGGCACAACAGGTACGGGACGTACAAGACACCCAGGATGCACAAGGCAGCAAGGAGGCAGCATGAGCTTATTACGAGTAGAAAGTGTCAGCAAACGCTTCGGCGGTATTACCGCCAATCAGGATGTGTCGTTTGAAGTCGGCGCTGGCAAGATCGTTGGTCTGATAGGCCCGAACGGCGCTGGCAAGACCACCATGTTTAACTGCATCGCCGGCTATGCACCGCCGACTACCGGTGAAATCTGGATGAATGACATCAAGGTATCCGGTATGAGCCCAGAGCAATGTGCGCGAGCTGGCATAGGCAGGACCTTCCAGGTGGCGCGAACCTTCACCAGTATGACAGCGCTGGAAAACGTCATGGTTGGCGCATTCCTGATCAATAAGAATGTGGCTGACGCCAGACAAAGTGCCGCGAAACTGCTGAACTTTGTTAATCTTGGACAGTTTAAAGACAAGCCGGCTGGCAGCATGACCATCAGTGAGCAGCGGCGTCTGGCTGTGGCACGTGCACTGGCAGTCAGGCCACGCTTGTTGCTGATGGATGAAGTGATGGCGGGCCTGAACCCGACCGAAGTCAAAGAGACTGTGGATGTGGTCTTGAATATCCGTGAAGAAGGTATTTCCTGCCTGATCGTTGAACACGTGCTGGAAGGCATCATGCCGATTGCCGATGCAATAGTTGTGCTTGATTACGGCAAGAAAATAGCCGAAGGCAGTCCTGAACAAGTATCTAACGATCCCAAAGTGATCGCGGCTTATCTGGGAGATGAATGATGCTGCAAGTAAGAAATCTGAGAGTCAGTTATGACGGCGTGCTGGCCTTGTCGAAAGTCGATATCGATGTCGAGAAGGGCAAGATCGTTGCCCTGGTCGGCGGTAACGGTAATGGCAAGTCCACCACTTTGCGGGCCATCGCCGGTTTGAATGCAGCCGATGCCGGTCAAATAATTTTTGACGGCAAGCCATTGGAAAAAATACCTGCCAGCAAACGGGTAGGTCTGGGTCTGTCGCTGGTACCGGAAGGGCGGCGTATATTCGCCCGCCTGACGGTGGAAAGAAACCTGCAACTGGGAGCGTACACGCGCCGCGACGATGATGAAGTGGCCGAGTCCATAGACACTATGTACACGCTGTTTCCTATCCTGAAGGAGCGGCGCTATCAACTGGCCGGGACTATGAGCGGTGGCGAACAGCAGATGCTGGCGATTGCCCGTGGCCTGATGGCAAAGCCCAAATTGCTGTTGCTGGATGAGCCTTCCTGGGGGATCGCTCCCAAGTTCGTCACCAAGGTACTCGACACCATACAACTGATCAATGAACAGGGTATGTCGATACTGCTGGTAGAACAAAATTTGCACAAGGCACTGGCGATTGCCCATCATGGTTATGTAATACAGACAGGTCGTATCGTCATGCAGGGAACAGGGCAAGAACTGCTGAACAATGAAGATGTCAAGAAAGCCTATCTGGGCGTCTGATCGTCTGACATCGCGCAAAAAATAGCGGGCAAACCAATAGGCAAGGCTGGGCACTTGCCAGGGCCCCGCTTTGCCTGCGATTTTGGTGAAGACATGAGTTTTGTTTTTGATTACACCTTTGAGGACTCGCCATGCTGAACAAATACATCAAAAATTGGAAGATAGGTCATAGACTGGGTCTGGGTTTTGGTGTTGTAATTTTGTTGATGCTGGCACTGACGGTGACCGGATTCACGCAACTGGGGCGTGTCAACCAGGGTGTGAATCTGGTGGTCAAGGAAGTCTATCCAAAAACGGCGGTTGCTAACCACGTCAAATCTGACCTGGATCACATCGCCCGCAGTCTGAGAAGCCTTTTGCTGCTATCCACCCTGGACGAAAGAAAGCTGGAACAATCTGCCATAGACAAGGCGGCTAAACAGATTGACCTTGATCTGGAAAAGTTTGGCAAACTGGCCAATTCTGATGAAGAAAAAAAACGCTTGCAGGCAGTGCTGGCAGCAAAGCAGCGCTATCAACCTGTGCTGGAAAAATTTCTGAAACTGGTTGCCGAGAATGAAGCGGAGCAAGCCAAAGATCTGGTGTTGCCTGAAATTGCTCCCTTGCAGGATCAATATTTTTCAGCACTGGACCAACTGGTAGCCTGGCAAGCAGGATTGATGGAACGCAGTGGCAGTGATGCGGCAAGCGTATCCGGTGCAGCACAAGTGCTGATGATCATCTTGCTGGCTATTGCCGGGGTGGTGGCGATACTGATTGCCGTCGTCACCACGCGGACGATTACGTCATCACTGAATGCCGCCATCCTGGTGGCGGAATCAGTCGCTGGAGGTGATTTGCGGGCAGAAATTGAAGTCAGAACCAATGACGAAACAGGAAAACTGTTAGCGTCGCTGAATCAGATGAGCCAAAGTCTGATCAGTACAGTGGGGCAGGTCAGGCAGAGTTCAGAAAAAATCGGCTCTGCTTCGCGTGAAATAGCGAATGGCAATCTGGACCTATCCAACCGTACTGAGCAGCAGGCATCGGGCTTACAGGAAACGGCGGCCTCGATGGAACAGCTTACCGCTACCGTGGGGCAGAATGCAGAAAATGCTGCCCAGGCGCACCAGCTGGCTGACAAGGCTTTCCAGCATGCAGGCAAGGGCGGCAAGGTCATACAGCAGGTGGAGCAGACCATGGGGGCGATCAAATCCAGTTCCAACAAGATTGTTGACATTATCGGTGTGATTGATGGTATTGCATTTCAAACCAATATCCTGGCCCTGAATGCGGCAGTCGAGGCCGCCCGCGCCGGGGAAAATGGCAGGGGTTTTGCCGTGGTGGCAGCAGAAGTGCGCAATCTGTCGCAAAGATCAGCCAGTGCAGCGAAAGAAATCAAAACCCTGATCGTCGATTCGGTGGGCCAGGTGGATGCTGGCGGCAAATTGGTAAGTGAAGCCAGCGCCACTATGCAGGATATCGTAACATCTGTGCAGCATGTGGCCAATATCGTCAGCGAAATCAGCTCGGCCAGCCGTGAACAGAATACCGGCATTTTGCAGGTCAACCAGGCCATCAGCATGATGGATGAGATGACACAGCAAAACGCAGCGTTGGTGGAACAGGCCGCCGCCGCTGCCAAAAGCATGCAGGAAGAAGCCGAAATACTGGTGGATACCGTCGCAGTTTTCAAACTGGAAAAATCCCGGCAAGCCATGCCGGTGCTGACGCATAGCAGAACCAGGTTGGCTATATCCTGATTTTTGGCTGTTTCAGCAGAAAATGTGTGAGGAAAAAGATAGATTACTGATTATTTATTGATAAATTGATAGAAATTAGCTGCTAATTTTCTTAAAAAAGTTAAAATTAAAGGACGAATGTAGCCATCTTTTTATCAATTTATAACTTGAAGAATCATTATGTCCACTACAAAACCTGCAAAAAAAACCAGCCTGAGTCCACCAGCAACACCCAGAGTGCCGATTGTTTCTTCTTCTCACCTGGCGGAAGGCCGGAGTGCGGAATTGAGCGAATTTGAATTTGGCATGATCATCGCCAGCAATGCGTTCAATCGTTGGGCGGTCAGGTGTATGGCTGCTGTCGGCATGAAAGACATGACCATTACCGATGTATTGGTTCTGCACCACATCAACCACCGGGCCCGGGAAAAGAAACTGGCTGACATTGCCTTCATCCTCAATATTGAAGATACCCACATCGTCAATTATTCTCTGAAGAAATTGCAGGCGCTGTCACTGGTGCAGACAGAAAAGCGTGGTAAAGAAATACTGTATTCCACCAATGAAGCCGGTCGCGATGTTTGTCAGCGTTATTCCGCCGTGCGTGAACAGGTACTGGTATCTGCACTGACCGGTGATGGCACAGAAAGTTTTGAGCTGAGCGAGCTGGCGCGTTTTCTGCGTGTCTTGTCCGGGTTGTATGAGCAGGCTGCGAGGGCGGCCACCTCCTTATAAATCAGGGTTCTTGCTTTAGGTTAACATGCGCTATCTGTTTGGGCTGTTGTCGGTTTTTTTTCAGGCTGACAACCAGCAAGAGAATGAGCACTTTGAAGATCAGGAAGGTAATAAAGAGACTCAAAGCCAGGGGCAATATGGTCAGGGCAATGGCGACTGCCACACAGATCAGTAGCAGGTGTGGCAGTGGCAGGCCCATCAGCACTGCGAATACTTTCCGACAAAGATAAAAAAACTCATGCGCGCTTTGGCGCAAGAAAATCATCAACTGTTCGGTATTGGCAAATTTCATGGCGGCTCACTCGTCTCTGGTGTTTTTGATCGGGATTTGTTGACACCTGGCAGTGCCGATAAGTGCAGAATACATTGCCAACCTTGCCTGTGCAGCAGGTATGCGACGAAACGCCTGAATCGGGTCCTAAATGGCATTCAGTGGCAGTAAGTGGCAATGAGTGGCAATGAGTGGCAACAATTGATAAATCAAGTCAGCTGTTATTGTCCTGTCTACATGAAAAAGGGTTTCCCAAGGTACAATAAAAAATCGCCTGCATTTCGATTGCCATCATGACAGATCAAAAAAATACCGAATTTGCGTTTTTGGAAGCGTTTACTGCAGAACTGTCTGCAAAAAAACTGGTATTTCCGACTTCACTGGGTGCGACCATGAAGATTCGCAAGGCATTGAGCCAGGCGGATATCTCCACTGACATGGTGGCGCGGATTATTGGTACTGAGCCGGTCTTGTCAGCAAAAATTTTGCATATGAGCAATTCTGCCGCATTTAACCCTCAGGGTAAAAAGGTTGCCGACCTGCGGGCTGCTACCGTAATGTTAGGGTTTTCTGCTGTGCGCAATATAGCCATTTCCATTGGCATGAAGCAACTGGCTGAAAATAAGTACAACGGTAGCCTGTCAACCCAGATGGATGGCTTATGGCGACGCAGCCTGCGAGTGGCAGCCCTGTCCATGGTGATCGCCAGAACCTTTACGCGGCTAAGTGCAGACAAAGCCATGTTGGCTGGCCTGTTACATGATATAGGCAAGTTTTACATATTGAATCGCGCCAATCATTACCAGAACTTGTTCACATCCGAGCAAACGCTGTGGGAACTGATTGATCATTGGCATGCCAGCATCGGTTCGGCAATACTGGAAGATTGGGAAATTTCTGAAGATATACGCATAGCCGTCATGGATCATCGCGACCATCATCCTGGCGCTAACCATAAAGTTGGTTTGATTGATGTGGTGGCAGTGGCTGATTTTCTTGATGCCCATTTCGTCAACGAGACCATTGCTGAACTGGACTGGAACAAGGTTCCGGCTAGCTTCAAACTCTTGAATATCACTCCGGAAAATATTGATGAACTGATGCAAGCTACCCGGACGGAGCTGGCTCTGGTCTTGAAGGCCATCAACTGAAAATACGCTTTCGGCTAGCCCCGGCTTTCCAGGCAGGCCCTGATACGTTCATGCCCGGCGCGGCTGATCGGAATCTGCACCCCGGATTTGAGTATCGCTACGTGGCTGTCTTTGCTGGCACGCTCTATGTTGTTGAGCGCAGTGATATGCAATAAAAAAGAACGATGTATGCGCACGAATTTGCTGGTATCCAGTTGCGCTTCCAGTTCTGACAGGCTCTGGGTTTTCATGTATGATTTTTGCACGGCATGGATGATGATGTAATCGTCCTGCGCCTCCACATATTCTATGCTGTCCAGCGGCACATGATGTACCTGGCCACGGTCACGTATCAACAGGCGTTGCAGTTGATTACCTTGTTGTGCTACCAGTTTATCCAACTTTTCAGTGCTTTCCTGGACCAGCAATTTGCGCGCCTTTGCCAGTGCTTCGTCGAAGCGTTGCTGGGAAAAAGGTTTCAGCAAGTAATCGACAGCATGTAAATCAAAGGCTTTCAGCGCGTACTGGTCATAGGCCGTGGTGAAGATGACACCGCTGCGCCTGCCGGTCACTTCCAGCACTTCCAGGCCGGATAATTGCGGCATCTGTATGTCTAGCAGAATCAGCTCCGGGTCCAGCCTGCTGATGGCGTCCACGGCTTCCACGCCCGTTTCACATTCGCCAACGATCTCTATGTCAGTATGTGAACGCAGGTATTCGATTGACAGTCGGCGTGCCAGCTCTTCGTCATCCACGATCAATACCCGTAAGCGTTTATTCATGCCTGTCTGTCCTGTTCATATGGCAAAGCCATTTCAAGTAAAAATTCATTCTCTGTTTGCTGCCAGGTGACACGTGCCTGTTCGCCATAGATGGCGGCGAAACGCTGACGCAAATTTTGCAGACCCAGGTTATTACCTTTGCTGTTGCTGACTTCACTGCTGACCGGGTTTTTTACCGAGATATGCAGCCATTGATCACGCCTGAAAATGGTGAGAGTGATGACACCGCCTTGTGGCAGGTTGCGTATGCCATGCTTGATGGCGTTTTCCAGCAAGGGCTGTAAAATCATTGGCGGTATCAAAGCCTGTCCTGCATCGGCGCTGATCTCAAATGTGTTTCCCAGTTTTTTGCCGAAACGGATTTTTTCCACCGCCAGGAAATTTTCACACAAACGCAATTCGTCATTCAGGCTGATCTTTTCTTTTTCAGCAATCGACAGAGTCTGGCGAAAAAAATCGGCCAGTGCTATCGTCATGGTGCGGGCGCTGGCTGGATCAATCGCTGTCAGTGCACTGATGGAATTGAGGCTGTTGAAAAGAAAATGCGGGTCTATCTGCGAGCGCAGAACTTGTAGTTCGGCGTCCCTTGCCAGCAGGCGTGATGCAGCCTCACGCTGATCTGCCTCACGCATATTGTTAAAGGCGATATACAGATCGAAGGCCAACAGGGCCAGCATATACAAGGCAAATCCAGCCAGGAAAAACAGTGCCGACAGATGGGGTGTTATTTGAAGCTCAGCCCCATCTTCCAGCAGGAAGAACACTACCATGTTCCAACCATGGCTGATGCCCAGCCAACTCAATCCGGAAACCAGTGATGCGCTGCCAAATACCAGCACGGCAGTCACCATCCTTCGATGTGCAATGGGTAGAGAGCGGCAGACAAAATAGGCGGATGAAGCCAGAAAGCCGTTGATCAAGGCCAGCGGCAAGGAAAACAGCAGTGCGTAGGACATATTTGTCAGCTCCGCCACCACCAGCAACCTGGCAATACCGACACCCATCAGCAGGCAGGCGACGATATATAGCAGGAAGCGACGGAAATCTGACAATATGGGATGCATGCAAGTCTATACGCTTCAGTTTTTGATTTCGACGCCACCCATGACGGCATAGCCTTTGATATACAATTTTTTCGCATTCAGCATAGGCGGTACGGTTTTGTCGTCAAAGCCACCCAGTATCGGCGAGCCATGGCTGATGATTGTCCAGTCATTCGGCACTTTCAGTACTATGCCACCCCACATGGCGAAGACATTCAGGGTTGCTTCCGACTGTATGGACGCCTGACGCAAATCCAGCTCGACACCACCCATGACGGCATTGATTTCACCACCTTTGAAATCTTGCGAGCTGTTTTGCAACTTGTTACCACTCATGACCGCGACGATATTGCATACAGAATCCTGATTCACCTCTCCATTGCGGTAGAGATCCTTATCACCCAGTTTACCTTTGAAGATTACCATCAGGCCAGCGAAGATCAGAAAGACTGGCCACAAGTCACGCATGCGGAAGTGAATGATGCCCATGTACTGCAATGTCAGCATGCTACCCAGAACGATGAAGCCACCGCCAATAATATACCCTGCGGTACTGTCGCTTTTTGAAATTTTCAATACGCCGACGATGATGAATACCATGGGCCAGAAGTGGAAAATGTCGCGGGTGTGGAAAATATCCAGATTGTCCAGCAAGGCCAGCGTGCCAAAAATCAAGAGTATGGCACCAACCAAAATGCGTCCCTGCGCGTTATTGTTGTTCATGATGATAGTCCTTAGTTAAAATGTCTTTTTATTTGCGTGCAGCCAGCAAGCCACCAATGAAATGCTGCAATCCAAAGGCGATCAGCAGCAGTGGCCAACTGGTATAAAAACTCCAGCCCCACATATGTTCTATCGATACGTATAGCCAGAATGCGAATACCAGATTGAAGCAGCCTTTGGCAATATGCTGGGGTTTACCTGGGCTGATGACGTCAACCAGACCGCTTATGGCTATCATGGCTGGTAACAGAAACCAGTAGTCCATGGCATTGAGGATGTCCATATGATCCAGCAGGAACACACAACCGGCAACGATCAGTGTCAGTCCAAAGAAGAAATTACCTTTGCTGATATTTTGATTGTTCATTTCATTCGTCATACGACTTCCTTTCTTTAACTCGTTGCGGACCTGGCGAATGCTGTCGACCATTGTTTTGTCCGGTGAAGTCAAGATACGCAAGGGGGGCGTGTTTGTCGCGTCCAAGTCGGCGAATGGCGCAAATTGTCGGTAATTGGCGCTTGAGAGAAGGGCTTTGTTGGTTGACGAGGCGTGTTGTCAGCCTGTTTTGCCACTGCCTGGTTTTTTAGCTCAGTAACTGAATGAAATGCTCAGCAGTGCGCACGATGCGCTTGGATTCCGTACCAAACAGATCATGGGTTTCCTGCACGATATATTCATTGGAACCTTTGGTGCAGTACAGCAAACCACGAAAATTCGTACCCAGATAGACAAACGGGGCTACTTTGGTTTTGACAGGTACATCGCTGCCTATCAAAGCGCGTAATTTGCGTTCAACGTCATACAGGCTTTTTTCATCCAGGGTAACGGTGGTACCCTTGGGGGTAGGGAAGCTGCTTTGAAACGATGGATTTTGACCCATGGGATTTCTGAACGTGATTTTGATGCCCAGTTTCAAGAACTTGGATACTGCAAAGAAGTCATTTTCATCGTACATGGCGAAGTCCTGAAAAGCCGTGATGCCAACCAGGGCGACATCATCTCGTTTTTGAAGGCATGCGATTGTTGGAAGCCACATGTCTTTTGGGAAAGCTTGCCAGAATTCAGTCAGTTATACAACTTTTCTTCCATACAATTTGGTTTAAAACAACTGGCTGGCAATTGCTGTTGCTCGTTTCTGCAGCAAATATGAACGCACGGAAGGTAGATTTTGTATCTCTACATTGTCAGCCCGTAAAACCAGCACCTTTCGCCATCAGCACTGCACCCAGAATAATGACGACGACACCTGCCAATTCCAGATGCAAAACCCTGCGTATATTCTTGACCTGTGCCGGGCTTATCAGCGGTAACTGATTTTGCTTCAATGCAGGGGCCCAGCGCAGGAAGATCATGGTTGGATAGATGGATAGCAAACCGACGGCGATAAAGGCAGTCATCTTGAGCATGAAGGCATGATTGTGCAGATAATAAGCAGCACCTTTCTCAAAATAGATGACGCGCAATATGCCCATGACCAGGATGAGCATGGCACTTACGCCATAGATACCATCGAGAATACGCAGGCTTTTTGCAGATGACAGGCTTAAAGGCTGGCGTATCAACATCATTTCTGCGACCAGTGAACTGACCAGGGCGAATGCGGCGAGGTGGTGTAAAAAGGCGACTAGCAGATTCATTTGCTTGGCTCCTGGCAAGATAGATGGCAACAACTGCGAATGAAGAAAGTCTAAACTATCTGTCACCTGCTTGCCTTAAACCTAAGACCAATGCAGGTAAATTTGTCGCCAAGCCCTCATAAAACGGTGTGAAGCAGTTTTAAAGCTATTGCAGGCTTTCGCACAATGGCAGACTGACTGCCTGCAAGATGTTGCCTTGCCTGTCTTGCGCAAATGCCAGTAAGGACAGGTTTTTACGTTTGGCGCTGGCAGGTATGCCCAGTTGGGCAGCATAGCTTGCGGCCTTGCCTGCGCTTAGCTTGTAGGCTTCACCCCATTCTCTGGCAACGTAGTCATGCTGCAAGGTGGCACCTCGGTTTTCACCTGCCTGTATCTTGCTGACCAGGCCCTGTTCAACCAGACTGAAGTAAAGGCTGGCGTCCTGCATGCTATTACCTTGCAGATTGACATACAGTGTATTGTCGGCCAGTTTTTCTATACCCAGGCGCAGTTTGGCGGTCGCCGGTTTTTGATTGATGCGCTTGATGCCGTCAGTCAGACCATTGCGCCAACTGTGCACTTCCTTTCCTGCCAGAAAAATTTCCGGCGTATAGACTGAACGGCTGCCTGCCAGGTCTGCCAGACTATGTTGCCTTTCAGTGAAGAGCTGTTTGGCAAAGATATCTTTCCAGCCCAAATAATCCCAGTAATCCACATGCAGGGATACTGGTATCACCTGATCACTGTTCAGTCCCGTGCTTTGGTACAGGCGACTGATGGTTTTATCGGCAGGCGGGCAACTGTCGCAACCTTCGGAGGTATACAGTTCCAGCAGGGCGACGGTGTGACTGGGGCTGGTTTTGCTGCAGATGTCGGCGGCTAGCAAGGGGTTGCTGGTAACGCAGGCAAGCAAACTGATCAGGAATAGGGGTTTCACGGGTGCTCCTTATGACTAAGCTTCAGATTAGTCGAAAAAGCTTCGATTAACTTACAGTTGCTGCTGTGTTACCAACTTTTTCCAACCTGCATAGGTTTGGGGTACTTTGTCATCTGCCACCATGATGCTGCCGAGACTTTGTTTGAGTGCATGCAATTCTTCTTCTGGTTGCTTAAATGAGGTGCGGGGATCAAGACAGATCAGGCGCGCTGCCAGTTGCTCCAGTTGCAGAGGGGGATGTTTGTCGGCTTCCATCGGTATGGGTGTGGTATTACCCTTGACTGCAAAGACGATGAGGTTGTAGCTGTCTTCAGAGCGGCTCCACCAGACCTGGCGATTAAATACGTGGCGCAGGCGGCTCAGCATGCCGGCCAGTGCGCTGGGTTTGCCCCAGACATTGGCAACAAGGATGCCGTCGGCAGTCAACTGACGCTGGCAGGTGGCATAAAATTCTGCCGTGTTGAGCGCGACCACCAGACCGTCCTCATCATAGGCATCCAGCAGGATGACATCGGCTTTATAGGCATGTTCCTGCAAATGGCTGATGGCATCGCAGTGAATGATATGCAGGCGTTCGTCGTCTGCCGGCAACATGAACCGCTCGCGCATGGCGATCACGTCAGCATTGATTTCCAGCACAGTGATGCGGCAATCGGGCAGATGGTGATAACAGTATTTGACGAGGGAACCACCACCCAAACCTATCAGCAAAATATGCGAAGGTTTGGGATGAAACAGCAAAAATCCCATGACGGCGCGCGAATAGGCACAGACCAATTCGTCTGGTGCATCCAGTTTCATGACGCTCTGCATGCATTTGGGGTTAAGGTACATCATACGCAAATTGTCGTCATCGACATAAAAAGGTCGGCCCTGATGCGCTTGCTGCAAGGCTTCCAGGCGACGCATATGATCCAGTTCGGCCCCGGATGGCTTGTTCAAAAACAGGCTGGACAAACTTGCGCGCTTTTTTGCCATTCCCATATTTATACCCATACCCACGGTTTTGTGCGGTTGCTACTTGCTGGCTTTACTGATGATCAAGCAGCCAGTTGTTCTTTCAGGGCAGCGATCTGGCGTTGCAATTCACTATTTTCCATTTGCAGGCTCTGTACTTGCTGGCGCAGGGCACTGACTTCATCCTGGGTCTGTACCCTGGCGGTTTGATGATCTGCAGTGACGTTGGCAGCAGCGGCGGCAGCTTCGCTGACTTTGGGGGGCGCTTTGTGTTCGCGAGCCTTTTCCCTGATTTGTCTTGCTGCCTGTTGCAGTTCCTTGCGGCCACCTGCTACAGCGGCGACCTGTTCATCGCTGGGCAAAGAGGCAATGGCAGCAGCTGCGCTGATGGAAATAGTACCATCACGTACTGCCTGCACCAGTTCTGGCGCGGCTGCCCTTTGTATCTTTTCTATCTGCACCACGGCATTGCTGCTGATGCCGGCAACCCTGGCGATTTCCTGGCGGCTTTGGGTGGGCTTGATGACTGGGACTGCGACTTCGCTTTCCGGCGTATCCGGCGCTGGCTGTTCTTCCTGTGCCTTCATGCGGTTGGTGACGATTTCTTTCTTGCGCAGAGCCAACATGCCACGCTGGAAGTCAGAAACACTGCGGCGTGCCAGATGGTTGTCTATCATCCACAGTTGTACATCTTCAATATTGCTAAAATTATCATTTTGTACGGTTTTGTAGGGCAGATCATGGCGCTGGCAGATGGCGTAGCGATTATGGCCATCGATCAGGATGTCGCCCCAGCACACCAGTGCATCGCGGCAACCTTCTGTGAGGATGCTGCGCTCGAGCGCGGCGAATTCGTGCTCTGTCAGGGGATCGATATAGGCGCGCAGCGCCTCATGGATGACTATGCTCATACGTAACTCTTGTTGGATATTTCCTGAAAGGCGGCATTGTAGCCGAGATTTCACAGCTTACCGTTGTGAGCAGGCAGCACGTGTACAATACTTCTCCTTTGTGCAGACTTTATTGATGAAGCTGGAGTCGGCACAGCCCAAATACAATTGTGCCAAACGCAATGATTGTGTATTTGGCACAGCTTATGTATCTTTTTGGCTATTTTTGTACCCTTTTTTATATCCATTTGATGCGTTAACGCCAAGCACTTCATAACAGACAGGAAAAAATACGATGATGACCTATGAAGAATATCTGGATGAAGTCACCACTTTAATGACTGAACGATTTGATCTCAGCGATGATGAAGCCATCAAGCACGTGATGCGTGCCCAGGCGGCCGACTTTTTTACCCTGCATGACGATATTCCCGCCATGCGTACGCAAGAAAGGGCAGAGCTGGACGCCAAGGCAATCTACGACATGCGCAACAAGTCGCGTGGACATGCACCAGTCAAATTGGTGAAAACTGGCGGCAAGCCACGCAAGGCGTGAGCGGCCCCCAAGAATGAAAACACCAAAACGACTGCAGCCCTTGCAGGAAGAGGGCTTGCTCGATGAAGTCATGCGCCAGCTCATGAGCGGAAAAGAAGCGACCGTGTATGTAGTTCGCTGCGGCGAAGAAATTCGTTGTGCCAAGGTCTATAAAGAAGCCAGCCAGCGCAGTTTCAAGAATGCCGCTTCGTATCAGGAAGGACGCAAGGTCAAAAACAGCCGTCAGGCGCGCGCCATGGAAAAAGGTACACGCTATGGTCGCAAGATGCAGGAAGAAGTCTGGCAGAACGCCGAAGTGGATGCCCTGTACAAACTGGCAGCCGCTGGCGTCAAGGTGCCACGGCCATATATCTGTTTTGAAGGCGTGCTGCTGATGGACCTGGTCACCGATGCCGATGGCAATGCCGCACCACGTCTGAATGACATAGAACTGTCACCGGCATTGGCGCTGGATTATCACGCCCAGTTGCTGCATCAGGTCGTGCTGATGCTGTGCGCCGGCGTGATACATGGGGATTTGTCTGAATTCAATATTCTGGTCGATGCCGAAGGCCCGGTCATTATTGACTTGCCGCAGGCGATTGATGCTGCCAGCAATACCGAGGCTGCCGTCTTGCTGGAACGTGATGTACGCAATCTGGCGACTTATTTCGGTCAGTTTGCTCCTGAACTGCTGGGCACCCAATATGGCAAGGAAATCTGGAAGCTGTATGTCGCTGGCTTACTGACACCTGAAGCCGTGTTGACAGGCAAGGTTGCAATCGACAAGCGCCCGGTTGACGTGGGTGCCGTGCTGGAAGAAATCGAATCTGCCATCCTGGAAGAAAAAGAGCGGCAAAGGCGCCTGCTGGAAATGTAAGTCGCAGGAATTCTGGTGGGGAACTCTTGCCTTGATTGCATGTCCATACTTGTTCATTGGCTACCATACAGGACATTCGCATGGATGGCTTCAATCTCTTTGGATACTTGCAGAGGAGCATATGCATGATTAAAGGAAGCTGTTTTTACCTGCGCCATGTCAGAAAAGAAGATGTGGCAACACTGCTTGATTTGATGAATCATCCGGATGCCAAGGGCGATTATTTACCGCTGGATATCATGTTGCCGGGCGTCGCAGAAAAGAAATATGAGGACGAGTCGCGTTCCAAGGATATGTGCGAGACGTTTCTGATCATTGACGATGATGAGAAGATTATCGGGCGCGTCTTCCATTTCAAGACCGTACCCTATTTCAATGCCAGGGAAATCGGCTACGGCCTGTTTGTCAAAAACCTGCACGGCAAAGGTGTCATGACCGAGGCAGTGAAACTGTTGACTGATTACCTGTTCAAAACCCTGCTGATCAACCGCCTCGAAATCCACATGAGTGTGGGTAACCGCGCATCAGAAAAAGTGGCCATTAATTGCGGTTACACCAAAGAAGGCATTGCTCGCGGTGCGATTTTCTGTCGTGGCAAGCATGAAGATATTGCGATGTATGCCTTGTTGAGAAATGAGTGGGAAGTGCTTTGATACCAGCGCATCACCTTGCGAGGTGACGGCTGGTACTATTTCTTGCTCCGAAATACTTTCTGTATTGCTGCATTGATCTTCTGCATCTGTTCAGGCGGCACGTCTTTGCTACAGACGATATAGCGATTTAATCCTGCCGGCATGCCTGCCAAATCCATTTGCGTGGTCTGGTGCAGACTGTCTTCTTTATCTTTCAGGTATTCCCAGTCTTCGCGATCAATCAGCATATAGGATGCGCGGTTGGCACCCACCATACGTGCCATGATCATCGGTAAGGTGGTGCTGCGTTCTACCTTGTTTTTGCTGGATTTGATCATGGCGTCCAGTGCTGGCCCATAGGATACAGCATCCACCACGCCCAGAGTGAGGCTGCGATCAGCCATCAAGCTGGCAAGGCTGCGATGTGCAGACACTTGCTTAATGGCCGCAGGGCTGACTAACAAGGTGTGTGGTGGGTCAGTATGAAAGATGTCGGAAAACTGTACCAGCTGTTCACGTTCAGGGATCTTGTACCAACCGAATGAACAATAGTTTTTACTACCACTGGAAAAATTACTCCAGATACGTTTGGCCGGTTCTTCAACAAAGTGATGCGGGATTTGTGCTACGGTAAAAACCTGCTTGGCGCGTTCCAGCAAGATTCCTTTTTCTACTCCATTTTCAATATACTGGTGCGGCGGCTTGATACGCCATGCGACAGTAACAGTTTCATCTGCAGCCAAAACTGGGCTGAGCATCCAAAACGTCACCAGAATTGCGAGTGAAAGGAATTTCATTTTATTGTCGCAAAGTTTGATGCCTTATTTTACTGCGCAGTTGCCGGAATGTTGTCATATTTCAACGTCGATACCACCTAAATGTGGTTTTGCCGCAGGTATGTGTAAAAAGACCGCTGTTGTGCTTAAGCGCAACAGCGGTCTTTTCGTGGAATGAGTTCTGGGCTCGTTCCTATTAATGACATGAGTTCTATTGACGTACGCGCTTTTTGGCACCGGTCGCAGAACTGGATTTTGCTTTGTATGCCGGGGTTGCGGTATTCGGGAATGCGGGTGTGCCAGCTTTTGATTTTGGCACGACAGGGAAAGGAAACTTCACAGCAGATTTTTTCTCTGGTGCAGAACTGGCATCAACTGCTGCGGGAGCTGTTTCAACAGGGGCTACCGACGGTTTGGAGACGCTTTTTTTCGGGGACGCAGTGGTCGTAGCAGGTGTTGCTGCCGTGCTTGCGCTGTTTGGCAGGCTAGCTTTTTTCGAGATTTTCTTTTCAGCTGTTTTTTCTATCGCTGCTGGTTGCACCTTGGCCGCTGCTACGGGTTTGCTTATATTGATAGGAGCTGCTTTCTTGGCGCTCGCTTTTGCAACCGGCTTTATTTCTGGCTTGCCGGCAGTTTTTGCCTTGAATGCAGGCTTGGCTTCTGGTTCCGCCAGTAAAGGCAATTGTTTGATAGCAGCGATAGGTTTTGCCACAGCTGGTTTTTTGGGGGTAGTTTTTACTACCAGTGCAGCAACAGTGTTGTCAGTGCTGGTCGCAGCGGCCGGCACATGGGAACTGACAGCCTGCCACAATTCTGCCCGCGTATCGCTGGTGATGCTTGCCAGTTCGCGGCCATAGGACAGAATTTTGTCCAACTGTGGCTGACTATGCGCACGGCTAAAGGCCAGAATTTCTTGCGGCTCTTTGATGGCGAGCAGTTCATGCGTGACAGTATTTGCATTGTCGAATGACTGTTTTGCCAAATTGAAATTCAGGGCAATCAGTTTTTCCAGTCCACCAAATGCAGATTGCGAGAATGCCCGGAAAACCGCGATTTGTGTCGCAAACTGGTTCTGGGCAGCAGATGACAATTGTTCAGTAAGCAAAGACATGAAACTCTCCAGAGTGGATAAGGGTAGGTAAGTAATGCAATATACATTGCCATGTTGCATCAGATATTGACGCAATGCAGCATTTGTATATGGTCTTGCATTCTATCGCTTAAATGCTTAATTTGTAAGCACTATTTTTGCATTGCAATATCTAGATAGTTGCATCCTCTATGGAAAGAACAATTGTCAGTTGCGGTTGGGGCTTATATTAATATATGAGCATATTTTTGGGAGGGGCAAGAAGAGGTGTTTATGAGCTGTGGGTAAATTGATCGGGATTGGAAGTGGACTGGACTCATGGACGGGCATGCTTGCATCAGGATTACTGAGGAGTCGCGATTCACCCTCTACGACAGGGGGCGGTGGTGCTGGCAAAATGGGCCAATTTCTGTTCACTTTGTTCAAGTCGGGAATTGAAACGTCATTTCGCAGACCATGCGACATTTAGACGTGTCAAATTGATTATTTGTACGTACGCCCGATTCCATGTCCAACCAATATGGCGTGTCAGGCGCGATAACAAGTGCTTGCAAAACTTCCTGGATCGATGCAGGGCCAATTCCCCCGGAAAATCCGCAAAAAGGATGAGCGTGTAGAAGTTGTGGCCACATTGAGGGTTTGACTCCATTTCCAAAAGAGACGTCATATAACCAATCTACCCGGCCATCATTGGGAAATGCACCTTGAGACTGCAACGCGGGGCGTACGCCATGACGTGCTCCAAACAAATGACAGTTCTGAATTTCCTGTTCACTGCTTCCGGCGCGGCCATGGTTAATCTGTACGCGAGAATATCCTGAGAAATCAAAGCCAGGATCGCTGCCCTCTGCAATTGCCTGTGCCAGCTCACCGCAAACATGGGCAGAGAGCCGAAGACCGCTTGTTTGCATCGCCTGGCGGGTTTTTTTATCCGGAAACAGAGGAACCCCTTCCCGTGCCGGATCAATAAGTATTCCCCATTCAACTGAATATTGGCTTGAGATTGCTTGCATCTCGGGGATCAAATCTATTGTATCTGCACCTGTAAATGTCAGAAAGACGGGTTTTGAGTTGGATGAGGACATGTTGGAAAAATATTGGTTGATTTATTTAATATGGTACGTACCAATATATGAGTTGTCAAATTTTTTAAGATTTAGATTTAAAATGATTAATTTCTTATTTTAAACATTCATAAATTATTGAATACGGCTGCATAAAAATCGGCATTTTCTTTAGCGATTATTGAATAATGGTACATACCACTGTAATATTGAGTGATATAGTAAAATGTGGAGTTTCAGCATTGCTTATTGAAAAGGAAATGAGCTGCTTGCAAGTGAAGTGATGGCTGATGCGAGCAGTCGATGTTTGTGTGCAACATCACTTGTTGACTCCAGGTTGTATGGGTAACAGGCGCGGACCGGTTCTGGCAGTATGTCAATGAGCTGATGTCATTTCCAATAGCGCAGTGAATTCAGTTTAGGCAAGGAGAGTTAAATGCTGGAGAAAATGGGATTGCCGTCACCTCGTCGATGGGATATGTTGGCTTTTGGTGACCCCAATGTCGACCTGGTTTTTGCTGTTAATCATGCCCCCGGTGCTGACGAGAAGGTATTGGGCCGTCGGCTTGGACAATTTGCTGGTGGAACAGTCGCGAATGTCGCTTGTGCAGCAAGCAATCTGGGCTTGATGACGCAAGCCTATGGAAGAGTCGGTGATGACAGTGAAGGCGTGTTTTTGACACGTGAATTTTCCCGGTTCGGAGTCAGCGTTGAACAACTTAAGAAGGTTCCAGATACTGCCTCTTCACTTGCTATTATCATGGTGGAGAGCAGTGGTGAAAAAGCCCTGATTTATTCACCAATGCCAGGAACTGAGCAAATTGGAGCGCCTCTTTATCATGCCTTGACACAGAGTCGGTTGCTATATGCCATGCCCTACGACATGGAAGAATTTGTAACTGTTCAAAGCCTGGCGCGCCAGGCTGGAGTCATCGTCGCCATTGATGTAGAGGCGGCAATGATCAGTGACCGGGAGCATATGCGCAAGCTCATGGCGATGTGTGACATCGTATTCATGAATGAGGCGACTTATCTGAGTATTTTTGAAGAAGCGCCGCAGTTGAGGGCTATGCAGGATATTCTTCATACCAAGCAACAGATACTGGTCGTTACCTGTGGTTCTCGCGGGGCAATGGCGGTTAGTGGTGACCTTGCGGTTGAGGCGGCTGCATTTCATACGACCGTAATTGACAGTACTGGAGCGGGAGATTGTTTTAATGGGGCATTTCTGGTTGCCCTGTTTGACGGCTTGTCATTGGCAGCAGCTTTGCGATTTGCTTGCGCCGCTGGTAGCTTTGCGCTGGAGAAGACAGGGGCACGGTCTGCTTTGCCGACCAGAGCGCAGGTGGAAGCCAGACTTGCTTTGTGATCCAGCCCAGCTTTTTTGTGCCCCTGCTATCTCTCGCTACAGGGGAATTCGCTTAGCCATTACTCCATTTATTGATACGTGTTTTGTAGCGGTACGATGGCACATACTTCATTTCGCAATATTCAATGGGTTCACGTCTGTCCGAGAGCATGACGCGCTCACACACCAGCAGAGGAGTGCCAGGCCCGACACCTAATAGTGCGGCATCGTCTGCGGAGGCGGCAATTGCGCCGACGCTCTCAAGGCTTTCTGATGGTTCGATAGAAAACTTGTCTATCAGCAGGCGATAAAGAGAGCCGGCCCGCTCCAGCTCTTTGCGCTCCAGCCGTGCACCTTGTGGAAGATGTAAATAGGAATCTTGCAAACCTACCACCGTGTCATCCATCAAGCGCAAACGTTTGATGCGTAATAGCGGGACATGTGCCTCCACATGCAAAAGGCTGGCAATTGCCATATTGGCCGCTACGTTTTCCATGGACAGGATTTTTTGACCAGGCGTGCCACCTCGTTTGAGTGTGTCTTCCGAAAAGCTGTCTAAAAAACGGGACATTTGGCGTACTGCCGCAGGTGCCGCGAAAGTGCCTCGTCCGTGGTCACTATACAAGACACCACGTTCTTCCAAAAGGCGTATCGCCTTTCTGACGGTATCCCGGCTGACTTTAAAACTGATCGCAAGATCTCTTTCTGCGGGCAAGGGTTCATTTGGGGCAATCTTCCCGGACTCCATATGCAGTTGCAAAGTTTCAGCCAGTTGCCGATATAAGGGGGCAGACGGTTTGTCAGCCGGATTCTGGTTGGCGGGGATTGAATCGCTGCTTTGTCTCTTGGTACGCATAATCTCCTCTATTCCTTTCTATTTCTATAAAAGCGCTTCCTGATATGAACGCTTCCACTCTTGCATTTCCACGATCTCCGTTGTGGCTCTTCTTTTTAATAATTGAGGTATTGACTTGAGTTTATTGGAGTCTGGTTGCATTGGCTGTATTCAAGGTGCATACCAATTTTCACATATTTTTGCACTGATCAACATATTTTCCTTGGAATGAGCACGATTTTCGCACATTGGAGCGTACCAACTTTGAAAATCCTGCTGAAGATAAAAATGACATCCTTGAAATCTTTCTTAATATGATCATTTTTGGTGCGTAAATAAATGGTTTTATTTAAAAGGTACGTACCAATATAAAATATTTACAATGAAAATGTTAAGAGATTTCAATTGTCTATTTTTTAAAAAAATTAATATAAACCATTAAATATGCGGGTTAAAAGACAATTTATATGAAAAATGGAATATTTTTTCATTTTCTATTGATTAGTGGTACATACCAATATAAAATTAATTCAACGGTTATCCATTGTTCTTCTTTCCGTCGAAATTCAGATGCAAATTGAGTCAGCTTAAGAATCGAAAACTTTACATATTAATCGGGGGTATCATGTATCGTAGGATAGGAATGTTTGCGGCAGGTACGGTGGTGGCGTTTCAGTGGGGCGGTGCGGCCAGTGCGCAAGAAGCCGTTGCGACGCCAGCGGAGGGGGCGGTTACCGTTGTCGAGGTGACAGGAAAAGTGCTGGGCAAGGGCGAGGCCAGGGCGAATAGTGTCATTGATAAAGAAACGATTCAGCAGCAACCTGCTGGTCTTGATCCACTCAAATTGCTGACCAGGGTCCCGGGTTTGCAGGTTGGCTCAAGTGATGCATTGACCGGCAGTTTTTCAATGCGACTGTCTATGCGTGGATTCAACAAGGAGCAGATCGGTATATCGATAGACGGCATTCCCAATGGTTCAACCTTGTCGAATGGGGGAACCATGCCTAATCGCTTACTGGATACAGCGAATATCACACGGGTAGATGTTTCCCAGACCGCTGGCGATCTTGGTACGCCTTCCAATCAAGCCTTGGGTGGATATATCGATTTCAGAACGCGTGATCCAAGCAGGGAACGCGGCGGTGATGCAGAAATATCGGTCGGTAATTATGGTTATCAAAGAGAGTTTGTCCGATACGATACCGGTCGATTTGAAAATGGGATTAGTGCGTATGGTGACTTTTCGCATGAGTATGTAAGAACATGGCCAGGGGATCAGTCCGGTCGTAGCAAGCGTGATCATGCAGATATTCGCGTCTTGAAAGACCTGGGAAATGGGTCGAGTGTGCGTGCTACGGTCAGCTACAACAAGATGGCTGACAATGATTATGATGCCGTGGCTTTGCGTGCCGTCAGTGCGCCGTTCTATAAATCAAACTTCGAAACCAATTCCAGTACGGATGGGCTGACTGATCATTGGACGGGTAATCCGGCCATCGATCAAAATTACCGTGGAACACGCGGGATTGGCAGCACTGAAGTATTTTCCCACATTGACTGGATTCAAAAACTGGGCGACGCAACCAAGTTGACAGTCAAACCTTACTTCCATCATCAAGATGGTGATGGATGGTTCTATGTTCCCTATAAGCAAAGGCCTACCAATGGCGTCCTCTACAGTGCCGTGGCACCTGGTGGCTCGCCCGTGTCTACCGTGCAGGAATGTTATGCGAATCAATACCAAACCTCGGCTTCGGGTGGATTGATTCCGACATCCAGTGTGTTGCTTACAACGGATGCAAGCGCTTTACTGCTGGCTGGTGGATGTCCTGCTGCGGCTAAATATGCCATGAATCCAGCGAGCCAATGGGGTGCACGCGAGGCTACTACGCGGCGCGGTGGCTATGAGATGGATAGAAAAGGGACTTTGGTTGAATTGGCTACCAATCTGGATAGTGGTCACTCGCTCAGAGCCGGTGGTTGGTATGAGCATATCAGCCGTGCAAAGACGCGTAACTGGTACCTGGCGACAGATCCGACCGTCAGTGCAGCTTATTCTGACAGCAATTTATATTCGATTACGCAAGACCGCCACTACAATTCCAATGCAGGGATGATGTACGCGCAAGACAAGATGAACCTGCTGGATGACCGCTTGGAACTGGATGTCGGTGCGACTTACCAGCGCTTCAGCGAAACTTACAGCTCACCTGTCGAATTTAATGGTGAACGTCAGTTGACAGTTTCTTCAGGACTATTGCCAAAACTTGCTGCGTTGTACAGGATCAATGACGATTGGGAATTCTTTGTCAGTGGCTCTAAAAACTTTAGTGCGATTCCAGATAGTGTTTTCGAAGGCACTGCGGCGATTGATGCGAAAAATGGTATCAAGCCAGAAACTTCCGTTAATAAAGATGCGGGTATTCGTTGGCTGAAAGGTCCATATGGACTGGGCATGACAGTCTATGCGATTGATTATCGTGATCGGATTTCCATTCAAAATGGCAATCCCAACGGAGATATTTTTTCGCGAGATGCAAAAACAACTTTCCAAAATCTGGGTGGCATCAGCTCACGCGGTGTTGAACTGACAGCACGTGCCAGTTTTGAACATCTGGAGCTGTACGCTAATTATGCGTTCAATGACGCACACTATGTAGAAGATACGCTAGCGGAAGGTATCAAAGCCGGTGACCCAGTGCTGGGCGCTGCGCGGCATAATGCGTTCGCTGAAATTACATGGAAATCTTCTGCCGGCTGGCGTTTGACTGCCAATGCAAAGTATGTCGGACAAGCGGCAGGGACCTACAATGTTGTACCAAACACTGTGGTCAAAGGCGGTCCTGATTTTTACCCCAGAGAGTACATGCCCAATTACACGCTGATTGGTCTTTCTGGAAGTTACCGTTTGAATGGCAGTTTTTTGGGCAGTTTCACCAAGACAGAAATTGCTTTCAACATCGACAATCTGTTTAACAAACAATATCTTGCCGGTGTTGGCTCTGAGCTTACAACCTCGAATCCTTTGACGTCAGGGCGATATTTTTTGGGTAGTCCGAGAACTCTGTTTATAACGCTGCGTACTCATTTCTGATCTTCTGGTTTTTGATACTGTGTAAAGTTCTGGTAGTTTGGGGGAGGCGAAATGTCAGGTAGCCGACTGTTGATTTTATTGGCGATATGGAGTGATGTCACTGCCGGTGAAATCAACTGGTTGCATACCGATCCGCCGCCTGCAAATATAAGCAGTGCAGGTAATCTGTCCGGAGGATACATTGATGCCGTTGAGACCTTGATTCGTGGCGACATTCCAAATCTTGCGCATAAGACTGAGCTGGTTCCCCCGGCACGGATGAACATGCTGATGAAAGCAGGCGGTCCATATTGCGCGTTCACAGTGGTTGATGATGGAAAAGGGGCGGACTATATGCGTTATACGCCACCTTTGGGTTGGATACGAAGTGCTGGATTAATCATGCGTGCAGGATTTCTTCAACAGTTCAGTAAGTTGACAGACAAGTTGATAGATAAACCAGGACATCTGGATCTGATTCAATTAGCCAAAGAGTACAAGGTCCGGGTTGGGATCGTGAGGGGACGGAGCTACGGAGCCGACATTGACCGTTCTCTGCAAGCCATTGCACCCTTTAGTCAATCCGAGATGGCCGGTAGTTTTGAAGTCTTGATGCGGATGCTGGATGCAGGTAGGGTAGATATCGTTTTGGGTTATGAAGAAGAATTGATTTACTTCAAGAACTTGGGCAACTATGCTTTTATGCCGGTTACACAAGCAAGTATGTTGTTACCGGTTGTGATTGCATGTAGCAAAGCGTTGTCAGCGGATGATGCCTATGAAGCGGTCTTGTCTGCGCAGAGGAGCACAAAATTGTCGGCCGTTTTTCAGCAAGAATATGAACACTGGTTGAGTCCAGCGTATTTGATTGAATATCGGAGATCTATCCTGGATATGGCGGCGCGTCGTCAAAAGACCCCATGAAGTGTTGTTGCATGAGTACCCGATTCAAAAGTCACATGCATATTGAAGGATTTCAGCAATGCGGATAGTGAAAGAATTCTTATTTCAGGTGGCATGCTTTGCTGCAATTCTGGCATTGCTCTACCTGATACTTGCTGTGACCGGGAGTACTGATATCCGCAAGAGCGGCAATGCACAACTACGCGTTGCTCTATTCGTCAACGGAACCCTGGGTGATAAATCCTTCTTCGATTCTGCTGCGCGTGGCATGGATCAGGCCAGGAAAACATTGCCCGTATTTGCCAAAGTGATTGAAGGTGGCGTTGACCCGACTCGTTGGGAAGCTGCGTTGACGGATCTGGCAGATAGCGGTGAATATGATTTGATCGTTACCGGCACGTTTTCCATGGTGCCCTATGTACAAAAACTTGCCGGGGAATTTCCGGAAAGCCACTTCGTGGTATTTGATGCTGCAGTGGATTACCAGAAGTGTCGTTGCAAAAATGTGCACTCCATACTTTTCAGACAGAACGAAGGCGCTTATCTTGCCGGTTTTCTTGCGGAAAAGCTGATGCAGAATGGCTTGCCAGATGTCGCTGCCGGAAGCGGCCTGGGAGTGATAGGTGGCATGCAAATCTCTGTCATAGAAGATTTTTTCATCGGGTTTCGGGCAGGAGCAAAAGCCGCATCCCCGGACGCGCAGATTTTGAGCCAGTTCGCTAATTCTTTTTCTGACCCCGCCGCGGGCAAGGATATCGCCAAAGCGCAATATGCGCGGGGTGTGGGGCTTATTTTTCACGCAGCAGGTGCAACCGGGCAGGGTGTCAATGAGGCAGCTGCGGAGTCACGTCGTTATGCGATAGGTGTCGATATTGACCAATATGCCTTGTACCGGGTGTCTAACCCGCAACGGGCGGCACGGATAGTGACGTCCGTCATTAAGAACGTGGATGTCGGTATTTTACGTGCCGTACAGCAGCAACTGGCAGGTAGCCTGACATATGGACAGACTGAGTCACTCGGCCTGGCAGAAGGCGGGGTGCGTCTGGTGCGCGATTCGGACGTCATGGCGAAGGTCCCTGCCGCCGTGCTTACAAGCCTTAACGAAGCAGAACGTGCAGTCATTGAAAAACGCGTCCAGGTTCCTGGTGTTTTTACACAACTTACCTTTACCAGCAGCGATGCGACGGTAAAGCGCAAGCCCTGAGGTCGTGGAGCAGAACATGCAAGCTGATCATCCTGACAATAAGCCAACTTATATCCTGGAATTGACCGGGGTATCGAAGCGATACATCAACGGTATTCTTGCCAATGACAGGGTCAGTTTTGGTATACGGCGTGGCGATATCCATGCAATCGTCGGCGAAAATGGTGCCGGAAAATCTACTTTGATGAAGTTGATTTACGGTCTGGAACAGCCGGATGCCGGGGACATTATCTTCGAAGGGCGCCAATTGCGATTCCGTACACCACGAGATGCGATCGCTGCAGGGATCGGTCTTGTCCCGCAACACCTGAAGCTGGTGCCATCATTTTCAGTGGCGAGAAATATCGTGTTGGGCCGTGAGCCTATGCGCGGCATGCTTGTGGATGATGGTCGTGCGATTGCCGAAGTGCGTGCTGTATCGGCCAGGTTCGGGCTGGAGGTTGATCCACTAGCGATAGTGGCAGATTTGTCGCTGGGTGAACAACAGAAGGTAGAGATACTGAAAGCTTTGTATCGCGGTGCCCGCCTGTTGCTGCTGGATGAACCATCCGCAGTGCTGACACCACAGGAAGCAGATGCCTTGTTCACAGCATTACGCAAACTGGTTGAGCTCGGGCTGACGGTGGTGATCATCACCCACAAACTTTCAGAGGTACGCGATGTGTCGGATCGCTACACCATACTGCGCGGCGGAAAAGTGGCGGGGCTGGGTGACGCCAGAACTGTCAGTGAAGTTGAACTGACCGGACTGATCGTAGGCAGGGCATTGACACCGCTGCAGATTCAGCGGGCCCGGAAAGACGCACTTGCGCCACTGGTGAGCGTACGCGATCTCAGTGTGGTTCGTGATGATGGGCGATATGCATTGAAGAAAGTATCCTTCGATATCGCGCCGGGAGAAATACTGGGTATCGCCGGCATCGAAGGCAATGGACAATCCTTCCTGGCCGAGGTTTTGTGTGGATCGCGCCGGCCTTCTGAGGGGTATGCCGCCGTAGATGGGCAGATTTACACAGGGCAGGGTGTGCGCTCAGCGCGTTTGCACAGAGTCGCCAACATACCGGAAGACCGGCTGCATGATGGCGTTGCCACAGACATGAGCATTGCAGAAAATGTCATGGCCGTTGATTACTATAAACGGCCATTTTCCAGATTCGGAAGCTTGAACAGGGCGAACATCCGGGATTTTGCCAATCAACTCATTCGGTACTACGGTGTCGTTGCCGAGTCGGCAGAAACCATCATCGGTGCACTTTCAGGCGGCAATATGCAAAAGCTTGTTTTTGCCCGGGAAGTTGCCACGAAGCCGCTGTTTTTGATCGCGTGCCAGCCAACGCGTGGAGTTGATCTTGGTGCCAGTGACATGCTCAGGAAGTATCTGATTGAATTGCGGGATCAGGGCGCATCCATATTATTGATATCCGCTGAACTGGATGAAATCCTTGCGCTCTCTGATCGCATTGCAGTGCTAGCGCAAGGGCAAATCGTCGGTCAATTTACCGGGGGGCAGGTAAGCGCAAATGAATTGGGGTTATACATGACAGGTGCGAAACGTCAGTCAGCAGCCGGCACTGGTTCAGGGGTGATACAGGATGTTGAAGTTGTTGAGGGGCTGGCATGACAGACAGTCTAAAAGATAGCACCTCATCCATGCTGACTATTCGTACTGATCTGGTCTGGCGGCGGCGTCTGCGTTTGTTTTTAGCCGTGTTGTGCGCTTTGCTGATTGGATTTCTGGTAACCGTCACGGTCAGCAAGGAACCCGTTCGTGCCTACCTGACCATGCTTACTGGGCCATTACCTGAAATCCGCTGGAGCGATTTGCATGGATGGCAATTGCGGCGCATGGTGCGTTTTGGTTCTGTCATCGAAGACACCATTACGCTGACCTTTCTCGGTCTTGCCGTTGCCATTCCATTCCGGGCACGCCAGTTTTCGCTTGGTGCGGATGGACAATTGTTTTTGTCGGCGCTGGCTGCTGCTGCGGTCAGTCTGTATCTGGGGGATGGCTTTCCCTTCCTCTTACCCATTGTATTTGTGGCAGCCATTTTGACTGGCTTCATTTGGGGCCTGATGCCTGGACTATTGAAAGCTCGTTACCAGGTCAACGAGATTGTGACTACGCTCATGCTTAATCTGATCGCCGTGCAACTGTATCGCCTGATCATTTCTGAATATATGCGTGACCCCGCAGCCGGTTATCTGGTAACGCCAGTTTTGCCTTCCTCATCGGTCTTTTCAGGCTTGATTGCACATACCAATGTCAACACCATGTTGTACTTGTTGCCTTTGGTTGTGTTCACAGCCTGGTTTTTGCTGATGCGTACAACGATAGGTTACGAGATACGTACCGTTGGTTCTGCTCCGGCTTTCGCTCGCCGGGTGGGCATGCCGGTAACGCGCTCCATTGTCCTTTCCATGGCATTCGGTGGTGCGTTTGCTGCATTCGCAGGCCTGCACATCAGCAACGGCCTGTTAAAGCGGCTGCCGGTTGAATTGTCACCGGGGCTGGGCTTTGATGGGCTGGTAGTGTCCTTGTTGGCGCGCAACGATCCCAAGGCCATTCCGGTTGCCGCATTCTTCTATGCCTATCTTCGTACCGGGGCCCAGGCGATGGAACGTACGACTGATGTGTCACATGAAGTTGTGCAAGTAGTCCAGGCACTCATCATCCTGTTTGTTGTTGCTGAACACCTTATTCCAGAAAGTTTTTCTGCCAGATTGCAAAAGTTCTGGAAATCCATTCAGCAAAAATCTGCATTCTTACTACGCTTAAAGGGGCAGAAATAATGAACTTAGATGCGATTGCACTGACGACATTTGCCGCCACCCTGGTGGTAGCAATCATGCGGGCGTCGACCCCCATCGTGTTCGCCGCGCTGGGTGGATTGATTTCTGACCTGGCGGGCAGCATCAACGTGGCGCTGGAAGGTGTAATGCTGGTCGCAGCATTTTTTGGTGTCATTGCATCGTTTTATTCCCAGGTATGGTTGCCTGGATTATCACCCTGGATTTACCCCTGGACAGGTGCCGTTGCAGGCATCGTAGCAGCCTTGTTACTTACCGGGGTGCTGGCAGTGTTTCATCTTGAATTGAAAGCTGATCTGATTGTTGCAGGTATTGCCGTCAATATTCTTGCGGCAGGATTAACGGTTTTCTTGTTGGTATCGATAGTCGGCGATAAAGGCTCGACAGCCAGCCTGAACAGTCCGAGTCTGCCTCTGATCCATGTCCCTGGTTTGGCTGACTATCCGCCACTGGACGTCTTGCTCAATGGAGACGGAGGGCACGGCCACCATGTTTTGTTGTATCTGGCGTTTGTGAGTGTTGTTTTGGTGCGGCTTTTTTTTGGACGAACACGCTACGGCACCTGGCTTCGTGCAGTAGGTGAAAACCGTGACGCAGCCCTCATCGCCGGGATACCTGTGAAACGTGTCCAGTACATAGGCTTTTTTCTCAGTGGATTTCTGGCGAGCCTGGGGGGCATTTATTTAAGCATGGGTTACCTGTCACTGTTCCAGTCAGACATGGTTGCAGGTCGCGGTTTCCTGGCCTTGGCTGCGATTTTCCTGGGTGGCAGAACAGCAACTGGCACCTTCATCGCTGCTTGCGTATTCGGCGCATCGTCGGTACTGGCAACGCAATTGGGCATGTTCAAAATCCCTACACAATTGGTGTACATGATACCGCCAATTATTACGATCGTTGTACTTGTTTTTGCTGGCATGCGTCAACGAAAACTCTCTGTTTAAGTGGGCGTTATTAAAATGAAGGAGCAATTTTTGAACAAGCTTATATTCCAGGACAGGATTCTGGCTTCGCTGCTATTGGCAGGCATGGGTGATGCTTTGGGCGCGCCGACTGAACAATGGTCCATCGACGAGATTTTCAAGAAATATCGTGGCCTGGTTTTCGATTTCGACACGCCACCTGACGATACATTTGCGGGCGCAAATGCCGGCAAACGTGGCGAAGTTACTGATGATGCCAGTCAGATGTATTACCTGGCACGTGCGATGGTTGAGGCTGATGGGGCGCTGGATCAGGCAGGCTGGGTCGCGTGTCTGCTGGATTGGGCAAGTAACAGCCCCAAGGCCGGTTTCATGGGACCAAGTACCGCAGGCATAGTCAAAGCACTGCAAGAGGGAACAGATACAGCGATGGTCGGGATTATCGGAACGTCTCATCGCAAAATGACATCTGTCGGGACCACGAACGGGGCAGCAATGCGGGTTGCCCCGGCTGGCTTGATATATCCTGGGAATCTCAACGCAGCATGTCGTCAGGCCCTGATTACCTGTCTGCCATCTCATGACACGAATGTTGCTATTTCTGCCGCTTGTTCCGTGGCTGCCGCTGTATCACAGGCTCTGGTATCAAACAATCTCAATGATGTGATTAAAGGCGCGATAGAGGGCGCCTATATTGGTGAGCGACTTGCCAGTGAAAATGCACGCATGGTAGCTGGCCCGCAATATCTTGCACGACTTGAAATGGCCTTGAGTATCGCTGCGGAGGCGACTGACGATTATTCTTTTCTGACCAGGATGGAGCATATGGTGGGTAATTCTGTGCTGGCCGCAGAGTCGGTTCCAGCGGCAATTGGCGTCGTTGCTTATGCCAAAGGTGATGCAATGCGCACAATCGCATTGAGTGCATCCATCGGCAATGATACCGATTCCATTGCCACCATGGCCGGGTCTATCGTCGGTGCGCTGGTTGGTACTGAGAAGCTGCCGCAGAATCTGGTCATGGAATTCAAGCAAGCAAATAGGGCTGATTTTGATCTTGATAAGCTGGCCCGGTCTTTGGCTGTGATTGCTGATCGCCATCATAGATAGAAGCATGTTTACAAATAATAGTGAGCAGTAAGACCATGAAAAAAATTATTATCGACTGTGACCCAGGTATTGACGATGCGCTGGCACTGCTATTGGCCGCTTCCAGCGACCAGCTGGACCTGCTTGCTGTCACCACGGTCGCAGGTAATCGTCCTGTAACGATCACGGCAAGGAATGCGCGCAGGATACTTGACGCCGCTGGACAAAACCATGTGCCGGTATATGCCGGTGCGGCATTTCCGTTGGGATATGCAGAACCCCGTTGCAATCTGGTGCATGGTGAAGACGGCTTGGGTGGGGTTGAGTTTGGGGCTGACAGGTCAGTCCAGGCTGGCCACGCGGCAAACCGCCTGATTGAAATGCTGCTTGCACACGAAGAAGGAAGCATCGAACTCGTGGCGATAGGGCCACTGACCAATCTGGCGCTGGCAGAGCGTTTATCACCTGGTATTTTGAAGCGGGCAAAGCAGTTACTTATCATGGGCGGCGCACTACGATGCCCTGGTAACGTAACGCCGGCAGCGGAATTTAATTTCTATGCAGACCCGGTTGCCGCAGAAATTGTCATTACGACGGATGCCAGTATTGTACTTTTCCCTCTGGACGTGACACACCAGGTGGTGATGTCACCAGAATGGATACAGTCCTTTTCAACTATTGACACGCATTGTGGCCGTCTGACTGCTGACATGCTGGAAGCCTATGCCAAACTGGACCCGCTGCTTCACGACGCCTGTCCAGTTGCGTATTTGTTGGACAGCAGCTTGTTTGAAGGTGAAGCATGTGCTGTGACCGTAGATTGTCGGCACGGCCCTACTGAGGGTTATGCCATGTCCTGGTTTGGCTCTCAGATGGACGGGCGCAAGGTAAATGTGCAGGCAATTACGCAGGTGCATGACGACGCTCTGTTAAATCTCGTGCACTCCTCAATTCGTATGCTTGCTTGATTTTCCAGGATGAGATGTCTGCACGCCCGACGGACTTAGGAAATGATATGACTTTATTGGTAAAACTTTGTGGACGGACAACATCAATGACATCACCAACTCAAATCATCAGATTGGCAACAGTACTGTGCGTTGCGCTGCTGATGTCAGCTTGCGCTACAGGTACTGCCCTGAACAATACAGTGCAGCATGCTGTTGGCGATCTTCGATACATTGGAGAACAGCGAATTCCTTTAAAAGCTGTGTATGGTGACACTGTGGTAGGAGGACTGTCGGGGATTGACTACGATCCACGTACTGAGACATGGATATTGGAAAGTGATGACAGGTCAGAGTATAGTCCGGCACGTTTTTATACGGCCAGGCTGGATTATGATCAGGATGCTTTTAAATCAGTGACACTGACGGGAGTGAACTTTTTTAAACAAGCCAATGGAAAAAACTATCCAGATATAAACTTGTTTGCGAAAGAGGGTGGTGAAGTTCCAGACATTGAATCGATACGCTTCGACCCCTTGGACAGCACTATCTGGTATGCAAGCGAAGGTAGCCGGAAATTGGGGCTCAACCCATTTATAAAGCATGCGAATCGGGATGGCAGTTATCTTTCCACCTTACCTGTACCTGCCATGTTTAATGTGTCGCCCAATGAAGAAATTGGGTCAAGGAATAATTTAAGCTTCGAAGGCCTGAGTTTTTCGCCGGACGGAAAATACCTGTGGCTAGGTATGGAAACAGCTTTATATCAGGATGGACCGGTTTCCAGTATTGATAAAGGAGGTATCAGTCGCATCACGCGTTTTGATCGTCAGGGCAAGGTGTTTGAACAATATGCCTATCCACTTGATCCAATTCAGGCGGCGGCAGCACCTGGCAGATTCAGCGATAACGGCGTGTCTGAAATATTGGCGATCAATGAGCATCAGCTATTTGTGCTTGAACGCTCCGGTGTTCAGGATGCGGCAGGTGTTTTCAAATTTTACATCCGCCTTTATGAGTTAGACATTTTAGGGGCAACGGATATTAAGGACATTGCTTCGCTAAAGAATTCAAATTATGTGCCGGTCAGAAAAAGACTGGTCTTGAATTTGAACGAAGCCGGTTTGCCAAAGATTGACAATATAGAAGGCATCGCATGGGGACATAAATTGCCCAACGGGCATGACACCATCGTGCTCGTGTCAGATGATAATTTCGATCAGACCCAGGTTACACAACTTCTGGTTTTTGAAATACTGCCGAAATAGGGCAACGGAACACCTTATTCATGCTCTTCAAAAGTATAAGAGCCTGAATAAGTGAATCACATATTTTAACTAACGCGGTAACACCATCTGCTCAAGTACAAATGGTGCTGCCGATTTAGCACGCTTTTAGCCTGCCTGGTGTTCAGCAAAACTCAATGCGCCAGTCAGATCACCCGGAGGCAAAGCCCCCCGTTCAATAAAGGCCGCGTTACGCACTTTAATACCTTCCAACAGAGGTAAGCCGTGCAAGCGTGTAATAAAACGCAGAATCGACGTTGTATCGTAGAAGCTATGATCAACATTTCCCTTCTTCGCATACGGGGAGACGATAATGGCCGGAATGCGGGATCCAGGCCCCCAGCGATCTCCCTTTGGCGGTGCAACATGATCCCACCAACCACCATTTTCATCGAAGGCAATGACGATCAACATGTTTTTCCACTGGGGGCTTTTTTTCAAATGCTCCAACACATTGGCGACATGCTGATCTCCAGATTCGACATCGGAATAACCTGCATGCAGGTTGAGATTACCCTGTGGTTTATAGAATGTGACAGCTGGCAATTTGCCTGCAATGACATCTGCAAGAAACTTGTTGGAAATGGGACTATCACCCAAGCCACCGTCGCGTAAATGTTCCTTGCGCGCTGATGTGCCTGGTGCAAATTGCTTGAAATAATTAAAAGGTTGGTGGTGATACTGGAAATTTGGTTTTTCACCACCACCCTTATATTCCAAAGCAACTTGCCAGGCACCGCCATACCAGGCCCAACTGACACCTTTCCGTGACAGCAGATCCCCTATGGTGTCATAACTTTGTGGTGGTAATGTGCCCGGGTCTTGCGGGTCTGCCAAGGTCGGGTCGCCGCCTGGGGCAGGCTTGATGTAGCTAGGCTGATAAGGCGGTGCCATAGTGTTGACCGCATAACCGTCAGGAGTAATGGTGCCGTCGTTGACGAATTTTGGCTTGCCATCCAGCGCCGATGCGGGACTATCTTTGTCTACTGCCAGTTTTACCCCGGTTGGGCCGTCTTCAGTGACTACTATCTTTTTCTTTGCTGAGGTATTCGGTGCATCAAAATATTCGGGAGTCCTGCCAGAGATCAGGAACTGGTGATTCAGATACGAGCCACCAAATGCCGCCATGAAGAAATTATCACAAAGGGTATATTGCTGAGCGATTTTCCATAAGTCGAGATTCTTGTGTGTTTCTCCGTAATGGCCCATGGTCAGTGCACCGGAGTCTGCCCAGGCGACGAAACGATCATTTTTCCCCCCGTTGATCTGCATCTGATTTTGATAGAACAGGTGCCATAAATCCCGGGTGATGACCGATTCAGGAAGAGGCAAACCTTCCGCATCCTTCAAAGAAAATGGCGCATTTGGCAGGCCGTTGATCTTGTCTTCAGCAATCACATAATTTTTACCACCCAGGTTTTGCGCACGCGGCACCATTCCACCCCAGATTTTGGGCAAGGTGCTCAAGACAGTACCATCCCTGTCTTTTTGTGTGAAAACAGAGGCAGGAACATTCGACAACGGCTGGCTGACACCAGGGAAATTGCCAAACAGATTATTGAAGCTACGGTTTTCCAGATAAATCACGACCACATTTTTGATATGGGCCTTCAGTTTGGTGTCCAGTGAACCAGCGACGACTTTATCCGTTTTGTGTGTGGCTGCGTCTCCTATGACAGGTATGCTTCCAACAACACTAGCAACAGCTGCACCTTGTAGTAAGCGTCGACGGGATGGATCTGTTGGGAGATCCGGGTCTTCACTATGAGTAGGCGGCTGCTTATCTGACATATTGGCTCCAGAAAGGTGATGAATTAAATAATAAAGTCTTCAATTAATAGCTGTCATTTTCGCTCAAGATTATATGATAGCGCTCGTTCATTTGCTCAATTAATCTATCCCATTTTTTACTTCACGCTTGGTGGAAATTGATATGGCAGGAATTTGGGCGTAAGGTATGGACGTAAGCTACAGGGCCATGATGCATAATGGTATACAGTGCTTTTTTCAAGAGAAAATCATGTCCTCATCAACTACCAAAACAAGTACACCAGAAGATACGTCAACAGATGCCTGTAAGGCTGTCAGGGACAAGCTCCGGCAGTTCGTTGCTGATCGTGACTGGGCGCAGTTTCACACACCCAAAAACCTGGCCAGCGCCTTGACCGTTGAGGCGGCAGAGTTGCTGGAGATTTTTCAATGGCTGCCCACAGGCAAACCGGCAGAATTAAATGAGCAGGCAAGAACTGCTGTTCGCCATGAAATGGCTGATGTAATGAATTACCTCATCATGCTGGCAGACAGCCTGGATGTGGATTTGTTTGCTGCCTGCGAGGAAAAAATTGTGCTGAATGCCTTAAAGTATCCTGCTCCTTTGGTCAAAGGGGATGCCCGGAAATATACTGAATACCATGATCAGGAAAAATCCTGAATCACTTTGATTTCAACGCTGCCAGATAAAACGCTAGTGAAGCAAGGGAAAACATCAGCAGGCAGGCAAAAATCACATTTGGTGACGACGCATGTTGTACCAGGCTGGCAATGATCAGCGGGCCAGCGGCTTTGGAAAACAGCGCCGGGCCTGACATGGCGCCAGAAATCGCACCATAGTTTTCTGTGCCGAACAGGGCTTGTGGAATGGTGCCACGTACGATCGTCAGGATACCATTGCTCAAACCGTAAAAAATACAGAACAATGCGATGGCCCAGGCATGTGTGCCAAACAGTATCAGCGCTATCAGTGCTGCTGGCAAGGCGGCAAAAGTGAACTTGCCCACGGTTTGCGGCATGGCATTTTTTGCCAGGGTCATTTCGCCTATGCGGCCGGCAACCTGCATTGGGCCTATCAGCGCTGCCATGAATACTGCCAGCGCCGCTGGGTGACCGATCTGACCTAATAGAGGGATCAGGTGTACAGACATGGCAGAAAAGACGAAGCTGTTTGCAGAAAAAGCAAATGCCAGTTTCCAGAAAGTAGGATTACGCAAGGCTTCTTGCAGGCTGTGGCTACGGGTTGTTTTTTGTGCCGTTTTTGCTGTTTCCGGATCTGCGGGCGGTGCAGGCTTTTTCGCCTGCAACAGCAAATGCAGGGGCAGGCAAATAAACAACTGGGCAATACCATAGGCAAGATAGGTATCGCGCCAGCCGAGCAATCCATTCAATTTTTGGGTCAGCGGCCAGAATACGGTACTGGCAAAACCACCAAACAGGGTCAGGGTAGAAATAGCCTGCCGGCTGTGGATGGTGAAATGATGGGTGATGGTGGCAAAGGCTGCTTCATACAGTGTCATCGCCATGGCCAACCCCAGTATGCTCCAGGCCAGGAAATAAATCGGCAGCGTGTGTGCGCTGCTCAGTAATATCAGGCCCAGACCGCAAGTGACAGAACCCATGCCCATAACCAGTCTGCCACCATGACGATCCAGCAGCATACCGGAATAGGTGGCGATCATCCCGGCCACCAGCAGGCTCCAGGAAAACGCACCAAACACCAGCTCGGCCCGCCAGCCCATTTCTTTCTGGATTTCCGGAGCCAGGATGGCGATAGCATAATACAGTGATCCCCACGACAGAATTTGTGTGACAGCCAGAATGGCGATGGTTTTCAGGGCGTGCGGGGTATGTTTCATCTTGAAAATAATGGGGCTGCGTTTAGCGTACAGGCGCTTTTCTTGAGCGTGTTAATTGGTCAGCACGTACCAGTTTTAATTGCATGGCAATAGCCGAAGCCGGACATGCCCCCTGCAACTGGCTGGATGCCTTTAGACTGACAGGTAGTTTGCTGGCAGGTATGTCACGAAAGCCGAATTGTTGAAAATACTGTCCGGCATTGGTGGTAAGCAGATACAGGCGTTTTATGCCTGTGGCACGGGCTGCATCAATCAAATGCGTTACCAGTTGTTGGCCACATCCTTGCCCTTGCGCTGCTGGCTCGACGGCAAGAGAGCGTAAGAGGGCGTCTTGCCCATAGACTTCCAATCCACCACAAGCTATTAACTCGCCATTGAGCAAGTTAATCTGAAAGTGTTGGAGATGCGCATAGGCACCTTCCAAGGGCAAGCCCTGGCTGCTTAACAGCAGTCGTATTGCGGGCCAGTCTTTTCTGCTGGCAGACTGAAATGTCAATTGCTCTGGCAGAGTTAAGGTTTTGTCTGATGTTTTACAGATTGGTGGCGCTGCACCACAGCCTGATTTGGTCTCTTTTTGTAGCGCATCGAGCAACACCTGCATGGCAGTTGTGATTGCTGATTGTTGTTTAGCATCGGCGTCAAGCAATAGCTGATCTGCATGACGGTTCAAGCTTGCATCAAGAGCAATTGCGCGTTTTCTGCCTGCAGTTGTCAGGCGCAAACTGACGCTGCGCCGGTTATCTGCATTGACTGTTTTTGATAGTGTGCCGTCCGCCACCAGCGCGTCACTTGCCCGGCTGATCCAGCCTTTGTCAAGACCCAGACGCTTCACCAGCGCTTGCTGGGTAAGACCATCTTCACGCAGCAGTTCTGTCATTAGGTGACATTGCACAGTGGATGCGCCATTGCCGCAATTCGCTTTGGCTCGCTGGTCGCGAGCATAAAGCCGGACAAATTCCCTGATCAAGGCGCCGGTAGAGGTAAGTGTATTCATGAATAAATTTAGGGCGCGTTAACTTGGCTGCAGTCAGGTATTTTCTTTAAATTGTTGCGTTTGACAACGATCATACGCGCTGTTATTAATTGTTGTCAAACACAACTAATGTGCTTAATGGACATTGTGTTCGCTAACTGATAACGGTCAGGGCAAGTAATACAGCTAAGAACCTTTTGCGTATTTGGTAGATGGTTTGCGATCAGGCGGCAGGTTTGTCGCTATCTGTCTCATCCGGTCGTTTGCTGCTGCCTTCCATTTTATAGAATAGCAGGGCCATGCCCGGAGCAAAAATCAACCACAGGAACACCGTCCACATCTGCGCCTGTTTTTCGCCAGATGTAGGCAGGGCCAGATAGGCTTTACCAGGATCGGTTTTGGATACCAGCACCCGTATGGCGGCGCCGGGGACCAGTTCATTTGGTTTCATGCCTGTCATTCTCAGCACGTGATGTGCTTCACAGCGGCTGCAGACGGGTGAAATGGTGTCTGCTGTTCTTTCGATACCGTTGACGATGTAAGAGAAGGTGATCTGTATCAGTTGCTTATTAAAGCCGCCGGTCACAACGTAGCCAGGATTGTCGTCCACGTCATGCACCATCAAAACCACTGTGCCATCAATCTGCTCAAACTCGGTGTCAGGTATGCGCATGGCATTGAGTTTTTGTAAATTATCTATACCCAGATAAATGGCAATAATGGCAAAAATTACGGTGAGTGTTCTGACTATCATCTGATGCGTTCTATGAAAAATAAGCAGGTCACAAGCATATCTTGCGACAGAACCTGAACTGGAATTTTAATCCTGGCGAGTGGCAAGTGGCGATAAATTGTACAGTCGCAACCATGCCAGTGACTTTACCCCCTTATTTGGACACAGGCTTTTCTGGCGATTCATCAAGAAACTCTTTCCTGATGTGCAGGTTTTGTCCCAGATTTTCAAAGTTTGCCGCCTGTTGCAAGTGCTTCTGACTGATTTTTTCCCAATCTGTTGCGGAAGTGCACTTGCTATTGCCTATTTTTGCATTCATGGAGAAGCTGGCGTTTTTGCCCTGGCCCAGCATGATGATGCGGCAGTAAGTGCTGTCCCTGGCTGTTTCCAGTACGTAGGGATGTAGTGCGTCATCATAGAAAGCGACGTTTGCCGGTGTTGGCAGATCTTCCCATTCATTGGCTGGCATGCTGAAAGTCTGCATAAGCTTGCCATTCATGTTGAAGCGCGTGACGATGCGCTTTTTGTCTGAACTGGCATCAGTACAATCAATAAAGCTGGCATTGGCTGGTGCGTTGATGGCCAGTGATGAAGCGCAAATATCGACACCATGACTATCGTCCTCAGTCAGCAGCCTGACATGGGTATCGGCAGATATGGATTTGGAAAATTTTTCTGATCTGGCAACAGCAATGGTTTTATTGTTGATGATACTGACTTTGTCATATTCCAGGTCTTGCCAGATGGGAAAGGAAAACAACCACCATTTCTCTTGCTGGCGGATTGAATAGCTGGTTTGTTGCTTATTATTGGCGTCCGTGGTGGCACCGGGTGTTTTGCTAACTTGACGCGCTTTCAGCCATGGTGTTAATGCGATAGCCTTGTCTTCTTTTCCCTGATAACAGGCAGTCAACCCCAGCAGCGCGGCAAGTAGAGACGTAAGCAAGCCCGTGCGCAACTGAAATTTGTGCAGAAATGGAAAATGGAATGAATGTCTTTGAAATGCCTGCAAGCTGATCTTTCTCTGAAAACAACGTTGAGGATACGGCAAAGACCGATCTTGCCACAATTTGTGGTTGGTACGCTTATATTCTTACTACGGCAAATCAAGGCATAGCTGGTTTGTTGTACTCGATTCACCCATATTCGTATCCACATTCACCTTCATGGCAGCAGCAATGATGCTCATGTCGTGGCCACTGATTTCGACGATACCGAAGCGGAACTGGTAAGCCCAGTTGCGCACACCTGCAGAAAATTCCATGCTTTCGAGCAGCGGATGGATGACTGCCACCTGCGACGGTAGCCACAATACGTCGCGACGGTAGGGGTGAAATCCTTCCCCCATATCTGCCTGATAGGTTTCGCGCGGCTGGACTATGCCCAGGGCAGTAAACGCCTGTAGCCTGATTTTGCTGCCAAAAACCTGACTTGGTGAGTAATAGGCTACCCTGTCGCCAGCTTGCAGACGGCGCAAAGGGCTGGCCTTGCCATGACATACCTGCATGAAACCATCACGCTGACCACGAGCAACATGGTCAGCCGAGGCAACTGCGATCCAGTTGCGTGCCATGATCAGCTTGGCGTAAAGACGCGCAGGCGGTGGCCGTCTGCATCCAGTGCTACAAATGTGTAACCAAAATCCATCGCACATGGTGTTTGTGCAATGCTCAGCCCACGTGCTGCCCACTGTGCATGGGTGGCATCAACGGCGGCACGGTCAGCGACAGCAAAGGCCAGTTCACTGCCACCCACAGCGGTTGCTGCTGGCTCGACAGTGGCTGCAGACCATAAGCCAAACATGACACCGGATTCCAGTTTGAACAAGGCAAAGGTGTCTGAATTTTCTACCGGTGCAAAACCTAGCAATTCGCTATAGAAGGCGGCACTGGCGTGTGGGCTGGAGACATACAAAAGAATATAGCCGGGATTAAACATGAGATGACACTCCTTAAAAATTGGGAACATGCTGTTAGGCGTTGAGCTAAGTACTCAAGGCCTGGCCATGTTATGCCCGGCTAGTGTCAGTTTTTGTCAGTAGTCTTTTGCGGGTGGAATGTCTGAAGTGTGGGAGAGTGAATCAGGTAGCTGCAAGATGAAGAAAATCGACGGATCTACCAGTGTGAATCCGTCGATTTACTTGCCTGCTTATTTACTTGTACAGATGAAAGGATAATGAGTATTGTCTATCAGCGGTATGACACCAAAGAAATCATTCAATACCGATTCTGCCGTGCAGTATGCACCTTCAACCCAGGCCTGGTCATTGGAATAGGCTTCACCGACAATGAAGATATTGGTGTCTGCGCCTGGTACCAGTTGTGAAGGTTTTCGGATTTTTTGCTGTACATCGCCGATATCATAATGTGCAGCCCAGGCATGATAGCCCGCATTGAATGGTGGCAAAGACCAGTCTATGTAAGCAGCATCCAGTGGTTCTGGCACGGCATTAAAGTCGGCATTCGGGCCGAAATGAATGTTCGCCAATTGCTTGCGCACCATCTTCAGCATGCGTGGTGGTACCTTGCGCGGGCCTTTCAATGGCTCGGTGTTTTCGGATAACGGTATATGTCTTTGCTCATCCGGCCCCAGTTCCAGTTCTTGCCAGAAGGTAGTGAACATTTCGTCGTCATAGGCTGCCAGCAGGCCATAGACCGGCTCGGTAGTCTTGTCGGTGGCATTGTTACCAAAATAGACGACCATGCGTACCGGATTATCCGTGACACTGGGGCCTATGGTATTGCGTGTGGATGCTGACAATAACTGCTCTTCCTGTGGCACTGTCAGGCGTTCCTGTATGCGCTGTTCCACAACTTTCAACAGGCTCTGGGTGCTGGAATAGGGCGTGTTCATGATTTCTGCCTGTCCATCCATCGCTGGTTTGGCGATTTTCAACAAGTATCTTTCCGGGAACTGCTGTGCTTCCAATGCCAGCAAGACATCCTTGGTAACTTCGTAACTGGTCAATTGAGGTGGGTAGCTGGCCTGGGTCAGCCACCATGGATCTTTAAAGAACATGCCTATCTTGTAGGATGGTTGCATGATAGCTGCTTCCATGTACAACTGTACTTTCTGACCATTCAATACATCCAGTCCGGCATGGCTTTCGTAGCGTGTCGCCTGTGCTACCAGTTCCAGCGCATAGCGCGGCATGGCCAGCCAGGCCGCATCGGTCGTACCACTGCTGGCTTTTTTGTTAGGCTGGTCGCGCGTGGCAATGCTGTAATGGATGACGTGATCAATATCAAGTATGGAATGCAGGCGACGATTAGGTTGATAGTCGAAAACCACACCCTTGTCTTTTGCCAGTTGCTTGACGGTTTCAAACAAGGCTTTGAACATGCCAGAATAACCGGTAGTCAAAGTTTTGTACTGGTTACCGGGCGTGAATTCATTATTGGCCTGGAAGGCGACTGCGGCATTCCAGTTAATGACGTTTGATGTATAGCCGTTGCCGTCAGCTGAATAGTTATAACCTTCAGAACCCAACTGATCAAACATCAGATTCCAGTAGCCGATATCCTTGAGCTTGTCACCTTTCTGGAAGATGGATGATTCCGGCAATTCGGCAGTAATTTTTCCATGCTGATAAAACAGATCCCATTCGCGTCGTGTTTGTGGGCCAGTGGTGGCGGTGACAGCCAAGTCTTCAACTACAGAAAATCCCTGATTCGGCGACAGGCTCGCAAGGTAGTTATTGGCATTGTAGGGGGCGGGGTTACGCGAGGTCACATCTTGCAGGTAAAAATTTTCGCTGCGCAAGTAGTACAAAGGATTGTCGGATTCATTGAATGGCACGGAGTATTGATCCAGGCCCAGTTTGGAAATGACTGTTGTCACCAGTCTATGGCCGGGGGCTTTGCCGTCATTCGCATCCTTAGCCTTGCTATTCCATTCAGAATAACGCATGCCACCCAGTTCTACATAGGATTTGCTGGGGTCATTCTGATAGTGCCAGGTGCAGACGCGGGCACCGGGTGCGCGGCTACCATGGTTCTCTTTGCTGAAATCATACTTGCCCCAGTCATATAGTTCGAGCGTGTCCCCCTTGCCCAGCAGCTTGTTATGCTCATGTTCTCTGGTTTGCCCGCTTAACAGGCGCCAGGCAGTGTACAGGCCGGCTGCGCCGGCCCCGAAGATGGAATAGGTTTTGGTTTTCATGATGTCCTGTAATCGTTGTCGTAGTTGAATCGATGAGTTGAGGTTTAACCGCTCATTGCCATTGCGTAAAATATTTGTAGCCAGTTGCAAAATGCGAGATATCAAATGGGGTGTGGCCATCCAACGCCAGATCCGCCAGGATGCTTCCTAGCAGTGGTACAAACTTGCCTGCCCAGCCAGTCGCATAAATGACGATATCCTTGTGCGCCGGGACGTAGGCGGGTGCAAAATCGATCAACAATTCCTTGTTGGGGATTTTGCTTAGTGCCACCAGACAGGTAGAGGTATAGTGTGGCAACGGGTCAAGACCCGACATATGGTTTTTAACCCATTCAGCCGTGTAACCCAGCTCTTGTGGATTGGGCACCAAAGTGCGTTGCTCAGGTGAGCTGAGAGGTGTCATCACAAAGTCGGACGCAACCCGTATATAGCCGGGGTAATTCCAGCTGACTTCAGGGAACCCATAGAACTGGTTACCGTTGGTGCCCACAGGATTTTGAAACACAAACCAGGTTGGATATTGAGTCTGTGGTGAGGTTTTTTTATAAAATGCTGATGCCATATTCCAGTAGGTGGCAGCAACCTGAAACTTCAGTAATTTGAAAACGGCATTGGCATAAGGGCCAGGGACAAGCACCAGTTTTTTTGCAGTGAAATTACCTAACGGCGTCGTCACCTCAAATTGCTCGTGACGATGTTCTATTTTGGTGACCGGCGCTTCTTCCTTCAATGTCACGAGGCGGGATTCGCGGTTCCAGTTGAACAAGGTTTGCTGGGTTGCCTTCAAGTCTATGCTGGCACCCTGGGCTTGAAACAAACCAGTGTAAGTGGATGGCAGATCTCTGAAATGATATTGATTTTCAAGCTCTGCAGCAGTGACGGTGGTGTAGGGAACGTCCTGCGCTTTCAGGGCAATTTCTGCCTGCTTGATGTTGCCCTCGGTGGAGTGCACATCCGGGTCGCCAAACCATAAAGTGCCTACTTTATCCATGAGCGGAACTGGTGTCAGGCTTTGCAGTTCATCCCAGAAAGGAATGGATTGCTTGACCAGTTTGACCATGTATTCATCCGGGTAGGGAATGCGAAATTGTCTTGATACCCCGGCAGAGCTGCCCAACTGATTGAGAAAGGTAAATTGCTCAAGCACCAGAGTCTTTACCTTGCGTTTGCTTAAGTGATAGGCAGTTGACAGACCCATAGGGCCGCCACCGATGACGATCACATCAAAGTGGTTTTCATTGTTCATTTGATGTCCTCTGTGTGTTCAATGCGCGTTGCACGCATAGACTGTCTACATCGAGTCATCGTGCCGGATCAGAAAAGGTAAAGATCAGGCACGATGCAATATATATTTGCAAAAGCGGGCTTACGTTATGTCCTGATTAAGGTCGCGACGGAAATATGGGGCCAGTCGATATCCAGAAAATTCAGTATCACGGTCTGTGTGTATTGCAGTTGCAGGAATTGGCTGCCATCCGGGCGCTGTACCGTTTCTATCCAGAAAATGGCATCCATCCTGGTGGCATTGGCATTGGTGGTCACAAAGGGAATATTCACGATGCCACCCACCGGTATCGATGCTACTGATAGCACTGTATTGCTGATGATGTTCTGGCCCTGTATGGCATCGACCAGAGCTTGATTCATATTCGCAACATATTCCTGTTTCATCCCCGGTGGCAGTTTTGACAGTTTGTAAGGGTCAAGATAACCCAGTAGTTTGTGCGCCAGGCCAGGGCCTGTGGGTTTGGAACTGACTGGGGCAATTTGCGGGCCGCCTTTAGCACCAAAACCGCTGCCCTGTGCCAACAGGGAATCCCCATGTGGTATGGTGGATTGCCGGACGACGCTGGCTTTGCCTGGTGGCGCTGTGGTTGCCGGCACGTTCAGCCAGATGCCGGGTTCAATATGGATGCCTTCCAGCGTTTGTGCATCATTGACTTGTTGCAGATAAGTCAGGCCAAAGATATTGATGTCATGTTGTGCCGAACCACGATTGGGCACGGCGCCGCCGATGGCGTTGAATTGTATTCTTTCTGTGGTGGAATTCAGCATCAGGCGAAAATCAAGACCATTTTGCCTGTCAGGGACGGCAATCAGGTTAAAACCGCGGCCAGACCAGGTACCTTCCAGTTCAGACAGGAATCCAAGTGGTGACGTTGCCTGATGGCTGGGTGCTGCGGCACGCAAAGGTGAATTGGCGTTCATAGAAAACATCCTTCCGAGGTTTTACTGCATGGGTAAATATAGAAACGTCGAGCGAAATTCGGCAAGCTGGGTGAATCTGACTGCGCGCAAATAGATTGAAGGCTGATTGCCTAAAGTGCAATTGTATAGTTAATCAATAGTATAGTAAAAAAATTAACTTGTGAAGCGGGATTTTACGTAATCGTGTGAGCGGTGCAGCGGTTATTCGCTGTGTGCTTTTCACAGAAAGAGCAAGGGAATGTAACTGGAAAATGCGTGTATCTGCCAGACAGACTGGTCTCGTTGCATTTCGGATTGATGGAGGGGAACGAAAGGCGGGCTCGTCAGAGCCCGCTTTGCTGATCTAATTTGCGTTTTGTGGCTGTTGCCCTGCACTGTGATATAACGAAGGAATTTTATTCCTGCTGAGCAGCATCATGACCAGACTGGCTGCTGCCAGCATGAACCAGTTCAGTCCCGGCATCTTCATACTCTGCGCCAGGTCAAACAAGACGCCACCAGCCAGGCTGCCTACCATGGTACCCATGCTTTGATAAAACATTTGTTGTGACATCAGCCTGCCAGTATCAGCAGCCGATTTGTTGGCGAAGCGGGCCACCAGTACATCCAATGAAGGGCCATAAAACACCTGGCCGAAAGACAGCAAGATGGCAGAAGCGATGACAGCAGCAGCGCTGTGCGTAAACACCACCATCAGGGCAAAACTGAGGAACAGACAGGCATAGCCTATCTTTAAAAAACGGAAGTGATCAAGCGTGCGTACTGCGCGTTTGGAAATTGGTATCTGGAAAAAAATGATCACCAGGGCAGCCAACCAGAAGGGAGTGGATACTGGTATTTCAGGGGTGAACTTGGGGATGTGCAGGCTGAACCCTATCATTGGTTGTACAGCAAAGCACCAGAATACGGAATTCGACAGGTAAAACATCAGCGGTAGTTCTACCGGTTTGCCTGCATCAGCGACTTCAGTTACATTCGTCTCTGATGTTTCACTTGCCAGCGCCTTTTGCTCCAGGGCCAATCCTTCCTGCTCATGCTCGCTGATGGCACGCATGGCAATCAGCATGAACAGGCCATAAACGATGAAAGTAATCAAGACGATCAGGAACACCAGCTTCAACTGATCATGCGGCACAAAACTGGCTGTCAGGTAACCACCCACCAGGCCCATACGAATGGCAAAAGCCAGTTTGCTGAATAAGGAAGTCTGGTCCAGGCCCTTGAGTTTCAATAAATAATTTTTTAATCCTGGGAAAGACAGGCCACTGCCCAGGCCCGCCAGTAAGGCAAACAGGGCCAGTGCCCAAGCCTGATTCAGGTAAGCCATGAAATACAGAGCTATACCTTCCAGCAAGATATTGCCTGAAATTACCAGCGGGTGATTGGCCACGCGGGAAAACCTGGAGCCCATGTATGAGCCCAACACTCGCCCCAGGTTCAAGCCAAACAAAATCGATGCGGCCCAAAATCCCGAGAATGCTTTGCCGGTTTCAGAAACGATGATAGGTGTATATAAGGCAACGCCGCCGGATGCAATTGCGACACCAATGTAAATCAGATAGGAATTGAATACAGGATTGAATTTCTTGGTTTGCATAGGTCAGGGCGTAAGCGCTTGGGCGGCGCTATGAAAACTAAAGGCAGAAACAGCAGGAAATGCATATCAGCATGGACAAACTTCATGTTGTGATGCTGCAAAACATGAAAAGTTCATCGATATGAATAAATCAGATATCCCCTGAATTGTACGCTTAATTTGCAGAGCCTGTTGCCGGACTGCAATATGCTGAGAAATTCAGCTTGCGGCCAATCAGATTTTTCCCAGATACAGCCAGGTCCAGCCTGCCATCAGACAGACGCTAAGCAATAGCAAACCAGTCGCCCCATTTGGCCGCAAGATGCCCAGATAACCGATGGCGACCGTCGCCACCCCTTTTTTAACCTGCTTCATACTGCGCCAGCGTTGTATGAATTTCAGCATCGACAGTACAAAAGTAAACGTCGCACACGACAATAAAGTAACCCTGAACACGTTCAGTAAATTTAACTCACCCAGAGATATTTTCTTATATGCCAGACCAATGAGCGCCATCATGACGGCTGCGCCGATGGAAATGGCGACGTTGGCATACATGGTCTTACGGCTGTTGATGGCAGCGTCTTCCAGTTCACACTTAAGCAAGTCAACTTTTTCATTGATCAGTGTGGAGGTTTCATGCTTGATGGCGAGTATGCGCTGGTCTATCGCCGCGCCTATCTGTGCGGTGGAATAATCAATGAGTTCTCTGATGTCATCCTTGGTCATGCTGCGCTGGCTATGGATTTCATCAGACAGCAGGGCGATATTTCTGTCCACCTGCTCGCCGGCCTGGCGTATCACTTCAGATAATTCATTACTCACCTGGTGGATGGATCTGTCCACCAATGGCGCTACCCGTTCATCAATGACACGGTTAAGGCTCTGTTCAAAAGCAGACGATGCCTGTTTCAGATTCAATGGGTCAAACGCCATCTTTTCTCCGGTGACTTAGCTTCCTGCTCATGTATATCGCGTCGGTTGGATAAATTTCAAGACTGCTGCCTAATTTGATGACAAACATCGTGCTCAATAGTCGTTGCCAAAGTCTAGTCAGTCGATACCAATGAGTTACTAAAACAGTACTTAGGTATTTTTGATTTTATTTTTGCAAGTCTTTATATAAACTGCAACTTGTTCCCTGGGCAACAAAATGTTGTTTATGGCCGTGCGGCCATAAACCTTTGATGCTTCAGGCCTGGTTTTCTGATTCAGTTCAGATACATAAACAAATGAACAAAGGTTTCTTATGTTGATTAAAAAAATTTCCATTATCGTGTGCGCAACTGCGGGCATGCTTGCCAGTTCGTTCGCTTCTGCCCAGGTCTATTTCGGTGGCTCGGTTGGTCAGAGTGACAAAGGCAATTACTGTAGTGACAGCACAAACTGCGATTCCAAAGCTACCAGTTACAAGGTTTTTGGTGGCTATAACATAGACAAAAATTTTGCGGTGGAAAGCAGCTATTTTTCAGCTGGAAAAACATCGATCAATTCGGGTCTTGCGCTTGGGCGTAGCGAGCAAAAAAAAACCGGGTTCAGCCTGGCCGGTGTGTATAACTATGAATTCAATGAAGCTTTTTCCGGGTTTGCAAAATTGGGTTTAGCACGTTTGAAAACCGATTCCTTTTACGATACTTCTGGCCTGCCCCCAACGAGTTACGCATATACTGAAAACCATGCGTTATATGGGCTTGGATTGACTTACAAGATCAATCCGAATCTCTCAGTTCGGACCGAATTTGAGATATATAACCCCAAGACTTTTTCTAATAGGGGAACATCCGTAAGCAATCTGTCGGCTGGCTTGCAATACAATTTTTAAGTTATGGCCTGGAGTTGATAAGTACATTTCTGCTTATCAACGCCACCAGCAAAATTCTGCAGTTTCAGGCGCGACTTGTTTTAACAGGTTTCTTTGCTTTTTTTACTGGTACTGGCAGGGCGGCAGCAGTGGCACGTGCCAAGGCCGTCAAGCCATCTCTGTCTTCAAGTAACTCACTATCAATCAGATACCAGGGCTTGGCCTGGGGATAAGGTGGGGCTTCAGTGACTGTACCTAACAGTTCCCTTCCTGCTGCCGTAGGTTTGACGAATAACTGATCATCACATATCAGCGCAAACATTTTCCCGGACATATACAGCGCATACTCGCCAAACATTTTCTTGGCGATCACTTCGTCACAGGCACTTAACTGATCGAGAATAAATTCAACAAAACTTGCTTGTGATGCCATAACCTCATCCTGAAAAAATTAATCTGGACGGCGAAAGTCATCAGCAATCCACGCTCTTGCATTTTGCTGATTCAATTTGTAATTGGGCCCAACCCTGACTTTGGCCAGTTCCACATTATTGGCATCCTGGGCGCTGAGCCATGCATAGGGGTCATCTTCATCTGGCACGATATCAAGCATGATCTTGAAATCCGCTTCCACAGTTGCAACCATCAGACTCTTATGCAGTTGCGCATGCAATTGTTGTTCATGACGGCGTATGACTTCGGACGCAGTTTTTACCAGGGTGCCAAAGGCATTGGCATCCAGCGGCTTGGGATTTTTCTTGTCCCGGCCCATGGTCCAGGGACCGACCAGAGCTGGTTCGGGTTCACCATCCTTGATCATGGCAACGGCCCAGCCTTCATCATCGTCGTTTTTGATGACGCGTGCTGTCCAGCCTTTGTCGCGCCACAGACGGGCTTCACGAATGATTTGATCTTCGTCGGGCATGGCGTCATGCACCTGTTGGTTGTCGGCGTCGCTAGGCAAATGAAATTCTCACTAATGTAATTAGACAGGCTGCATCCTACACCTTATGTGGGCATGCTGTCTGAAACCGTATCAGTTTGTCTTGTTGACGGTGCAGGCAAGGGCGGCAAATCATGGCGTGCCCGGGCTTTCTGACATTTTTCATCGCCTGCCTGTACCTCGTGGCAGGGCGAGGGTCTTTGTGCATAGATAGTGCAGGTCACCGATTTACCAATGTCGCCTGATAGTGCCTGGCAGCGTGGTCGCGCCTGGTTGGTACCTGTCATGCAGGCATAGACTGGGGTAATTGCCTGTGTCAACAATTCGGGGATATGTAGGCTGTCCGCTTCTGCCCAATAAAATGAAACCCGGTAGCTGGCACAGCAGGCACCACATGTAAGGCAGGGATCATTTGTGCTGATGTCAGGGCGTGTTGGCATATGCAGTGAAGTATCGCACGGTTCCAGGTGTTGCCAGAGACCGATCCTAGTGACAGAACAGACTGATATCCCGCTCGGCTAGCATGCGATCATTCTCATCAGCCTTGGTGCCTGAAGATATTGTCCGGTGATAGGCACGACCTTCCTGAATGGCTGGCAAGAGACGACGCGCTTCTGCACAGCGCGTCGCATCTGTTTCTATCTGGTTGCTCTTATTGACTTTGGCGGCGGGATTGGTGTTGGGTCTGGAGTTGACACTTTTACGTTCGGCCTGCCGCTGCTTGAACACCAGTTCCTGCTCTTGCCAGCTTTGCGCTGATCCTGAGCCTGCCTGTGTACTGACTTTTACTTCTTCTGCTTTGGCATTGCCTGCATCCTGTTTGTTTTCAGAATAATGGGTTTGCCCATTCGCATCTTTCCACTTATAAATTTCTGCTTGTGCCATTGGGGCAAGCATGGCCAGGGTGGTCATTGACAGGCCAAGTTTGCATATAAGGTTGATTGCAAATGGGGAAGATATTTTCATTCTTATTCGTTATCTAGGCTTGCCATGGAGTGGGCACGTGAACAATGAAGTCTACGCATTGTACAAGCTCTTTCGATAAGTGAAGTATAAGAACGTTATTTACCCGTACTACTCGTCCTTCGCAACGATAAAAACAAGCCACCCGATATCAGTAGCGCACCTGCAAGCAGAGACAGGCTCATGCTTTCCCCCAATACCGAGATGGCAAGCGATACACCGACTAGTGGCATCAATGCCGTAAACATGGATGCCTTGGCACCTATCTGTTTTACTGCAAGATTAAACAGCAAAACGGATATCACGCTGACCAGCAAGCCCTGATACCCGGCCTGCAGTATGATGGCACCCAAGTCCTTCTTGAACAGAACTCCACCTTCAAACATAAAATACACAGGCACATACAGCAGGGCACCGACCTGTATCACGCTGACTACCGACAATGGGTCAGTATTCCAGCGCCGCATCAAGACAATATAAAACGACCACATCAGCGCTGCCAGCATGAACAACAGATCGCCGCACCATGCATCAGGATAAGCCTGCCCATGCACTTGCAATACACTGCCAATTTTAACTACCAGCACACCCAGCACCAGCAGGCCAAGTCCGAATAAAGGGATGCGATCCTGCTTACCCAGCATCAATCTGGCCAATATGGAAGTGAACAAGGGTGTAAACGCTGGATAAATCAGCGAGCTATGGGATGCAGGTGCCCAATGCAGGCCGCCGACCAGTACCATGTTGTATAAGGGGCCCGCCAGCAATAACAGCACCAGTGCCCTGGGCCAACCTATGCCGCAGGCATTCCAGGCACCACGTCGCAAGAACAAGGGCAACATGACCAGGCCGCTGACTGTAAAACGCAATAAGGTCAAATCCAGTATGGTCAGTGATGCGCGGTAACCAAACGTGGCCACGACCGGCTGCGCACCCCAGATGATGGCCACCACGAGGCCATAAAGTACACCCATGCAATTGCTCCTGATCTGTTAGAGCCTGTTCACGATCTTACTGCGCGGGCGCAATCAAAGACCACGCGGGGCTCATGCGCCGCTCAAAATGCTCATGTACTAAAGTACATTCCGCTTTTTGCGCTGCTCTTCACCGCCGCTGACGCCCGCTCGCTACAGATTGTTAACAGGTTCTTAGAGGATGGAGTAATCGCAATTACGCAAATCGGTCAGTAACATGTGGCCAGGGGCATGGGTAATGCAAAGAGCAGGCTTGGCTTGTGCCAGTGCTGCCTGTGGTGTTACACCGCAAGCCCAGAATACGGGCAACTCGTCTGGTAATACGTCCACCGCATCGCCATAGTCTGGCCGCGCCAGATTATGGATGCCTATCAGGGCGGGGTCGCCAATGTGTACCGGTGCACCATGCACGCCGGGGAAGCGCGACGTGATCTGTGTCGCCCGTATGGCGTCTGCGGCCTTCATCGGACGCATGCTCACTACCAGCGGCCCCTGGAAATTACCTGATGGCACCGTCGGTATGTTCGTACTATACATGGGCACGTTGCGGTTTTGTTCTATGTGACGAATGGCAATGCCATTTTCTATCAGTGAATGCTCAAACGTGAACGAACAACCAATGGCAAATGTCACCATGTCGTCGCGCCAGATGTCCTTGATGTCATTCGGTTCAGCAACCATTTCACCGTGATGGAAAACCCGGTAACGTGGCACATCGGTACGGATATCAAGATCAGTACCCAAAGCACTGATGTACGTTGTACCGACTTCAGACACGGCAATCAGTGGGCAAGGCTTGGGATTTTTCTGGCAAAAGCGATGAAATTCGCTGGCGACTGATGCTGGCAAAATCACCAGATTGACTTGCACAAAGCCGGGTGCCAATCCAGAGGTTTCCTTACGCCATTCACCACGGCGTATTGCCTGACGCAATTGGGCAGGTGACAGTGTGTTGAATTGAGCTGTTGTTTGAGTACTGACTAAAGAGGATTGCATGGCTGCTCCAGATATGGTGAGTTGGTATCGGTGTCCTTTGATGAAAGTATAGATCGCTCAGGTTGATAGAAGATAATTGAAAATACTATCAATTTTTGATAAAATATTTTTATCATGCGACCATCACTGCAGCAACTTGAAAGTTTTTACTGGATAGCCCGCCTGGGTGGTTTTCATGCGGCTGCCAGGCATCAGCATCTGACCCAGCCCACCATTTCCGCCAGAATCAATGAGCTGGAAGATATTCTTGGGGTAAAGCTGTTTGAACGTGGTGGCCATCGCGCCGTTATCACGCCGGAAGGGCATGATGTCCTGGCGCAGGCTGAAAAAATGCTGCGCCTGGCCGATGACCTGGAACAAATCGGCAAGCGGCGTAACCCCATGCGTGGCTTGTTGCGCCTGGGTGCCAATGAGTCCAGCGCCATGGCCGGCCTGATCACCCTGCTGGGGCGACTAAGGGTGCAATATCCTGAATTGCGTATAGAACTGACCGTGGATGTTGGTGCGACCCTCAGCCGCAAGCTCAATGCGCGTGAGCTGGATATTGCCATCTTGAGCGACCCCATATCTGCGCCGCATGTGGCAGATGTTGCCATTGGTCAGGTTGAACTGTTGTGGGTGGCGTCTACCCAGACCGTTCTGGCCGCGCAAGACTTGACGCCATCTGGCATGGCAGCCATGCCCGTCGTGGCCATGCCCGCACCATCGACGATTAACAATATCGTCACCGAATGGTTCCGGCAAGAAGGACATGAAGCGACCAATCTCAGCATTTGCAATTCCATGGCCATGATGGTCAAGCTGGTTGCTGCAGGCCACGCCATCGCAGTCTTGCCACGCGCCGTGGTCGCTGCAGAAATTGACAGTGGCATCATATATCCGCTGGCTGCCAAGCCAGTCTTGAACCCCTTAAATTATTACGTTTCTTATCTGCGTCAGGAGCAAGGTCTGGCGGATGGCGCCGTGGTCAGGATGGCGCGAGAGGTTTTGCGACAAAGTGGTCTATTGCTGCCACTGACCCGCTAAAACCGTTAGCTTGCTCCAGGATCATTTTAGTTTTTTTGTGAGTAGGACGCATGTTTTGTTCACGAATTTGATCCCCAAAAATTTCGTTTTCAACCTCACAAATTACACTTCTGTCTCAAGTGGCTATAAAAATAAATTCGACTACGCCATCATAGGATTGGAAGGCAGGACCTGCGGATACTGCAGCTATATTGCTTTCGATAAAAAAGCAGGCAAGGGTGTAGTAATATTGTCGAATGCAGAAGTCAGCGTCAGCGATATAGGCAACAAGATTATTAAAATTTCCTCTGACGCAGTAAGTTGAAGGCTGCAACGGAAACATGAGGGGGATGGCGTCGTCATGATCGCTATGCTATATGCCAGAACAGTGGGTACATGAATGACATCAATACAGCAAACAATGCATGGAGGTAGCCAAATCCGGATTTGGTCTTTGATTATCATCCTGGTGATGCACGCCCTGTTCTTCCTGGCTTTATCTCGCAGCAATGCTCCCCAAACAGACAAGGGCATGCCAGGAGATGCAGTGGCTTTCCTGACGACTGTGACGACGCGAACATATCCAATGCTACAAAAAACGGAGCATGAAAAAGCAGTGCATCAAGAATCGTCACCAGCTGCAAAAAAAGAGTCTGTGCATCCATCCAATACGGCAGCGAATCCTGCATCAGTCGAGAAATTGCCTGCGCCTCCGGTAACTGTAAAATCAATTCCCGATATAACAGCAGGCGCTGAAGCAGATGTGCCCACCAAATCCACAGTCGACCTTGCCCAACTTCGCTCGCAGGCAACGTTGCTGGCCAGAGAGTCTGCACAAAGCGATGCCAGTGAATCTGGCAATACGGGTATTCTTGGCGATTATTACGGTAGCTATAGCGGTGCCGATACAGGTACGTTTTATATCCATGTTGATCGCATCGGCAGCATCTTTGGTTCTGCCGATTCGGGCATAGCCCATACCAGTTTCACGATTACCGGTAAAGTATCGACCGATGGGGTCGTACAAATGACAGGGAAAGGTCTGGCAGGCTCAGCCAGTTTCGATGGCAAAATAAATCTCAAGACAGGTGCCGTGTCTGGTCACTGGAATTTGACAGGTTTTGGAAGAGGGCAATTCGCCGGTCAACGCGCCAAATCTGTCGGTGCCAGGGGATATTGATGCCACAATCTGGAGCAGTTTAAATAGTTTATGCGGTTCGCCTGATACAGATACAGGACTGAGAAAATCGAAAAAACAGTCGGGGCGGTGTAGTGAAGCTGGCGAATGCAGGCGAATACAGGTGTCCGTAATGCAGGCAACAAGATCATCAATAGCGAAATCCCTGTGCGCAGTAAGTTATTGACTACGTGCTGGTGTAATCATGCAATATCGTTCATAGCCAATAGCAATAACTCAGATTGGCATAATCAATTTTGCAGCATAGACAAGCCATGCTTTAATGGCGTGCCTGGTCGCTATAGGGGGAGCATTAAAGGCAATGCTCCTGCCTGCCCAAGCTAGCTTGCCAAAAAAAAGACAGGCTGCCCGATTGCTTTACAGTGACTTGAATAATTACCATAGCAGAGACAACATCATGAAATTTCAATTCAAAAAACCTCATGCTCCCCATGTCAGCTACCTGGCGGCACTGTTATTAACCCTGCCTTGCCTGACCTATTCTGCCAGCAAGGACAAACCCGTACTTGCTGTCAACACACCAGAATCCACCATCTGCAGCGTCAGTGCTTTAGAGCGTACCCTGCCTTTTCCGGTCGGTGACAAGGCCCTGTATTTTCTTAATCTGCGCGATGGTGACAAGGTACATTCACCGTTCAGGGTGGTGTTTTCCGTTTCTGGCATGGGGGTCGCGCCAGTCGAAGCTGGCAAGATCGAAGGCACGGGCCATCATCACATCCTGATCGACCTTGACCTGCCACAAGACATCAAAAAAGCCATCCCCTTTGACCGTGCTGATGAATACCAACACCAGCATTACAAACATTTTGGCAACGGTGAAACCGAAACCGTCCTCAACCTGCCACCCGGCAAACACAAACTACGCCTGATGTTCGCCAACCACCAGCACGTGCCTTATTACATCGCCAGCAAAGAAATTGTGATTGAAGTCTTGCCGAGCAAGGGGTGACGTTGATTGATATGAGCGCATCTTACTAAAATGCGAGCATCAGCCTTACGACTCTGATTTTGTTGTAGCGGACGCTGGTGTCGGGAGAAATCCCAAACGCTGTGCCTTATCGACGGCTTCTCTGACAGCTTGTTGCATTAATTTTTCCATTGCCGCAGTATCACGCAATTTTGTAGCAATGGGGTCGCTCAGGTCTTGCTGATGCTGTTCCATATACTGTCCTCATAAATAATAATTGTATTGTTTTCTGATTCAGCCACGATTTTTGAATGTTCGACATTTGAATTATCGAAGACACTCCATTTGTCAGCCAAAGGCAAATACAAGTCACGAAAATTTTGTATGCTACGTGCATACCGCCGTGTGATGACATCTGGTGGAATATTATGCCCGCCCATTTTCACGCGCAATGCTACCCGTTCCTGTGCCAGTGCAGCGCTGTGAAGCCAGACATAACACAGATCGATACGATACCCCTGCGCTTTCAGCTTGCCTAAAAAAACAGAAAACGTGCGACTTGACAAGGTTGATTCAAACGCAAAGCTTTTGCCAGACGCGGCCAGTTCATCCAAGCGACGCAGCATGATGCGGCCAGCTTCAAAGGCCGCACCATCAGGGTTAAACGCTGATAAACCCGCAGCGATCTGATCAGCATTGACGAAATCCGGCACCGCAAGATAGTCCCGCAACACTAGTGGCGCAATGGTGGATTTGCCTGCTCCATTGGGACCACCTATGACGATGACATGGGGCTGATGCATGGTTCATTTTCCAATAAAACTTGCTTGTCGATGGTGTTGACATAAAAAATAGTACTGAAAGGCCAGTACTATTTTTCCAGTTCAATTATTTCCCCCAACTATCCTTCAACGTCGTCACCCGATTAAACACCGGTTTCCCCATCACAGAATCCACACGATCCGCAACAAAGTAACCATGGCGTTCAAACTGCAAGCGCGTATCTGGTGTAATGGTCGCCAAGCCAGGTTCTACGTAGGCGCGTACGACCTCCAGCGCATTCGGGTTCAGCAAGGTCATGAAGTCTTTGCCGCCGGCGTCCGGGTTGGCGTCGGTGAACAGGCGGTCGTACAGGCGGACTTCAGCTTCCAGTGCGTCGGCGGCGTTGACCCAATGCAGGTTGCCTTTGACTTTGTAGTTGGCGCTGCCTTCGGTGCCGGATTTGCTGTCGGCGAAGTAATTGCAATGCACGGCGATGACATTGCCGTTTTCATCTTTGTCGCAGCCTGTGCATTCAACCACATAGCCATAACGCAGGCGTACCTTGTTGCCAGGGAAGAGGCGGAAATAACCTTTGACCGGTACTTCCATGAAGTCTTCCTGTTCTATCCACAGTTCTTTGCCTATTGTGAATTCGCGGTTGCCCAGTTCAGGGTGGTGCGGATGGATAGGCGCGGTGCAGGCGATGTTTTCGCCTTCGGGGAAGTTGTCGATGATTAGTTTCAGCGGGCGTAGTACGGCGGTGGCGCGTGGTGCTTTGGGGTCGAGGTCTTCACGCAGGCAACCTTCCAGCGTGCTGTAATCGATCCAGCCATCAGAACGGGTCACGCCTATGCGTTCGCAGAACAGTTGCAATGACTCTGGCGTGTAGCCACGGCGACGTATGCCGACGATGGTAGGCATGCGCGGGTCGTCCCAGCCGTTGACAATGTTTTGTTCTACCAGTTGGCGCAATTTGCGTTTGCTGGTGACGACATAGGTCAGGTTCAGGCGAGCAAATTCATATTGTTGTGGTACAGGCTTTTTGAAGAAGCCACCTTCGGCGGCGCGTTCTATGATCCAGTCATAGAAAGGGCGGTGATCCTGGAATTCCAGGGTACAGATCGAATGGGTGATGTTTTCTATTGCATCAGACAGTGGATGCGTGTAGTCATACATAGGGTAGATGCACCAGTTGTCACCCGTGCGGTGGTGGTGAGCATGGCGTATGCGGTAGATGGCCGGGTCGCGCAAATTCATGTTGGGTGATGCCATGTCTATCTTGGCGCGCAGGATGTGTTCACCATCCTTGAATTCACCCGCCTTCATGCAGCGCAACAGGTCCAGTGATTCTGCCGCAGGGCGATCACGGAAAGGGGAGTTCACACCAGGCTTTGAAAAATCACCACGGTTGGCAGCCATGTCGGCAGCACTTTGGCTATCGACATAGGCATGGCCTGCACCGATCAGGTATTCGGCGATGTCATACAGGCGGTCAAAATAATCACTGGCGTAATGCAGGTGTTCCACGCCCTGGTTGTTCCAGTCAAAGCCCAGCCATTTGACGCTGTCCATGATGGTGTCGACGTATTCCTGGTCTTCTTTCTCAGGATTGGTGTCATCAAAGCGCAGGTGGCAGCGGCCAGCGTAATCACGCGCCAGACCAAAGTTCAGGCAGATGGATTTAGCGTGGCCTATGTGCAGGTAACCATTCGGTTCTGGCGGAAAGCGGGTGATGACGGTTGGCATGCCATCGCGTACATACTTGCCTGCTGCCTGGTCATTGTCGATGATGGCGCGCAGAAAATTGGAAACCGGTGCTGCTGGAGTTGCATTGGCGTTATTTTTAGTGTCGTTGCTCATAGTTGTAACGTAATAAACTGTATGTATTTTTAACTTGCGCAATAGCTGTGCGGCGGCATTGCATCTTGCCGGAAAATTATTGCGCAAGTCCAGTATTTGTCATTTGCACACTATACTAATCGTTAATTGACAATTAAGTAAGGCGCAGTAAATTCGGGGTGTGCGGCCCAGGCTGACAAGTATTTTACCGTAGCGCAGCATTGCGGGCGCGAATGTTTGGCTATCTGCAGGGAATGGATAGTGGAAATGGCTGATTTTTGGCGAGAAATTGCTTAAAAGCAGGGTAAAAAAGCTATTTCATTCAAATCCCGCTCGATTCCACCCGGTTACGCCCGCATTTCTTGGCATGGTAGAGGGCGTTGTCAGCCTTGCTCATGGTTTCGTGGATGCTGTCTGGATGGCGGTAGGCCGCGACGCCAAAGCTGGCGGTTTTCTTGCCCACAATCTTGAATTCGTGATTGGCGATGGCCGCACGCAGTTTTTCTGCAGTTGCTACTGCGGCATGGATATTGGTTTCACGGAAAATCACTAAAAATTCTTCGCCACCCCAGCGGCCAACAGCATCCATGCTGCGCACATGCTCTTTAAGGATGTTGGCAATGCCGACCAGGATCTGATCACCGATCTGGTGCCCATAGCAGTCATTGACCTGCTTGAACAGGTCAATATCGACAATGGCCAGGGAAAAGAAAGTGCCATAACGCAGGCTGCGCTGGTGTTCTTCGTCCAGGATTTTTTCCAGTTTCAGGCGATTGTGCAAGCCGGTCAGGCGGTCGGTGCTGGATAGTAATTCCAGGTCATGATTGCGCATTTCCAGTTCATGGGTGCGGGCGGCGACCAGGCTTTCCAGGTTGCTGTTGACTTCCATCATGGATTTATGGCTGCCTTCGAGCTTTTCTGCCATCTGGTTGAAGCCCGTTTCCAGTTCCTGTAATTCGCCGCCAGAACTGGCAGTTATCCGGGTGTTCAGTTCGCCTTTCGCCATCAGGTGTACGCCATCCAGCAGGCGTGACAGGGGGCGGGTGATGTCACGGCTCATACGCAATGCCAGCACTGATGCACAGGCTGTGCCTATCAGCCCTATCAGTATGCTGATAGCGACAAAGGCGTTCTTGCTTTGACGGCTGGCATGGGTACTCAGCTCCAGATAAACCCGGCCCAATAATTTTGGTTTGTTGCCGGTTTTGTCGCTTGTCTTGTCACTGCTGCTGCGGTCAAACAGGTCAAAGGCGTCGCTATCGGCTTTGCCCTGGTAAATCGGGGCGGCAAATATCAGCGAGCCCTGGTCGCCTTTGAGAATCTTGCCGGTGTCGGCAGCATTGGCATGTTCTGGTCCCATTTTGCTGGGTTTGCCACTGACGGCCAATACCCTGTTGTTGGCATCGGTGATGATGACGGCTTTGGCGTCATCTTCTTTCATGACTGACTGGGTGAGTGCTTGCAAGACCTCACGGTTGCCAGAAAATGCACCGTATTCGCTGGCAGGTGCCAATTGACGGGTGATGACGGCACCGCGCGCTTTCAGGGCACCGTCAATTTCAGTGATGCCGACGATGACGGCCAGCAGCACCAGCAAGACAGAAATCACCCACACTGGTGCCAGCGCCAGGAATAATATGCGATGGGCGAGCGGCCAGCTTTTCATTGGGCACGCTCCGGTATGGCTTTTAATTTGCGCATCAGATTGCTTTCGTCGTCCACTTCCAGGCTGAGCGAATGGCTGACCTGGGAATTGACACTGACCGTGAAATAACGTGGGTATTGCGGCAGTGGCAAATAGGCATGAGCGGGCAAGCTTTGGATGATTTCCACCACTTGCTGGCTGATTTGTGTTGGTGAGCTGTATACGGCAGCCAGCGCACCGGCCTTGACATACGAAGCTGAAAACCCGAACAGCGGTATTTTTTGGCGGTAGCTGGTCAGCAAAATGCTTGGAATATTGTTGCGGTTATAGATGGCAGGGTCAGGCATTGCCAGCAGGGCGTCACTGTTGATCAATAACCTGCGCAAGGCTGGCAGCAGGCCAGAATCATCATTCACGGTTTCCATATTCAACTGAAAATCAGCTTCTTTGGCTGCTGCCTGAACACCGGTCAGCATGTCGGCTGAATCTTTGCCCAGCAATATACCTATGCGGCTGCTGTTGGGAAGGGTGCTGTGTATCAATGCCAACTGACGGTTCCACGACTGATCTACATACACCGCAGAAAAACGATGCTGGTCTTGATGGCGGCCATACTGCTTGGCGATTTTCTGAAAGATGCTGCGTGGTACCAGTACATTCAGCACAGACATGGCTGGCGGTTTTTGCGCCATGGCTGTCATTGCCGGGGTACCGACAGCGATCAGCAACTGGTTATAAGCGCTGTGCGACAACTCTTCTGTTTTCAGGGCAGGCAGGTACAGGGTTTTGACGGTGGTTTTTGCGGTGCTGCCTTGCGCAAGCTGGCTGGTCAGACTATTGGCAAATTCTGTGTAGGCAGCACCATCTTCACTTAGCAGTATAGTGACATTATCTATGGCCAGACAGGGGAGGGGCGTTAGCAAATTGAACGTCATGCTCAACACCAGACTGAACAGCAGGCATGGCAACCCCTTGCCTGCAAAAGGTGGCAAGCGGTGGCGCAGGCACTGGACATGCTGGTACAGCATGATTTACATATCCAATCTGAAATTCAGTCTGACGCGACGTCCAGGCACTTCGTTGTCATGCCGGTATTCAAAATAACGCGCATCGGCAAGGTTTTGGGCAATCAGCGAACATTCGGCCTGTTTGTCGCCCATTTTGAGTTGGTAGCTAAGCTTGGCATCCAATCTGCGGTTGGCGTCTACGTAGTAACCCCGGTTCTCATTCGGATTATAGTCAGTGGCATTGAATTTGGTTTTGGCGACCTGATAGGCTACCAGGCTACCGCTCCATTGTTCATTGAACTTATGGCTTAGCATCATGCTCTGGCTGTACTTGGGCAGAGAATCGCTGTAGATGACACCGTTCACATTATTGCTTTTGACGCTGCCACCGGACAAACCGTAGATCAGTTTAGTATTGTCGCCAAGCTGGGCTTTCAGTTGCAGTTCATAGCCGCGCATGGTGGCGGTGCCTGCGTTGAGATTACCGCTGGCTGCAGAACGGCTGTTGCGGACATCAATCAACTGGCTGTAGTCATCATAAAACAGGCGAAAATCGATATCCAGGCCGGCGTATTTGCCCATGTAACCTATGTCGGAAGATTTCACACGTTCTGTCTGCATTTCGGGCAAGCCAGGATAGAACTCGGGGCTACGCCAGTAGCTGTCATAGACTTTTTCATACACCGAAGGTGAGCGCGTGGCACGCGAATGGCTGATGCGCAAGGTGTGTCCTGGCAGCATATGCCAGTTGACAGCAAAGCGTGGCGTGGTATCGGTGCCGGTATAGGTATTGTTTTCTATCATGCCACCGACATTGAAGATCAGATCGGGTCTGGCACGCCATTCCAGATTGCCAAACAAGCGCCGCAAATGGTAAGGGAAATCGCCAAACAGATACTGGTTATCGCCGACACCAAGGTAATACGGGGCATAGGTTTGGTCGTAGCGCACGCTGCCACCCCATACCATCCTGGCATCCTTGAAGGGGACAAAGGTATGCTGTACTTCAAGATCGTAGCGGCGCAAGATGGCGTCACCGTCGCTGATGCCATCTGAATCTTTCAGGCTGGCGTAGACTCGTTCTACGGTATGAAAAAATTGTACCGACAGTTCGCCGCCTGCTTCCAGTGCGCGTCGCCAGTGCAACATTTCAAAATGGTTTTCTGCACTGCGGCTGATGGCGTATACGTTATTGTATTCACCCACCTCACGCGGGCCACCGTTATAGCCAAACTGGAATTCCAGCGCGTCGGCTGCGTTGAGCTGGTAATCGGCGCGCAGGTTCAGGTTTTGTATGGTTTTGTTATCGTATTTGTTCACAGTCCAGAAGGGGAATCGTGACGTGGCATTTTGGATGCGGCTGTCTTCCCCCATATCGTCGCGCAGGCTGCCGGTTATCCGGTAGCTGAGGTCACCATTTTTACCACCATAGCGGAATATGGCTTCCTTGCGTCCTGGGCCCACAGACAGTGACAACATTTTGCCCTGGGTTTCAGCCGGGTGACGCGTGATGATATTGATGACGCCGGAGTAAGAATTGGCCCCATAGCTGGCTGAGTCTGGTCCGCGTATGACTTCGATGCGTTCTATATCTTCCAGCACGATGGGCAGATCGCTCCAGTTGACCCCGCCAAACAGGCTGGAATACACAGACCTGCCATCGATCAGCACCTGCATGCGGTCAGAAGTGGTGGTGGTGACCATGCCATGGTAGGCCACAGTGCTGTCGGCAGAAAAATACGGGTCAGCGTGATAAGCCACATACATGCCGGGTACCAGACGGAATACCTCGGATAAATCCCAGGCACCGGAATCCTTGATCATCTGGCGATCTATGATAGTGACCGCAACCGGGGCTTCATTGATGGGCTGCGACAGGCGCGAAGCCGACAGGATGACCGGCACTTCGTCCAGGAAAATGGACTCTTCACCGCCACCAGCCAGCGCATTGGCCTGAGCAAGTAAAAACAGTAACAGTATGCTGCCAGCCTTTTTGCCCGGACAAAGAAAGGATAGAGTTAATCTGATTTCGTCAGCTGACAAGAGTGGCTCCAGCACCAGAAAAGTTGTTGATTTAGAGTAACACAGCAAAGTTCTTGCTTGTAGTTTAAATGCAAAGAAAATCAGTCGTGTACCTTTTTGGAAGTTTTTCGCAATTTCTGTGCGCAAATTAACGTTTGTACAAACATATTTATATCAAAGGGTGTTATTGCAAATAATATTGTGTATTTGTTATGTTTTGGCCAAATCCGGCTTCATGCAACTGGACATGTTTTAAAAAATACCATTTATCTAAACTCGCAATAAGGCAAAGTAAGGCAAAGCTTCTGGTCAGGGCAGCCAACGGGTTAGAATAGCGGGATGACTACAGAATTAATTATTTCCCCCGACGCTGGCAGCGAAACGGTTGCCGCAAAACCTTACGAACCCGCCTTCGTACATCTGCGCATCCATTCCGAATATTCTATTGTGGATGGCCTGGTACGTATCGATGATGTCATCAAGGCAGCAGTAAAAGATAAACAGCCAGCCATGGCGATCACCGATTTGGCGAATCTGTTCGCGATGGTGAAGTTCTATAAAGCCGCACGCGGCAAGGGCATGAAACCGATTGCGGGCTGTGATGTCTGGATCAGCAATGATGCTGAACGTGACAAGCCTTCCAGATTGCTGTTGCTGGTCAAGAATCGCCTGGGCTATCTGCAATTGTGCGAATTGCTGGCACAGGCATGGCTGACCAATCAGCACAAGGGGCGCGCAGAAATTCGTTATGAATGGTTGCAAAAACTGCATGAAGATGGTCAGGGTGGCGGACTGATTGCTCTTTCTGGTGCACATTTCGGCGATGTCGGGGTCGCCATCGACAATGGCAATCCTGATCTGGCAGAACAGCTGGCCTTGCGCTGGTCGCGGATTTTCCCGCAGCATTTTTATATAGAAATTCAGCGCGCCGGTCAGCCGAATATGGATAACCATGTGCGCGCTGCCGTGGCAATGGCCAGCAGGCTGCAGTTGCCGGTAGTAGCTACTCACCCCGTGCAATTCATCAGCAAGGATGACTACACGGCACATGAAGCGCGGGTCTGTATTGCCGAAGGCGATATGCTGGCCAATGGCCGCCGCGTACGTCGCTTCAATGAACAACAGTGTTTTAAAACCCAGGCAGAGATGGCAGAACTGTTTGCCGACATGCCAGGAGCCTTGCGCAACTCAGTAGAAATTGCCAAACGCTGCAATCTGACGCTGGAATTGGGCAAACCAAAATTACCGGATTTCCCGACGCCAGAAGGCATGACCATCAATGATTTTCTGGTGCATGAAGCCCAGCGTGGGCTGGAATTCCGTCTTCAGCATTTGTTCGCAAATGAAGAAAAACGTGAGAAAGAGCGCGCCCGCTATGAAGCGCGTTTGAAGTTTGAAACGGACACCATCATCAAGATGGGTTTCCCCGGTTACTTCCTGATCGTTGCGGACTTTATCCAGTGGGCAAAAAACAATGGCGTGCCAGTAGGGCCGGGACGTGGTTCTGGCGCAGGTTCGCTGGTTGCTTATTCGCTGCTGATTACCGATCTCGACCCATTGCAATACAACCTGCTGTTTGAACGTTTCCTGAATCCAGAGCGGGTATCCATGCCCGACTTTGATATTGACTTTTGCCAGGAAGGCCGTGACCGCGTCATTCAATATGTGAAAGACCGGTATGGCAAAGACGCCGTATCGCAGATTGCCACCTTCGGTACCATGGCAGCCAAAGGCGCGATTCGCGACGTGGGCCGGGTGTTGGATTTTGGCTATATGTTTTGCGATGGCGTATCGAAACTGATCCCGTTCAAACCGGGCAAGCAGGTGACGATTGCTGAAGCCATTGTTGAAGAGCCGCTGCTGGCAGAACGTCAGGAAAATGAAGAAGAAGTCAAAACCCTGCTCGACCTGGCACAACAGGTAGAAGGCATCACCCGCAATATAGGTATGCATGCCGGCGGTGTATTGATCGCACCAGGAAAACTGACCGATTTTTGCCCGCTGTACACACAGGGCGGCGATTCTGGCGTGGTCTCGCAGTATGATAAAGACGACGTGGAGGCTGTGGGCCTGGTCAAGTTCGACTTTTTGGGCTTGACCACGCTGACCATCCTTGACCGGGCAGTGCGCTATATCAAGATGCTGGACCCGGCCATGGCGGATTTTGACCTGGCCAAATTGCCGCTGGATGACCGGCCATCGTATGAACTGTTGACCAAGGCGAAAACCGTCGCCGTGTTCCAGCTGGAAAGCCGCGGCATGCAAGGCATGCTTAAAGATGCGCGTCCCGATCGTTTTGAAGACATTATCGCGCTGGTGGCTTTGTATCGTCCTGGTCCTATGGACCTGATCCCGGATTTTTGCAAGCGTAAGCATGGTGAGCGCTTCGATTATCCTGATCCACGTACTGAAGGCATTTTGTCTGAAACTTACGGCATCATGGTGTATCAGGAACAGGTTATGCAGATGGCGCAGGTGGTCGGTGGTTACTCACTCGGCGGTGCGGATTTGCTGCGCCGTGCCATGGGTAAGAAAAAAGCCGAAGAGATGGCCGAACATCGGCAGATTTTCCGTGATGGTGCAGCCAAGGATGGTTTGCCGCAAGAAAAGGCCGATGAAATTTTCGATTTGATGGAAAAATTCGCGGGCTATGGTTTCAATAAATCTCATGCTGCCGCGTATGCATTGCTGTCTTATCACACAGCGTATCTAAAGGCCCATCACCCCGCCGCGTTCATGGCAGCCAATATGTCGCTGGCCATGGATGATACCGACAAGGTCAAGATTCTGGTGGAAGACGCGATCGATATCTGCAAGCTGAAAATGCTGCCGCCAGATATCAATCTGTCTGATTATCGTTTCATGCCTGTTGCCGAGCCAGGTAAAAAATCCAGTCAGATACGTTATGGTATGGGGGCCGTCAAGGGCTCGGGCCAGAATGCGATTGAAAGCATCATTGCAGCCCGTATCAACGGTGGACCATTTACTGATTTGTTTGATTTCTGTAAGCGTGTAGACAAGCGTCAGGTCAATCGTCGCACCGTCGAATCGCTGATACGTGCTGGTGCCATGGATTGCCTGGGCAAAGATCGAGGCATCTTGCTGGCAACAGTTGATTTTGCTTTGGAAGCTGCCGAACAGGCTGAAGCCGCCGCAAATCAGGTCAGTCTGTTTGGTGATGATGACGACCTGATTCCGCCGCCAGATTATCTGGATGTGCCGGTTTGGACAGACAAAAAACGCCTGACCGAAGAAAAAACAGCACTGGGCTTTTACCTGTCGGGCCATCTGTTTGATTCTTACGCGCCTGAAGTGCGTCAGTTCATCAAGACCACACTGGCCAAACTGGAGCCCTCGCGCGATTTACGTTTGATCTGCGGCATCATCAGTGGTGTACGTACCCAGATGACGCAGCGTGGCAAGCTGTTGATTGTCAGCCTTGATGACGGTACCGCTGTGGTTGAGGTCACGGTCTACAGCGAAATCATGGAAGAATTCAAATCGCTGTTCAAGGAAGATGAATTCCTGGCCGTGCTGGGTAAAGTGTCAGAAGACAGGTTCTCTGGCGGTTTGCGTATTTCTGCTGAAAAGGTCATGGACATAGGCCGTGCCCGTGTCCAGTTTTCGCAAGGCTTGCGTTTGACGCTGACAGCCGGTGCCGATACCAAGAAGCTGCAGGAACTGTTGAAGCCACATCTGAATGCAGATGGCTGCCCGGTATTGATACGCTATCAAAACGCCAATGCCAGTGCCGAGCTGTATCTGTCGGATCAATGGCGGGTGAACCCGGATGACACCTTGCGTCAAAACCTGGGTGAATGGCTATCCATGAAAAACGTCAAAATTGAATACGCCTGATTCCATGGATAAAGCCCGTGTGTCGTCTGCTGACGCTGCTGTGCTGCCCAGGGATGCAGCACAAGGTTGGCGTCAGACTTTACCGCAACAGATTTTGTCGGTATTGCCGCTGACCCTGTTTTTCCCTGTAGGTGTCATGTATTTTGGCGTACTCCTGTTTTATGTGACGCTATTGGTATCGGGCGGCTTTGTCCGGAAAATACAAAGGCTGCGTCAGAGTCCCATGCTGTTGCCGATTTTTGCCCTGAGCCTGGTCAGCGTGGTGATTGCGGCCAGCCAGGGTATGCCAGACGACAATGCCAAGGAATTCTGGCCTGGTTTCTTGCATTACCAGACCTATCTGTTTCTCTTGCCTTTTTTGACTGTGGCACCGGGTGCCTGGCAGCGTCGTGCCATGCATGTTTTTTTTGCCGGGGCGGTATTGGCGGCAAGCCTGTTTGTGGCGAACGCCTTTCACCTGCTGTCCGCCAACACACTGTTTCGCAGCTATGTGGTGTATGAGGGAAATAAATCAATTTTATTAGGCATCCTGATGGCAGTCGCTGCTGCATGGATGTTGCATGAATTGCGTTTGCATCGTGATCATTTGTGGTGGCGTATCGCGATCGTTGTGTACGTCGTCGCTGCGCTTATCTTACTGGCCAAGACCCGCACAGCGAGCCTGCTATTTGTTTTGCTGTGTGTGATTTTATTGTTGCGTCAGATGGGCTGGTCCTGGCGCACCTTCGCCTTGCCTCTGGTTTTGTTGGCAGCTTTGTTTGGAGGTTGGAAATATGCCTTGAGCTTGCCACCACCACCGACCTGCGAGATACGGCTGGTACAGGCAGGTCCGTGGGAAATATTCAAATTGCGCAGCATCTGCACTATTCAGCAATTGCGTGATTTTTCTCAGGGACGCAAGGTCAATGAAGACGGCATGCGCCTGGAGATATACAGGATCACCGCTGACATCATTGCCGACGATCCTTGGGCAGGGCATGGCATTGCCAGCTGGATGCCGCTGTACCAGGAAAAAGCCAAGGGTCTCAGCAGTGCCACCATGACCACGCCGCACAATGATTATCTGCTGTACCTGACTGAACTGGGTGCCTTTGGTTTACTAGCCTTGCTAGGTATCTGGGCTACACAGTTGTGGACGGCCAGGCGCATGTCGCAACATGAACATACCAGAGTATGGGAATTGGCCATGCCCCTGCTGATGCTGACCGTGTCCATGATGTTGGGCGGCATGTTCAATGCTATTTTGCGGGATGGCGTGTTTGGTATGGCATTCATGATATTGCTGGCGATTCCGCTGGCCGGCTTGCGCAGCGAATAAATCTGCTGCTGGGCATCTGGAAATAGAAAATTTTTTGTACTGTGGTGTTGTGATATTGCACGGTGTTACCGGGCATTCATGACTCGCATGTGCATCAGGAAAAATGAAATCGGACTATGAGCTTGATCAATAAAGAAACAATGATGGTTTTCCGGCGTTTATGGGCATCCGTTACGCCCTATCGCGCGCGGGTCTGGTGGGCCTTGCTGACCATGGTGGGTACTGCCTCGACCGAGGTCATGTTCCCCAAGGTGCTCGGCTATATTCTGGACCATGGTTTCCATGGTGATGCCAGCAAGCTGGCTTTGTGGAAAGTGCCGGTGGCAATTATCGCCATCTTCCTGTTTCGTGGCATCTGCACTTTCACCACCAGTTATCTGATGACCTGGATATCGAGCAAATTGCTCAATGAACTGCGTGCCAAGGTATTTGACCGCATACTGACCGTACCCATCAGTTTTTATCAGGCTGAGTCCAGCGGGCGTATCATCAACACCATCATGTTTGAAGCGCAACAGATTGTTGAGATGCTTAAAGTGTCGATTACGACCCTGTTCCGCGATTCGATTACCGTTGCCGTGTTGCTGGCAGCACTGTTGTGGCGCAACTGGCAATTGACCATCGTCGCCCTGGTGTTGATGCCAGTCATGGCCCTGCTGGTGCGAGGCGTCAGCAAGCGCCTGCGCAAACTCAACCAGAACCAGCTGGATGTGAATAATGAGCTGACACAGGTGATAGAAGAAGCCACTCGCGCCAGTCAGGTCATACGCATTTTTGGTGGCCAAAAATATGAGCAGCAACGCTTTGATGCCAAGAACGAAAAACTGCGCGGCTATGCCATGCGCACGACAGTTGCCGTTGCTTCCACCACGCCGCTGACACAATTGGCGGCTGCCGTTGCGGTGGCGGTGGTGATCATGTTTGCGGTCTCACAGGCAGCAGCGGATGCCACCACCGCAGGACATTTCGTTGAATTTGTCAGTTTGATGATGTTGTTGCTGACTCCGCTGAAAAGACTGGCCGACCTGAATGGCCCTTTGCAACGCGGCATGGCAGCGGCAGAATCGGTATTCGCCTTGATCGACACAGCACCTGAAAATGACCATGGCAAAACTCTGACTGAACGGGCCCAAGGCAGGCTGGAATTTGTCGGCACCAATTTTTCTTATCCGGGGCAAGAGCAGGAAGCGCTCAAGGATATCAATCTGCGTATAGAACCAGGTGAAACTATCGCCCTGGTGGGTATGTCGGGCGGTGGCAAAACCTCACTGGTAAATCTGGTGCCGCGTTTTTATACCCCAACTTCAGGCGATATCCTGCTGGATGGCTGTTCTCTGCAAGCACTTTCCCTCAGCAGTCTGCGTGAACAGATTGCCATGGTCAGCCAGAACGTGGTGTTGTTTGATGACACCCTGGCAGCGAATATTTCATATGGCGATGCGCAACCTGACGCAGCACGTGTTGCTGCTGCGGTGAAGGCAGCTCATCTGACTGATGTGGTGCGCGACTTGCCGGAAGGCTTGAATACAATGATAGGTGATAACGGCATGCGTTTGTCTGGCGGCCAAAGACAACGCCTGGCAATCGCCCGCGCCATCTATAAAAATGCCCCCATCCTGATTCTGGATGAAGCCACCTCCGCACTTGATAGCGAATCAGAACGTGCGGTACAGGCGGCGCTGGATGAGTTGATGCAGGGCAGAACCACGCTGGTGATTGCGCATCGTTTATCCACCATAGAACGTGCCAGCCGCATTGCCGTATTGGTGGATGGCAGGATAGTGGAAATGGGTACACATACCCAATTGCTGGATAATAATGGTGTGTATGCCAATCTGTATCGTTTGCAATTTGCAGCTTAGTTTTGCTGTTTAGCTTGTAACTTGGTTCTGTAACTTAGTGAGAGGACGCATGATGATTACTGCCATTTCCCGTTTCCCGGTACCATCCCTGCAAGACCTGCCTGAGGACATACGCGAAAAAATTCTTGCGGTGCAAGAGAAGGCGGGTTTTGTGCCCAATGTGTTTTTGACGCTGGCGCACAGGCCGGATGAATTCCGCGCCTTTTTTGCCTACCATGATGCGCTGATGCTGAAGACCACCGGCAACCTGAACAAGGCTGAACGTGAAATGATCGTGACCGCCACCAGCGCAAAAAATAACTGTCTGTACTGTGTGGTGGCGCATGGTGCCATCCTGCGCATTTATGCCAAAAATACCCTGGTGGCTGATCAGGTTGCCGTCAATCATTTGAAAGCCGATATCACTCCCCGGCAAAGTGCGATGCTGGATTTTGCTATCAAGGTGTGCCTGGATTCGCAAAGCGTCAACGATGCTGATTATGCTCTGCTGCATGGTCATGGCTTTGATGATGAAGATATCTGGGACATCGCGGCCATCACGGCTTTCTTTGGTTTGTCCAATCGTATGGCGAATGTGATTTCGATGCGACCGAATGATGAATTCTTTCTCATGGGGCGCACGCCAAGATGACGTCAGGCATGGAAAAATCAGCATTCCGTATTCTCGTCATCGCCCCTAACTGGATAGGTGATGCCGTTATGGCGCAGCCCCTGTTGCAGTTGCTCAAGCAAGATAATCCAACGACTGCCATTGATGTGTTGGCACCGGCCTGGGTAGCGCCGGTATTGCGTGCTATGAAAGAAGTCGATACCGTGCTTGAAACACCATTCAGGCATGGAGCCTTGCAACTGCGCGAGCGCTGGCGTTATGCGCGCCAGTTGCGTCAGCGTGGCTATATAGCAGCCTACGTATTACCCAATACGCTGAAATTTGCACTGCTTCCCTGGATGGCGGGCATCAGCAAACGCGTTGGCTACAAGGGCGAAAGTCGCTATGGCCTGATCAACCTGATGCATCATGACAACCGCCATTCACCGCGTGCTATGGTGCCATTTTATGCCGCGCTGGCTTTTGCACCTGCCGATGAGGCGCCACAAAATTTGCCAAAGCCAAGGCTGGAAGTCGGTGCCGTCAAAATAGCTGCCGCCATGCAGGCCATGAACTTGTCCATGCAACATCCAGTGGTTTGTTTTGCACCAGGTGCCGAGTTTGGCAATGCCAAACGCTGGCCGGTCAGCCATTTTGCTGAACTGGCTCGCACCATCCTGAACGCACAGCCGACGACGCAAATCGTCTTGCTGGGGTCACCCAAGGATGTGGAGGTCTGCAACCAGATTCAGGCTATCTGCCCGCAAGTACATCAATTCGCCGGCAAAACCTCGCTGGACCAGGCAGTGGCATTGATTGCCCAGTCGGCCGCAATGGTATCCAATGATTCTGGTCTTTTACATATCGCTTCAGCCCTGAATCGCCCGGTGATTGCGATCTATGGGCCGACGGACCCTGGCCACGCACCACCGTTTTCTGATATTGCCTACTCTTTGTCTCTGCATCTGGCCTGCGCCCCTTGCCGCCAAAGGGAATGCCCGCTAGGCCATCATGACTGCATGCAAAAGTTGGAGGCGGGTATGGTCTGGCTACCGTTGCAAAAAATCTTGTGTCACGGCATGGGGTGAGCCATTTCTGATATCCCTGATCTGGCCTGAATGTATGAGGAAAGCTGTGCCATTACAGTGGCTGGTAAGTAAAATAGTTGGAAACGATTGCGACTGTAAAGGATTGTTTCAACTTAGATTCTGCCGGGCAAGCTGCTGTAACATTAAAAAATCCATTCACACGAACGCATTGACGACCTTATTTCTGTACAAGTAGTACCTGAAATATGTCCATTTTGGCAAAAAATGGGTTTAGGGGTTGCATATCTTGACATCTTTTAAATATTGCAAAATTTCAACACCTAGTGTCTTGATGGCCGGGCTGTAGACCTGTCAATAAGTTTGCAAGTGCATCGAATTGTTTGTCAGAAAACAGTTTTTCTTTATTGATTTGTTACTCAATCAGGAAGCAGCTTGTTGCTTCCAACCACATGAAAACTAAATTCTTCCGACATTTTCTTCTTAGCCTGGTTTGCTTGTGCATGCAGCTACTGCCCATGCTCACGCCGTCAGCGCATGCCGTTGAAAAAGTGCGGTTGCAATTGAAATGGACGCATACCTTTCAGTTTGCCGGTTACTATGCTGCTAAGGAACTTGGGTACTACCGCGAGGCAGGTCTGGATGTTGATATCGATGAAGCCCAGCCTGGCATGGATGTAGTCAATCAAGTGGTGAGCGGAAAAGCCAATTATGGTATTGGCACCAGTAGTCTGTTGTTGGCACGCAAGGATGGTCATCCGGTAGTTGTCGTCGCCGTGATTTTTCAACATTCACCTTTGATACTGATCACCAGAAAAGATGCAGAGGCACAGAATATCCAGGATCTGCCTGGAAAACGTATCATGCTGGAACCCCAGTCGCAGGAACTGCTGGCATATCTCAAGCGGGAAAATATCCCCTTCGAACAATTCAAGCAAATTGAACATAGTTTTAATGTAGATGATCTGGTCAATGGCAAGGTTGACGTCATGTCAGCTTATCTGACGAATGAACCTTTTCGACTGGGCCAGGCTGGTGTGGCCTATCATATTTATACGCCGCGCTCGGTCGGCATTGATTTTTATGGCGACAACCTGTTCACGACCGACAAAGAAATTAAAGAACATCCCGCACGTGTAAAAGCTTTCCGTGCCGCCAGCCTGCGTGGTTGGGAATATGCAATGAAACATCAGGAAGAAATCATCGATCTGATCTTGCAACGTTATGTGGGGCTGAATAATTCTTCGTACAACAAAGAGTTCTTCCATTACGAAGCAGCACAAACCAGTTACCTGCTTAGCCATGACCTGATAGCCATAGGCTATATGAATCCAGAACGTTGGAGGCATATTGCTGATACTTATGCAGAATTGGGAATGTTGCCTGCCAATTTTTCCATGGGCGATTTTTTGTATGAGCCCAATCCGGACGTAAATTTGCGCTGGTTTTATTTATGGAGTTTGTTTGCTCTCGTTTTTGTTGGTGTCGTTGGTGGTGTTGCACTATATATCTTGCGTGTGAATCGCAAGCTGGCTCATAGTCTGGATGAAATCCGGAAAAACGAACTCAGACTGCGCTTCTTGTCTTCAGCAATCGAACACAGCCCCGCGTCTGTTATCATCACGGATGCTGACAGTGTGATCGAATATGTCAATCCGCATTTCATTACTGAAACTGGTTATGCCGCAGACGAAGTGATCGGTAAAAAGCCCAGTATTTTGCAATCGGGCCAAGTAAAGCCAGAAACATACAAGGCCATGTGGCAACAGTTACTGCGTGGCGAAGAATGGACTGGTGAACTGATCAATCGCCGCAAGAATGGCGAATTGTATTGGGAGGAAGCGCATATTGCGCCCGTGAAAAATGCAGTGGGGAAAACCACGCATTATGTCGCCGTGAAGGTGGATATCAGCGAGCGCAAACTGGTCAGCGATAAGCTGGCATATTTGGCACATCACGACAGCCTGACGAATTTACCGAATCGTATTTTGTTTTTTGAACGATTTGCGCAGGGGCTGGCACTGGCGAAAAGAAACAAGACGCGAGTAGCGCTGATGTACATTGATCTGGACCGTTTTAAACCTATCAATGATACTTTTGGTCATGCCGTCGGTGATGTCTTGCTGCAGCAGGCAGCAGAACGCATGAAACATAGTTTGCGCGAGTCAGACACTGTCGGGCGTATAGGTGGCGACGAATTTGTTGCCTTGACGCTTAACGTCAGTGATCAGGAAAGCGCCAGCGCATTGGCGGAAAAAATTCGCAATGCACTGACCGAGCCTTTCGTGATTGCGGACAATACGCATTTTATTTCTGCCAGTATAGGTATCGCCATCTATCCTGATCATGGTATGACTGACATAGAACTGGCAAAAAAAGCTGATATGGCCATGTATGCCGCAAAGGCGAACGGACGCAACCGTGTGTGCCTGTACACTCCTGACATGGAGTAATCTGTCAAAAAATCAGTTGTAATTATTTTTCAAAAATATATGTCCCGGGTGCCGCCCCCAATTGTTTATCTGGTACGGGCCGAGCCTTGATTTTATCGGCACTGGAATGTGTTGCCAGCCAGGTTTGCCAGTGTAGCCACCATGAACCTTCTTCCGTAGTTGCTGCATGCAACCAGTCATCTGCCTGTTGATAGAATTCACCACGTTTATCTGATGCCAAGTGCTGATAAGTTCTGTGGGCGTGTCCTGGTTCGGAGACGATGCCGGCATTGTGTCCACCAGAAGCAAGCACGAAATCGATGGGCGCGTCACTGAGCACATGAATTTTGTATACGGAGCGCCAAGGAGATACGTGATCACGTACTGTGCCAACGACGTACATGGGAACACGAATATTGTTTAGTGCTACAGCATGGCCGTGGACTTCATAACGGCCTTCCGCCAGATCATTGTGCAGGAACAGATGTTTCAGGTATTCACTATGCATGCGATATGGCATGCGGGTAGTGTCGGCATTCCATGACATCAGATCATTTGGTGAATTACGTGTGCCCAACTGGTATTCACGCATGATTTTGGACCAGATCAGGTCGCGTGAATTCAGCAACTGAAATGAGCCTGTCATTTGTTCACCGGTCAGATAGCCTTGCTCCCACATTTGAGCGTCCAGCATGGCAATCTGGCTTTCGTCGATGAACAGGCCCAACTCTCCCGGTTCGCTAAAATCAGTTTGCGCTGCCAGCAAGTTGACGGTCTGTATCTTTGGCAAATCTGATCTGAAATCTTCAGGATGCCCGCTGGCCAGTGCAGCCGCCGCCATGGCAAGCAATGTGCCACCGAGGCAATAGCCTACAGTGTGGACAGGCTTGTGCCGCGACAGTTGACCAACTTCTGCCAGCGCACTGAGCAGGCCACTGTCAAGATAATCCTGCATGCTAAGATCGCGATCTTCCTTGCCAGGATTTTTCCACGAAATCATGAATACTGTATGACCCTGGTTGACCAGGAAACGCACCATGGAATTGTGTGGTGATAAATCAAGGATGTAATATTTCATGATCCATGACGGCACGATCAGCACTGGTTCCGCATACACTTTTGTGGTCTGCGGTGTGTACTGTATGAGTTCAATCAGGTGATTCCGAAAGATCACCTTGCCCTCGGTCACCGCCACGTCACGGCCCGGCTGATAGGCCAACTGCTCATTGTCATGCTTGCCAGTATCTACGCCTGGCAGACTGTATTCCATACCATGGTCTTGCATCCAGTGCGAGGCACCGGTGATCAGGTTTTTCCCAGCGGTGGCTTTGGTCGCAGCAATCACTTCCGGATTGAGCCAGGGCATATTCGATGGCGACATCATGTCCAGCAATTGGCGTGACATGAAGTTGACCACGTTTTCGTGATGGGCTGTAACACCACGTATGCCAGTCGTTGCTTTTTGCCAGAACTCTTGTCTTTGCAGGAAATACTGGCTGAATGCATTAAAAGGCCAGTTTAACCAGCCTGCATCTACGAAGCGTGTGTCAGATGCCGGTGGGCGAAGTGCGGGTTGAGCGGTAGTCGCTGCTGTCGCGTCTGCAGTTTTGCCCAGAATTACAGGGGCCAGCAGTTCTGGCCAACTGGCGACTTGTTTCTGCACGAGATTCAGCAACTCTAATTGTTTGCCTGGCGAAACAGCGAGATGCATCGCCCAATCCATCACCGCTAGTGTGACACTCGCCGGTGATATACCGCCGGTCAGCTTGGCAATATGGTTTTGCAGTGCCATATCCAGCGGGTGAACTTTTGCCTCATTGCCACTGAGATAGCAAATCTGCTGAGATTGCTGTGGCGCGTAGGATGCAATACCAGTGGTCTGAACTGGGGTGGTTTGACTGTAATCGGACTTCATCTGCGCTTCCTCAAAAGGATGTAGATCCATTCTTGCAAATATGACAGAGAACTGAGTTGATTCTAATCAACTGTATTGTGCAAATGCAGCAATATACTAATCTTACTCTTCTTCGATGAATTCATGATGATTCTGTTCAGCTCTTCATACCTATACAAAAGCGTTCACGTCATTGCAAGGCAATGGCTGAATAGTCATGGTCCCTGCATGATAAAACCTGCCTTGAAGAAGGAGCAAATTAAGGTTTTGATTCAAGGTTTGATCTATATCAATGTTTTGGTGATGGGGCCAGCTGTTGCTGCTGAGACTTTGGAACAAGTATGGGACATCGCTTTACAACGTGATCACGTACTTGCTGCTTCGCAGCAAAAAGAACAGGCGGCACAGCATCAACTCTCGTCCGCGCAGGCAAATTACTTGCCAAAGATAACGCTGGAAAGCGGCTATATGCGTACTGAGACTGAGCCAGCAGCCAAAGTCAATATACCAGCATTGCCGATGCTGAAAGGGACATCACTGCCATTTGCCCAGGATTCCGCTTATTTCGGTGATTTGAGTATTTCTGCACCTTTGTTCACCAGTGGAAAAATTTCCTCAGGCGTGGCTGCTGCCGAGGCACAGTCTGATGCAACACAGGCACATACCCAGCTTACCCGCAGTGATTTGAAGCTGGCAATTGCACAAAGCTATATTGCGGTACTGCGTGCAGGGCATGCGGTCAATGTTAGTAATAGCCATATCGCAGCAGTCAGCAAGCATATAGATGATGTACAGGCCCTGTTCGATAAAGGCTATGTTGCCAAACACGATTTGCTGGCTTCAGAAGTGGCGATGGCCAATGCCAGTCAATTGGGTTTGCAGGCGAATAATGCTTATGAGCTTGCCTGTGCTGCATTGAATCGCTGGCTGGGGCGCAAGTATGACAGTACGGTTCAGATACAGGATATAACCAGCACTGCCAATGAACTTGCTACAACAGATTTGCCTGCGCTATTGCAAACTGCCAATACGCAACGCAGGGAACTGCAGGAACTGGCCATGCAAAGTACGGCCTACAAAAAGCAGGCCAGCAGCGTCGCTGCGGGGCACTTGCCCCAGATAGGAGTGACAGCTGGTTATAGCAAACTGGAAAACCGCTACCTGGCCGAAGACAAAGGCTGGTATGTGGGCGTGGTCATGAAATGGGATTTGTTTGACGGCGGCCTGATACGTCACCAGGCTTCACAATTGTTTGCTACTGCACAAGCCATCACTGAAATGGAAGCAGATACGCGTGAACGTATTGCCTTGCAGGTGCGTCAGTCCTGGCTATCACAGCAGGAAGCCAGAGCCCGCATGCAACTAGTGGATAAGGCCGTCGAACAGGCTGAAGAAACTCTGTCACTGGCTCGTGAGCGCTATCGTTCCGGCCTGGCACCAAATAGTGATGTACTGGATGCCGAGGCGCGCCGTCTGCAAGCACATTCAAATCGTGACAATGCAATCTATGACCATGAGTTCGCTCGTCTGCAATTGTTGCATGCATCTGGACAGCTCTGAACAAACGACACCTTAAGGCCTGCGTTAGAAACGCATAGATCCAGGAAAAGACGATGGAAAATAAATCAAAATTACTCGGCCCGGTATTGCTTGGCATTGCCGCTGCAGTCATTGCCACAGGCTATTTTTACTATCTGGCACAAAGTCGGAAAATGCCAGAAGGCCTGATTGTTGCCAATGGTCGTATTGAGGGCGACCGGATAGTTGCTGCTGCCAAATACCCTGGCCGTATCAGCAAAGTATTTGCCAAAGAGGGCGATAGTGTAAAAGCCGGTACAGTCATCGCGCAGCTTGAAGATGAAAGCTTTCAGGCCAAGGTCGAGCAAGCCAGGCAGGCTTCCAACGCAACTGAGGCTCAGGTCCGTGCAGCCCAAGGGGCTTTGGATGTAGCGCAAAAAGAAGTTCCCCTTGGAATCAGCCTGGCTGACGCGACTGTCAGCCAGGCGCAGGCTGCCTATGCCAAAGCGTCTGCTGTCGAGCGGCAAGCGCAGCTTGATGCCAGCAGACACAAGGATTTGTTTGAACGTGGCGTCATCGAGAAGCATCGTTATGAACAGGCTGACCTCGCGTGGCAGGTTGCACAGTCTGATGTCAAGGCAGCACAGGAAGCGATTAATCGTGCCAGACAAGGGCTTTCACAGGCTCAATTGGGTAATGATAAGGTCAAGGCCCGGCAGCAGGATATTGTAGCTTTAAAAGCCCAGCATGACAGGGCAGATGCGGCAGTGGCCGAAGCCAATTCTGTACTGGCAGATTTACTCGTCAAATCACCAGGTTCTGGTGTTGTGCTGACACGTCTGCGTGAACCCGGTGAAGTTGTCATGCCAGGTGGATCAATATTGGAGATGGTGGATCTCGATCATTTATACCTGAAGGTCTACGTCGCGGAATCTAAAATAGGTCAATTGCGTCTGGGCTTGCCTGCGCGTATTTATGTCGACTCCCAGGGAGATCAATTCTATGAAGCCAGGGTTAGCTATATCGCCACCAGGGCAGAATTTACACCCAAAGAAGTACAGACCACGGACGAAAGGGTAAAGCTGGTGTATGCAGTCAAGCTCAGTATAGAAAAAAATCCTGAACACAAACTGACGCCTGGCATACCGGCAGATGCCGTTATCCGCTGGAAAGAAGATCAAGTCTGGCAAAAGCCACGTTGGAACTAAATGCCAACGATGACCAACGATGATGAGTCAAATGCAGCCAGACGAAAATAATTCCAGTCCGGTCGTGCTGGCGCGCGCACTGATGAAGTCCTATGGTAGCAGTATCGCCATGGATGGGGTTGACTTGCAGGTACAAGCGGGTGAGATATATGGCTTGATTGGCCCCGATGGTGCGGGGAAAAGTAGTTTGCTGAAAGCTGTTGCTGGCGTATTGGCACATGATGCTGGTGACTTGCAGGTATTTGGCACGCTGATCAATTCTGAAAAAAGCAGTGAGTTGATCAAAGGCCGGATAGGGCTCATGCCCCAGGGGCTGGGCCAGAATTTGTATGGCGATTTGTCGGTTGAAGAAAACATCGATTATTTCGGTGGTTTGCGCCTCTTGCGCAAAGCCGAATTGAACGAACGCAAGGAAGCCCTGTTACGGAGTACCAGGCTTGAAAGATTCCGTGACCGCCCAATGAAAAACCTTTCCGGTGGCATGAAACAAAAGCTGGGACTGGTCTGTACCCTTATTCACGAGCCACAACTGGTGATTCTGGATGAGCCGACCACGGGAGTGGACCCGGTATCTCGTCGGGAATTCTGGAGTATCCTTGCACGTCTGTTGAAAGAAAAAGGCATTACTGCGCTGGTTTCGACTGCCTATATGGATGAAGCCAGTCGCTTTCACCGTGTATCACTGATGCATGCAGGGAAGATACTGGCTTCCGGCGAGCCAGAAAAAATCAAGACACTGGCAGCAGGTTCAATTGTCAGTATGGTTTGCAATCAGACGCAGCAGCTTGCTGCTGTCGATCAACTAAGTCAGCGTTTTCCGCAGATGGAAGTATTGGGGCAAGACATTCGTGTATTCGTGGATGAAACTGATGCAGAAAAAGCCAGCGTGCAAGTGCAACAATGTGTGCCTGATGTCGTCATCAGCCATAGTGAAGTATTGGAGCCAGAGCTGGAAGATGTCTTTATTGCGCTACTACGAAAAAAACAGTTATTGACTAGCAAAGATACACAAAAAGCAGCGGATACCCATGATCTCCCGGCACAGCGCCATGCCGATCATGGCCTGGCGATAGAAGCAGAAAATCTCTCGCGCATATTTGGTGCTTTCAGGGCAGTCGATGATCTTAGTTTTCGCGTACCTCAAGGTGAAATTTTTGGTTTGCTGGGGGCGAATGGTGCGGGTAAAAGTACGGTCATCAAAATGCTGACAGGCATACTCAGCCCCAGCAACGGCAAGGGACGGGTGGCAGGTGCTGATATGCAAGTAGCTGGTCGTCAGATACGTGAACGCATAGGTTATATGTCACAGGCATTTTCGTTATACCTGGATTTGTCTGTACTGGAAAATATACGACTGTATGCGGGTATCTATGGCTTGACCAGGCAGGAAACAGCGGCACGCATGGATTGGATACTTGATATGGCAGGCTTGCGTCCCTTCGGTAGCTCGCTGGCGGCCAGCCTGCCCATGGGTTTGCGTCAGCGCCTGGCTTTGGGCTGTGCACTGATACACAGGCCGCAAGTCCTGTTTCTGGATGAGCCTACATCAGGTGTAGATCCTTTGGGGCGCCGGGCTTTTTGGGAAGTCTTGTTCAAGCTTTCACGTGAAGAAAACGTGACAATACTGGTGACCACCCACTATATGTCAGAGGCCGAACATTGTGACCATATAGCCCTCATGTATGCCGGACGCATAGTGGCAGATGCGTCACCTGATCAATTGAAAGCTGACGTGGAAGCGCAGGCAGGCAAGCTGTATGAATTGAAAACGGCGGGTGACGTTAACCAGGCGCAAGCCACGTTGGACGTTTTGCATGAAAATGGTTTTTCCACTGCAGCGTTATTTGGTTCACACATCCATGTCATGTTGCCAGATCCAGAGCAGGACTTATTGCGTTTGCGAACAGTGATTCAAGAACCTGAGTTTCAGTTCCAGCAAAAACGCTTGAGCATGGAAGATGTATTCGTTCACATCGTGACCAGGCTGGAAGCTGAAGATGCCAAAGCCAGGGGAGAGCAAGAATGAATCTGCGGCGCATCAGTGTAGTCGCTTACAAGGAATGGCGCGAAATTGTGCGCGACCGTCTGTTTTTCGCTCTGGCATTTGTTGTTCCATCTTTGTTGATGCTGCTGTTTGGCTATGGACTGTCACTGGATGTGGAAAACATCCCGCTGGCCATTGTTGATTATGACCAGTCTGTCAGCTCACGTGACTATGCGCATCACTTCAGCGACTCCCGCTATTTTTCATTCCGGGGTTATGCGCAAAGGGAGTCGGATGTAGAAAAGCTATTGGTCGATAACAGCCTGCGGGCAGTGATTATTATCCCGCCCGACTTTGGCATTCGCTTGAAGTCAGGGCAGGCAACCACGGTGCAAACCTGGATAGATGGCACTTTTCCGTTTCGTGCCCTGACGGCAAAAGGCTATGTCACAGCCATCAATGCCGCCATGAATCTCGACAATCTGTCAGCTCATTTTTCTGCATTGACAGGAATAGGGCAGGACAGCTTGCGTAACAGTATGCAGGCGGTGAAGCTGGAGACGCGTTACCTGTATAACCAGGAAGTCAAAAGTATCTGGTCAATCGCGCCCAAGCTCATCATGGTCATCCTCATGCTGTCACCACCGTTCTTGACTGCCTTGGGTGTGGTCAGGGAAAAGGAATCAGGTGCCATCTATAACGTCTATTCCTCTACCTTGTCGCGTGGCGAATACCTTATCGGTAAATTGCTGCCTTACGTCGGCATTTCCATTGTCAATGCTTGTGCGCTGACAGCGTTTGCCTTGCTATTGTTTGGCGCACCATTCAAGGGTGATCCCTTATTCTTCTTACTGTCCACCATACTGTATGTGATTTGTACAACGGGCATAGGCTTGCTGGTTTCGGTGATGGTGAATACCCAGGTGGCAGCCATGGTGGGGACGGCCATTGTTACCGTCGTGCCGGCAGTACTCTATTCGGGCATGATCATTCCCATTCCTTCATTGTCTGCAATTGCGTCTGTCATTGCGCATGTCTTGCCGGGCATGTATTACGCTGAAATTGCGATGGGTAGTTTTCTCAAGGAAGTGGGATTGGCTGCCTTGTGGCAAGACATGTTGATACTGGCGCTCTATGCTGCAGCCTTGTTTACGGCGGGTTTTCTTGGTTTTTCCAAGCGCCCCAATAATTGATGCAAATGGAGATGAGATGAGATGAGTAATCTGTTTGATCGTATCTGGTGGAGCCGCTTGCAGGCAATGACCTGGAAAGAGTTATTGCAACTCATGCGTGACCCTATCTTGCTGGTGTTTGTACTGTATGCATTTTCTGCTGATATTTATAACGCAGCGTCTGGCGTGTCATTCCAGTTAAATAATGCGGCATTAGTATTGTTTGATCTGGATCGTAGTGCGGCATCACGCGAACTGGCTGGGCGCTTCATGTCGCCAGAATTTCGCTGGGTAGGTGCGATCAGTCATGCCAGCCAAGGGCAGCAATTGCTGGATGATGGCAAGGCCATGGCGGTGCTGGACATACCGCCAGGTTTTTCTGACAGGCTGGCGCGTGGTGATACGGCTGCAGTACAGATGCAGATCGATGCGTCCAATTCGGTACAGGGTTTTTTGGCAGCAGTAGATGCGACACAAATCGTCACGCGTTATGGGCTGGAGCAGGCAGCCCAGCGGTTTGGTGTCGGGACAGGCGCGACGGGTGGGGTACTGGATGCGCCCATTATCAATAACCAGACCCGCGTTTGGTTTAACCCTAACCAGAATGATGCCTGGTTCATGGGGATATCAGAATTATTGAATGTGATTACCCTGTTTTCCATGTTACTGCCTGCCGCCGCCATGGTCAGGGAAAAGGAGCGTGGCACCATAGAACAATTGCTGGTGTCGCCCTTGTCACCATTGCAAATCATGATACCCAAGATTGTGGCGATGGTAGCGGTGATATTGAGTGGTACGGCCCTGGGTTTGTTCGGCATTCTGGTGCCGGTATTTGCAGTGCCTGTCGCGGGAAGCTTGTTATTGTTCTTTGCACTGACTACCCTGTATGTCAGTACCCTGGCAGGGATAGGGATATTGATCGCCACAGTGACACGCAATATGGCGCAGGCAGGCATGATGGTGATACTGATTATTGCACCCATGATGTTTTTGTCGGGTGCCTGGACACCACCAGAAGCCATGCCTACTGTGATGCGCATGGGCATGTATGTGTCACCGTTGTATTACTACATCAATGCCAGCTATGGCATCTTGATGAAGGGGGCAGGTATCAGTGTATTGTGGTCCATGTTCTCGGGTATTTTGCTGATCGCTGTTATGGTCAGTATGGCGACGATAGTGCGTTTTAAAAAACAGTTTGCCTGATTTATAGAAAGGGCAAAATAAGACAAACATTTGGCTTAAATTTAACCGGGATTGGTAAAAAAAATGACAGTAGCAAGCTCTTCATTTTCATTGCAAGGCAAACGTGGTCTGGTCGTTGGCCTGGCCAATGAGCGCAGCATCGCCTACGGTTGTGCTGCCATGATTCGGCAACTGGGTGCAAAAATGGTGTTGTCCTGTGTGAATGACAAGGCACGCCAATTTGTGGCACCACTGGCAAACAAGCTGGAGTCAACACTGACCGTCTGCGATGTGGAGCAGGAAGGATCATTGGAAGCACTGGTGGAAGCTGCGGTTCAGGAGTTGGGTGAATTCGATTTTGTCATTCATTCCGTCGCCTGGGCACCACTGGATGATTTGCATGGCCGTGTCATAGATAGTTCAAGTGCCGGTTTCCTGCGTGCCATGAATGTGTCTTGTCATTCATTTGCGCGTCTTGCCAAATTCTGTGAGCCACACCTAAGCAGCAATGCCAGCATCATGACCATGACCTATCTGGGCGCAGATGAAGCTGTTGCACATTATGGCATCATGGGACCAGTCAAGGCGGCACTGGAATCGCTGGTGCGTTACCTGGCGACAGAACTTGGACCGACAGGTACGCGTGTACATGCGATATCCCCAGGGCCCGTTCCTACCCGTGCTGCTTCCGGCTTGCAGGACTTTGATACACTGATGCAAAAAGCTGTTGCCCGTTCGCCATTGGGGAGACTGGTAACGCTGGAGGAAATTGGCAGACTGGCTGCGTTCCTGATCAGTGATGCCTCTTCTGGCATGACAGGGCAGACTTTGTATGTTGATGCTGGCTATCATATCGTTAATTAAGCTTAAATCAGGGATCACATGAATACCATAAGCACAAATACTAACGAGCAAGACATCATATCAAACGTCGTCTATGAAGATTTGCAGATAGGCCAGACGGCTAGTCAGGTCCGTACTTTGACGAACACGGATATTCAAGCTTTTGCCACCGTGTCTGGCGATGTCAATCCGGCGCATCTGGATGCAGAGTATGCGGAACATACACTGTTTCATGGCGTCATTGCTCATGGCATGTGGGGTGGGGCATTGATTTCCACTATCCTGGGCACACGTTTGCCAGGGCCGGGTACGATTTATCTTGAACAAAACCTGCACTTCGTCAAACCTGTACGCATAGGTGACACCCTGACTGTATCGGCGACGGTTGTGGCGAAAGATGATGAAAAAAAACACGTTACCCTTGATTGCGAAATCCTGAACCAGAAAGGTGTCAGAGTGGTCTACGGCAATGCACTGGTCATTGCCCCGACGGAAAAAGTCAGCCGCCCGCGTGCGCACCTGCCTACGATGACCATGTTCGATTTGGGGGAGCGTCAGCGTAGCTTGCTCGATAGCGTCAAAAATCTGCCAGCCATACGTTGTGCCGTAGTACATCCCTGTGATGCAGATTCTTTGCAGGGCGCAGTGGACGCGGCAAAGCAGGGCTTGATCATTCCCATATTGATTGCTCCGGCAGAAAAACTCGCAGCAGTAGCTGCCGCCGCCCATATTGATATCAGTGGCTATCAACTGATTGATGTAGTCCATAGCCATGCCGCCGCAGATAAGGCAGCGGAGATGGCTGCCAGTGGCCAGGTTGAAGCACTGATGAAGGGGAGCTTGCATACCGATGAACTCATGCATGCCGTCGTTGAATGTGTTGCCTTACGCACCAAGCGTCGCCTGTCCCATGTATATCATCTGGATGTACCCATGTATCACAAGCTTTTGCTATTGACAGATGCCGCGCTGAATATCTATCCCACATTGACAGAAAAGGCCGACATACTGCAAAACGCCATCAATCTGGCACACGCATTGAATATTCCTGAACCCAAGGTGGCCTTGTTGTCTGCAGTAGAAACGGTTAACCCCAAGATCAATTCCACCATTGATGCCGCAGCCTTATGCAAAATGGTGGAAAGAAAGCAGATCACCGGTGCAATTGTTGATGGCCCCCTGGCTTTCGACAATGCCATATCTGCCCGTGCAGCAAAGATAAAAGGCATAGTCTCCGCTGTCTCTGGTGATGTCGACATCCTCATGGTGCCTGATCTTGAGTCCGGCAATATGCTGGGCAAGCAATTTGAATATCTGGCTGGTGCTGCCACTTGCGGTGTGGTGCTTGGCGCCAAGGTGCCGATTGCCCTGACCAGTCGTGCTGACGGCCCATCTTCGCGGGTGGCCTCGGCCGCCCTGATCAAATTGTTGGCTTATGAGTACCGGAAAGCCGCACCATGAAAAGACCAGTCATCCTGTCAGTGAATTCAGGCTCGTCGAGCATTAAATTTGCCTTGTATCCCTTCACGAATGAAGGTGTAAGCAGGACAAACCTGACGGGTGTCATCGAAGGCTTGCAACCAGGTGGCATACCCCTGATCAAATTCCGCACAGGTAATGAAACTAAAAAGCTGGCATTGGATGAGGCAGCAATCAATGCTGCAGGCGGTGATCAGTTTGCTGCTGCGCTGCAAGCCTTGCACGGTCTGTTGATGGCACATAGTGCAGAGATACAGATCAAAGCCGTTGCCCATAGAATTGTCCACGGCGGTGAGCGGTTTGTTGCTTCTATCGTGATAGACGATGATGCGCTCAATTATTTGCATACCCTGGACACGCTGGCACCCTTGCATCAACCCCATAATCTGGATGGTGTAGTTGCCTTCCGGCGTGCTTATCCCGACATACCGCAGATAGCCTGTTTCGACACCGGCTTTCACGCCGATATGCCGGATTGTGAAACCACGCTGGCATTGCCACTGGCTCTGCGCGCCACAGGCATACGACGTTACGGTTTTCATGGTCTGTCATATCGTTATGTTGCCAGCCACCTGGCACAGCAATCGGCTCGCGCGTTTGACCCTGCTGCCGGACGCGTCATCATGCTGCACCTGGGAAATGGTGCCAGCGGTTGCGCCATGAAAAACGGCAAAAGTATCGCCACCTCAATGGGGTTTTCTGCACTGGATGGCTTGATGATGGGTACTCGCTGTGGCGCACTAGACCCTGGTGTTTTGCTACATTTGATGCAGCAGGGCTGGAATGAAAAAAGACTGGAAGCAACCCTGTATAAGGAATCCGGCTTGCTGGGCGTATCCGGCATTTCTGCCGACATGCGTACCTTGCGAGCCAGCAGCGATGGGCAAGCCAGCTTTGCGATTGACCTGTTCACCTATCGCGTTATACGCGAATGCGGTGCATTAAGCGCCTGCCTGAATGGTCTGGACGTGCTGGTATTTACCGGTGGCATAGGGGAGCATGACACCATACTCAGGCAGCAAGTCGCTGAAGGTCTGGCTTACCTCGGCGTGCAGGTTGACACAGCAAAGAACCACGCCGCTCGTGGTGACGGCATCATTTCCATTCATACCCCCAACAGCAGCACAGAAATGTGGGTAGTCCCCACCGATGAAGGACGCATTGCTGCCATGGATGCACAGCAATTACTGTACGTCATCAACGATGAACCCCACTGCAGCTCTTCCTTGGTACCGGCTTAATTCAGGGTTGCGTTTTTTGCGGATATTTTTTTGATGTCTTCAATCTTGGATTTCAAGGACTTCAATTCATTCAGCGATTTTGATGCTTTGGGCGACAAAGTTTCATTCTCTTTGACGATATCCAATAACACATCAATGATCAAACCCAACTGCGTGCCGTACGACGCCGCATTGAATACTTGCTCTTCTATTGCTGCATCCCCTGAAACTGGCGGAATCATGGACGTGAACCAGGTTGTTTTCGGTTCAATCTGTTGCGCGACGCTGCCACTCCAGGGGAAGTGAACTTGTGGTGACCACACCCATAGCCATGGATACATGATAGCTCCTTGTTTTGATGAAACTTACAGATAGGAAAAAGTGAAACCAGATTGCAGTGTTCTGTAACAGTGCTTGAAGTAAATTTATTGATGGTTTGATGCAAGTTTGTGATTTGCCTGCACATGTTAGTTAAAAGTTATCATTTGTCATGAGAATATGCAATCATTAACTCAAATGTTTTCTGCCAGGAGCGATTAAACTGGTATGCAGTGTAGATTTTTCCGCTTGTTTCCATTTACTACTGAGTGGCTGGATATTTGCGTCAAGATAAGGAGGAGCTTGAATGATGAAAAAACTGATGGCAGCAATCTTGCTGCTGATGACTGTTGTGGCGCATGCTGGTGGACAAGTCTTTAACGTGCCAACCCGCCCAGGCATCAACACCACACTGTTTTGGGAAGCTGTGGACGGCGCGAAGGCCACGGTATTTCTGTTTCCTGGTGGGGGCGGCGGATTTGGCAAGGTCATAGATGGCAAACCAGGCAGCGCTAACTTTCTGGTGCGTTCAGTGCCATACTTTCTGAGCAAGGGCTTCAATGTGGCAATTTTCGGGCGGCCTGACGATACGGAAGACCTGGATTATTCCGACCGCATCAGTGACAGGCATATGACGGATATTCGTGCCGTGCTGGAATATGTACAAAGGCAAAGCCCTGCACCAGTGTGGATTATTGGCACCAGTAGAGGCACGGTTTCTGCCACCGCCGCAGCTGTCAAACTACAAGATTCTGCAATCGCTGGCCTGGTATTGACGTCCAGTATTGTGAACTACAAAAAAACAGGTGCCGTACCCAAACAAGATTTGTCGGCAATCAAGATTCCAACGCTGGTACTACATCATAACAAGGACGCCTGCAGTCAATGCCAGCCGTATGAAGTGCCGGCAATTTTGCGTGGACTGACAAATACGCCGGCGAAAAAAATGCTATGGGCAGATGGCGGTTTCAATCCAAGTGGCGATGTATGCGGAGCGTTGCACTGGCATGGTTATATTGGTATGGAAAAAGAAGCCGTTGATATGATCTCTGAATGGATTATGAATCCCGTTCCGTAATGGTGAACCACAACTGATTTTTTTGATTTAGTGTCAGCTAAAGAGTACATCCGGTTTTTTTTATTGTTTACGTATCAGACTATGGCGTGAAAATCATCACATGCAAAAAATTGGCGCAATTCATTGCATATTAGTGTTTTTCTTCAACTCCACAGTGTTCGCTTTAGCAATCAATATTGTCCCCGGTTGTTTTGGATTTTTAGGCGATGTTTAGTCGATTGAATGATGTAACGTGGCCAATGAGGGTATTTGCATACGTAGTTCGGTTTCGAGATGTTGTGCCTTTTTCAGTAATATTTCCTGATCGTCACCTGTTTTATATGCATATCCGACGCTTAATGCACCGATTAATTTTCCGGTGATGTCGAACATTGGTAATTCGATTCCAAAGCGAGTTTTGTTCACGCCGTACGCGCCATAGACGGATTTTCTTGTTTCGATTACTTGGCGGTCATCGCTATCCGCCTTCTTTCCAATGCGGCCTATGCTAGAAGCGATGATTGGGTAGTCGTCACCAGATACAGTCGCAACGTGCATGGCAAGTACAAGCAGCTCTGGGTGTCGGGCCATCATTTCTTCGACCAATTTTTGTGCATAAGGACTGTCTGGAAAATTCGTTACATACGGTACCGGATCCATCAGATTGGCTACATTGATTACATGCCGACGCAATTCGTCACGTATCTGTTCCGATTGTTTGTAAAGTGTAGAGGAATCATCACCATTCTTGTATGGTAGCGTGATGACGAGTGTACCTATTGTTTCACCAGACACATCTAGTAAAGACAAGATAGTATGAAGATGATTACCATCAGAGCTAATTCTTTGTGTTAGTTGCGAATCACTCATTGAATCCAGTTCAGGGACGGGGATGGCTTGATCAACCATATTTCCAGCAGACGCAATAGCCAATTTTGTCAGACTTTTTGGTGGAGTTGCGTATATTGTCAGTGCTGCTACTTGAGTATGATGGACTAGTTCCAAATCTACCAAGTGCTGGGCATAAATTTTGGTAGTTTCCTGAGCTAAAGCTGTGCATGTCAGGACTGTCACCAGAATTAGTAATGCAAAGTGTTTCATGTGATCTCCATTAGTTTTTTTGCGGGGGGCTTGAATCAGCTTATTTGAGTTTTTCCATTTCTTTTTTCACTTCTTCAAGTGTCAATGGGAAATAACCCGAATATCGAACAGCCTCTTGGCCCTGACGGCTTAGAATGAAACGCAAAAATTCTCGGATCGGTGGTGTCATTGATTCACTCTTATTGCGGTTAAGGCGAATATACATATAACGACTCAGGGGATAGTTTCCGTTGGACACGTTTTCTGCATCTATTTCATAAAACGGCCCGTCGTTATTTATTGCAACTGCTAATGACTTGAGCCCGGGCCCTCCTTCTTCCAATCCACCGAAACCGATAGCCCCAGCTTCATGAGCCAAGGCATTTGCTGTGTCGACGATGGAACCAGTCTGCGCAGCTTTGTTCCACGCACCGCCGTGTAAGAGCGCTATCTGCATGGACATGGTATTTGGAGCGATCTGTGGTGGCATATAAATAGTGATTGGGCGCTTCTCCCATTCACCACCCACGCCAAGTTGTCCCCAATGCGTGATGGTGGGTGCGTCGCCAAGGATTGCCTTTAATTGTGCCATCGTGATGCGCGCTAATGGATTGGATTGATGTACAAAAATGGCCTGAGCTGTGGTGCGTTGAGGGGTATTGAAGCCACCGCGCGCAACGCGTATTTCAAGTGGCTCAGACTGAAGTTGCACCTGTGCATAAGCTGCGCTTTCTGCAGGCCATAATTCCCTTCCCATTGGTGCGATGTCGGCTTCCCCTGCGATCAGGGCATGAAAACCATTCAAGGTGCCCAGATGTTCCCAACGTTCTCCTTTGCGTACACCTGGTTGCAATACGCGAAACTCGCGCATCCAACGATCCATTAAGGATTTCATGCCGTCGCTTCCTACGCTGCGAATAAACCCGTGCACGTTTGCATTTGGACGATAGCTAGGTAATGTCGAGTCGAGTTGGGGGAGAAAAGCTCGCAATTTGGCTCGTTCCCGGTTGACATCTTCGACACCTAATGTTTCAAATTGTGATTGTTGCGCAACAATGTTCTGCCCTTCGTCACTAAGCACAAAATTCAGAAACTCCCTTACTTTAGGTGTGACAGGTGCGCCAGCACGTTTATTGATGGCTATGTATACTGGCTTGTCAGAGGTTCCTGCGACACGTATCAATAATGGCGATTTCATCATGTCGCCTGCGAATTGGTGAGCGTATGGAGCAATTTCTGAGGGAAGTGGTTCGCGTGAAAGCGGAGCCAGGTCGGTATTTTCGAACATCAATGCGCCGATTGAAGTGGCATCGCTCTTGTGCTCCCAACGTGAACCTTTGCGAAGGCCAGGTTGATGGCTTTGGAGTCCTGAAAACCAGGCATTCATTAACACCTGCATTTTATTGTCACCGATGCTGTCGATAGCTTCTGTCAATTTTGTCTCCATTTTGTAAGTTGGTAACGATTGACTTGTCGTTGCGAACACAATGCCTGCGGTAGTAAGCCAGACACACAGAAGGCTATGAAAAAAAATTGAAGACGGGTTCATCGAATATTCTCAGAATAGACTATAAATTAGAAAAAAATACCTGCTTCACCTGAACTGAACCTGAAGCGAATTAAGTATTGGATGTAGGCAGACAGTGGTATTTCGAAATGCTATGTGTAAATGTAATAAAAACCTGCACTAAGATAAATGGGAGCGTTTGCAAAATAATGCTTGTTATCGTTAGTTCTCGTTTTATCAAATGAACTGCAATGATGAAGTATGAAAACAAGGAATTGTGCGGTCAATTTTCATCGGGAAAGAAATTCACAAAATTGGTGTGATATTGAAAGGGAGCTGTTTTTCTCTTTCGCAAGAAAACGCAGCCAAGCTGCGCTTTCTTTGCTCCTCAAATAGAATAAATTTATTTTGCTTTTTCAAATAATGCTGCATAGCTCGGAATTTTCTTTTGCAATTCATTGCGCAATGCAGTTGAGACCGTGAAAAAATGGGCATCGTCGTAGCCACTACCTACCGGATTTTTGTAGGCTAAAACCAGCAACCCTATGTTTTCTCCTGCGGCATCACGCAATGGCAACATGGGTACAAATTTGCGAATCGGATCTTTGGTACGGTGCCAGCGTGGGTCCAGTATAGTGATACCAGTCTCGATGATCATGACATCGTCAGGATCATCTGGATTGCCTATTCTTTCTGGGTAAGAGCCAGCAAACATCGTGTATACCTTTGACAAACCAGGAGGCACACCGTGAAATGTGACACTGATCAGTTCTGGATGAGCAGCCATAATCTCGTCCGAAAGTGTTTGTGCATATATCCGGTAAGATGGCGCTGTCCAGTTTTTAGCCGGAGCACTTGGTGCAACCTGTGCGAATACCAGTGGCTGCTCACAAAGTGAAGCAGTAACGCCAAATGCGGCTATTAATGTTAATTTTGAAAATATTTTCATGATTTCCTTTTATATGCCTTGCAAGGCAGTCTCCATTACTAAAATCGAAGTCACGAATGACATGATCTGAGTCGATTTTACGTTTCGTACATCAAATGAAAATAAACTGATTGCATCAAAAATCACACCAACTCTTCGAGTAAAAATTCACGCGAATTTCAAGTGCAAGAACATAGGATGGTGATCCAAAAAATCTCTCAGCAAGTTATCTATTTTCCTCAAACGATGGTTCAAAAAAACACCATATTTTTCTTTATGTTCACCTCCCTTGATAGATATAACAATGATTTTCTGAAGCATGTTCATATCAAAAAAAAGGTTTCAGATTGCTTCATGCGTGGTGACCGGACGCCATTTAGCTATGCGATTCTCGATTGCCGTCATCAAGTAGGATGCTCCCAGGGCAACTACCATTACAATGACGATGGCCGCGTACATACCGGCTGAGTCGAATCCACCTTTAGCAATGTTAATGAGGAGTCCAATACCATAACGAGATCCAACGAATTCACCAACGATGGCACCAATGATCGCGAACCCAAAGCTTACGTGCAGGGAAGCGAAAATCCAGCTCATAGCTGATGGGACAATCACTGAACGGGTCAATTGCCATTGACTGGCACCAAGTATCAATGCATTTGCAATGAGCGAACGGTCGGCTTCGCGGACTCCCTGGAAGGCGTTTGAAAATACGACGAAGAACACCATAACGAAAGACAAGGCCACTTTTGAACCTAAGCCAAGGCCAAAAATCATAATGAAAATTGGCGCAAGCACGACACGCGGAATCGAATTGATCACTTTGATGTAGATTGAAAATATATCTGCTGCCATGTGGTTACGCCCAAGTACAACCCCCGTCAAAATGCCACCTATTGAACCGGTGAAAAAACCCAACAGTGACTCTTCCATTGTTACCCACAGGTGATACCACAACGAGACACCATCTACACCTTCTATAGTCCATTGATACAAACGTACCGAAATGGCACTTGGAGATGAATAAAAAAATTCATCTATCAGCTTGTAATCTGATGCTATTTCCCATCCTCCCAGGAAAACTAACAAAATCAGCCAACGCCAAAAAATGATCATGTTCTTGCGTTTGCGTGCGGCCTTGGCGGCAGCGGCTTCAATCTCAAGATCGGACGTGCCAACACGAAAAACAGGAGCAGTAGATGTAGTATTTGAATTGGTCATAATATCCTCGTTGCGATTAAGATGATATTTCGGCGCGAGCAGCACCCAACATGACCTCGTCTCGCAGGTCGTTCCAAATAGTCTGGGAAATATCGATGAATTTTTTTTCGTAACGGATATCTGCAGCGATTCTTGGGCGTTGAATGTCAATTTCATAGATAGATTTGACTGTCGCAGGACCAGCTGTTAATACGTAAACTTTATCAGCTAGTGATATCGCTTCCTCAAGATCATGGGTCACAAATAAAACAGAGGCTTTGGCTTCTGACCAAAGGCGTAATAATTCGTCGTGCATTAATACCCGTGTTTGAACGTCAAGCGCTGAAAATGGTTCATCCATTAGCAATATTTTCGGCTCATTGATAAAGGTTTGTGCCAATGAAACACGCTTGCGCATTCCACCAGAGAGTTGATGTGGATACTTTGATTCATGTTCACTCAGATTGACACAGGCCAGCCATTTGCGAGCTAATTCATATGCTGCTTCTTTGGGGCGGAAACGGAACATCGGTCCAACTAATACATTGTCAATCACGTTAAGCCAGGGGAACAATGCGTCTGTTTGGAATACGAAGCCAATACGTGGATCGATTCCGTTCACTGGTTCGCCGAATAAACGCACCTCTCCACTAGACGGCTTGGCCAGTCCTGTAATTAGATTTAAAGTGGTCGATTTACCACAACCAGTTGGGCCAACGATGGCGACAAACTCTCCTTGTTGAATGGTCAGATTGAAGTCGCGAATGGCAGTCATCGACTTACCATCTGGCGTCAGGAATCGTCGGCTGACATTAATCAACTCGACAGCCGGAACAGGCTTGGTTGTTGTGGCAGTCATTATTTGACCTTCTTAACAAATTCTGTAGTGAACGTTTTTGATAAATCGATTTTTTTACCTTTCAGGTTTTTTGAATAACCGGACAAAACTGCAAGTACTGTTTCTGGCCCGCCAATTGGCATCATGCCATCAGCGGTAAACATACCTTTACCGCCATCTAATGCCTTAATATAACTGTCCTTATCGCCAACATAGAACGACTTGGGCATCTTGTCGGTGATTTCTGCCGCGCTATGAGTGTTTATAAAATGTAGGGTCTTGACAAACGCGTTGACCAGCTTTTGGGTGATTTCCTTGTGGGTTTCTATGTAAGTGCCGGTCATATAAAGTGAGGCAGCTGGATAAGTGCCGCCTAGCGCTTGCTTGGTGCTTTCCATGGTGCGCAAATCAACCAGTATTCTCGCTTCACCGGTCTTTAACAAGCGAGTGATAGTTGGTTCTGTGGTCATCCCCAGTTCGATTTTGTTTTGCTGCATCGCCGCAATGAAGGTCTGACCAGCCCCAACAGGGATGGAATTGAACTGGCCTAATGGGACTCCTGCCTTCACCGCCAGGAATTGCGTTAGGAAATTGGTGGAAGAACCAAGGCCAGTAACACCCAGGTTTCTACCTTTCACATCGGCCATGGATTTAATTTGTGGATATTTGTTTGACACCAATTCAACTTCACCTGGTGCCTGCGCCAACTGGACGACCGATTGCATGTATTTCCCTTTGCTTTGCATATCGACGCAATGATCATAAAATCCGACAACACCCTGCACGGCACCCGTCAGCAATTCACCCTCAGCATCGACACCGGAACCCTCGTTGAGCAATTCCACTTCCAGCCCCTCTGCTTTAAAATAGCCAAGAGACTCTGCGAGTTTTGCCGGTAGATAAATTTGCTTTTCATAGCCACCGACCATCAGGGTAATTTTGTCGCCTGCCAGGACCGAGCCAGAGGCAATACAGACAGAAATCAGTGTGATTACGCTGCAAAATTTTCTTTTGACATTCATTCGATATCTCCCAAGTTGTAGTTTTGATGCTGCTTGAGCCAGAATGCTCCATCAAACTAAATGCAACCTGAAACGACTCTGAGAATTTTTTAATGAATGACTGCGGGAAGCTCAATCACTATGCGCAAGCCACGTCCAAAGCGACCTGGAGCGGCAAAAATTTTACCGTGATGGAGATCAATAATACTGCGACAGATTGCAAGACCCAGGCCATTTCCCTGATAGTTAGTGCTAGTTAGATTTAATCGCACAAAACGTTCAAAGATGCGTTCATGCTGATCATCAGGCACACCAGGTCCTTCATCTTCGACGCAAAGACTCCAGACGCCGTTGACAATCAAAGAGCGAAGGGTGATTGCTGCACCCGCTGACGATACTGACAGGGAATTGGTCAGCAGGTTCAGGAGTACCTGGCGCAGGCGTTTATCGTCAAATACTACTGGCACATCACCGTCGTGGACGTGGGAATAGTGAATACCATAGTGTTCGGACAGTACTCTGGCGTCATGTGCAAAGGTCTGCAGGAATTGTGTTGGATTGAGCTCTTGTAGATCCAGCGTTATCGCACGGGCTTCCGCCCGTGACAAAAAAAGAAGTTCTTCAATGATTTGATTCAGTCGGGCGAGTTCTTCTAGCTGGACGTGAACTGCTTCTTCATGTGCGGGACTTAGCCCACCATCCGCCAACATTTTTTCGGCATGCAAGCGAACCAATGATAATGGGGTTTTTAATTCATGAGACGCTTCGGCAGTAAAACGTCTAATTTGCTTGAAAGACGATTCAAGCCGGTCAAACATATGGTTTAGCATGCGTGCCAGATCGGAAACTTCATCTTGCACATCTGTAACAGGGATGCGTGCGTCAAGGTTATCAGAGCGAATATGATTGGCGGCTTCGCTAATGTTGCGCACGGGGCGCAATGCCATCCGGCTAAGCCAGAAGCCGATTGCCATGCTGGCAACAAGCATGCATCCTAGTAATGCCAGGCACACTTCGGTGTACCCCTCCATGACCACGCGTACCGCTGTCAGTGGAGTCGCAATGTTAACATCAAAATTACCTATGATGAATTCCGTGACACGTAATTCTCCTATTGTGTCAACGTACACATTAAACGAGTGCTCCCCCTTAATGTCCGGGATTAAATGGTCCTTCAAATTGTGCGAACGAAAGATCGTACCAGTTTGTGCGCTGTGAACATCCACGTAGAACAGTACTGCTGAATATTCAGTAATACTTCTGAGACGTTCTTCGATACGGTCTGGGTCAACCGTTTCATGTTCAGGATGGAGATGCGCTTTGATTTGTTCAAATTGTGACGCGTTCAACAAATCTAAGCCATGAATAAGATGGCGTTCCAGCATTTGATGGCCAGCAGCGAACAGACAAGTCAAAGTTACCGTCGCCGCCATGGCATACCAAATTGCCAGGCGCGTACTGATTGACTTCATTTGTAGTATGAAATGCTGTTTACCCACCTTTGCGGTAACGTGATTCATAGCAACTGGTAACCAACACCACGAAAAGTTTTGAACAGTGGTTGATCTGGGATTGTATCGAATTTTCCTCGCAACTTGCTCATATAAACATCGAGCAGGTTGGTGTCAACATCGTAGTGGGCATCCCATATCTTTTCGGCAATCAGGGTGCGTGGCAGGATGCGTCCGATGTTATGCATGAAGATTTCAAGTAATGCAAATTCCCGGCTGGTAAGGTCTATCGACTTACCGTTGACGTGAACAGTGTGCCCAAGGAGATCCAGTTTGATACCGCGATGTTCGAGCACGGTCTCTTTAGTTGTCGAGTGGCGCCTTAATAACGAGCGAACACGCGCCAATAATTCCTCTAAGCTGAAAGGCTTTGGCAAGTAATCATCTGCACCTATATCGAGACCCTTGATGCGATCTTCTACAGTATCGCGTGCACTGAGTATAAGCACAGGTTCGTTGAAACCAGCCTTGCGCCATTCTCTCAACAGATCAAGGCCGTCACCATCGGGCAGCCCCAAATCCAGTACGATGGCGTCATAACTGGTTTCACATAAAGCGTCACGGGCTGAGTTGCAAGTGCCTACCCAGTTTACAGTGTAAGTATGCTCGGACATGCCTTGCTTTAGAAACAAACCTAAACGTTGCTGGTCTTCGACGATCAAAATTTTCATATTGAAACCCCTTTAACACCACGCATAAAACATTTATTGCCGAATTACAGGATCACGACACCAGAATGGTTATCCAGATCGTCACACGTCAACCTGAAATCTTCCTGAATTTTACAGCGCTGAAAGATCATTCATACCACGTTCAGGTTGCCTTCAGGATCAATCACCATGATGCACTGAGACTTGTTATTTATCAAATCATAGGAGATCAACAATGTTTTTGCGACATTCCACAGTTTTTGGCTGTTCACTGGTGCTGTTTGGCTTTCTTGCCGGTCAGGCACATTGTGCGGAGCCACTACAAACCGTACTGCACTTAGACAATCGTGTCGAATTACCTGAATATACAGGTGATTTTGATCATTTCGCAGTGGATGTAAAGGGGAAGCGTCTTTTTTTGGCAGCTGAAGATCACGGAACGCTGGAAGTATTTGACCTTGTCTCAGGAAAACATCTGAAGACGATCAAAGGCGTCGAAACACCACACGGTATCCTTTATCTGGAAGACAGCAATCGACTTGTGGTAACTGACAGCGGTGCTGGCCACACCAAGATTTTTGACGCAAGTACATATCAACTTATAGGTTCTATAAAGCTTAAGCCTGGCGCTGATTCTATGGGCTACGACACCCTTACCAAGAACATGTACATAGTCACTGGTGGGAAAAATGGCAATCTCACGGATTCTTTTTTGGCAAAAGTAAATCCCCGCACCGGGAAGCAAGTCAGTGAATTGAAGTTTGATACTGACAAAGTGGAAGCGATGGCCATCGAAGAAACCGGCAAGCATCTATACATCAATGTAACTGGTAAGAATCACGTCGCGGTTGTCGATAAATCAAACTTGTCTATAGTCAAAACATGGCCCATTGCCGAAGGAAAAATGAATGCGGCAATGGCATTTGACGAAGTCAGTGAGCGCTTGTTTGTCGTTACACGTAAGCCCTATCAACTACTCATTTTGGATACTAAAACCGGTGCAACTGTTGCCAGCTTTGTTGCACCAGAACGTACAAACGAAGCGATTTTCGATAAACAGAATCGCCGCATTTATTTGGCTGGTGACGATTTCATTGGAGTATATCAACAAGACGATGCTGATCATTACCGCGAACTTGCGCGTGTGCCATCGGCCCATGGTGCCAAGACAGCTATTTTCGTACCTCAACTCAATCGTTTTTATGCGGCAATCTCCCCAGGGGAAGGGAAGACTGGTGCTGCATTGCTGAATTACAGTGTTGAACCACTCATTAAGGAAATGAAATGAAGGTGGCCAAACAGAACAACTACAAATGGCTGGGTTCATTGATGATGGTAATGGCTACAGGAATGTTAGCAGCGCCTGCCCACGCTTATCGTCCATTTGATGGCACGGATGCTGGTGTAGCAGAACCTGGCATATTCGAACTTGAGCTTGGCCCTCTGGGGTATGTCAAAAATGGTACAGACCGAACCCTGATCGTACCGTCTTTTGTTGCAAATTTCGGTTTCAACGGTAATACTGAAATTGTATTGGAAGGACGCATCAACCGTCTGTTAGGTGTAAACGATGTGAGATATCAAACCAGTCTCGGTGACACAGCACTTTCGGTCAAGCATCTATTCCGCGCAGGTAATTTGCAGGATGGTGGAAGCGGCGTCAGCATAGCCGCCGAATGCGGCGTGCTGTTACCTGAAATTCACGGCGTGTCAGGGAATGGGGCCACCTGTGCCGGGATAATATCTCATCGCTTCGATTTGGCCACAGTTCATCTCAATGCTGCACTGACGCGAACACGAGCACAGAATGAGGCGCGCTTCCTGGGTTTGATCATCGAGGGAGATGCTGAAGCAAAGGTCAGACCAGTGGCAGAAACATACATCGAAAGAGACAATTCCGGCGGGCACACTGGATCAGTGTTAGTGGGCATGATCTGGAAGCATAGTGAGGAGCTTTCCTTTGACGTCGCTCTGCGTCGTGCCAGTAGCAATGGAGAAAACATCAGTGAGTTGCGCGCGGGGCTCACCTGGAGTTACTCAATGCACAAATAAACGCAATAGCAAAACCTGACTATCGCTGGTTTGATGCAGTTGAAACCAGAGGTAGTCAGGTTTTATTTCCCCCCCAAAAAAAATTATTCTAATTTTTCCAATTGTTCACATACTGTCTGTGGGGGTAAAGGTAAGTAGTTGCCATTGATAGTGACTTCTTGTTGTCCTTCGCGACTTAAGACGTAACGCAAAAATTCTTTGAGTTTCGGTTCTATCGCTATCCCAGGCTTACGATTGAGGTAAATATACAAGTTACGCACTAACGGATAACTACGGTCTTGAAAACTTGCTTTGCTTGCTGTGATATATGGACCACCTTCCTGTGCGGCAAGTGCTAGTGCTTTTATGCCGGATATTTTTTTTGCCTGAGGAGCAATAGACCAGGCAATCCCATATTTGTTGTTGGCGAGTTCCTTGCCGAGCATATGCTGAAGCCCGCCTTCTTGCGTGAAATCATCATCCGAAATCATTTTGCTTCCCGTTTCTACGTATTCGCGCAAATTCGGATTCCATTTATCACTGTTTTTTAGTACTTTCAATTGAAAAAACCGCGCAGTCCCCGACGGCGCATGGCCGTAGGTTTGAATTGCCTTGTCGGCCCATTCACCAGACAAGCCTAATTGCCCCCAGGTCCGGATGTTTTGTTCGTCACTACGTTTGTCATTGAGGTTCCATTTGAAACCGCGCAAACTACCGTTGCGTTCGGCTCCGAAAATTCCATCCAATTGAGCTATCGTCAGGCGCGAAATGGGATTGTCACGATGAACATAAATCACGATTCCTGGTGACTTGCCGTCTACGTCATAGGTGCCAGATGCAACTGTAATATCAAGTGCGTGGTAACCGTATACTTCGAAGAAGGAAAGCAGCTCTGTAATTGCAGGTTCACCACCGTCAGGAGCAAGGTCAGTCTGGCCGGTGACCAATGCAGGAAATGCAGTGTCGCTGCTAGGCAAGGTATCTTGAAAATGTATATCAGGATGGTAATGGCGGAATTGTTCTTCCCATTTTTTTAAAACGCCACCTAATCCGAAACCATAATTACGAATGGTGCCAGAAACCTGTTGCTGCGGTTGGTATTTGGGCAGCTCATTTAGCAAGCATGTAGCGTGAACGGAACAATTTAAATGGAGTAATGTAAGAACCAGCGGTACTTTAAAGCTTAAAGAGGGCATGACGTCTCCACTGTATCAGTCCAGAGTTTTTAATCCATTGCGGATTTCTTTTATATTGAGAGGTAAAAAGGCCGCATCGTTAACAACGGCCTCCATGCCGTCTTTACTTAAAATGTAGCGTAGGAATTCTTCAACTTTTGGATCTACTTCGTGTCCCGGGGGGCGGTTAATGAATGCAGTGCTATAGCGCGTAAGTGGATAGTCGCGGCGCCATGCCATTTCCTTACTGGGGGCGAAGTAGGGCCCACCGTTCTTTTCTGCAAGAGAAATGCTTTTGACATTCGCATTTTCAAAAAGCACATTTGCAAATGCAATACCGTCAGGATCTTTAGCTAGTGCATTCAGGATATAGATGCCGGCATTAATCACATTACCGTCTGCAGTACGGCCATTGTCGAATTCGCGCAACTCTGGATTCCAACGATCACTTTCTTTGAGTACGGTGAGTCTGAAGAAACCCGCCATACCAGTGTCGAAATTATAGCCATACACATGCACTGGTCTATGACGCCAGGAGCCGCTCAAGCCAAGTTGTCCCCAGGTCCGGACAGGATGCTTTGCACCACGCTTACGTTCTACACCGTACAGTGCATCAAGTTGACTCAGGCTTAATTTGGATAAAGGATTTTTCTTGTTCACGTAGACCATCAGCGCAAAGGTTTTGTGCTGGGTTGCATAACTGCCGGAAGTTATCTTGAAGCCCGTTGGTGCATAGCCAAACCAATCTTCAAATGCTTCTATTTCGGGGTGGTAAGGCTCCCGGCCGATGAAAACAATATCTGCAATGTTGGCATACAGTCCGGCCATTGCCGCCTCGGTTCCTTTCATATTGGTCACAAAGCTGACGTCAGGCTGATGTTTTTGAAAACCATCCTGCCATGCCTGCATTAATTCGGGTATATATGGATTTCCCCATATGCGTATGGTTCCACTAACGGTTTGGTGCGCATGGTATGGTGATAGATTGGCCAGATAGTCCGGTTCTTTGCTATAGGCACTGTCGAAAGCGAGCACAATGGCAAACAGCAAAAAGGAGTGTATTTTCAATTAAGCTTACTCCGTTCTTGTGCCAAGATTTCTGGATTCAGAGGAAAATACTTGCCGTCGCGTTCGATGTCAGCCTGACCTTGTGCACTAAGAATATAACGCAAGTATTCTTTAATTGGCGGGGAGATTGTTTTCCCTTGCGTATGATTGATAAACATGGAAACGCTTCGGGTTAAGGGATAACTGCGCTGTGCCACAGATTCACGGGTAGGATAGATGTAAGGACCAATTTCGGTGATTGCCAGTGACAGCGGTTTAACTTGCGCATTTTTATAGACCATAGTTGACACGGCAATTGCATACTGGTCTTTCGCCAGTGCATCAAGAATTTTTTGACCCGGATCTGAGTGTCTGGGCACCGCATTGAATTCACGCAGGTTCGCTGTCCATTTCTGGCTACCACCCATCACAGTTTGCTCCAGGAATTGTGATTCCATTGAGCTAATTGCAGGAATATATACCTTGATGCTCTTGTTTTTCCATGCACCGATAAGGCCAAGTTCGCCCCATGTGTGTATCGGTTTTATGCTACGACGATGGTCTGCACTGATTATTGCGTCCAGTTGAGCTAGCGTTAATCTCTTCAGTGGATTATTGCTATGGACAAATACAAGCAGTGCAGGGTTATGATTTCGTACGTCGAGGCTGCCGGTAGCCACCACAATTTCAAAAGGATCCTGCTTGAAGATAGCCTGGTAGGCATCAAGCTCAATGGAAATTGGGCGGCGTTCAATCAATGCAACATCAGCTGCTCCCGTGTATAAACCACCAATTGCAGTAGAGTTACCTCTGAGGGTGGTTTGAAAATGTATATTCGGCTGCAACTGATGAAGGCCCAATTCCCAAGCGTCCATTAATGACGCCAGATAATTTTCATTTAAGCTGCCGTGCCCCCAAATGCGAATAAAACCACTGACAGGTTTATCTGCCATATATTCAGCCCTGGACTGTGCACAAGCGGTGAGTGAATCAAGAAGCAGTACACCACCAACCAGCAAAAACGAAAATCGTGGATAAGTCATTAGAATTTGGCGTTTGCTGTGAGATAGTACAAACGTCCGATAGGCGAATAACTTGCTGCATCGGCGTTGTTGTCAGTAAATGCCTGTGGAGAAAGAGGAGGCATTTTATTGGTGATGTTGTTGACACCAAACGCAACAGTCCAACCTTTGCCGTATTTGCCCATTAAATGTTCGCCGCTATAGGCAAGACGGATATCCCAACTGGAATATGAACTGACGTCCATAGGTTTTAAGGTGGTACTGGTTTCATACACCAAACCACCAGCACCAAGGTCAGTTACAGCTGACACATAGGTATTACCTATCGTAAGATCCCAGTTATTCTTTTTCCATCCGAAAACCGTATAGAAACGATACTTGGGCAAGGTTCCTTGTACGCCGGTGCCTCCATTGGTTGCAGTGCCAGCGTATTCATAAAATTTCTGATACGGTAAAGCCTGGAATTGATAAGACGAAAAAATTGTTCCTGCGGTGGAGATGGAGAATGCGCCTGCATCGGTAAGCATTTCATATTCAGCATTGATGCTGTATGACTTGACACGTAAGCCACCCAGGTTGGTAAAACGGTCGATTGCGTACACGTTGGTAGCATTGTTTGGGTCGGCTCGCAGATAATTACCTAATTCCCCGGGGGCTGTAAAAGCGATCGCACCTGGCAATCCAGGAAAATTACCCTTTGCCAGATTGGCAGAGAATGGGGAAGCGGAACCTTGCTGATCAACGCTTTGCAGAATATTGGTAAAGCCTATTCCTCCGGGATATCCGCGTTGTGATACGTCGTGGTACTCAGCCCCTAAGGTCAGTCCAGGTACGCTATTTGGCTCCCATGAAAAACTTAAAGAGCGCGTTTGCGATTTGCTGGCCTCCAGCCCGGGGTTGTTGCCATCTTCACCATTGAAACCTGGATTAGCAATACCAAATACCGTGGTAATGACGCTGCTGCCGACGGTACGTGTGTCAGTCGGCCCATACTTGGCGAACAACGTTGGCGCAGTATATGATTTTGAGTATGCGCCCCGAACCGTCAGTTCTGCGCTAAATGGCTGCCAGCGAAAACCTATCTTTGGTACGGTGGCTTCCCCCGCATCGCTGTAACGTTCGTAGCGATAAGCACCGACAAGGTCAAGTGCGTGCAGTCCAGGCAGTGCCCAAGTGGCACTCGTGATAGGTGCACGAAATTCTGCATAGACAGCGTCAACCGTACGGCTCTTGTCAAAGGCGTCTGCATAGGTCCCGCCTATCCATTGCTGTGCGGTGGCACCGGTATTGTTGCCGTTTGGATCGGTATGTGCTGAAAGGCTTTCCTTGCGCGAACTAATGCCTGCAGCAAACCCCAGCTTACCTGCCGGGAGTTTCATCACATAGCCATGTACTGAAGCATCAAACGAATCGAGTTGGCTAGAGGTATCGATCACTTCAGTCCCATAGACATTCGCCAGCGCTGCTACGTTGACTGCTTTACTGCGTGCGAAAGGGTCCAATGCTGGCTGCAATACCAAGGCGTTGTTCTTCGAGAAACCGCTGTATACTTTACTATACGCGCCACCTGCTACAGCATTGCCGTTGGCGTCGTATCCGCCAGCAACAGCGAGTGGAAGATTGGTTTTGTAGATGACATTCGATTGTCTTTGTTGCAAATCGTTTTGGCTGTGTACATAGGCGGCTTCCCAACCCCAACCGTCACCGAGATTGCTTCGTAACCCTATCGTTGCGCGCGAGGCTTCTGCGTCATTATTAAACTGGCGAGGTAGTGGCCAATACGCAAAATTCACACCAGAAAAGTTTGTATTCAGCGGATTTGATGGCGCACCAGCTGGCACCGTCAGCGTCGTAGTGATAGGCAAAAATTGAGTGAAACTCTTGTTTCTTGAAACCTCTACATCAGCAAACAAGCTTAATTTCTTCGGGATCAGGTCGCCAGTCAAGTTCGCGCTGAGCGCTCGCTGTTCTTGCTTTAACAGCAAGGTCTGGAATTGGGAAATATCATAGGTGTTAGCAATGCCAGCAGTACTTGCCGGCACGTAGGTACCGTTTGCAAAAAGGGCTGCAATTGAAGAGCTGATCGCGCTGGCACCTGTTGGATTGTTACTGCCGGGTGTATCAATGCTGGTCGCAAGTATTCCCGGTGATGCCCCGCCTATAGTTCCTGGCACCACAGAAATACGTCCAGTGATTGGTGTAGAGAATGGCCTTTGGCGTTGGTACAGTGGCGTGTTGCTTGATTCGCTGCCCGATACGGTCAGATTAAACGCACCAAGGTTTTTGCCGAGAGTGAAAGAAGTGGATTGTTCTGAATAATCATTCGCAGTAGCATAGCGGCCATTGAGTTCGGCCCCATCGTAATTCGATTTTAGAATAATGTTGACGACACCTCCGATGGCATCCGATCCGTAGATTGCCGATGAACCGTCTGGAAGAACCTCTATTCTTTCAATTGCTGAAGGTGGAATTTGATTCACGTCCACAAAAGCCTTACCGCCAATGCCAGCAATACTGCTGATTGCCAGACGGCGACCATTCACCAAAATTAACGTATCAAGGTTACGCAACTGCACTTGCGAACCGCCTGCAGTGTTCTGGTTGGTGTTGTTGGCATTGCTGCTGCCCGTATTGCCGCGCCCTTGAAATGATGGTATTTGTTTGCGTAAAATATCCAGTAGATTGGAACTAACACCAGTCTTGGCCATCTGTTCGGCATCAACCATTACTACGCTTACTGCAACTTTGTCGGGATCAACTGGCATGCTGGAGCCCGTAACTACGACTTGCTGTGTTTTGGTTTCGCTGGTTCCAGGTTCGGCTTGTCGGTCCTGTGGGGCTGCTATGGCAAAAATCGGGGAACCCATTCCAGTCGCCAACATCAAACTAGCAGTGAACGCCTTTTTCATTTTGGTACGGTTTTTCATTGTGTCTCCTTTTTTATATATTCAACCAATCACGCGGGGTGACAAGCCGTCTACTATTTCGCTGGTGCCATTATTAGTATGGTTTCCAGAATTTTTTTATGTTCTGAATGCGAAGTTGCGCTATAAAACTAAATCTAACCTGAATTGTTTCTGATTTTTTATGATTGATGGATTGATTCATTCCTACACCAGCAGGTGGCTACTAAGCTTTGGATCGACGGTTTTTTAACGAATGAGATGTTGTTTAAATGAGTCAGTGAGTGTTATCTGGCATTGCTTTCATACTGCAACGTGCACGACCAGTGACGTCAACGATGGATCCGGTTATCCGGTTTTGAAATTTCCTGTTGATTCGCACAAGGCATTTCGACGGTGATAGCAGACAGGTTAAACCATTGCTGCAAAGAGTAAATTCGAAGTGTGCGCACTACACCTGCAAGCGGCCTTCTTTGGGACTTTTGCGGAAATAGGCCAATGGAATTTGGTCAGCGACCCCACGCAGAACAGGACTCGACCCTCTCAATTCATCCAGCTTTGGGAAACCATCCCAGTTTCCAATACCCGAAGACATCTTGAAACTTGTGCGCAAGTCGCCGAGAGCGTTTCCATCTTGAGCAAGATTCTTGTAATTACGCATCATCCAGCGAGACAGGCCGTCAATCAATTAAGTGCTTCCACACTGTAAATATTGATGATTTGTAAAATTGGCAATAATATTGATGCCAGCCATAGAGCATAGGATTGAACATGTCCAACAGAATGGCAACGATTTTGTCGCAATTCAGCGGAAGGTATTTCCACGTATCATCTGTTGCGTAGTCTTGTCGACATGTTGATGATGGCGAGAGAGAAGTTCACGTAGACCTGACCATATTTGCCCACCATTTTGTGTCGCCGGAACGTATATCCAATAAATGTGCATTGCACACACGAGACTTTTTCCGGCCGATTGATGTCTTTACAGTATGCGATCTGTGTTTTTGCCGGATGGAGTTCGAACCCACACTGGCCGAAACGCTCGCCTGTCTTTGCCAATACAAACTTGGTTTGGACTAGACTTCGGTAGTGGACCATCCAGTCATTGGCGTCGCGGCTGAATTGTCCACTTGATAGATGGAGGTCTACCCAGCTATCGAAGGTGTGGTGCAGAAACGGATTGACCAGATGATGGGTTGAGGACACCACTGCTTGCAGCGTGCAGCAGGTCTTTCCCACAGGTGTGCCGACCTGCCTTGCATTGATGCTTTCGGTCAACGCTCTACGTACAACAGCAGTCAAGGTCATGCATCCAGTCTTATTCCCAACTACACTACCTCGCCACGCGCCATGGCGATTGCATCATATGCTGAGCACCCGGGCCTATACCATGCGTTTGTCCTGCTGGCATATCAAGGCACCCGGGAAATTTTTGCTATTCAGTCCCTATGAACTAGAAACGGTCCGTTGGAATCTTGACCCTTCAGTCGTACTAAAAACAGGAGCACGGATCATCCAAGCCGGTGAACAATGGCATCCGCAAATTGCCGTGTTGATGCCGTGCCCTTAAGATCACCGGTACGAATTTTGTCCTTGTTCAGCGTTTCGGCGATGGCAGTCCGCAGTCGCTGCGCAAGGTCAATGCGACCAACGTGTTCTAGCATCAGACCTGAAGCAAGCATCAACGAAATTGGATTGGCGATGCCTTTGCCAGCAATGTCCGGTGCAGAGCCATGCACGGCTTCAAATATTGCCGTGTCATTGCCGATATTGGCACCGGGTGCCATGCCAAGCCCGCCAACAAGACCTGCCAACTGGTCCGAAAGAATGTCCCCGAATAAATTTGTGCATAAAAGCATGTCAAACTGCCATGGGTTAAGCACCAACTGCATGGCGCAGGCGTCGACGATCATGTCATTCACCTGCACTTGATTTTCGTATTCCTGCGCTACTTCCCTGGCCGCTTCCAGAAAAATACCGGTCAGGGCTTTCAGGATGTTGGCTTTATGAACAATGGTGATTTTCTTACGGCCATTCTTTACTGCATAATCAAAGGCGAATCGTGCTATTCGCTTACAGCCATCACGTGTATTGACCCCGGTAGCAACCGCGACAGCCCGCGGATCGTCACCAATCGGAACATAGTATTCATGGGCCACATAAAATCCGCCCAGATTTTCCCGTACCAGCACCAAATCAATGTTTTCGTAACGGCCAGGAACCATAGTAAGGGCGGGCCGCACGTTGCCATAGAGCTGAAATTCTTCGCGAAGCCGAACGTTGGAAGATCGGAAGCCTCCGCCGACAGGTGTGGTCAATGGCCCTTTGAGCGCCAGTTTGTTCTTGCGGATGCTAGCGAGTGTTGCGGCTGGCAACGGATCGCCGCAACTGTCGATGCCAGCCATTCCAGCTTGTTGCAAGTCCCAGGCGAATGGCGATCCCAAAGCGTCCAGCACCTGAACGGTGGCCTCGACCACCTCAGGGCCAATGCCATCTCCGGGGATCAGTGTTGCAGGGATTTGGGACGATATAGTATTTTTCATAGATTTTTTTAAAGCTGTTTAATCGAATAAAACACGAATAAAACGGTACTTATTTTTGAAATTTTTTTGGCCTTAATTTATTTCAACTGAGACATGGCAAGCAGAGTGAGCGTTACAGTAATCGCACCGCCAATGCGCGTCGCAATCTGTGCAAACGGCATCATTTGCATGCGGTCAGCCGCCGTCAGAATCGCCACGTCCCCTGTGCCGCCCTGTCCACTGTGGCAGGCATTCACAAGTGCTGTCTCAATCGGATACATGTTCAGCCAGCGGCCAACCACGAAACCTGTAGCCATCAACGTCGCCACCGTCGAAATGATGGTGATGAGATTAAGTATGTTGAATGCCGATACCAATTTGTCCCATGGTGTCATCGACACACCAATGGCAAACAGTAGCGGATATGTCACCGCTGTGGAAAAGAATTTGTAGACAACGAAAGAGCCTTGCTGCAACTGTGGCGACACTGCGCGCGACAGCTTGAAAATCACAGCAATGAACAGCATGGCGACCGGCGCTGGGAAATCGAATAATTTGTAACACATCAGTCCGAACATATAGAGCGAGATTGCCGTAATGCCAGCAGCAGCAATATGATTAATATCCATATGACTGGGAAGTTCTTCCTCTGCCGGTTGCATGTCATCATGCTCGCCCGGCTGCAAACGACCGTTGCCGGTGAGATGTGGGTATCTTTTACCAACAAAGTTCAGCATACCGGCAAGAATGATTGCGGTCAGGCTGCCTAGCATTACCGGGGGCAGGACTTGTGCAAAGACATCGCCCTGTGCCTGATGCAAGATTCCGGAATAACCGATTGACAATGGAATAGCACCTTCGCCAACGCCGCCTGCCATGATCGGAACAACGATATAAAAGAACGTATGGTAGGTCCCCAGGCCAAGCATAGTGCCAACGGCAGTGCCGACAATACCGGCAGCAACAGAGCCAACGGCAAGCGGCACGAAAATCTTGATGAATCCCTTGATGAGAACCGTCCTATCCATACTTAAGATACTGCCGACGATAATCGAAGCAATAAATAGATAAAGAAAATTGGTCGATTTAGTGAAATCGACGACGTTCTTTAAAACCAGAGAAGGCAAGAGATGATTGAATGCCAGATAAGATGGAATGAACGTCGCAAAAATTGCCGCAGCACCGATATTGCGAACGAGGGGAATTCGCTTGCCCAATTCTGCGCAAGAAAAGCCGCCCACTGCCAACAGGGCGATCGATACCGAGATATCGGTTGGCACTTTGCCTGTAGCGACAAATCCCGCTATCAATGCCAGCAACAGCAGGAACACTGGCAACGGTATGATACCGATACGCATTTCCATCAATTTCCACCATCCGTATGGCCAGAATTTTTTGGATGTGTCGTCCTTGGCTTGTGGTATGAATTGCTCAATCGGTATGGTTTTCATTTCATCTCCTTCGATTTTAATATTTTGTACTTCCGATCGAATTAACCCCGTCTTCAAGCACGGAAGCTGCTCAATCGTCTTTGTCAGGAATACATCATCTTAGCTATCCCGTCGTGCCGATGAGACAGCTGCCATGAGTGGGATTTGACCAATCGGGACAGTACTCGCCAGCGCTGCTTGCATTTTCGGTTGCGTTGAATTTTGTCTCTATTATTTGGGACGTATGATCAGCCAAAAATCAAATATCGGCTGCGATTTTCCTTGAGTGCGTATCAGCGCAGATGAATAGTAGACGTGCTTAACTTTCATTTTGCCTACAAATTTTCTTTTTTTGTTCAAAGATGTTGAATAAGGTTCTTCAAATTGTTCAATCAAGAGCGCAAAGTTGTAGGCTATTAGAAGGGTCAGACGCTCTACAGTTGTCAACATAAATACACCGTATGGCGAAAGTAGTAATTGTGAATATCAGGTCAACATGCCCTGGAGCCTACATAAAATGTATAGCAAGGAGACATATCAATGAAGCCTGTGATCGTCAAAATTCTTGAGACCTGTTTACGATCTGTAGCGAGCGTCAGCGGGATCAGGGCAACATTCAGGGTAACTAAGCGTAGCGCAAAAAGCGCAATGTACTCTGGGTACATAAGCATGTTGAGCAGCACATGAGCCCCGGTCACACACGCTAAGCAAGATCGTAAACAGGTTCTTGGGTCTAAGAGGTAATCCTCAGATGCAGCCACGATAATCACAAAGGCAAACAGCGCTTCAAAGTCAGGAAGTACACCACTACCCGTAGAACCAGGTAGCAGGTGTAAGTCTTTGCAGGCCAGCTGTATACGTTTCCTCGCATGAAATGAAAATTGATGTTGGTTGAGGTCAGCCAGGAAGTGTATTCAGGGTGGCTGGCGAGCCTCTGTTCGGTATGAGGGATGAAATTGACGATCGCCTGAGTGGCTCTCGACTTGGACACCTGTTACCCAGGATTTTTCTGCCACGATAACTTTTTCTTCGTTGTTACAGAGGTGTCGGGGTGCTTGACGGTCACTTCGATTTGATGAGCAATCTGTTTTTCATACGCATATGTGTATGAAATCCTGGCCTTTTTTGGGAATCGTCCCGCAGCAAAAAAATGCTTTGGCCGTTTCAATTGTTCGTATGATAAAAATTACAAGGAACGTAACATGTTGAGCAATATAAGTATCAGATCTCGTCTAATATTTGTTTTTACTTTTCTCTCATTTCTATTGATTATTATCGGAGGTGCCGGCTTATATAGCCTGCGGTCGGCCAACACTTCTCTCCAGATTATATATGCTGACCGCATGGTCTCCGTTGGGCGACTGGATAGCGTTATCAAATCGATGCTGGACACACAAGTCAGGTTAGGTCAGGCCATTAGCGGCGACCCTGACCAATTTGGCGGAACCATGGACGCGATTGAAAAGAATGGAGCAGAAAGCAACAAAGTTTGGGCAGATTACGCGGCAACACCCTTAACGCCAGCAGAAAAGGAACTTGCCGACAAGTTTGTCGCGGAGCAGAAAGTGTTCTTTAAAGAGGGATTGAAGCCTGTGATCGCCGCAATGCTCGGCTCTGATGTCAAGCGCGCCGCAGATGTTTATCAGGGTAAGATGACTGAGACCTGGGGGCATGCAAGGGACACAATCAATGCGTTGATCCAGCTACAATTGGATGAAGCAAAAACCGCGTATGAGAAGTCGCAGCGGCTGTATACCATGTTCAACATTGTTTCTATCGGTTCTCTCGCATTGGGGCTGCTATTTTCAATGGTCTTTGGCGTATGGCTGATCCGTAGCGTCTCCAGACCTCTTGAATATGCGGTGCACATTGCTAGCAGTGTTGCAAGTGGAGATCTCTCACAACGCATTGACGTGGCATCACGCGATGAGACCGGAAAGCTCCTGATGGCATTGAAGAACATGAATGATAGCCTGATCCAGACTGTCTCGGGTGTTCGTACTGGAACTGAGGCGATTGCCACCGCTTCCAATCAACTCGCCGCGGGCAATTTGGATTTATCCGTTCGCACTGAGCAGCAGGCGGCTAATCTCGAAAAGACGACATCGTCTTTGGTTACATTGACTTCAACGGTAAAACAAAATGCAGGCAATGCCAAATTGGCGAATAAGCTCGTTCTTGCTGCCTCAGAATTCGCAAAGAAAGGCGGGCAGGTTGTGGGGGAAGTTGTGGGGACAATGGCTGCAATCCGGGAAAGATCTGGAAAGATTGTTGACATTATCGGCGTCATTGACGGCATTGCGTTCCAAACCAATATTCTGGCTTTGAATGCCGCCGTCGAGGCAGCGCGAGCAGGGGAGCAGGGGCGTGGTTTTGCAGTCGTTGCGACCGAGGTGCGTAATCTTGCCCAGCGTTCTGCATCTGCCGCCAAGGAAATCAAAGCGCTCATCAGCGATTCTGTTGAAACGGTCGGTGCTGGCAGCAAGCTGGTCGACGAAGCGGGCGCGACCATGGATCAGATCGTGATTTCGGTCGGACAGGTTGCCGATATTATGGGTGAAATTTCCGCCGCAAGCGAAGAGCAGCGTGTCGGGATCGACGAGATCAATTTAGCTATCGGGGAAATGGACAATGCGACACAACAAAATGCCGCGCTGGTAGAGGAGGCCGCCGCTGCTGCCACCAGCATGCGGCAACAGGCATCTAATCTGCTCCAGGCCGTTAGCGTTTTTCAGTTTGAACGCGACGCCGGGTCAGGCGACATTGCTAGCGTTTCAAACGATAAACGATCCGATACGTACATGCTCACCATGCAAGAAAAAGATTAATACTGACTGACAGGACTGGTCAATCAATCCCAAAGGTGTGGAGCGAATAGCCATGTATTGCGACATGTTTTGGAAGTGAAAATAGCTGCATGTTGCCGCTGACCGAAAATTGACCCACTTAAGAGGGTTCTGCTGATTCAAAACTGACCCAGGTGTTCTGCTTATCCTGCTTAATTTTTAGGCGGGAGACAAAAAGGTGATCACCATGGAAATGTTAGGAAAAATACGGCGGATGCATTTACGCGACAAACTGTCGCTGCACGAAATTGCGAAGCGCACAGGTTTGTCGCGCAACACGATACGGCGATGGCTACGCAATACCGAGGAAGCGGGCCCGCCAGCGTATGTCAGAACCGAAGCCCCCTGCAAGTTGACGCCATTTCACGCAACCTTCATTCAGGCGCTCAAAGCCGATTCCCACCGCACTAAGCAGAATCAGCGCACCGCCAAGGCGCTCTTCACGCTCATCCAGGCGGACTGGTTATGCTGGCGGCTACAGCCAGCTCACCGCCTTCATTCGCGACTGGCGCGGTGCCGAAGCCAATCACTCACACGCCTTTGTGCCGCTGAAATTTGAAATGGGCGAGGCGTTTCAGTTTGACTGGAGCGAAGAAGGCCTGGTGGTAGGCGGAATCTACTACCGGATGCAGATTTTGCATTTCAAACTGTGTGCCAGTCGGGCGTTCTGGTTGGTGGCCTGCCCCAGCCAGGGGCACGAAATGCTGTTCGATGCACACACCCGCTCCTTCAGTGCACTCGGTGGCGTGCCGCGCCGCGGCATCTACGACAACATGAAGACTGCCGTCGACAAGGTCAACAAAGGCAAAGACCGGGTCGTCAACAACCGGTTTGCCGTGATGTCAGCACACTATTTGTTCGACCCGGATTTCTGCAATGTCGCCTCCGGCTGGGGGAAAGGTGTCGTCGAGAAGAACGTTCAAGACAGCCGCCGTCGCATCTGGCTGGAAGCACAGAACCGGAAATTTGGCTCGTTCATCGAGCTCAATGCCTGGCTGAGTGAACGGTGCCAGGCACTATGGCGCGAAGTACGTCACCCAGAATACAAGGAATTCAGCGTGGCGGAAATGCTGGAGCAGGAACGCATTGAAATGATGCCAATGCCCACGCCTTTTGATGGCTATATGGAGAAACTGGCACGGGTGTCGAGCACCTGCCTGGTCAGCATCAGTCGCAATCGCTACTCAGTGCCTTGTTGTTCCACCTGATGTCCAAGCTCTATGAACATACCAGCGTGGTCACCATTATCGCTAGTCAGCAATACGAAAAAATTCAACAACTAGCGATCAAATTGATTGCACATAGCATGAAAAAAGTCGTCGATAGACCTGCCATCAATGTGCTAAAGCTCAGCTTTACAGTGCGTTTAAATTGTTGTGCATTTGATTGGCTACTTTTAAATGATAGGCGGCTTACGCCCCTAAGCCGCCTGTCGCGATATTACTCAGGAAGTGCCCCTTCAGCTTATTCAATCTTTGAGTGCAGGAAAAGGGGTGTTGCTGTTCAAAGCTGGAATCCTGGAAAACACCTCAGCCATGAAATCCATAAACACGACCGCCCGAGTGGGGAGCAGCCTGTTCGCCACATAGACGATTTGCACCGGGACGGGTGGAGCAGCATGACCCGTCAAGATAAACTGCAATCGACCGCTATTCAGCCCTTCCTCAAACAGCCATGCTGGTCCATGTCCTATGCCCAAACCTGCCGTGACCGCAGCACCGACAGCCTCGGGGGAGTTGACCCTGAGTCTGCCGGAGACCGGAATGTCAGTGTCCCTGAAGCGCCAGGTAGCCCCGGATGACAGCAGCGTGTAGATGACGCAGTCGTGGTCGCGTAGGTCATCCGGTGTCTGCGGGATTCCGCGTTTGGTCAGGTAGTCCTTGCTTGCAACGAAAACGCGGTCGTACCATCCCAGACGTCGGGCGCGCAGGGCGCTGTCCTCCAGGTGTCCGATGCGAATGGCGAGTTCGGTCCCTTCATTGACCAGGTCTACGTAACGATCGTTGAGCTGAAGATCCAACGTCAATTGGGGGTACCGCTCCAAAAACGTCGCCACGTGCGGCAACACGAACGCGTGTGCGAGCGCCGTCGGGCAGGCTACGCGCAAGAGTCCTGATGGCTCGACATTGTTCTTGAAGGAAGATTCGGATTCATCCACCGCATCTAGAATTCGCCGGATATCCGCGTAATAGCGCTCACCCTCAGGGGTCAAAGACAGCTTGCGTGTGGATCGGTGGAGCAGACGCGTCTGCAAATAATCTTCCAGCGCCGCCACATATCGACTCACGTTGGGTTGTCCTAGACCTAAGTCGCGCCCTGCAGCTGAGAAGCTTCCGGTTTCTACCGCGCGCGCGAAGCATGTCATTAAAAGAAATCGGTCCATGTTGTCACCATAATTCATGCGAAATTGGCATGGATTATATGCGAAAGCCTGATCTTATCAAATTTTGAGCATGAGTGCATCATTCTCCACATCGACTACATCGGTCGTCATTCATAGGAGAAATCAATGTCGCGCTTGCAAGGTAAACGTACTCTCATCACTGGTGGCACCAGTGGTATCGGGCTGGAAACCGCAAAGCAGTTTCTGGCGGAAGGTGCCCGCGTTATCGTCACGGGCGTCAATCCCGATTCCATCGCAAAGGCTCAAGCCGAACTGGGACCTGAAGTTCAGGTACTGCGCGCTGACTCGGCCAGCGTTGCGGCACAAAAGGAACTGGCACAAGCCATCAAGGATCACTACGGACAACTGGACGTTGCCTTCCTCAATGCCGGAGTATCCGTGTGGCAGCCAATCGAGGAATGGACGGAAGAGATGTTCGACCGCTCTTTCGACATTAACGTCAAGGGGCCTTACTTCCTGCTACAGTCACTGCTTCCGATCTTCGCGAATCCCGCCTCCGTCGTGCTCACCACTTCCGTCAGCGCGCACGCAGGCGCAGACCGCTCATCCGTGTATGCCGCAACGAAAGCTGCATTCCTGAACATGTCGAAGACACTTTCGACTGAATTGCTGGGACGCGGCATCCGAGTTAACGCGGTCAGCCCCGGACCGGTCGAGACACCGCTGTACGACAAGCTCGGCATTCCCGACGTGTACTGGGAGCAGGTCAAGAAAGAGATAGCGGCTAGCATTCCGCTTGGTCGCTTCGGTACGGCCGACGAGGTGGCCAAAGCAGTGCTGTATCTGGCTTCCGACGAGTCGCGCTGGACGGTGGGCACTGAAATCGTAGTTGACGGTGGCCGTCTGCTGAACGGCTAAGCGTCGTACCTTCGCCCACGCACAGGAAGCAGTGGTGTGCCGACCTACAGCACCCCCTGTTTCCTTCTCTTAAACATCTAAACCCCACTTCACTATGACTAAGCTTACTCTGATAAGTCACCCGCTGTGCCCCTTCGTTCAGCGCGCCGCGATCGTTCTTCTTGAGAAGGGCGCTGAATTCGATCGGATAAATGTTGATCTTGCCGCGAAGCCAGACTGGTTTCTGGCACTATCGCCAACCGGCAAGGTGCCGTTGCTCAAGGTGCGCCAGGTCAACACGGATGACGCAATCTTGTTCGAAAGCGTCGTCATCTGCGAGTACCTCAACGAAACGCAAGGCGGCGGGTCTATGCACCCCGTCGATGCGTTGCTTCGCGCCCAGCACCGTGCGTGGATCGAGTTTGCTACCCTGACGTTTGCTGATGGCTGGCAGTTTCTCCACGCTCGCGACTTTTCAACCGCCGACGCCAAGCGTACGGCGTTTCGCGAACGGCTCGGCAAACTGGAGGCGGCTATGAGTGAAGGGCCATTTTTTTCTGGTGCCACCTTTGGCATGGTCGATGCGGTATACGCGCCTCTCTTCCGTTACTTCGGGATTATCGATGCGCTAATCGCGCATCAGATCTTCGATGGTCTTCCGCGCGTTTCGGCCTGGCGCACGGCGCTTGAAGCGCGCGTAAGCGTGAGGGATGCTGTTGTCGAAGATTATGCCGATCTTTTCATGACGCATCTCCGCGAGCAAGGGGCACTGATCGCAGTCACCTAAACACGCATTGACTGTCTATTTGCTTTGGTGCCCGGTGATTCACCGTCTGCAATGTCTGCTGTTGGCCGATGGCGGCCAATTCCTGCTTTGTAGTGTGCTGAAGCGCTCCGTTCATCGTCCACTAAGCACCGTGACACCAAAATAAAAAGGGCTGGGGGAATCACCAGGCTGCTACGGACATACGGCTAGGAGGTGTTGCGCCCTCCCAAAAAACGGGCTATATCGTAATCTTGGAATGATATCGTGCGCTATCGTATATGGCTTCAAAACTCAGTCGAAGCATTTATGTATAAGATTATTTTCAGGGTGTACAGTTTTTGCGTGTGGGGAATAAAAGCGAGTAGGCCAGTGATAGTGCTCAAAACCAAATTGAGTCTCTCTTACAGCAAGTCTTGCCCCAAGCTTTATGCCACGAATTAGAACAATTTGAGCTGATTTTCCGTTGGCAATATTTGTGGAGTGTCCAAAACACAAGATGCGCATCAGCGGGTAAAATCAAGATCCGCCATTTGTCAAAGACAGTTCATTTAGAAATTTTATTTCCGGATTGATCCAGTCTCCCAATCCAAAATCTTGAGATTTATGTTTTTCATTTTCTAATACTTTCCTCAGTTCGTGGCTACGTTTGATATTTGCAGCAGAAGGTTTTTTATCCATAGATATAACCTCCCATGAGATTGGACTTGCGTTGAGCGTTTCTTTCATTTTATCGTAGGCGACACGATAACTTTTGCTTAAACGCAAGAATAACCAAGCCCAATCATCTGCGGTAAAAAGATGTTCTTTCTCAGAAAGTGCAAAAGGACTTTTGTCTTTTAATAGCGGAAGGGGCAGTTACCCATTTATTTTGTTTCGTGCAGATGTATTCATTATTGTTATAAGATTTGCAGCTAGATTTGTAGCTTGATAAAAATTTATTTACCTTTCTATCACATCAAAATAATATCGTACTGTTCCTGATGAAACACATTCTCCACTTGCAGTGAAATCGGCTTGCCAATGAAGTCACCAAGCATGGCCAGATGCTGGGATTCTTCTTCCAGGAACATATCAACCACGACTTGCGAAGCCATGATGCGGAATTCACGCGGGTTGAATTGTTTGGCTTCGCGCAGCAGCTCGCGCAGGATTTCATAGCAGATGGTACGGGCGGTCTTGACCTGGCCTTTACCATTGCAGGCAGGGCAGGGTTCACACAGGACGTGGGCCAGTGATTCACGGGTGCGCTTGCGCGTGACTTCGACCAGGCCGAGGGCAGAAAAGCCGGATACGGATAGCTTGGTGCGGTCGCGTGATAATGCCTTGTTCAATTCTGTCAGTACGGCGGCTTTGTGCTCTTCATTCTCCATATCAATGATGTCGAGAATGATGATGCCACCCAGATTTCGCAGGCGCAGCTGGCGGGCGATGGCGTGGGCGGCTTCCAGATTGGTTTTGAAGATAGTGTCATCGAAATTGCGACCAGCGACAAAGCTGCCAGTGTTGACGTCGATGGTGGTCATGGCTTCGGTCTGATCGACGATCAGGTAACCACCTGATTTCAGATCCACGCGACGGCCCAGCGCTCTTTCGATTTCTTCTTCGACGCCATGCAGATCAAATAGCGGGCGTTCACCGATATAGTGCTGCAATTTGCCAAGTACCGACGGCATGTAACGAGTCGCAAATTCTTGCAGCATGATGTAATTTTCGCGCGAATCGACTTGTATGCTGCTGGTTTCTTCGTTAACGAAATCACGCAAGACACGTTGTGCCAGGTTCAGATCCTGATACAGCAAAGTGGTCGGCGGCTGAGTCTTGGCCAGTTGCAGTATGGTAGACCAGGTCCGGCGCAGATAATCGACGTCGGCTTTCAGGTCTTCGTCAGAGGCATCTTCTGCCATGGTACGGACGATGAAACCACCTTTTTCGTCGCTTTGCTGGAGGCTTTGCACTTTTGCACGCAAGGCTTCACGTTCGGCTTCATTCTCAATTTTTTGTGAGATACCAATATGTGAATCTTGCGGCAGATAGACTAGCATGCGGCCAGCAATCGAGATTTGTGTTGAAAGCCGGGCTCCCTTGGTACCGATAGGGTCTTTCACTACTTGAACGGTCACTGATTGGCCATCGAACAAGAGTTTTTCGATCGGAATCAGCGGCGCATTGGTATTGCCGTCTTGCGGGCGGGCGTCCCAGATATCGGCCACATGTAAAAAGGCAGCACGTTCCAGCCCGATATCGATGAAGGCAGATTGCATGCCGGGTAAAACCCGCACGACTTTGCCCAGATAGATATTGCCGACCAGGCCGCGTGACAAGGTACGTTCTATATGGAGTTCTTGTACTGCACCCTGAAACATCAGGGCAACCCGGGTCTCTTGGGGAGTGATATTGATGAGGAGGTTTTCGCTCATGGACTTCTCAAAGACTTTAACTGTTAGGGAATAATGATACCGGCCTGACGTAATAACTGGCAGGTTTCAAACAAGGGTAATCCCATGATGCCAGAATAACTGCCTTTGATGTGTGAAATAAAACGGGCAGCTCCGCCTTGTATGCCATAACCTCCAGCTTTGTCATAGGGTTCATTACTCTGGCAATAGGCCAGTATTTGTTGCTCGTCAAGGGGGGCAAAGCTGACATCCGAACATTGTGTTACGGCGACACTGCCCTTGCTGGAATGTACAGCGATGCTGGTCAATACCTGATGGGTTTGCCCGGATAGCAGTTGCAGCATGCTGACTGCCTCTTGCAGATCAGCGGGTTTGCCCAGGATTTGCTGGCCCAGCACCACCGTTGTATCTGCAGCCAGTACGGGGCGTGGCAGCAATTTGCGCATATGCATGGCTTCCCAGGCTTTGTCTGCTTTTTCTTTGGTGACGCGACTGACATAAGCTTCCGGTGCTTCACCAGGCAAGACAATTTCAGTCACATCTGGTCCGCGCGGCGGGGCATCGCGTAATAATAGCAAGTCAAAATCTATGCCAACCTGGTGCAGCAATTCACGGCGTCTGGGGCTTTTGGATGCGAGATAAATTTTATTTTCGCGGAGCATATTCTTGTCCTTGCGTGTTTTGATCACACTCTGTGGTAGGGGTGGTTCTGGGTAATTGACCAGGCACGATACAGCTGTTCTGCCAGCAGCACCCTGACCATGCCATGTGGCAGTGTCAGGCTGGAGATGCGTATCAGCGTATCGGCTCTGGCCTTGAATTCAGCATCCAGGCCATCGGCACCGCCGATGACAAAAACAACATCGCGGCCTTCTTGCTGCCATTGTGTCAGGTTTTGCGACAGAGCGACGCTGGTCCAGTCTTTTCCTCGTTCATCGAGGGCGACAATACGGGCATTCTTGGGAATGACAGCTTCGATTTTTGTACGTTCCAGTGCCATCACAGTTTCTGCAGTTTTGCTGCCCGAACGTTCTACTGGCTTGATTTCTTTGAGCAGCACACGGCATTCCGGCGGCATACGCTTGGCGTATTCCTGAAAGCCGGTTTCTATCCAGGCTGGCATTTTGTGGCCGACGGCGGCGATGATTAATTGCATGTCTTATCGTATCTTGAAACTTGGTCTGCTTAATTTGCTGAATCTGCTTAAACAAATGGCTGCACCAGGCAGCCATTTGGATCGGATCTTTAACAGAATTATTCCTCTGTTTTTTTACGGGCTGGCGCGCGTTTTGTTGGTGCTGCAGCTGCTGACGCGCCACGTTTTTCGGCTGCCTGTTTGGCTGAAGCCACTGCGGTCTTTGTCGCTGCCACTTTGACACGGCCGCCAGTCGGTATTTTGGCTGGTTTGGCTGGCTTGGCTGCGCCATCGGCGGCTTTGCGAGCTGCAGGTTTACGCGCAGGCTTGGCATCGGCTTCGCCGGTTGTCTTGCTGACGCGTGGCTTGCGTGCCGGTTTCTTTTCATCATCCAGCGTGGTCTGGATCGCCATCATGTCATGGGTGACTTCCAGTGGAGCAGCCTTGCCAGCAGTTTTACGTGCAGCGCGTTTAGGCTTGTCACTTTCTTCTTCAGCATCAGCTTTTTTAGCGGAAGTACGCTTGGCTGCGCCAAATTTCACGGGTTTATCGCCCCAGAGTTCTTCCAGACGGTAGTAGGCACGGATGGCCGGTTGCATGATATGGACGACGATGTCACCCAGATCGACCAGTACCCACTCGCCGGTTGCTTCACCTTCCATGCTGACGATAGTGCCACCGTTTTCCTTGACTTTGTCACGTACCGAGGCTGCCAGTGCCTTGGTTTGGCGGTTGGATGTGCCTGACGCGATACAAACGCGGTCAAACAGGCTGGTCAGATGGGTGGTTTCGTATAATTGTATGTCTTGTGCCTTGACGTCTTCCAGAGCGTCAATGACCAAGCTTTGCAGTTTTTTAATATCCATATTTTATTGGTAAATAGTTTGTTGTTGTAAGTAGTCTAGCACCTTGTGCGGGACTAGCAATCTTGTTGTCGGGTTATGCTGTTTTAATTCTGTACGTAGTTGGGTAGCAGATACATCTTGTGCAAGGTTTCTTTCCAGGTAAGTGCCACCGGCTGGTCGTGAGCGCATTTCCATGGCACTGACGGCATTTTTCTTCCAGATATCAGCAATGTCGGGACTGCTGATATCCAGGCTAAAACCAGGGCGGGAAGCAGCACAAAGATGTGCTACATCAAGCAAGGCTTGCCAATTGTACCAAGTATGCAAATTTTGCAACTGATCTGCCCCCATGGCAAAGACCAATGATGCCTGCTCACCAACTTCAGTACGTAGCTGGTGTAAGGTGTCTATGGTGAAATTACTTTTGCCCTGTTCTGCCCGGATAATTTCCTGCTCGTCTATCCTGACAGGGCAGAGTTGCCAGTCTTCAAAAGCCAGTTCCAGCATGGCTAGCCTTTGTTTTGTCGTTGCCTGGAACTCATTTTTTTGCCATTGCTGACCAACCGGGATGATGCGTAATTCATCCGGCCGTAAAGCCGATGCCAGGCTGTGGGCAAGGGCGATATGTCCCAGATGTACGGGATCAAAGCTACCCCCCAATACCAGGATGCAAGGATTTGCAGCAGTGTCTATACCCATTCCTTGTGTACCAGAAAGTCCGTTGCCAGTTTTGCTTCCGGGCTGCCAGCCTCCGGTTTCCAGTCATAACGCCATTTGACGATGGGTGGCATGGACATCAGTATGGATTCTGTCCTGCCACCAGATTGCAGACCGAAATGCGTACCACGGTCAAATACCAGATTAAATTCCACATAGCGACCACGACGATACGCCTGGAAATCCCGCTCACGTTCGCCATATACCAGGTCTTTACGCCTTTCCAAAATCGGGCGATAAGCAGGGATAAAGGCATCACCGACGCTGCGCATCATAGCAAAACTGCCTGCAAAGTCGACTTCATTGAAATCGTCAAAGAAGATACCGCCAACGCCACGGGCTTCCTTGCGGTGTTTCAAATAAAAATATTCGTCACACCATTTTTTGAAGCGGACATGTAAATCTGCCCCAAAAGGTTGGACTGCATTTTTACAGGTTTGATGAAAATGCACTGCATCTTCTGTAAAACCGTAATAAGGTGTCAAATCCATACCGCCGCCAAACCACCAGACATCTTCCTGCCCTTCGGCATGGGTGGTGAAAAAGCGTACATTCATATGTACGGTAGGGGCATACGGGTTGCGTGGATGCAAAACCAGTGATACTCCCATGGCTTCCCACTGACGACCCGCCAGTTCAGGGCGGCTGGCAGCGGCAGATGGCGGCAGGTTTTTACCCATGACATGTGAAAAATTCACACCACCACGTTCAAATACCTTGCCTTCTTCTATCACGCGCGAAATACCACCCCCGCCTTCAGGGCGTTCCCAGCTATCGGTGATGAAAGTATGGCCGTCAACTTCTTCCAGAGCCGCGACTATACCAGCCTGCAGGCCCAAGAAGTAATTTTTAACCGCGAGTGTATCTGTCATTCTGCTATCTACTCTAAAAAACGCAAGGGGCTGGACCCAGTATCGTGTCCAACCCACTTTAAAAGATCTATGGCGTGCTATGTTGCTCTGATAATGTGTCTGATCAGGAATTAATGTTTGCGGTTGAGCGCACGCCAGCCTATATCGTGGCGATACTGCATGCCATCGAAGTGAATTTTTTCAACCGTATCATAGGCGTGTTTCTGCGCCTGTTTGACTGTATCGCCCAAACCAACCACGCATAAAACCCTGCCACCACTCGCACTCAAGGTTTTTTCATTCAATGTGGTGCCGGCATGGAAGGTTACGGTTTCAGCAGTTTCTGCAGGAATGCCAGTAATCTTGTCACCCTTGCGCGGGCTGTCCGGGTAACCAGCGGCAGCCATGACGATGCCCATGGCAGTACGTCTGTCCCATTCCAGTTCAACGGTATCGAGCGTGCCATCCACTGCATGCTCCATGACATGCAGAAGGTCGGTTTTCAGGCGCGCCATGATGGGCTGGGTTTCAGGATCACCCATGCGGCAATTGAATTCCAGCGTCTTTGGGTTGCCCTGGTCATCAATCATCAGACCCGCATACAAAAAGCCGGTGAAGACAATACCATCCTTGGCCATGCCCTGCACCGTAGGTACAATGATTTCACGCATCACGCGTGCGTGCAATTGCGGTGTGACAATAGGGGCAGGGGAGTAAGCACCCATGCCGCCAGTGTTAGGGCCTTCGTCATTGTCCAGCAAGCGTTTATGATCCTGGCTGGTAGCCAGCGGCAGAATATTCTTGCCATCCACCATGACGATGAAACTGGCTTCTTCGCCAGCCAGAAATTCTTCAATGACCACGCGGGCACCGGCATCACCCAGCTTATTGTCAGACAACATCATGTCAACGGCAGCATGCGCTTCTTCCAGCGTCATGGCGACGACCACACCTTTGCCGGCGGCCAGGCCATCAGCCTTGATGACGATAGGTGCGCCCTTGGCATTGATATACTCATGCGCTGGTGCCAGATCGGAAAAGGTCTGGTATTCAGCCGTGGGAATCGCATGCCTGTGCATGAACGCCTTGGCGAAATCCTTGGAGCTTTCGAGCTGTGCCGCTTCTTTGGTCGGGCCAAAAATTTTCAGGCCACGGTCACGGAAAATATTCACAATACCGGCAGCCAGTGGTACTTCCGGGCCGACCACGGTAATGCCGATATTTTCTTGCTCGGCAAAATCGGCCAGTGCGGCAGGATCGGTAATGTTGATGTTTTTCAGGCGTATATCAGCAGCTGTGCCACCATTGCCTGGGGCTACAAAAATGGTTTGTACACGTTCAGATTGAGCGAGTTTCCAGGCGAGGGCATGTTCACGGCCACCAGAGCCGACAACGAGTAATTTCATCTTAATCTTCTATGATGGCGTTGGTGAATACTTCTTGTACATCGTCGAGGTTTTCCAATGCATCCAGTAATTTCTGCATTTTGATACCTTCATCACCGGCAAACACCGTTTCAGTACTGGGTTTCATGACCACTTCAGCAACTTCGGCTTTGAACCCGGCTTTTTCCAGGCTGGCACGCAAATCAGACAGGCTGAATGGTGCACAGATGACTTCAATACCGCCTTCGTCATCAGTGACCACGTCGTCAGCACCGGCTTCGAGTGCGGCTTCCATCAGTGCATCTTCATTGGTGCCAGGGGCAAAGAACATCTGGCCACAATGCTTGAACAAAAAGGCAACAGAACCTTCGGTACCCATATTGCCACCGAATTTATTGAAGGCATGGCGGACCTCTGCCACCGTACGTACGCGGTTGTCAGTCATGCAATCAACCACAATGGCTGCACCACCTATGCCATAACCTTCGTAGCGCACCTCTTCGTAATTTGCGCCTTCCAGTGTGCCAGCGCCACGCTGGATTGCACGCGTGACGTTTTCCTTTGGCATATTGGCATCTGCTGCCTTGTCTACTGCCAGACGCAGACGCGGGTTGGAGTCAACATCCTCACCACCCATGCGTGCTGCAACCGTGATCTCCTTGATCAGACGCGTCCAGATCTTGCCGCGTTTGGCATCGGTTGCTGCTTTTTTATGCTTGATATTGGCCCATTTACTATGTCCTGCCATGATCGCTCTTTCCTGAATTGACAATAGCTCACCCTGAGGGCGGCAATTTTGCCTGGCTTGGTTTTATAATGAAGACCACTATTTTACCATAGTGGTTACGCCCGAATTCTCCAAATCATCCTTCAAAACTATGTCAAAACCACTGTTGATCGCTAAAAATCCTGAAATCGACCTGAATTTACTTTCTGACTGGGCCAACCGGCATGGTTGCATCACAGGTGCAACCGGTACCGGCAAGACCGTTACGCTGCAGGCCATGGCACAGGCATTTTCTGATATCGGGGTGCCGGTATTCATGGCGGATGTCAAAGGCGATTTGTCAGGTATGGCCAAGCCAGGCAGTGCCAACAGCAAGACGCAACAGCGTCTGGCCAGCTTGCAACTGGCTGAACCGCAATGGACTGCTTGCCCCGTCACTTTCTGGGATGTATTCGGCAAGCAAGGGCACCCGGTGCGGGCTACCATATCTGACCTCGGTCCTTTGTTGTTGGGGCGCATGCTGAACCTCAACGATACCCAGGAAGGCGTTTTGCAACTTGCCTTCAAGATCGCTGATGATCACGGCTTGTTACTGCTTGATACCAAAGATTTACGCGCCATGCTGCAATACCTGGCCGAGAATGCTTCAGCATTCCAGACAGAATATGGCAATATTTCTGCCGCCAGTGTAGGCGCAATACAGCGCTCCTTGTTGACCATATCCGAGCAGGGTGGTGAGCAATTCTTTGGTGAGCCCATGCTGAATCTGGACGACATGATGCAGACCGATGGCAATGGCCGTGGCTACGTGAATATCCTGGCGGCTGACCAATTGCTGCAATCACCGCGTTTGTATTCGACTTTCCTGCTGTGGATGTTGTCTGAACTATATGAGCATTTGCCAGAAGTGGGGGATGTCGATCAGCCGAAAATGGTGTTTTTCTTTGATGAAGCGCATTTGCTGTTTGATGAGGCGCCCAAGGTCTTGCTGCAAAAGATTGAACAGGTGGTACGCTTGATACGTTCCAAAGGTATTGGCGTGTATTTTGTGACGCAAAACCCGCTGGATATCCCGGATACCGTGCTGGGCCAACTAGGCAATCGTGTACAGCATGCCTTGCGTGCCTATACCCCGCGTGACCAGAAGGCGGTGCAGGCTGCGGCAGAAACCTTCCGCCCCAATCCAAAGCTGGATACGGCAGCGGTGATTGCTGAACTGGGGGTGGGCGAAGCTCTGGTTTCCTTCCTGGATGAAAAGGGACGTCCAAATATCGTGCAACGGGCTCTGGTCGTACCGCCTGCCTCGCAGATTGGAGCCATCACTGATGAAGAGCGTCAGCAAACCATGTGCAATTCCATCGTGGCAGGTGTATATGAAACAACCATAGATCGTGACTCTGCCTATGAAAAACTGAAAGGACGTGTTGATACACGCGCTGCAAGTGCAGAATCACAGCCGGCAGGCGATCACGCAGATACGAATGCCTGGGGAAATATGCCGGCAAACACATCGCCAGCAGTGGTGCGTCCGCCAGCGCAGCAAGAAAATGCGTCAGCAAGCAGCGGTGTTGTCGGAGACACGCTAAAAAGTGTCTTTGGCAATTTGATGGGGGGCGGCAGTGGCCTGCGTCGTCGTGATAATGTAGTGGAAACCATGGTCAAATCAGCTGTCAGGACCATGGGATCTCAGGTAGGGCGTGAAATTATTCGTGGGGTACTCGGGTCTATCCTGAAGAAATAAGGCAGGAAAGGGGGGGCTAATAAAACCTCTCTCCGTCCAGAAGGAAGGTTTACTCCTGCTGCCCCGAATTGGCCAGGCGTTTGAAAATGCTGTTCAAATCTGACGCATGTTGTTTCACGGCAGTGGGTTTCTGGCATGCCTGTGGCGTCTCGGCTTGCGCACGTTTAGGGCGAAGGACGGGTTGGTCCGCGTATTGCAATCTTGGTGTGTACATTTGATGCTCCTTACCAGTGCTTGTTAACCATAATGCAAAGTGTAATGAAATTTGCATGCATTAATGGTTACACAAAGTCAAATTAGGAGGGCAAAACCGTGCCACGGTGTAAAAGATTGTCAGTTCTTTTCCGGAGGGGAATTAAAATGCCTGAATTCGTCACGGAATGAGAAAATAAAGTGTGACTGAGTGATTCTGAAGGCACAGAAGTATCGAAAGGTTTTAATCAAATTTATTTATGCATGCCAATAATCCTGCTTTACTTGCCCGACAGTCCTACCTGACTGGTCTGGCGATTGCTTTGACTGGTGCCATACTTTTTTCGACCAAAGCCATCGTCGCCAAGCTCATTTATCGCTATAACGTTGACGCAGTTACTTTGATTTGTTTTCGCATGGCATTTTCTTTGCCGATTTTTGCTGGCGTTGCTTTGTGGCAAATGCACAAGGCAGGCAGCCTGAGTAAAAGGGACAGGCTAAGCCTGATCGGCCTGGGCTTGATTGGCTATTACCTGTCCTCTTTCCTGGATTTTCTGGGTTTGCAATACATTACAGCAGGTCTGGAACGACTGATATTGTTCCTGACGCCTTCTTTCGTTTTGCTGATTTCAGTTTTCTTTTTGAAGCGCGCGGTCAGCCGGCTGGAATGGATGGCTTTGACAGTCTCTTATCTGGGCATCGTGCTGGTGTTTTTTCATGACCTGAAATTCGGTGGCAGCAATGTCATGCTGGGTTCGGCGCTGGTGTTGGGGGCGGCAGTTTCTTATGCGATGTACTTGATACAGTCAGGCCAGCTGGTGCAAAGACTGGGCTCCTTGCGCCTGGTATCTTATGCAATGTGTGTTTCCAGTGCTGCCTGCATAGGTCAATTCTTTGTCCTGCGCCCGGCATCCATGCTGGTGCAGCCGCTTGCTGTATATTCTCTGTCAATGGTGAATGCTATTTTTTGTACTGTATTGCCTGTGTTTATGACCATGATAGCAGTGAAAAAAATTGGCGCCGCCACTGCGTCACAGGCAGGAATGATAGGGCCGGTATCAACCTTGTTTTTAGGCGCATATTTTCTGGGGGAACCTATCACGGCCTGGCAAATGGCAGGTACAGTGCTGGTCATGGGGGGGATGTATTTGTTGTCGGCAAAGAAAACTTCAAGTTAAACCGGTGCATCAGATGCAGCGTAGAACAGATTTATAATCAGGAGCCAGACATGGTAATGGTAAAAGCAATCCGGATGCAGCAAACCGGCGGTCCAGAGGTGATGGAATATGTCGATGTTGAACTAGGGGAACCTGGTGCTGGTGAGGTACTAGTGCGTCACAAGGCATGCGGCCTGAACTTTATTGATGTGTATTTTCGCACCGGGCTTTATCCGCAGCCTTTGCCTGGCGGGCTGGGTATGGAAGGTGCAGGCATAGTCGAAGCAGTAGGCCCAGGTGTGACATACGTGCGCGTCGGTGACAGGGTTGCCTATGCTGGCAGACCAACTGGTGCTTATGCCGGGGCACGCATTATGCCAGCCGATAACTTGGTGCGTCTGCCTGACAGTATTGGTTTTGAAACTGCCGCAGCGATGATGTTGCAGGGTTTGACGGTGCAATATTTATTTCATCGTACTTTCCCTTTGCAGGGGGGCGAAACAATATTATTCCATGCCGCCGCAGGCGGTGTCGGTTTGATAGCATGCCAATGGGCACGCGCAATAGGCGTCACCATGATCGGCACCGTTGGTTCGGATGAAAAGGGAGAATTGGCCAAAGCCCATGGCTGTACCCATGTCATTAACTACAATAAAGAGAACTTTGTTCAGCGCGTTCGTGAGATAACAGATGGAAAAGGGGTATCTGTCGTTTATGATTCAATCGGCAAGGACACCTTCATCAATTCGCTTGATTGCCTGGCGCCACTGGGTATGATGGTCAGTTTTGGTAATGCTTCTGGTCCGGTGCCAGCTTTTAGTCTGAATGAACTGGGTTCACGTGGCTCGCTGTTTATCACCAGACCGAGTTTGATGAGCTATACCGCCAAGCGTGATGACCTTGAACAAATGGCCGCTCAGTTGTTTTCCATGGTGGAAAGCGGCAAGATTAAAATAGATATTCACCAACGCTATGCCCTGAGTGAAGTTGCCCAGGCCCATCGTGACCTGGAAGCACGAAAAACAACAGGTTCTACCATATTAATTCCATGATGCAAGATAATATGACACAAGTTACCCCGCCAATGAAGAAAGCAGATGGACATAAAAATGACAGCCCCAAATTTGGACGCCTGCTGGCGGTTCTGATTTTTGCCGTCATGCTGATAGTCATCATTACCTTTGCTTCTGAGGCTTACTATACTAACTAATACAGGTTGAATAAGTAAAAAGTAGATTTGCTAGCTTTTTGCTAATTATTTTTGTCACTTTATACACCATGTTCAGACAATTCGGACCGTGAGCAGCATACATCTGGTGGTGCATGGCGCAATTGATTTGTGTGCCATGTTACTGCAGTTTTATCAACTATCCTGATTACAATAAAAACGAGCAATGGACACCCTTCCACTGAATACTGCTAAAACCAGCGAATTTTCCAGCTCCAGTCGTTTGCTGATATTGCAAAGTCTGGTGCCGATAGCGACTAATCTGGTGTCTTCACAACTGGAAGCATTTGCCGGTCGCCTGACCGAAGCCTTGTTCAAGTTGTCGGATCAGACTGTCAGACCAGAGGAAGTGGCAATCAGTTTTCAGGCGTATCAGCAACTGAAACGCAATGGCACCACCTTCTATCGGCTGGTGGCAGGGCAGATCAATGCTGCCCTGGCCAAGGAAGTCAGCGTGGTGAATACGCGAAAGCGTGTCAGAACCGATGAAGGAAAACAGGATTTTTCTCTTGTCAGCTTTGAGGAGATGGAAAGCAAGGTACTCAGCCGTAACCTTAGCCAGTCGCTGGAAGTTAATAATGCTGAGCAATTGGTGGCGCTGAATGTGCGTATAGGACATGTCTTGCGGAGGACGCCCATCAGCGTGTCGCAAAACCCGTTTCGTCCTGAACTGTTTGTCAAGGCGGTACATCAGGCCTGGATGGAGCTGGAGCCAGATCCCGAAACTCATCATCTGATTTTGCGCTTGTTGCAACCAGAATTATTTTTGCAACTGGGGGCGATTTATAGGGAATTGAACCAGGCTTTGATAGAGCGTGGCATTCTTCCTGATATTAATGACGGATATCGCAATAAACAGAAAAAGAACATACATTCAGCAACGGAAGATATCAGTGACCGTGACCCCTACCTGGAAAATAAGTTAAGGAATATTTTTTCTGGCACATCCACACCTGCTTCTTTCAGCAATACTGTTAGTGGCGGTGGCGGTGGCGGTGGCGGTGGCGGTGGCGGTGGCGGTGGCGGTGGCGGTGGCGGTGGCGGTGGCGCAGACGGCATCCCATATGCCAGTGGCCAGCAGGGTGGTGGTGGCTCAGGCGTTGGTGGCGGTGGTTTTGCCGGGGATGGCAATGTCGGTGGTGGTGGGATGCACGCCCCCGATATGGTTACCATTGATCGTCAGTTTTTTGACTACCTGACCAGCGTGCAAAGAAATTTCTCGACCAATCCCATGCCTATGGACACGGCGCATTTGCGGCAATTGTCGCAGCAGCCGAATGCCGAAAGCCTGACCCATATTGATCAAAGCACCATCGAGCTACTGGCGCGGATTTTTGATTATGTGTTCAACGATTCCAGTATTCCTGCTGATATCAAGGGGCTCATAGGTCAACTGCAGATACCCACGCTCAAAGTGGCATTGTTGGATAAAGATTTCTTTTTCAAGGAAAGCCATCCGGCCAGGGTACTGATAGATACGCTGGCAAAATCCAGTGTGCTGCTGAATAGTGATACCACGACAGAAGACCCGCTCTATCAGATGATAGAAGGCATCGTCGAACGGGTACAGCAGGATTTCGATCAGCAGATAGAATTGTTTTCAGACGTTGTTGCCGACCTTGAAGCCTTTTTGAAGGACGAGGAACAGCAGACTGAAGTTGCTATCAGCGAGCCAGTCGCAGTCGCCCTGAAGCAGGAAAAAATGCGACTGGCACGTGAATTTGCCGAAAATGATGTCGCCATCCGGGTAGAAACGGGTGAAGTTGCCGGTTTTCTGGAAGTGTTTTTGAAAGAGCAGTGGATACGTATCCTGACCATTGCCCATAACGTCAAGGAAGAAAAGCCCAACGCCCTGGAAAATGCTTTGCGGACGATGGATGACCTGATCTGGAGCCTGAAGCCGAAAAACAGTGCCGAAGAACGCAAGGAACTGGTCAGCAAATTGCCCGCCATGCTGTCCTTGCTGAACGCCTGGCTGAATGCGATTAAATGGGATGAACCTGACCGTGTTCTGTTCTTTTCCAAACTGGCCGAGCGGCATGCTGCCATTGCCCGTGCACCGCTGGAATTTTCACCGCGTCGCCAACTCGAAATTGCCGTCAACATCGCACAAAGAGCCAGTGAAAGACGCCTGAATCGTCATGTACAGGATCAGATAGAGCAGCCAGTGGATGAATGGGCGCGTGTCATTGAAACCATGGAACGTGGCATCTGGGTTGATTTTACACGGCCAAATGGTGTGACTACCCGTTTCAAACTGGCCTGGGTCAGCCCCAAGCGTACCCGTTATATCTTCACCAACCGTCAGGGACATGATGCATTTTCTGTATCGAGTGAAGAGTTGATTACCCAGTTCCGCGAAGGTAACGCGATACAGATCGTCGCCGAATCGGTGGTGGATCGTGCCCTGGTTGAAGCACTGAGAGACCCTCCAGCCTGATTGGCTACAAAAACCTTCAAAAATGCCCCTGGATTGCATGGCATTCAGGGGCATTTTCATTAGTTGCAACTATGGGTTGCAACTAAGGGCCTTGCTATTTACCCATCTTTATTTCAACTTCAGTAGTGCTGCCATTTTTACCCGGGAAGTCTTTCAACGCGCTATCCATCATCCATGGCATGAACGTCGATATTTCCGGTTCAGTTTGTTCTGAGCTTACCTTGATATCAGCCAGTTTTTTTGCTGGACTGATTTCTTCTATATGGATTTCCAATTGATGCAGGAAACTGGCACGCAGGCTGAAATCTGTCCAGTAGCGTGGGTATCCGCCCCAACCCCAGTAAGGGTAGGGATAAGCAAAGCGGGCACGATAAAATCCCCGGCGAAAATGCACATCCCAGAATGGATCATAAATTGCGGGATGCCATAACGGCGAATACTGAATTTCCCGCAGCGTAGTGCCGTATTTCATTCCTACCTTCATCGCAGGCGTGGCACCGGCGCTGATTTCCTTGAAGCCCAGAACCTGCAGGCGGGTACGAAGCATATCTTCATATAATTTATGCTCAGGATTGTTTTCCTGTCCGGGGTCACGTTCAAAGATATACGATTTATCGGCTGCTGCCGGCCATTCATGGAATACGCTGACCTGGCTGCTGAAGGTTGTCGCACAGCCACTCAGTAAAACACTACAAGCCACAGCAAATAGCATGGCAATTTTTTTCATGGTGCTACTCCTTGATAGTTCAGTTCTTGTTCCGTCACTTCATGATATGCATCATCGCGCAAACGTGTTGCGATTTCTGTAACGTGTTGTAACGACTTTGTGACCGTCGGTAAGAAGCCGCGATCTCCCAGTTTTCTTGAAATTTTTAGCGTATCTCAGCAAAAAATCCACAATCTAGCCAAATTTTATTTGTTATTGCAAAGTAATTATGACTGCTTTTGTGCCTGTGTACACACAGCTTGGTAAAATGGCAGTCTTCGCAGAGTTCATAAGACTTTGCCATTCCATTTATTTTCGCGAGATATTCAATCCATGCGCAACGATACTGCCAGCAAACCACAGACTATTTTCCGTAAAGACTATGTTGCCCCAGGTTTTTGGGTGGACACGGTAGAGATGGGTTTTGACCTTGATCTGCAAGCCACCCACGTGGCAACGCGCATGACCATGCGCCGCAATCATGACAGTAAAGAGAAAGACCTGGTTCTGTTTGGTGAATCCCTGAAATTGCTGCAACTGCGCATGAACGGCGTGAACCTGAAGAAAAGCGCCTACAAGATAGAAGGCGAGACCCTGCGCATTGCCAATGCGCCGGATGACGTCACGCTGGAAATTGAAACCCTGATCAACCCGCAAAAAAATACTTCGTTGTCCGGCCTGTATGCGTCGAATGGCAATTTCATCACCCAGTGCGAGGCCGAAGGCTTCCGCAAGATCACCTGGTTCCCGGATCGCCCCGATGTCATGGCGAAATACACCGTCATGCTGCGTGCAGACAAGAAAAAATTCCCTGTCCTGCTGAGCAACGGTAACCTGATTGCCGAAGGCGATCTGGGCGATGGCCGTCATTTCGCCAAATGGGAAGACCCGTTCAAAAAACCTTCCTACCTGTTCGCGTTGGTAGCTGGCAAGCTGGTATGTCAGGAAGAAAATTACAAGCTCAAATCTGGTCGCAAGGCTCTGTTGCAAGTCTGGGTAGAAGAGGGCAACTTGGACAAGACCCAGCATGCCATGGATTCCCTGAAAAACAGCATACGTTGGGATGAACAGCGCTTTGGCCTGGAACTGGATCTGGATCGCTTCATGATCGTTGCCACTGGCGACTTCAATATGGGCGCGATGGAAAACAAGGGTCTGAATATCTTCAATACCAAGTTTGTGCTGGCCAATCCATCCATCGCTACTGACGTGGATTATGCAGGCATAGAATCCGTAGTCGGGCATGAATATTTCCATAACTGGACCGGCAACCGTGTCACCTGCCGCGACTGGTTCCAGTTGTCACTGAAAGAAGGCCTGACAGTTTTCCGCGACCAGGAATTTTCTGCTGACCTGGTTGGCACTGCCACCGGTCGCGCAGTCAAACGTATTGAAGATGTGCGGCTGCTGCGCCAGGTACAGTTTTCGGAAGATGCAGGTCCTATGGCCCATCCTGTACGCCCTGATTCTTTCGTCGAAATCAATAACTTCTACACCGTCACGATTTACGAAAAAGGTTCGGAAGTCGTGCGCATGTATTACACCCTGCTGGGGCACGATGGTTTCCGCAAGGGTATGGATCTGTATTTTGAACGTCATGATGGCCAGGCAGTTGAATGTGATGACTTCCGTGCCGCCATGGCCGATTCCAGTGGCCGTGACCTGACCCAGTTTGAACGCTGGTATAGCCAGGCTGGTACACCGCGCGTCAAGGTGGAAACAAGCTATGATGCAGAAGCGCAGATTTATGAAATCAAACTCAGCCAGTCTTGCCCGGCTACCCCAGGGCAAGTAAGAAAACTGCCTTTCCATATCCCGGTGGCGATGGGTTTGCTGGGGGCTGATGGCAAGGACATGGCATTACATTGCGCTGGTTACGAAGCCCATGCGGGCGCAAGCAGCCTGGTATTGGAGCTGACAGAAGACAGCCAGACCTTCCGCTTCAGCAAAGTCAGCAGCAAGCCTGTGCCTTCGCTGCTGCGCAATTTCTCTGCACCTGTGGTGCTGGAGATTGATTACAGCGATGAAGAACTGGGACTCTTGCTGGCAAACGATAGCGACCCGTTCAATCGCTGGGAAGCGGGCCAACGTCTGGCCACACGTCGCCTGGTAAAACTGACGACTGCCGTACAGCAAGGCGAAGAACTGACGCTTGACAGCATGTTCATTGAAGCCCTGCGCGCCACCCTGAACGATGCCAGCCTGGACCCGGCTTTCCGTGAACTGGTGTTGACCCTGCCTTCCGAAGCCATGATTGCGGAAGAATTCAAGGTCGTTGATCCGCAGGCTATTCATACTGCGCGCCAGTTCGCCCGCGCCACCCTGACCGAACATCTGCGCGCTGATTTGCTGAGTGCTTATGAAGGTCACCTGACTCCTGGCAAGTACAGTCCAGATGCACAATCCATGGCCAGACGCGGTTTGAAAAATCTGGCTCTGTCGTATCTGCTTGAATGGTCGGACGATTCCACTTTTGACCTGGCGAAAACCCAGTTTGATGAAGCTGAAAACATGACAGATCGCCTGGCGGCACTGACGGCCCTGACTAACTTCAGTGGCAAGGACAAGCATGCCAAAGCAGCCGCCAAAGCCCTGAACCAGTTCTATAAAGATTTCAAGAAAGAAGCCCTGGTCATCGATAAATGGTTCATGTTGCAGGCAACTGCACGTACTACCGATGTCGCCAAAGTGCGTGAGCTGATGAAACACCCGGCTTTCACCTTGAACAACCCCAACCGCGCGCGCAGTTTGACTTTTGCTTTCTGCAATGCCAATCCGGCACGCTTCCATGCGGCTGACGGCAGTGGTTATGCCTTGTGGGCAGAATTGGTGATTGCCCTGAACAAGCTTAACCCGCAAGTGGCAGCTCGTCTGGCCCGCAGCATGGATCGCTGGAAGAAGTATCCAAAGAATTTGCAAACCCATATGAAGGCAGCTCTGCAAAAAGTGGCTGACACCAAGAAGCTGTCGAAAGATGTGCTGGAAGTGGTCAGCAAGGCGCTGGCGTCCTGAAAACCTGTTTTTGATCTTACTGCGCGAGCGTGATCGGGGCTCATGCGCTGCTCTATTTGTTGCCACTGAGCCCGCTGACGCTCGCTACAGATCGTAAACAGGTTTTGAACGACTTATTGAACAAGCTATTGACAAGAATTACTGAAAAAAATCGAGAGAACAACATGAAACGTGTAAGCCTGACCCAGTACCTGGTCGAAGAGCAGCGCCTGAATAATTCGATACCGGCGGAATTGCGCCTCTTGATCGAAGTGGTGGCGCGTGCCTGTAAAACCATCAGCCATGCCGTAGGCAAGGGTGCCCTGGGTGAAGTCCTGGGCACCGCTGGCAGTGAAAACATCCAGGGCGAAGTGCAAAAGAAACTCGACATCCTGTCGAATGAAATTTTGCTGGAAGCGAATGAATGGGGCGGCCATCTGGCTGCCATGGCATCGGAAGAAATGGAAAGCATCCATCCCATCCCTAACCGCTATCCCCAGGGCGAATACATGCTGTTGTTTGATCCACTTGATGGCTCCAGCAATATTGACGTCAATGTCTCCATCGGTACTATCTTTTCGGTATTGAAGGCACCAGAAGGTATGGGCAAGCCTTCCGAGCAAGACTTCCTGCAACCAGGCAGCAAGCAGGTCGCCGCCGGTTATGCTGTGTATGGCCCACAGACCGTGCTGGTGCTGACCACAGGCAATGGTGTGAACTGCTTCACCCTGGATCGCGAAATGGGTTCATGGGTACTGACACAACGCAATATGCAAATCCCGGAAGATACCAAAGAATTTGCCATTAATGCCTCCAATACCCGTCACTGGTATCCACCAGTCACGCGTTATGTCGATGAAATGCTGGCGGGCAGTACCGGTCCACGCGGCAAAGAATTCAACATGCGCTGGATCGCCTCGATGGTTGCCGACGTACACCGTATCCTGAACCGTGGCGGCGTCTTTATGTACCCAGCAGACAAGCGTGAACCAGACAAGGCAGGCAAACTGCGCCTGATGTACGAAGCCAACCCCATGTCCTTCATCGTCGAACAAGCTGGCGGCGCATCCACAGATGGCAAGCAGCGCATGCTGGATATACAACCAGAAAAACTGCATCAGCGTGTGGCGGTGTTTTTGGGTTCAAAAAATGAAGTGGAGAGAGTGACGCAGTATCATCAGGAATAATCAGCTGGAAAAAAATATGTCTCAACAAGTTGGTGATCTGGAAGCTGAAATCATCTTGCGCAAAGCAGAGCGCAGGGTGAAAGCGAAGGCGATTCTTTACAGTAATTATCGACGTGGCCCCAACAGGGGATTGGTTGCACTGGCAACGGTAGTGGCGCTTTACTTGTTGGATACTCTGCCCATCCCACCCTTGCTTGTGGGTTTGCTTGTTTGTTTGGTCAGTGTTGTAGTCGGTATTAGTCTTGAGCTTTCTATTGTCCACAAAAAATTGAATGCTGCTATTGAACTACTGCAATTGCAAGAAACGACAAATAACGATATCTCGAAATAGTTAAATTTGACATGTTTGTATCGTGAAAAACGCGAAGTATGAGCTTCGCGTTTTTTATGTCTGGAGAGTTTCTAATAAAAACTTCTCACCATTTAGGTTAGGGTGCAGAGAATTGCAGTATGGTGGTAAAGCGCAAACGAAAGCCTGCTCTGAGTATTTGCAATGGAAGGCTTCTTGATACCTTCATACGTAAATTGCGGTTGCAGGCCGGTGGTAGACCGGCGGCTACATACCTTTTTGCTTCGCCAAAAAGGTATGCCAAAAAGGCGACCCAGGCGTCGTCGCCCCTGCGGGGTTCCCGTTTGTGCACTACAAAAAATGGGAAGGTCCGAAACTCGCTTCGCTCAGACACCGGCCCTTCTCTTTCCATTTTCTGCAGCGCACAAACGGCGTCGACACATGGGAACTGCCAAAGTCAAAAGCAACGTCAATGCGGCCAATAGTCAAGTTTTAGACGCTTGACTGATTAGCGACTGAGACGCAGAAAACCTAAACTTCACGTTTTCTCCTGCCTTTCTCTGTGTCTCTGTGGTGAGCTTTTTGGTCTTGAAAAATTAATTAATACTTTTTTCGACCTAATTGTCAATAAATTCAATATTTGACATATCGTTCTACGCAAGGCAATCTCTCATATACTATTTTCATCGTTCAACCTCTGGAGTGTCATCATGCCCGTTTACCGTTCCCGAACCACTACCCATGGCCGCAATATGGCGGGTGCCCGCGCTTTGTGGCGTGCGACTGGTATGAAAGATGGTGATTTCGAAAAACCTATCGTTGCCGTCGTCAATTCCTTCACCCAGTTTGTGCCTGGTCACGTGCATTTGAAAGACCTGGGGCAGATGGTGGCGCGCGAGATTGAAGCGGCTGGTGGTGTAGCGAAAGAATTCAATACCATTGCCGTGGATGACGGTATCGCCATGGGTCATGGCGGCATGTTGTATTCGCTGCCTTCACGCGAATTGATTGCTGATTCGGTCGAATACATGGTCAATGCCCATTGTGCTGATGCCATGGTGTGTATCTCTAACTGCGACAAGATTACCCCCGGCATGCTGATGGCTGCCATGCGCTTGAATATCCCGGTCGTGTTTGTATCCGGTGGCCCTATGGAAGCCGGCAAGGTGCTGGAGACATTGCATCCGAAGCAGACTGGCGAGCAAAAAATCATGAAAATTGATTTGGTCGATGCCATGATCAAGGCAGGTGACAGTAAGGTGTCTGATGAGGAAATCGGTCGTATCGAACGGTCTGCCTGCCCGACCTGCGGCTCTTGTTCCGGCATGTTCACCGCAAATTCCATGAACTGTCTGACAGAAGCGCTTGGTTTGTCACTGCCAGGTAATGGCACGATTTTGGCCACACATGCAGACCGCAAGGAATTATTCCTGCGCGCTGGTCGTCTGGTCGTGGAATTGGCCAAGCGCCATTATGAGCAAGATGATTATTCCATCCTGCCACGCTCGATTGCGAGCAAGGCGACCTTTGAAAACGCCATGGCGCTGGACGTATCCATGGGCGGCTCTACCAATACTGTCTTGCATTTGCTGGCAGCGGCGCATGAGGCGGGTGTTGATTTCAAGATGGCTGATATTGACCGTATCTCGCGCAAGGTTCCTTGCCTGTGCAAGGTCGCGCCGATGACCGATAAATACCATATTGAAGACGTGCATCGTGCTGGTGGTATTATCTCTATCCTGGGTGAACTGGCACGCGCCGGTTTGCTCGATACCACTCGTCCGACAGTGCATAGCCCGACCATGGCTGACGCAATTGCGCAAAATGATATCGCTGTGACAGATAATGCAGCGATACGCAAACTGTTCAGCGCTGCACCTGGTGGCGTGCCTACCCAGACTGCATTTTCACAAGACAAGCGTTTTGACAGTCTGGATACTGACCGTGAAGCTGGCTGCATACGCGACAAGGCGCATGCCTATTCACAAGATGGTGGCCTGGCTGTGTTGTATGGCAACCTGGCAGAAAAAGGCTGTATCGTCAAAACCGCTGGTGTTGATGAAAGCATTTTGAAATTTACCGGCAAAGCCCGTGTGTTTGAAAGCCAGGATTCTGCAGTCGAAGCCATCCTTGGTGATACCGTGCATGAAGGTGATGTCGTCATCATCCGTTATGAAGGCCCTAAAGGCGGCCCCGGCATGCAGGAAATGCTGTATCCGACTTCGTACATCAAATCCAAAGGCTTGGGCAAAGCTTGCGCGCTGTTCACTGATGGCCGTTTCTCTGGTGGCTCATCCGGTCTGGTGATTGGCCATGCTTCACCTGAGGCAGCTGAAGGCGGTACGATTGGTCTGGTCGAAGAGGGCGATATCATAGAAATCGATATTCCTGCCCGAACCATCAACCTGAAAGTCAGCGACAGCGATCTGGCGCAGCGCAGGACAGCTATGGAAGCGCGTGGCCCACAAGCCTGGCAGCCAATCGACCGCGACCGTTATGTTTCGCAAGCCTTGCAAGCCTATGCTGCCTTGGCAACATCGGCTGACCGTGGAGCTGTCAGGGATATTACTCAGTTGAAGCGTAAATAAAAATTGGCTTGTGAGTAACAATCAGGTTGTCATGGTCTGATTGTCAAATTCCAGGGCGTTATGGATAAAATCCGGCGCCCTGTTTTCATTTGTCGGGCCTGAATTGGCCGTGGCTTTCCTGGTCGCACTTGCTTTCTTGCATGCTGACCATACATACTTACCAGAGCTTGAAAATAACACGATCGTTCACTGCATGAAGTAGGAAATGCGTGCCTCGTTTATACTCTGGTCTGGGCCGTCATTTTTTAAATGCAGCCATGGCAGAATAGCAAGCAATATTCATAAAAAGAATCCGCGAGAATTGTATGTTAAGCAATGACCAGCCTGTCGATCTGAAGGAACAGGCACTGGAATACGTTACTTCCTGTAATTTGCCCATGAGTTGGGCGACATTTCGTATGCATGCCTTTGTCGAAACGGCAACTGGCAAGGAACATATCGCCCTGACTCTGGGTGATGTGGCTGATGGCCAGCCAGTGCTGGCACGTATCCATTCCGAATGCCTGACTGGCGATGCCTTGTTCAGTCAGCGCTGTGACTGCGGCCCGCAACTCGAATTGGCTTTGCAAAAAATTGCCCATGAAGGGCGAGGTGTCTTGCTATATCTGCGTCAGGAAGGTCGCGGTATTGGCCTGGTAAATAAGGTACGTGCCTATCACCTGCAAGATGAAGGTGCTGACACGGTAGAAGCCAATCAAAGACTGGGTTTTGCGGCTGACTTGCGTGACTACAGCCTGTGCGACCCCATGCTCAAACATCTTGGTATTACTTCAGTCAGACTGATGACGAACAATCCGCGCAAGATAGCAGCAATGGAAGGCATGAAGATCACGGTGAAAGAGCATGTGCCGCTGATTATCAAGCGTAATCCATTTAATGAGCGCTATCTGGCTACCAAGGCCACCAAGCTTGGACACCTGATACAGCCGGAACTGTAAGACGCTTTACAGTCTGTATGGCTCAGACTTCAACCATGTCCTGCAGCTTTTCAAATTCGGTGGCGGCTTCACTCAAGACTTCATCCAGCAAAGCCTGATCCAGACCCAGGCTTTCCCATGACTGCCCGGTGATTTCTGGTGGTGCCAGATCCGGGGTGGTTGTTACGCCCAGTGCATGGGCTATACCATCTGCAACATGGATGATGGTTGCCAGAAAGCCCAAACCAGGCTTTTCTGGGTGATGATGACCAGAAATGGCTTTGATCATCATTTCCGAAAAATTCCACTGTATAGCCAGCGCTTCGCCTATCACAGCATGGTCAACATCGATCAGACTTTTTTCAGTTTCATATTGTGTTTCAGAATGTTCCAGCCTATGGGCCAGCACAGCTTCATAAGATGAGGTGTACGAAGTCGCCAGTACCAGGGCACCTATGTCATGCAGCAAACCTGCAGTGAAGGCGACGTCGGTATTGAAATTCAGGCGTCGTGCCAGGATTTTGGCGACAATGGCAACTGCATTGGAATGACGCCAGAAATCCTTGTGACTGAAACCACGACAATTGTTTTCCGGGAAGCATCCAGACAGCGCCGCTGTCATCACAATCTGCTTTACTGTACTCAGGCCCAGCAGAGAAATCGCCTGTTGCACTGTGGTGACCTTGATCATGGTCGAGTAATAGGCAGAATTTGCAAAACGCAAGGTTTTGGCAGTCAGTGCAATATCAAGACTGACCTTTTGCGCCAGCTCATGTACATCCAGTTTTTCGTTATCTATGTTATTCAGCAATTCCATCACGATTGCCGGCAAGGTGGGCAGGTCTTTAACGCTGTCGATAATCTGGGCAAGTGAAATGCGGTTCATATGGCTTTTCCTACAATGCAGATTCCCATAGATTGCCAGAAATTTGATAATTAGATATGCATTTTTCTTACGTGTGCCAATTTGTTACACAGAGAGCCATAAAGTTGGGCAATTGAATTGATTGGCTCGAAGTCCTGGCCAATTTCGGATAAGGTAAGCGTTTTGTCGGGAATGGAACTTGCCAACAAGATAAAGGCAAGCGATTTTAGAGAGTGTTGGCCAGGAAGGGACTCGCGGAGATAGTACTTAAAACTGCTACCAGGTTAATCTGAAATGCACTGAGGTATCAGCCAATTTTGGGTACCAGGCGTTTTTCACTGATGCTGGCCTTGGCTCTTTCCAGCATGTCGATGGCGGCTGGGCCGCGTAGCAGGGTGACGGCGACTGCCAGTGCATCGATATAAGTCAGATGCGCGAGGCGTGAAGTCATGGGGGTATAGATATCGGGATCTTCTTCCACGTCGACGCTGATGTGCACGTCGGCCAGTTCGGCCAGTGGGCCGCCGCTGGCACACAATACCAAGATCTTGGCGCCAGCTTCCTTCGCCAATTGCACGCTATTGATCAGGTCACGTGTGCGGCCTGTGCGTGAAAAGGCGACTACAACACAATCGCTGTTCAATAAAGTAGCCGACTGCGCCTGCAAGTGGGCATCGCAAAATACCGTCGTGGGTATGCCAAAGCGGAAAAATTTCAACTGTGCATCAATCGCCAGCGCACCGGAATAACCAAGTCCGTAGCATTCTATGCGGCGCGCACGCGCCAGCAGGTTGACTGCGGCTTCAAAGGTGGCGGTATTGGCGTTGTTGCGTGCTTCCATCAGAGTGGCGATAGTGCGGTCAAATACCTTGGGCAGGACATCACGCACATGATCGGCCTGGTTGACGTCCAGATGCAGGTAAGGGATGCCGGTTGCCAGGCTTTTGGCAAACGCCAGTTTAAAGGTTTTGAAACCATCAAAACCCAGGCTTTGTGCAAAGCGGGCAACGGTAGGTTCACTGACGTCGCAAGCTTGTGCTAAAACACGTATCGACATCTCCAGCGCATCGTGTGGCTTTTGCAGCAGGAATTCTGCCACCTGGCGCTCAGCACGGCTCAGGGCTGTGCTGGCATTACGTATGCGTGCCAGCAAGCCTTTTTCAGGCGGGCTGTTGGGTTTGTTGTCAGAAAACGGGTTTGCCATATATGTTTTGGTTTACGGGCACCAGAAAACATCTATGGTACAGCCTGCTTCACGCAATAATGAAGCAACCGGCAGATTATTTTCTATCGCCTGATCCAGCACCTGCCGTTTTTCCGCACCGGTAATCACCAGCCAGATGCGTTTAGTGTTCAGCAGGCGCGGCAGGGACAGTGACATACGGCTTTGCCGGGTTTGCGGATGCACTGCTGCCAGGCAGGCGAGATCATCATGTTGAGTGGGTGCACCAGGGAATAGGGAGGCGATGTGGCCATCTGCACCCATACCCAGCAAGACTGCGCTGAAAGCCTGGGGCAATTGTTCATTCAGCCTGGCATTGATGGCCTCGGTAGCAACTTCAGGTGTACTGGCTGCATTTTTCAGCGACACCAGTTGCCAGCGCTTGTCCGTGGCCGATGCTGACAAACAACGACGGAACAGGCCTTCATTGCTTTGATTGTCCTGATCCGGCACCCAGCGTTCATCGGTGGCAACCAGTTTAATCGGCTGGTGTTTATCGATGTCGGCTAGCAACTGGTCCAGGCGTTGATAGACAGGGGCGGGCGTAGAGCCGCCAGCCAACGCAAAGCTGGCGTTGCTGCCAGTGGGTGTTGTCTGTATCACATCCAGCCATTGTTGGCTGAGGGCTTCGCTCAACGCCGCGAAATTTTCGAAGGTATGGTATTTCATATTCATTTTATCGCTTAGCTTTCCACGAATTCTTCACCCCAGGCGGCGCCATGCTGGGCCAGCAGATAGCTTGCAGCAGAGGGCCCCCAGCTACCGGCGATGTAGGACTTCAAACCTTCGCTGTCGTTTTGCCAGGCGCTCATGATAGGGTCTATCCAGGCCCAGGCAGCGCTCAGTTCATCATCACGCACGAACAGGGTCAGGTCGCCATGCATGGCATCGAGTAACAGACGTTCGTACGATTCCACGCGGCGTGAATTCGATACTTCTGCAAAGTCCAGATTCAGGGCCACGTCAGACAGCCGTATGCCTTCACCTGGTTCTTTGGCTTTCATGTACAGTTGCACGCTTTCTTCCGGTTGTAGCGAAATCACCAGGCGGTTTGAACGTAAAGGTCCTTGGGATTTACCAAAAATGGAGTAAGGAATAGGCTTGAAATTAATCGTGATTTCAGCACTGCGGCTGGCCATGCGCTTGCCTGTACGCAAGTAAAAAGGCACACCAGCCCAGCGCCAGTTATCAATCTCGGCACGTATGGCAACAAAGGTTTCGGTGCGGGATGCTTGTGGTACACCAGGCTCAGTCTGGTAAGCGATGACGGGTTTGCCGTCAACTGCACCAGCACGGTATTGACCACGTACAGTTTTCTTGCTGACTTCATCCGGCGTGAACTTGTGCAGGGCACGCAAGACTTTCACTTTTTCATCACGGATGGCATCCGGGTTGGCATTCACTGGTGGTTCCATGGCGACGATGGATACCAGTTGCAGCAAATGGTTTTGTACCATGTCGCGCAGGGCACCGGTATGGTCATAAAAATCACCACGCGATTCCACGCCGACCTGTTCGGAGATGGAGATTTGCACATCCTGTATCCATTTGCGGTTCCACAATGGTTCGAGGAAGGAATTGGCAAAACGCAAGGCCAACAGGTTTTGCACCATCTCTTTACCCAGATAATGGTCGATACGATAAATCTGGTTTTCGTTCAGGTAGGTACGCAGGGACTGGTTAATTTCTTTGGCAGACTGAGCATCACGACCCAGCGGTTTTTCCACTACGACGCGGGCATTGCCTTCCACCAGGCCGTGCTTGGACAATTGTTCGACCACGGGGATAAAAATGTCCGGGCCAGTCGCCAGGTAAAACAGAGTGGCGTTTTCAGGGGTGGTATGGAGGCTATCTTTCAATGCAGAAAAATCATCCGGGATGCGTGCATCGATTTTTGAATAATGGGTAGTCGCCAGAAAGGCTGCGTGTTTTTCTTCTGTCGCGCCGTCTACGTTGGCGGCATACGATTCTATGGCGGCAGCGACGCGCACACGGAATTCTTCATCAGACAATTTTTCGCGGGCGGCACCGATGAACTTGAAGTTCTGGTCCAGCCTGCCATTCACAAATGCGCTGTACAAAGCAGGGATGATCTTGCGCTTGGCAAGATCGCCAGTGCCGCCAAATAAGACAAATGTGGTCATGCTGACTCCGTGTTGTGTTCTGGTTAAAACAAATAATTCTGCTTAAAACAAGTGTAGCGCCATAAATGGTCTACATTGAAGATAAGGATTTATGTTGATTATGCCAGAAAATAATCAAAAATGTAGTTTCATTACGATAAATTTGATGTTTTTGCTTAAAATATTGGCTAAAAAAGAAAATACTGAAAGTTTGTTACAGAAAAATTCGATTTATGCTATCTTTATGGGTATCGCATCAGTCTTGCAACAGCTTTCTTATTTTCGCCCCAAGGGCTCCAGGTGTTTACATGACAACATCCCCATCCACAATGCTGCACCCTGTTATTGACAAGGTTACCCAGCGTATAACTGAACGCAGCAAAAACCTGCGCAGTGCTTATCTTACCCAACTGGAAAAAATGCGTGGCCGCGGTCCGCGTCGGGCCAGCCTTTCTTGCGCCAATCAGGCACACGCCAATGCGGCTATGGACAGCGGCACCAAGATTTGGCTGAACCAGGCACAAAAGCCAAATATCGGTATCGTCACTGCCTATAACGACATGCTGTCGGCGCATCAGCCTTATGAAAACTATCCGGCACAGATACGCCATGCTGCTTTGCGCTTTGGCGGCACTGCCCAAGTGGCTGGTGCCGTACCTGCGATGTGCGATGGGGTGACGCAAGGTCGCCCCGGCATGGAATTGTCTTTGTTTTCGCGTGATGTGATCGCCCAGGCAACTGCGGTGGCGTTGTCGCATGATGCGTTTGACGCTACCCTGTGTCTGGGTATCTGCGACAAGATCGTGCCTGGCCTGTTGATCGGTGCGTTGGCTTTTGGCCATTTGCCGACCATTTTTATACCAGCCGGCCCTATGGGTTCTGGCTTGTCGAATAAAGAAAAAGCTGCCGTTCGTGAACGCTATGCGCAAGGCAAGGCGACCAAGGAAGAATTGCTGGCTGCAGAAAGCGCGGCATATCACAGCGCCGGCACCTGTACTTTCTATGGCACGGCCAACAGCAACCAAATGTTGCTGGAAGCCATGGGCCTGCATTTGCCTGGTGCGGCCTTTGTTCACCCATCTGATCCTTTGCGCAGTGTATTAACTGATGCGGCGGTGGAACGTGTTTTGCAATTGACTGAGCAAAGCGGTAACTACAAACCTATCGGCCAGCTGGTCAATGAAAAAACCATCGTCAATGCCGTCATCGCCTTGCTGGCGACAGGTGGTTCCACCAACCACACTATCCACTGGATAGCGGTTGCCCGCGCTGCCGGTATTATCATTGACTGGCAGGATTTTGATGAGTTGTCTTCCGTCATTCCTTTGCTGACACGTGTTTATCCAAATGGTACTGCCGATGTGAATGCCTTTGAAGATGCAGGCGGCCCGGTTTTTGTGATCCGCGAATTGCTGTCTGCCGGTCTCATGCATGCTGATGTCATGACCGTATTCGGCAATGATGGCTTGAACTCACATACCAACCGTCCGGCACTGACTGAAGACGGCAAAGTTAAATGGGAAGCCTTGCCAGCAGAATCAACTGACACATCTGTCGTACGCAATGTGACTGATCCATTTGCACCTACCGGTGGTCTGCGCTTATTGCATGGCAATCTGGGGCGTGCCATCGTCAAGGCATCCGCCGTACCAGAAGATGCATGGATCATCAAGGCACCTGCCAAGGTGTTTGAATCGCAAGATGCTTTGGTCAAGGCGTACAAAGCAGGCGAATTGAATATGGATTTTGTCGCCGTCGTGATTTTCCAGGGACCGCAGGCGAATGGCATGCCTGAGCTGCATCATTTCACACCTGTATTGGGCAGCCTGATGTCAGCTGGCTACAAGGTAGCGCTGGTGACGGACGGTCGCATGTCTGGCGCATCTGGCAAAGTACCAGCAGCCCTGCATGTCAGTCCGGAAGTGGCACAAGGTGGTCCGCTGGGCAAAGTACGTGACGGTGATCTGGTGGAGTTGAATGTACATACCGGCGAATTGCGTGCCCTGGTGGAGGCTGATGTCTGGGCCCAGCGTACCGTGCGTGAACTCGACAAAGAGCCGACCTTTGGTTATGGCCGTGACCTGTTTGCCGCGCAGCGCCGGGTGGTGACGGCTCCTGAGCATGGCGCATCAACACTTTTCATCGATTAATACCGGAAACCTACATAATTATCCCTGAAAGAGAAACAAGATCATGAGCCTCAATATCAGCATGAGCAAGCGCAACATCATCGCCCAACTGGAACAAATCCGCGTGCTGCCTATACTGGTCACCGATGATGTGGATCAGGCTATACGCTGCGTAACAACTCTGGCAGAAAATGGTTTGCCAGCGGTGGAAATCACGCTGCGCACGCCGAATGCCATGACGGTTTTGCGTGAAGTGGTAAAAGCATGCCCGACAGTGACTGTTGGGGCAGGCACTATCCTGACACAAGCACAACTGGAAGCAGTCAAGGCGACTGGCGCTGCTTTTGGTATCAGCCCCGGTATCACGCCGGTGTTGGCCAAGGCCGCTGCTGATTCCGGTTTGCCTTATTTTCCAGGTGTCGGTGGTGCCAGCGACTTGATGCTGGCGCTGGAACACGGTTTTAATGTCGTCAAATTATTCCCTTCTGATATCGTCGGCAGCACCAAGATGGCCAAGGCCCTTGGCGGACCTTTCCCTGACGTGAAGTTTTGCCTGACAGGTGGAGTGACCGTGGAAGCGACACCAGCCTTGTTGCAGCAATCAAATATCTTGTGCGTAGGTGGATCATGGATGTGTCCTGCTTCACTGATCAATACCGGTGACTGGGCAGCCATAGGTGCCTTGGCAGCGGCAGCAGCAGCAGCGGGCAAGAAGTAAATATTGTCACGAATGCAGACTAATGACAGTCTGTATTCGTACTGGTTGATATGTTTTAGCAGTTTTCGTAAATCACTTTTCGCAAATTAAGCAAGATCATGGCTACTTCCGTTTCCCGTACTCCGCTCTGGTGTTTGTTGCAGCAACGTGCTACCAATATGCCCAGCCTGAAAGAATTGTTTCGCGCAGATCCGCAACGTTTCACGCATTTTTCTGCGTCCGCTTGCGGCATCATGCTCGACTATTCCAAGCAGCGTATCGACACGACCGCCAAGCTGAACTTGCTGGCATTGGCCAGACAGCAAGATGTGGAATCCCGTCGTGATGCCATGCTGCGCGGCGAGGCAATCAATCAGACAGAAAATCGCGCCGTTCTGCATACGGTCTTGCGCTTGCCTAAAGGCGAAACCTTTCATTTAAATGGCGATAATATTGCCGCCGATGTACATCAGGTGCTGGCGCAAATGCGTACTTTCAGTGATGCTGTCAGGGAAGGGCGCTGGTTGGGTTACACTGGCAAAGCCATACGCACCATTGTCAATATCGGTATCGGGGGTTCTGACCTGGGGCCGCAGATGGCCTGCATCGCTTTGGCACCCTGGTCACAGAAAAACCTGTCACTGCATTTTGTCTCCAACGTTGATGGCCGCCATGTGGCGGATGCGCTGGCGAATGCTGATCCGGAAACCACCTTATTTGTAGTGGCATCAAAAACCTTCGCCACCATGGAAACCTTGACCAATGCACGCACCGCGCGTGAATGGATGTTGTCGCATGGTTGCCCGGTTGATCAGATATGTCAGCATTTTGTGGCACTGAGTACCAATGTGAAAGCTGCAGCTGACTTTGGCATTGCACCAGAAAATGTTTTTCCGTTCTGGAACTGGGCCGGTGGCCGTTATTCGATGTGGAGTGCAATTGGCCTGTCGATTGCCCTGTATGTAGGCGCAGACCGTTTTGAAGAAATGCTGGCTGGCGCACATGAAATGGATTTGCATTTCGCCCAGGCCCCGCTGGAACAAAACCTGCCAGTGCTGATGGCATTGATCGGTGTATGGAATATCAATTTCCTCGGTCTGCAAGCCTTGTCGATTGCGCCCTACCATCAGCGCATGACTCGCTTGCCAGCATACTTGCAGCAACTTGAAATGGAAAGCAATGGCAAGTCAGTCACGCGTGAAGGCCAGCGTGTTGATTACACTACTTCCCCGATTTTGTTTGGCGAAGCTGGCACCAATGGCCAGCATGCTTACTTCCAGTTATTGCATCAGGGCGCAACCATCATTCCTACTGATTTTATCGTCGTGGCAGACGATGATGCCGGGTTGCCCGGTCATAATCAGGCACTGCTGGCGAATTGCTTTGCCCAATCCAAGGCCATGGCCTGGGGCAAGAGCATGGAAGAAGTGCGTGCAGAGCTGGGTGATTTACCAGAAAAAGTATTGGCACCACGCGTGTTTGAAGGTAACCGTCCAACCTCGACAGTCTTGCTGGATTCTTTGACGCCACGTTCTTTAGGCGCGTTGATTGCCTTGTATGAGCACAAGGTTTTCGTTCAGTCCGTGATCTGGGATATCAATGCCTTTGATCAATGGGGAGTGGAGCTTGGCAAGTCCCTCGCACAGCAATTGATCAGCCTTGATCCAAGTGCAGTCAAGGAAGATTATGATAGTTCCACCAAAGGTTTGTTGCAGGCAGTGGGGCGCAGCCATAAATTGAAGAAAGCTGCATAACGTATTGCGTTCAGGCAAGCAGCTTGGCTGGGTGTTGTGTGTAAGCCTCAGCTTGACTGATATATCGCGTTCCAGATTTTAGGATAAGCATGCTGTCAAGTGGCGTGCTTACTCTGTGTGCTTGTGCTCGTCTGTATTTAAATATATTACTCGCGAATACAGTACAAGAATTTTCATCCATCCGTTTCCATCCTTACCGTAAAATTTGTCAGCATGAACGCCCACCTACACCCACAATTAAAAATGAACGATATCAGTGATGACAAAGACCAGAGCCTGCGTGAAGACATACGCAGACTAGGGCGCATATTAGGCGACACGGTAAGAAACCAGCATGGCGATGAAGTATTCGATCTCATCGAACAGGTGCGTCAGAACTCCATACGTTTTCGTCGTGATGCAGATGAAGCCGCACGTGCGGAACTGGAAACAACATTGGATACCTTGACCAATGACCAGACCACGCAAGTCATACGTGCCTTCAGTTATTTCTCGCACCTGGTGAATTTGGCAGAAGACCAGCATCATATACGTCGTACCCGCGCCCATTTGATCGCAGGTTCAGCGCCGCGTCAGGGTAGCCTGGCGCATACGATAGAAGCCTTGTACAACACTGGTCATAGCAGCCAGCAGTTAATGGATTTTTTCCAGACGGCGCAAGTGTTTCCGGTATTGACTGCCCACCCTACCGAAGTACAGCGCAAGAGTATTTTGAATTGCCAGATGGTGATTACCCGTTTGCTGGATGAACGTGACCGCATGCAATTAACACCAGAAGAGTCGGCAGCGAATGACGAAGCACTTGGCCGTGCCGTCTTGACACTGTGGCAGACACGCATGTTGCGCACGTCCAAATTGTCGGTACTGGATGAAGTGGAAAATGGTCTGAGTTTTTACGACTACACCTTCTTGCGTGAACTGCCGCAGTTGTATGCAGGGCTGGAAGATTTATTGGCGAGTAAAGATGCCGCACTGACGCAAGCTGAATTACCCAGTTTCATGAAAATGGGGAGCTGGATAGGTGGTGACCGTGATGGTAATCCTTTCGTCACAGCCACCGTGCTGGAAAAGACTCTGGCCATGCAAGCCACCCGCGCCTTTAAATTCTATCTCGACGAATTGCATACCCTGGGTTCGCAATTATCGATGGCAAACCTGCTGGTAAAAGTTTCTGATGATTTGCTGGCGCTGGCACAACGTTCGCCCGACCATTCGCCACATCGCTCTGACGAGCCTTATCGCCTGGCTATCAGCGGTGTTTATGCGCGTCTGGCCGCTACGTACAAGCAGTTGCTTGACCTTGAGCCCGTCATTCATCCTAGCGGCATTGCCGAACCTTATGCGACAGCAGAAGAGCTGGCTGCAGATCTGGATGTCGTCCATCATTCCCTATACGCAAATGGCTCTGCGGCGATCACGCGTGGTCGTTTGCGTCATTTGCGCCGTGCAGTCAAGGTGTTTGGTTTTTATCTCGCACCAGTGGATTTGCGACAAAACTCTGACGTGCATGAGCGTGTAGTTCACGAGTTGTTGCAGGCAGCCAATCCAGAGTTGAAATACCTGGATTTGAACGAAGATCAGCGTATTGAGATCCTGATCAAGGAAATCAGTTCCGCCCGTCCATTGGCTTCACCTTACCTGACGTATTCTGAAGAAACACAATCCGAACTGGCGATTTATCGTGCGGCCTGCACGGCACAAAAACGCTATGGTAAAGGTGCAGTACCAAATTGCATTATCTCCAAGACTGATGGTGTGTCCGACATGCTGGAACTGGCCTTGCTCTTGAAAGAGTCTGGTCTGCTGCACCCGTCTGAAGGACGTGTTGACGTCAACATCATCCCGTTGTTTGAAACCATTGGTGACTTACAAAACAGTGCGCCAGTCATGGATCGCCTGTTTGGTATTCCTGCCTATGCACGCTTGCTGGCCAGTCGCCATAATGCGCAAGAAGTGATGCTCGGTTATTCTGACAGCAACAAGGACGGCGGCTTTTTGACTTCGGGTTGGGAATTGTACAAGGCTGAACTGGATCTCATCGAAGTGTTTGCCAAACATCAGGTAAGACTGCGTTTGTTCCATGGTCGTGGTGGTTCAGTTGGTCGCGGTGGTGGCCCCAGCTATCAGGCTATCCTGGCGCAGCCAGCCGGTGCGGTACAGGGGCAAATTCGTTTGACTGAGCAAGGTGAAGTGATCACGGCCAAATACGGTAACCCTGAAGTGGGACGCCGTAATCTGGAAGTGTTGGCAGCGGCCACCATGGAAGCCAGTTTGCTGGCACATACCGAACCTGCACCACGCCCTGAGTTTTTATCGGCGATGGAAGAATTGTCTGATCATGCCTTCAAAGCCTATCGCAATCTGGTCTACGAAACAGAAGGTTTTGAACAATATTTTTGGGAATCAACCGTGATTTCCGAGATTGCCGGTTTGAACATAGGCAGTCGCCCCGCATCACGCAAAAAATCAACAGCGATAGAAGATTTGCGCGCCATCCCTTGGGTATTTAGCTGGTCGCAATGCCGTTTGATGTTGCCGGGCTGGTTTGGTTTTGGCAGCGCTGTACAAAGCTATTTGAAAACACATCCGGATACTGGCATGCAGACTCTGCAAGCAATGTTCAGGGAATGGTCTTTCTTCTCAACTGTGTTGTCGAATATGGAAATGGTGCTGGCCAAGAGTGATATCGGTATCGCCAGCCGCTATGCCCAACTGGTGAAAGACGAGTCTTTGCGTGAGCGCATTTTCCCGCGCATCCAGGCAGAGCATGAAACAACGATAGACATACTGAAGTCGATTTCCGGCCAGGATGAATTGCTGGCAGCTAATCCCTTGCTGGCGCGTTCGATACGCAACCGTTTTCCTTACCTGTCGCCTTTGAACCATGTGCAGGTAGAATTGCTGGAACGTTATCGTAATGGAGATGAAGATGAACGCGTGCGCCGTGGCATCCATTTGTCCATCAATGGTATCGCTGCTGGCCTGCGGAATAGCGGCTAACCATCAGCCTTCCCTTAATGTGAAAAAGCCTCACTTGCAAAATGTAAGTGAGGTTTTTTTTTGACCGGTAAAGCCAGGTTTAGAACAGCAAACCACCGCCTTTGCGGAACAGCGCCATGTCGACAAAACTGGACATGCGATGCGTGCCATCGGAAGTCATTACGATAACGCCTCCCAGGTCAATGATGTTCTTTTGAGCGGCCAAAGACTGTATAGCATCACGTCCCGGTTTAGCCATTTGTATGCCCTTCACCAGGGTTTTGGCGACCATGAAGCCCTCAAAGGTCAGTGAAGATAGCTCTTCATCCCTGAACTTTTTCATCATATTGCTGTGGTCCATCTGTATCAGGGTTTTTTTGCTGAGTGGATTGGGTACTACCTGAGAAAATACAGTCCATTCCAGCGCGGTAGGCCCGGCCACTTCTGCCAGCCGTTCCAGATTGATCAGGGACATGCCAGCAACGAAAGTACGGGGCGCGTACTTCCTGAATTCTTTCAAGAAAATGCCGGTACCCAAAGTATCAGAAATGGCAATCACGATGCCCGGATTGGTTTTGGCCAGTACGGCGGATTCCCTTGCCATATCTGCCGGTGCACCGCTGATGTGGACGATGCCACTCATGAGCATATTACGTTTGCGCAGCTCGGTAATCACATATTGGTACATGTCCTGATTCAGCGTAGAGTCCTGAACCGCGATACCCACACTCTTGATGCCTAATTTGTCAAAATAGGAAAATATGTATTGCATCTCTTGTTCGGGACTAGGACGCCAGAACAGGACGCGGGAATTGTAATTTTTTGCTGATGCTACCAATGGCGCAAACAGGGTTTGCCCACTTTGTGCAAATTTTGGCGCAGCAAGCACGGCGTCAGTGACGGCTGCCCCAATGCCACCCAGCAGATATTCCACCTTGTCTTTTTCTATCAGTTCAGTCACTGCCTGGGCAGATTGTGCTGGCACGCCCTGATCATCGCGCACCAGATATTTGATGCGGCGCCCACCTATGCCACCTGCGACATTGATGCTGTCAAAATAAGTAGTAATGCCGGCGACGTAGTCACGGCCAATACTGCCATTTGGTCCGGACAAATCGATGGCCTGACCTATGATGATTGCATTGGTCTGGGCCTTGGCTGGTGCGGCAAACATGCCCAAGAGTAAGCAAACGCAAAAAAAGCATTGTCTGAGGAAAGAAACCATCCTGAATAACCTATTATTTATTGCAATGCAACAATTCTGTCATGAGAATGTTACGACCCAATGACGATGCACCATTTGGGTTATATTTACAGGTAATATGGTTATACTTTTCCCTTCGTTTTAAACTGGTGGGTAAATATCCGGTTTGATAAGTTGATCAGGCAGCGGAAAATTCTGATTGCCGGATACAGGCTAAAGAATGGTCTTCATCCGTGAGGCAATTTCAGTCGCTACCCGGATGAAGACAAGCCTTGTTAGTTGAAAGACGGAGAGGGGTTGCCGCTTTCTTTGGTATCAAATGTGACGCGCTTGATTTCGCCGACAATAACCAGGTAACAGAAGATGGCGACGGCAGCATTGGCTGCCACAAACACCAGTGCGCCAGCGAATGAGCCTGTGGCATGAATAATATATCCAATCACGATCGGCGTCGTAATACCTGCGACATTGCCAAAAGTGTTGAATAAGGCACCACTCAAACCACCAGCTTCTTTGGGTGACGTATCCGATACGACAGCCCAGCCAAGTGCGCCTATCCCTTTACCAAAGAAAGCCAGGGACATGATAGCGATCACCAGTTCATCGGTGGAAATAAAATTGCACAAGATCATGCTCATGGATAAGAGCAAACCGATGACAATAGGTGTTTTTCTTGACATGGAAAGCGACCGGCCTGATTTGATCATGCGATCAGAAATGAATCCGCCCAGCATCCCGCCAGTGAAACCGGCGATCGCCGGTATGGCGGCAACGAAACCTGCTTTGAGGATAGTCATATGTCTTTCATTGACGAGGTAAACCGGGAACCAGGTCAAAAAGAAATAGGTCAATGTATTGATGCAGTATTGACCAATGTAGACACCTAACAGCATGCGGTTGGACAGCAATTGTTTGATAATGGAAAACGTATCAACGTGATCTGTTTTTGCAGACTGATGGACAGTCTCCAGATCAATCAGGGCACCTCCTGCTTTTATATAGTCCAATTCCTCTGCGTTGATGTCTGGATGATTCTTGGGATCATAGATGGTGAACTGCCAGACGACTGCCATCACAATTCCTAGTGCCCCCATGACGTAAAACACACTTTGCCAACCCCAGTTATGCACGACCCATCCCATGAAAGGGGCAAAAATGACGGTGGCAAAATACTGCGCTGAATTGAAAATTGCTGCTGCCAGCCCGCGCTCACTGACTGGGAACCAGGCGGAGGTGATGCGGCTATTGCCTGGAAAAGAGGGCGCTTCAGCTGCACCAACCAATAGTCGGAGGACAAACAATAAAGTGATCGCCGCAGCCCCGGAAAGGAAGCCAACCGTTCCCATCATGAGCGTAAAAAACGACCAAAGAAAAATACTGAAAAAGTAAGTTATTTTTGAACCAAACCGGTCAAGTAACCAACCACCTGGTATTTGCGCCAATACATAGGACCAGGCAAATGCCGAGAAGATGTACCCCATCTCTATCGACGAAAGGCCAAGCTTTTTGCTTAATTCCGGGCCAGCAATCGAAATAGAGGCCCGGTCAGCATAGTTGATCGTAGTGACAAGAAACAAGATCAACAAAATACTCCACCGTATGCGTGTTGCGTTGCCGGTATTGTTGTCTGATGGTGACTTTAAAGCAGTCATGCGGTCTCCAATTATTAATATTGACTGTGAGGCATGTACTTCGCTTCGTAAATGATAGCGATACCGAAATACAAGTTTGGAAAACTATACATTGTTATATGATGTCGTACAACATAGTTTTTGATGTAAATCCAAGTTCAAAAATTACTTTTTTTGGGAGGCTTATTCTTGGTAAGAGCAGAATTTTGCTAAGCTGTCGGCTGCGAACGTGTGTTTGAACGTTTTTATAACGCTATTGGAGTGCAGCATATATGCAGGGGCAAATACTTGGTGTCATAGGCTGGTCGGGCAGTGGTAAAACCAGTCTGCTGGAATATCTGGTCAAGGAATTGTCAGCATCTGGCAAAAAGATCAATATCGTTAAGCATAGTCATCACGACATCATCATTGAACCACCCCACAAGGACAGTGCCAGGCTGCGCCTGGCAGGTGCGGCTGAAGTATTGCTGGCCTCACCATACCGCTATGTCATCACGCGCGAGTTACGTGACGAGGCTGAGCCACCACTAAGTGACTTGCTGTTGCGTATGTCGCCAGCTGATCTGACACTGGTAGAAGGCTATAAATGGGAAGCCATCCCCAAGCTGGAAGTTTATCGTCCCGAGCTAGGCAAGCCAGCCATTTATCCGCACGACACCCGCATTTTGGCAGTGGCTTCTGATATACCGGCACCGGCCAACCTGAGAGCAGGGCTGGTATGGCTGGATTTAAACCAGCCCCAGCAGGTACTGGAATGGCTACTTGCTGCGATGCAAAACAGATTGTTGAAAAAAAACGCAGTCAGCCCTAAAGAATCGCCTTAAAGCTGCCGTTACTGACAGTAGACAGATAAGGAGAATTGTCATGGATGTGACTGGAATAGCCAATGTGGCAACAACGCTGGCAGATGTGGGCACAAGCCAGGCAGTGAGTATCGCTGTATTGAAAAAGGCAAATGACATTGCTGCCGAAAGTGCAACAGCGCTGATAGAAGCGGTGCCAGACAATAAATCTGTTGCCAACCTGCCACCCAACCTGGGTCGCAACATCAACACTACCGCTTAAGGTGGATATAGCTAAGGACTTAATGGCTATTTGTGTTTGAACAAGTTAGAACCAAGACGGCGCGCCATTGGCGCGCTTTGTTTTTGGTGGATGTTCTGATATGCCGCAAGCAAGTTTGGCGCTGATCAGCGATAATCTGGACCAACTTTGATTTCAGGAAAAAAGCATGGAGCAAAATTCTTGGGGCTGGTCCGACCGCCTCAGCCTCAGTTATGAACCTATGGACGATACGCACAAAGAATTTGTGGAGTTGTGTGCCGCCCTGTCTGAAGATAATCCTGATACCTTTTTGAACCGGCTCGATGCTCTTATCGAGCATTCCATCGTCCATTTCGAGCAGGAAAATCGCTGGATGGAAGAAACTGCATTTCCACCCGTAGGTTGCCACAGGCAAGAGCATGATGCTGTGCTGGAGGTCATGCAAGAAGTCAGGCGTCGTGTTGCCCTTGGTGAATCAGATCTTTCAACACGTCTGGCCGAAGAATTGCCGCTGTGGTTTGAGCATCATGTTGATACCATGGATAATATGCTGGCACGTTTCATGGCTGCACAGGCGAGCTCGCAAGTGGAAGAGCAACCAGCGCAGGCTCAACCAGCCTGAACCAGGATTTCGATATCACCAAGGCTGACCAACTGACCTGCACGGATCTTGGCAGTCTTGCGTAATTCCTGCTGACCATCAACACTGACATCTCCGCTGGCAACGATGGCTTTGCCAGCACCGCCACTTTCGCACAGACCGACCAGTTTCAATAACTGGTTTAACTCTACATATTCGCCTTCCAGGCTAAAACTCAGTTTTTGCACAATAACTCCTACAAATGGCAGTAAAAAGGGGCGCAGCTTACACTATTTTTGCAGGCATGTTGAGGCTCGCTGTGGCTTTCTTTAACCAGATATGCAGTTGTGCGGTCAGATCCGCCTGACTGAAAGAACAGCTTTCTTCAGTGAACAGGCTGCTGGCTTCCATCCTGCCCAGCAAATTTTCCATTACTTCCGCAAATTGAGGTGGCAAGGCAGTAAGCAAATCCTTTTGTGCACGCCATATCTGGCAAAACTGGCGGATATCGATACGTTCTTCAGATAAATTGGTGAGACTGTCATGCAATTGCTGGACGATATTAAGCATAAAGAAAGTTTTTCTTGAAAAAAAGTAATAAGATAGTACGATATTCTGACTGCGGCTTGAATCCAGACAGACTAGTTTCACGTATATTGTGATGCAGATCTGATTTTATGAAAATTTTCCAGGAATTTTTGTAAGTTTCCGGGTTCTGCTTCGACTACAGGCTGTAGTTCTTAATTTTTCCCGCTGTGGGATGTTTTACTTTTTCAGGAGAAGACAATGAATAACAAGGCAATGGTAGCAGTGGCACTGGCAGGTTTACTGGGTACAAGCGTAGCAATGGCAGCAGAGCCAGCAAAAACAGAAAAATGCTTTGGTATTGCAAAAGCAGGTCAAAATGACTGCGCAGCGCCTTCCGGTTCTCACTCTTGCGCTGGTCAGAGCAAAAAAGACAAAGACCCTGCAGAATGGAAAAAAGTACCTGCCGGTACTTGCGAAAAAGCAGGTGGAAAACTGGAAGCCCCTAAATCCTAAATTCGTTTGATGGTCGTTTTTTTTGACAGGCTGCATTGATGTTGACTGATACAGCCGTGTCACATACTAAGATCAATTCCACGCCCACCCTGCAAGGGGTGGGCGTGGGTTTACGTACGCTGCATTATCGTGATTTTCTGAATGCGTCTGTGGATATTGATTGGCTGGAGGTACATTCAGAAAATTATTTTGGTGACGGTGGTTATGACTTGCATGTATTGCAAACACTGCGCCGTGACTATCCATTTAGCCTGCATGGTGTGGGTATGGGGTTGGGATCAGCCCAGGGGTTTTCTGAAGCACACATGCAAAAACTTAAACGCCTGGTTGAGCGCACTGAACCAGGTCTGGTATCCGAGCATTTGTGCTGGGGAGCGGTATCTGGCAGGCACATGAATGATCTCTTGCCCTTGCCACTGATGCAAAGTGCGCTTGATCTGGTGTGCCAGCGTGTTGACCAGTTACAAATGTTTTTACAACGCCAGATACTGATAGAAAATGTATCAACCTATGTGCGTTTTGCCCAGGACGATATGTCTGAGGCAGAATTTTTAGCCGCACTGGTTAGCCGCACAGGTTGTGGTGTACTGCTTGATATCAATAATCTGTTCGTGAATCAATCCAATCACGGCGAAAGCGCACTGGATGCCTTGCATGTTATGGCAACCTTGCCACAAGGTGCCATAGGTGAAATTCACCTGGCCGGGCACTTGCAGACAGACATCTGTCTGGTGGACGATCATGGCAGGCAGATTGCCGCGCCGGTCTGGGATTTATATGAGCAAGCCTGTCAATTATTGTCTGCCGATATTCCTGTATTGATAGAGTGGGACACCGACATTCCTGCCTTGCCAGTATTGTTGGGCGAAGCCGCCAAGGCAGGCGAAATACGGCATCGGTACCGCCGCCATTCAAAGGAATGGCCTGCATCATGAACACAAAGGCGCTTGAGCAGATACAACAGGAATTTGCTACTGCACTCTTGCATACCAATGCGGTCCAGGACGCGATCAGTCTGTTTGTTGATCACCCTGCACAAGATGATCGCCTGGCTTTGTATCGTGGCAACCTGACTGCCATCTGGGTAGCAGCGCTGCACAATGCTTACCCGGTATTGTATGAACTGGTTGGTGAAGAGTATTTTGTACAAATGGCACGCAGTTTTGGGCGCGCCTTTCCCTCCGAATCCGGTGACCTGAATGCATTTGGCGCACATTTGCCAATGTTTTTGACGCAAACGCCAGATGCCGCGGATTATCCCTATTTTTCTGATGTTGCTGCGCTGGAATGGCAAATCCATCGCGCTTACTATGCTGCCGATGCGGATATCTTGAGCCTGCCAGCACTGGTGCAACTGATCACTGAGACGGGCCAGGATTTACAAGAAGCCAGACTGGAATTACATCCAGCTGTCGGCCTGCATGAATCAGACTGGGCGACGGTCGATATCTGGCAGGCCCATCAATCTGGAGTACAAACAGGGTTTCCAAAAAATATCCGGCACAACTGCTATGGAGTGATCTCACGGGCGTTGTGGTCGGTAGAATTGACGGAAATCCAGCGCCCCGCATACCTGGCCTTGCAGGCACTGCAAGCAGGGGCAACACTATCTGAAGCATTGGAAGCAGCAGTCAATACGGACTGTGATTTTGATATCAACAACAATTTGCAATCCTGGTTTCATGCGGGATTGTTTACCCAGGTCAAATTTTTGGGCGAAGCACTGTAAGGATGTGGCAGCCAATCTGACTAATTTGCAGGAGTTAAAAAAACTGGAGAATTTCAATGTACATCCTGCAATACGTTCACACTTTAAGCCGCCGTTTTGACCAAAGCCTGAATGTCTGGGCCGGTTCCGCTTTATGTCTCGCACTCAGAATCTATGTGGGCCTGCAATTTTTTAAAGCAGGCATGGTCAAAGTTTCAGACTGGTCAGCCACGCTTTCCCTGTTCCAGGAAGAATACATGGTCCCCATCATCCCGCCCGAACTGGCAGCATGGATGGGGGCAGGTGGTGAATTGATTTTGCCTGTGCTGTTGGCCGTAGGTATTTTTTCCCGCCCCGCAGCACTTGCTCTGTTCGTCGTGAATGTCATGGCAGTGATTTCTTACCCCGCGTTGTTCATGCTCGAATGTCCGGCAGCGATCAACTCCCATTTTTACTGGGGCATATTGTTGCTGGTGCTGGTATGTTTTGGACCAGGTAAATTTTCTGCTGATGAGTGGTTGGCTAAGCGGGCGAATTGAATTGCATTACCCGCTACACTTCAATTCTTCCGCGTGAGAAATTTCAAACGATTGCTATCCGGATCGATGACGATCATTTGCCGCAGGTTGGGGCCGAGGTCATTGTTTGGTGGCTGAGCTGCAGTGATGCCTTTGGCTTTAAATTCTGCGTAGACGGCGTCTACATCGTCTACAAAAAAGTGGACAAGAGCGCCGAATTGACAGTCTCCGGTGTGTTCAGTCAGAAAGATCTGCATGTCTTCTCGTGAGACGGTTGCAAACACGGGGAAATTTGGTTCGAATTGATGCGTCCATTGCTCAACGAAGCCCAGGCTTTCGTAGAATGACTTGCTTGCACTATATGAACTGATGCGGATGGAGGGAACGACTCTTTGCATGGATTTGTGACCTTTTATACCTGCTATGTTTGAATTTGCGTTTTGCAAATATAGCCACCCAATAGCAGGGTAGCAACATGTTTGTTTATCTACAGGAAATGCATCTTTGTTGTAGACAGTTATCACTCATTCACGTTGGTAATAGCAAACTCAGGCCAAATTCGTTTCCGTGATCGAATTTGTATGAATTTCGCATAAATGAAATGATTTCTTGTTTTTTTCTTAACAGACATTAAAATTACGTTTTGTGTTGTATTTGGAACGTGTTAATCGTCATTGTGCCAAATTCAATCTCAATTTTAAGAGTGTTTACTCTAGATATGAAATTTCCGCTATTCAGGAAATTGCGTAAATGACATACTACTTATCAAGTTTTAGAACGCTCGTTCCATTTTTTATTTGGGGCATTGGCGGTTCTATTGACTTGCAAAAAATACTTAACAGGAGACAATAATGCGTCAAATCCATATAGCGCTGGGTCTGCTTTCGGCTGCCGTTCTTTCGGCTTGCGGTGGCAGTGGTAGTGCTGGTCCAACAATCGATTTAACACCCGCGCGTGGTACGCTGGTTGCTAACCCTCCAGTCCTGGTGCCTATTCCTCAAGCGAGTGGCCCGGCATTAACCAAACTTGATCCAGTCGTCTTCAAGGCTTCGCTGGATGCGGCAAAACCTGGTTTGACCCAAATCACTGGCGCACCCAAGTGCGAAATCAGCACCTATTACATGAAGTACACCACTGTTGGTGGTGCAAACGAAGCGACCGATGCAACGGGTGCCATTATGGTACCGTCCGGCAGTGACCCTGCATGTACTGGTCCACGCCCAGTGCTGCTGTATGCGCATGGCACGACAGTAGAAAAATCCTTCAACATGGCCAACCTGCGCGATAACTCTGAAGCTATCCTGCTGGCAGCCATGTATGCCGCGCAAGGTTTCATCGTGGTTGCGCCTAACTATGCCGGTTACGATACATCGGCATTGAGCTATCATCCTTACCTGAATGCTGAGCAACAAGCCAACGATATGGTTGACTCCCTGCGTGCTGCACGCAAGGCTTTCGGCACTATCGGTGCACAGGATTCTGGCAAGTTGGTCATCAGCGGTTATTCTCAAGGTGGCCACGTGGCCATGGCGACGCAGCGCGCGATGCAGACTACCTATGCGTCTGAATTCAAGGTGACTGCACTGGCAGGTATGTCTGGTCCTTACGCTATGTCCCTGCTGGGTGACGCAACGTTTGCTGGTAGCCCGAATGCAGGTGGTACTGTGTTTCTTCCGCTGATTACAACCAGCTGGCAAAAATCCTATGGTGGCTTGTATGCCAGCCCGAACGAAGTTTATGAAGACAAATACGCAACCGGCATAGAAACACTGTTGCCAGGCGCGCTGACATTCAATGACCTGTTCACGACAGGCAAACTGCCAGCATATGCAATGTTTGCCAAGGATTCTCTGCCAGGCCCATCATCGGCTGCATTTGCGGTTTTCTTTGGTGACGGTAATCTGATCAAAACCAGCTATCGCAACACCTATCTGGCTGATGCACAGAAAAATCCTTGCAACGTCAATCCTGCTGATCCTTTGAACTGTACTCCTGCCAATCCTTTCCGTAAGGCGGGCGTGAAGAACGACTTGCGTAACTATGTACCTACTGTGCCTGTCATGCTGTGCGGCGGTAATGGTGATCCAACTGTGTTCTTTGCCAGCACCCAGGCGACAGCGGGCTTTTTCCAGGCCAAAGGTTTGCCAGCAGCAGCCTTGACGGTACTGGACGTGGATTCTGCTCCAACGAGCGCAGCAGATCCATTTGCAGCGGTTAAAGTTGGCTTTGGTCAAAGCAAGACGGCAGCTATCAATGCGGCCATCGCAGCCAAGGTAGATCCAGCAACTGCTGTTGCCGCTTCTTATCATGGTACGCTGGTCCCACCGTTCTGCAATGCTGCAGCACGCGCCTTCTTCCAGCAAGTTTTGGCTAAATAAGAGGAGACGCCATCATGAAAAAAATACAAATTGCAATAGCTGCTGTATTGGGTCTGGCTTCTGTCTCCGCCATGGCATATGACAATACAGTCCGCGTAGGTATCATCAACGTGCAGGTGCATTCCGACTCACCAGATTTCACCAGCAATGGTCCGGCTTTCCTGACACCACAACCAGCTGGTCTGACAGTCGGTAATGCAACCACTGTCATGTTGGGATATAGCCGCCGGCTCACTGATCATTTTGATTTTGATTTTGTCGCGGGTATTCCACCTGAGCATGATGTTGTTGGCCGCGGCACTCTGGCACCTTACGGCACGATTGCCAAGGTCAAGCAGCGTGCACCGACCTTCTTCATCAACTACAACTTTGGCGCACCAACAGATAATCTGCGTCCCTACGTTGGCCTGGGTTTGAACTACACCCAGTTCTTTGATGCGACATCTACATCCGTAGGTAACATTGCTACTGGTGGTCCTACCAAGATTGATTTGAAGGATTCAGTCGGTCTTGCAGGGCAGGTAGGTATCAGCTATAAACTCAATGATCGCTGGTCTGTCAATGCGTCTATCGCTGCAGCAAAAGTCAAGACAGATATGAAGGCCACTACCGGCAGTATTGAACGTAATACTACGATCGATTTCCGTCCGGTTGTGTATGGTATTTGCCTGGGTTATAGCTTCTAAGAACCTGTTCACGATCTTACTGGGCGGGCGCAATCGGAGTTTATGCGGGGCTCATGCGCTGCTCAAAATGCTCATGTACTAGAGTACATTCCGCTTTTTGCGCTGCGTTTTTATTACCCTGACCACGCTGATCCCGTTGACGCGGGTTCGCTACAGACCGTGAACAGGTTCAAAGATTTTTCTTCAGTAGTTGAAGGGGGTTCCAATGTGAATTGGAACCTTTTTTTATTGGAGCTGTTGGCGTTGTGGCAACTCGTTCCTGGCATGAGAACGCATTTTATTCCCGGCACGTTTGCCTGAAATGATATATGATGACCATCATGAAAAATAAAGCCACAAAGTTAAAAGGTCTTAGTCGCAAGGAAATTACGCACGAGCGTATTCTCGACGTTGCTGCACGTGCCATAAGACGTAGTGGCTATGATGGCACGGGTGTCGCCGACATTATGAAAGAAGCCGGGTTGACGCACGGTGGTTTCTACAGCCATTTCGCCTCACGCGAAGCATTGCTTGCCGAGGCTGCGGATCGTGCCGGTGCCGAAGCGGTGGCTGTTTCGGCACATATTGCAGCTGCCGTGCCGCCAGAACAAGCCTTGCGGGCGCTGGTGTACGCTTACCTGTCGAAGGCGCATTTCGACAGCATAGAGACTGGTTGTCCAGTAAGCGCTCTTGGTTCGGAGATGCCCCGGCAGGTACCGGAGGTGCGGCGTGCGGCTACCCGTCGTATCAAGGAAATGATTGACGTTGTAGCGCGTCAATTACCTGATTGGGGGCAACCTGGTGCGCATGAAGAGGCGCTCATGGTGGTCGCCACCATGGTTGGGACACTGCTGTTAGCACGAGCTGTCGACGACACCAAACTATCAGAAAGTTTCCTCGATGCTGCGCGGGAAAAACTCGTTCCCGTCAATAGCTGATTCCGGTGGATGTTCGCCGGTTTTTGCTTGTTTTGAAATATGATAATCATCATATTTGTAGTGTGGCATTAGCTGTTGCAAACCATTAAATACATCGACTATATAGATTGGAAAGCATGATGAACAACAAAATAGCACTGGTAACAGGTGCTTCACAGGGCATAGGTGAAGCGACTGCCAAACGACTGGTGAAAGCGGGTTATAAAGTTTATGGAACAAGTCGGCGGGGCGCTTCAACTGGCGAGCGATTATTTGACATGTTGCCGCTGGATGTGACCAGTGATGAATCGGTTGAGGCAGCCATCAGTGAGGTGATACGCCAGAGCGGGCGTATTGATCTGCTGGTCAATAACGCCGGGATAGGCATCGCCCCTGCTGGAGCAGAAGAGGTTTCCATTGCGCAGGCCCAGGCAATTTTTGATACAAATTTTTTCGGACTTTTGCGCGTGACACGGGCCGTTATGCCTTACATGCGACATCAAGGCGTGGGGCGCATCGTCAACATCGGCTCGGTACTCGGTTTTTTGCCGATGCCTTACGGTGCCCTGTACTCTGCGACCAAGCACGCGGTTGAAGGTTATTCAGAATCCCTTGACCATGAACTGCGTACCAGGGGTATTCGTGTCATTGTGGTTGAACCTGCATACACGAAGACTCCATTCGACGCGAACATGCTGGAGCCAGACACAAAACTGGACGAATATCGTGAAGTGCGTGCGGTGGTGAATAAGAGAGTAAAAGAAGTAATGGCGACGGCTGAGGGGCCCGAAGTCGTAGCCGAGGTCGTGCTGAAGGCCGCGACCGCGCCTCATCCCAAGTTACATTACACGGCAGGTAACCTGGCGAGTCGCTTGCGCTTGCTACGCACATTTGCACCTGCGGGTTTGATGGATGCCGGGATACGTAAAGACCTGCGGCTTGAAGCCTGAACAATATTCATACCTGCTGTTCAAAGACTGCAGATGACACAGGCCGGAAATGAAATGCAAAGCCTTCAACAGCAATACTTTGCACCCGGACTTTTGCCTGCAGCCCCAATACCCTGTTTTAACTAGAATGGAGTCAGAATCATGATGAAAGCTTTTATTGTTGATAGTTACGGAAAAAAAGCAGATGGTCGAATTGGCTCTATGCCAGTCCCGGAGATAAGGGCGAATGAAGTATTGGTGCAGATTCACGCCGCGAGTGTCAACCTGCTGGATTCCAAGATCAGGAGCGGAGAGTTCAAGCTCATCCTACCTTATCGCTTGCCGCTCATTCTGGGTCATGATGTGGCCGGGGTGGTGGTCAAAGTAGGGTCTCAGGTACGGCAATTCAAGCCAGGTGACGAGGTTTACTCGCGGCCAGATGACTTTCGAATTGGTGCTTTCGCAGAATTTATTGCCATCAAAGAAGACTCGCTGGCGATGAAACCAAAAACACTCACTATGGAAGAAGCTGCCTCCATCCCGCTGGTTGGCTTAACAGTGTGGCAAGCGCTGATAGAGCGGGCCAATTTGAAGAAAGGGCAAAAAGTATTCATCCAGGCTGGTTCTGGTGGCGTCGGTACATTTGCGATTCAGTTGGCGAAGCATATGGGCGCGATTGTGGCCACGACCACGAGTACCGCGAATATTGATCTGGTGAAGAGTCTTGGTGCCGATATCGTCATCGATTACAAGAAAGATGACTTTGAAAAAATCTTGCACGACTACGATGTAGTTTTAAATAGCCAGGATGGAAAGACACTCGAAAAATCACTGCAAATACTCAAACCTGGAGGAAAACTCATTTCAATTTCTGGGCCGCCGGATATTGATTTTGCAAAAAAAATCGGTGCTCCATGGTTCGTGCAATTCATCATGCGCTTGTTGAGTTTTGGCATCAGGAGAAAAGCCATGCGTCGAAATATAAATTATTCTTTTTTGTTCATGAGAGCACACGGAAAACAGCTACGCGAGATTACTTCACTCGTCGATTCCGGAGCCATACGTCCAGTTGTGGATAAGGTTTTTCCATTCGAAGCAACAGGCGAAGCCATTGCTTATGTTGAAAAAGGACGTGCAAAAGGCAAGGTCGTTATCAAGATTCGATAAAAAGAAACAGGTCTGTTTGTCTTTTTCAGATCAGAAGCCAGCATACCTTGACAGGGCGCAAGTGTCAGGTCGTGACTACCCAGTTCAACTGGCAACCTGGTTACGGCCAGCAGCCTTGGCACGGTATAGTGCGGCGTCAGCGGTACTGATAAGGGCATTGCAGTCCTGATCCGGGGCCAGCGTTGCCACACCAAAGGAGCCGGTAATATGTGGCAGGACCTTTTGGCGATCACTAAAGATTTTGGTTTTACCCAGACGATTACACAGTCGCTGGGCAACACCCAGTGCGGCCTTATGGCTGGCCCCAGGCAGTATCACCATCATTTCTTCACCGCCATAACGGGCAGCAAAGTCACTGGGGCGTAGCCCTGCATTCAATACTTTGGCAGCGGTTTGCAAGGCGTCATCACCCAGCAGGTGGCCATATTCATCATTGAAGCGTTTGAAGTGATCCAGATCCACCATGATGATGCTGAGTGGTGCGCCGGCGGCATGGGCATATTCGATCATGCCCGGCAATTGCGCGTTCAGCCAGGCGCGGTTATGTAGTCCGGTAAGGCCGTCGACCATGGAAAGCTGGCGATAAAATTCGCCGACTTTCTGGCGGTTGCGTATCTGTGCATTGGCGGCACGTATGCGGAAAGACAGCAACTGCAAAAGATTGCGGGCAACCCCGTTTGATTCATCAATGAGTTTCCACAGGGTTTCAGCTTCGATCAGCAGTAACTCGCTGTCGCTAATGGCAGAGATGGTGGCGGAATGAATTTCTTCATCCAGTACCGATATTTCACCCACGCATTCACCAGGCAGGTATTGGGTAATCGTGTTTTCCAGGTGGTTGCTGTTTTCAGTCAGCCGGCTGACGCCCAGTGCACCTTTCAGCACGATGAATAATCTGGCACCTGAGCTGTTGGCATCGAGCACGATCTGACCAGCGCGCGCCTTGACGACCTGACAGTCCTTGATAATGTCAGCAATCAGTTTTCGATTTTCTTCATTGATGTCACGAAACAGGTGGATATCTTCTATACGATAATCCGTTGATCTGAAAAGCATCAAGTGTTCCAAAATTGTTTTATCCAGATACATGGGCCAAAAAGAAAAAGTCAAAGTACGATCTGATCCAACGCATCGAAACGCATTTCAGTTTCACGAAATATGCCAATATAGTCAGCTTCAGTAAGCCCTAGCGTATCCCAAGCGGCCTGTGACAGCAAGGGGAGCATGTCGTTTTCTTCGGCAGATAAGTCCAGTGCATGTACGATAGCATTGGCAACATGGACGACGGATGCCAGCGCATGCAGGTTTTCCTGTTCAGGATCATGGTGTCCGCGTATGGCATCACAGACAGCTTCAGAAAAACGCCACTGATGTGCCAGTGTCAAACCTGCAATGACATGATCGACATGCATGATGTTGCGTTCTGCCTCTAGCAAATGACAGTCTGTTGCTGCTTTATAGTTAAGCACCTGATTGTAGTTGTCTGGATAACAGGTCACCAGCACCAGTTTGCCTATGTCATGTAGCAAGCCAGCGGTGAAAGCAAAATCGTGTTTCATATGCAATGCGCGCGAAATCAGTTCCGCACAAATTGCTGTTGCGACACTGTGGCGCCAAAACGCACGAAAATCAAATGCCGGGCAACGAGCAGTTGGAAACTTGTCGCTCAATATAGTCATTCGTATCAGGTTCTTTACATTTTTGACACCTAACATGGCGGTTGCCTGCTGCAAGGTGACCACCTTGGAGTTATTACCAAAGTAAGAAGAATTCGCCAGCCGTAGCAGTTTGGCGGTGACAGAATGATCCATGGCGACTTTTTCAGTGATCATGTCCAGGCTGCTGTCTTCATCTTCCAGGTTGCGCAGCATTTCCATCGCTACTGCTGGCAGGGTAGGCAAGTCCTTGATATGTTTGACCATATCTTCAAGATGTACCTGATAATCGGTAGTGTCAGTCATTGATAATCACCATGGCGATAATGGAAGACATAGGATTTCAACAGACTGGCAGGCGTACTGTCTGGAGCATGGCGGAATAGATGCTCCAGGCGTGTCAGCTTGATTTGGCGCTCTTCATTTTCTTCTTGTTCAGATACAGGCGCGGCAACAATGGAAAGCTGATGTATGTCGTGGTGAGCGATAGCATGCAGCATAGAGTCAGTCAGAGTAACTCCCGCAGGCAGCAGGACATGACCAACCTTGTCGAGCAAATCGTCTGCCAGCACAGCACCGGCGCTGAGTTTAGAAAGCTGCACATATTGAGTACGGTTGTTCATGATAGCGGCTCTGGGTTCCTGACAAGACCTTGTTTTACGATGAAAATGCTTATTTTCAGTGTAATAAAAAATTGCGCTTTTGAAAGTTTCTTTTTGAGTAAAGTACCATGTGTTAACTTTTGACTCAATGATAGGATTACATATTTGGCATTGTATATACTACACCTGGTCTTGACAGTGCATTGGGTAACTATCGTTGGCAGTAATCAGTGGCCTGATTGATTTTCTATCATGGGCCCTGGCACCTATGGGAACGCATGGCTGAATTTAATTGACAGGATAAGTTATCAAAAATATTATTAAAAACCGGCCCAGGCTATTGATTACCCTTGGTTTAGGAACCGTGACAGCGCTTGTTTTACCAGCGACAACGCCCCTGATTACGCGGGCGCTGCTCGGCTGGAATGTGGGTGTCTGGATTTATTTGGCGCTGATGGCGTGGTTGATGTCACGTGCTGACAAACATACTGTCAGCAAGATGGCACAGCAAGAAGATGAAAGTGCTGTTGCCGTACTGGTGATCTTGTCGCTGTCAGCGGCAATCAGTCTGCTGGCCGTTATTCATGAGCTGTCTGGCATGTCGGGGATCCGCAGCGAAGCCAGGATAATGAAATACCTGTTTGCGGTCTCCACTGTGCTTGGCTCCTGGATTTTGCTGGGGATAGTCTTTTGCTTTCACTATGCATTGCTGTTTTACAATTCACCCGAAAAAAAACGTGCCTTGCACTTCCCTGATAATGAGGCGATGCCAGATTTCTGGGATTTTCTGTATTTTTCCTTCACCATTGCCGTCGCCGCTCAAACCTCTGACGTATGTGTCATGAACCGGCAGACGCGCAAGACCGTACTTGCGCAGTCTGTACTGAGCTTTTTCTTCAATGTTGCCGTAGTGGGCTTTTCCATTAATATTGCGGCTGCCCTGGTTGGTAGCTAAGCGACAACCAGATAACAATTACGGTCTCCAGTGGTGATGGTGATCGTATCTTTCCTCACGCCATTCCCGTTCATAGCGTCTTTCCTGATGCCAGCCATGCCTGTCGCGCCATGGGCGACCATAGGTTTGTTCTACATACATATGTTCAACATACGGTGTGGATGAGCGCAATACGACAGGCACACCGCCCAGCCGCATGTCCACATTCACAAAATAGGGCAGGCGGCTGCCAGTGTCCCAGCCTCGGCCATTCGCCCAATACCAGGTGCGGTAATCAGGGGAGTAATAAACCTGACTTGAAGGGTAATAAATATAGTTGTAATTGCGCACGATATGATGTGGTGGCGGATAGTTGTGCCAGCCACGGTCAAAATCATGTGCAGCAGCTACTCCTGTGCCAGCGGCATACAGAACCACTGTGGACAACAGGCATTTCATGAGTAAGCTGGTTTTCATGACAGCACCTCTTATTTGTTTCGATGTTCATATAACGCAGGCCAGCGCCGGTACGGCTACACGAATTTGTATATCCGGTGGAAAAACTGCAACAGGATGTTTCAGGTATGTCTGCCGTCTATGGTAACAAATGAAATTTTCATACTACGGCAAAGGCTTTTCATGATAAAAAGCTTGCACTCCTACATCAAACTCAGGTCAAACTGACAAGTCATGCTACTTAACTATATCTGGACTGGCTTTTTTCTGATCGGCTTTATTGCCGCCCTGGTGCAGTGGCTGGTGCTGGGAGATGTAGAAGTATTCAAGCGCATTATGGACGGGACCTTTGATTCTGCACGCATCGGTGTCATGGATATTGCTTTACCGCTGGCAGGCGTCATGACGTTGTGGCTGGGTATCATGAATATTGGCGAAAAAGCCGGTGCCATCGATTTTATTGCGAAACTGATTGCACCGTTTTTTGCCCGCATTTTTCCTGGGGTGCCCAAAAATCATCCGGCCAACGGCCACATGGTGATGAATTTTTCCGCTAATCTGCTGGGACTGGACAATGCCGCTACACCGTTTGGCCTGAAGGCGATGGAAAGTCTGCAAAGCCTGAACCCCAACAAGGAAGAAGCGACTGATGCGCAGATCATGTTCCTGGTCTTGCATACATCCGGGCTGACGCTGATACCGCTGGCCATCATGGCCCAACGTGCGGTGCTGGGGGCAAAAGATCCTTCAGATATCTTTATCCCCTGCATGATCGCCACCTATGTGGCAACGGTGGTCGGCCTGGTGGCTGTTGCCATCAGGCAGCGTATCAACCTGTTTGATAAAGTGATATTTGCCTGGCTGGGTGGGATGAGCAGCTTTATCGTTGGCATGGTCTGGTATTTAAGTCAGCATATGACGCGAAGCGAGATTGAAGTGTTTTCCAAGGTCAGCAGCAATCTTTTGTTGTTTTCCATCATCGTCAGCTTCATTGTGGGTGCAATGCGCAAAAAGGTGAATGTGTATGAGGCCTTTATCGAAGGGGCCAAGGGAGGCATACAAACCTCCCTGACAATTATTCCGTATCTGGTGGGCATGCTGGTGGCGATTGGTGTCTTGCGCAATTCCGGGATACTGGGTTTTGTCGTGTCGGGCTTTAACTGGTTATTTACGCAGATGGGTGTGAATACGGATTTTACTGCTGCCTTGCCGACCGCGCTGATGAAACCGCTCAGCAGCTCGGGCTCACGGGCATTGATGGTGGATGCCATGAAGACTTATGGGGTGGATTCGTTCATTGGTCGCCTCACTTGCATTTTCCAGGGTTCAGCCGATACCACGTTTTATATCGTCGCCCTGTATTTCGGTTCAGTCGGCATACGCAAAACCCGGTATGCCATTTCCATGGGGTTATTGGCCGATTCCGCCGGTGTCGTCGCGGCCATATTTGTGGCCTACCTGTTCTTCCATTAGTATCAAGGTTCAACTGAAATGGCATGCATGTACTGCAATGCCATTTCCAGTTCAGGGCCTGGTATTCAAGCGCAGCACTGGATACACCTGATAACGCTGGTCCCATGATGAATGGCGCTGGGCAAAAAATTCCAGACGGGCTGAAGGGCTTTTGGCAAACTCCGGCTCGTCGGCAATTTTCTTTTCAAATGCAGCTTTCAGTTGCGCATCGCTGGCAAGTTGCTGGCGGGCGACATCTTCAGCCACATAGGCTTCCATGTATTCTTTTCTTTCAAAGGCACCATTAAACCAACCCCAGTTGACCAGTGCATCTGGTGCTGATGGTTCAAACAGGGCTGCCACCAGGCGCGCTTTGGCTTGGGCGACAGGAATAAACAGGGCACCCTTGCGCAGGGTTTGCGTTTTGCTTTCCCATTGGCCTTGCAATTTCAAGGTCTGGCGTCCTTCAAATGACTGGGCTTGCAAATTTACTTTACTCGCCTTGAACTGTTCAGTCTCGATGTTACCCAATTCTTTCTGAACGACGCTGTACTGTATGCCATGCTGCTGCAGTTTTTCTTTTACTGCCTTGCTGTAGGCAACGGGTACCAGATAGCCAGCCCTGGGCAGGGTGACCATGGTGTCGGGCAGAATTTCGTCACGCAATTTGACGTTCCATACCTGCGGCGTGCTTTCATCGTAACGAGTCATCAATGCACCTGACACATCAGACATGTTGCGGGTATAGGCATACCCACGGAAGGCAATATCCTTGCTTTTCTCGCTGGTTTTATAGGTTACCGCCAACGCTTGCCCGGCCATTTGCGCAGCGCGCTGGTCTGCCGCCTGCGCAGTCTTCAGCCACGCTTCACCGTGTTGTGCGACTTGCTCCAACACTGAAATAATGGTGTTGTGAGTGATGCGTACACGGGTAGGATAATCTTTCCATGAATGGGTTTCCACCAGCATGCCAAAGCGATTGCGCAAGGGCAGGTAGCCATGCGAAAAACGCGGTGAAGGTACATTGTCGACAAAGCCCGACATGGGATCGTCTTCGTGCGCAAACGTCATGTAGAAGGACACGGGCAAAGAACCCTGTTTTGCCAAATCGGAGATGACATTGTCGCGCAAGATTTTACCCGCCTTGCGCATGTCTTCATCGCCAGAATTGACGGGTTCCACCTGGATGGAAATATCATGTTCAAACTTGGCACCATCGGTCACATGCAAGTCGATGACAGCCAGTGGATTCCAGGTATTGATGAGTGCCAGCATGGCTTGCATTTCAACAGAGTCGGCCTTGACGTAGTCACGATTCAGATTGAAATTTTGTGCCGTTGTACGCCAGCCCATTTCTTCTGGGCCGCGCTGATTGGGGCGGTTCCATGCACCGAAACGTTCATGTCCATCGATATTGAATACCGGCACAAACAAAAGTATCTGATGATCCAGTGCCCGCGCTGCAAGCTTGTTGTCCAGCACTTCACGCAGTGCCAGGAAACCGGCATCCTTGCCGTCAATTTCACCAGCATGAATGCCACCCTGTATCAGGGTGACAGGCAGGTTTTTCTTTGTTGCTTCGGCCGCTTGGAAGACACCGGTATGTGTCGCCAGCAAGGCCAGCATGGGGCGACCTTCTGGTGTGTGCCCAAATTCCAGACAGCGCACTTCCTTGGGATAGTTTTTCTGAAACGCCCGGCACAATTTTTCCACTTCTTCATAGCGACCGGTTTTCAGGAAACCGGATTGCTCTGCCACCGTGGTAAGCAGACCGTTACCTGCAAGAGCAGGTGACAGCGGCAAGGCGCTGACCAACAGTCCAGCCAATCCTGCACAAAGAGGGGTTTTGATGAAAGCAGATAATGATTTCATGATGAAGTTAAAGGTAAATTGTTCAGGCAGCCGCAATGCGCTGTTGCCACCAGATGGCTTTGTCTTTTAATTGGTTGGCGTCCTGATTCAGCAACTGACGTTCTGCCATCAGGCAGCGGCCATTGACCCAGACATGGCTCACCTGTTCACGGCCAGCCGCATAAACGATTTGTGATACCGGGTCAAACAGGGGCAGGGTTTCAAGTGCTGACAGGTCAATCGCAATGACATCGGCCAGCTTACCGGCAACCAGGCTGCCTATCTGCTGGTCCAGCCCCAACGCTTTGGCACCGGCCAGCGTAGCCATTTCCAGCGCTTTGCCAGCGTTCAGTGCAGTTGGATTGCTGGACACGGCTTTTGCCAGCAAGGCGGCCATGCGCAAATCTCCGAGCAGATCCAGTTTGTTATTGCTGGCTGCCCCATCCGTACCTATGCCCACGTTCACACCTGCGCTTTGCATGGTGTGGATGGGGGCAAAGCCAGATGCCAGTTTCAGATTGCTGGCTGGGTTATGCGCAATGTGCACGCCCTGCTGTGCCAGCAATTGAATTTCATCTTCATTCGCATGCACCATGTGGGCCGCAATCAGGCGTGGTGACAGCAAGCCCAGTTGATGCAGGCGTTGCAGGGGGCGCATACCGTGGTCACGCAGGCTGTCGTTGACTTCATCCATGCTTTCATGAATGTGGCAATGTATGCCCATGTCATGTTTGTCAGCCAGGGCGACAATTTTCTTGAAAGTGATATCCGACACGGTATAGGGGGCATGTGGTGCCAGCCGGAATGCTACGCCACTTTGCCCCTGAAACGCCTGTTGGGCCGCCATCGCTTTGTCCAGATAGGCATCGGCATTCGCTGCATAGCCGGTAGGGAATTCGAGTACGCTGCAACCCACCACGGTGCGCATGCCGGTATGCAGGCCAGCACGTGCCACGGCTTCGTGGTGAAAATACATATCATTGATGGTGGTGGTGCCGCCGCGCAGCATCTCTGCCATGGCATATACGCTGCCATCGAAGACAAACTCTTCTGATACGTGTTTCTTTTCTGCCGGCCAGATATGGTTGTTCAGCCAGTCCATCAGGCTTAAATCATCTGCCAGACCACGCAACAGGCTCATGGCAGAATGGCCATGCAGATTGACCATGCCAGGCATGAGCGCATGATCTTGCAACTCCACATGCTGGGCGTCAGGATATTGTTGTCGTGCGTCTGTGCTGCTGAGTACAGCCAGAATTTTCTCGCCCTGCATGACCAGTGCATGGTTGTACAGGATTGTGCTGACCGGTTCTATGGGAATCAGATATTTAGGATGTAGGCAAGTCTTCATTTTTACTCCGCGGTTGATCGTACATTATAACGAGAACATTCAAATTCGTGAGCCTGTGCCTACGTCCATATAATTCCTGGAAAGCACGCGTATCGCAGGCATGGCATGCAGGAAGGGAAAATGCCATAATAGTGAGAGTCTCAGGCAGCAGGTTTACTGACCTTGAGAGACGCATACGCATTGATCGGAGATGACATGGATTACCTTATTCCCCCTCAGCCGCAGGCTGCCGTTCCGGTGGCTGGTAGCACGGCCCTGTTTCCTGTACATAGAATTTACTGCGTTGGCCGCAATTATGTCGAGCATGCAAAAGAAATGGGCGGAACCGGTCGTGAGGCACCGTTTTTCTTCATGAAGCCAGCGGATGCCGTGCTGCCTGTTGCGCCTGGCCTTGTCGGGGAAATGCCTTATCCTTCCATGACCAAGAACCTGCATCACGAGATAGAACTGGTGCTGGCCATAGGCAAGGGTGGCAAAGATATTCGCGAAGAAGATGCCCTCAGTCATATCTGGGGTTACGCCGTCGGGCTGGACATGACACGTCGTGATCTGCAGGCCGAGGCAAAAGAGCAGGGGCGGCCATGGTGTACGTCTAAAGGCTTCGATTTTTCTGCGCCTATCGGTGCCATCCATACTGCCGATACGGTGTCTGGCATGGAACAGGCCAGTATACGGCTCGATGTGAATGGCAAAACCCGGCAAGATAGTGATACCGGAAAATTGATCTGGAAACTGTCTGAAATTATCGCTTGTCTGTCGCAGTTGTATACCTTGCAGCCTGGTGACCTGATTTACACAGGTACACCCGCAGGCGTTGCTGCAGTGCAGCGAGGAGACTTGCTGGAGGCCAGTATTGCAGGTCTGAGTGACTTGAAAATTAAACTGGTTTAAGTGGTGAAAGACATGATGAAACTTTATGGTTATTTCCGCAGTTCGGCGTCCTACAGGGTAAGGATTGCTCTTAACCTGAAAGGCCTGGACTATGAGCAGGTGGCTGTGCATCTGGTGAAAAACGGTGGCGAGCAATTTGCCCCGGCTTATCGGGCACTCAATCCAGATGCCTTGGTGCCAGCCTTGCAGGATGAGCATGACGGCAATATGGCGACGCTGACACAGTCCATGGCCATCATAGAGTATCTTGACGAAGTGTATCCGCAGCCAGCACTGTTGCCTGCTGATGCTTTGGAGCGTGCGCATGTGCGTGCGCTGGCATTGTCAATTGCCTGTGAAATCCACCCCGTGAACAATTTACGGATATTGCGTTATTTGACCGGAACTTTACAGGTGAGCGATGATCAAAAAAATGCCTGGTATCGCCATTGGTGCGAAGAAGGATTGGCTGTGCTTGAGCAAAAGCTGGCGGCTGATACACGTACCGGCCATTTTTGTTTTGGCAATGAACCGGGTATGGCGGACTGTTTCCTGGTGCCGCAGATTGCCAACGCCCAGCGTTTTAATTGCGATTTGTCGCACATGCCGGTATTGATGCGTATTAACCAGGCCTGTATTGAGCATCCAGCCTTTATCAAGGCTGCGCCAGCTAATCAGCCTGATGCCGAGTAGTGAAGATTCAGTGTGCCATCATAATGACAAGGGCCTCAATCGAGGCCCTTGTCATTATGTGTACAGATAAAAAGTATTAATTCAGTCAGTTTGGGAGTTTGGGGTCGTCACTACTGATTGTCAAAGTATCATTCAGCACCGAAATCAGCAATGAGCGAGTGAGTTTGGATTTGGTGGTATAGCCATCAATTGCAAAGGTTTCACTCACTTTTTGCTCTGGGGCATAACCAGGCTGCCCGGTGCGTAAAACGATACGCAAATTGGCCAGACCCATTTCATTGCGGATTACGCTAACCAGTTTTAAGCCTGCATCGACGGTTTCCATGACTACATCCAGCAAAACCAGTGCGATATCGGGATTGGCTGCTATCACGGTAGCCGCCTCTTTTGCGGAATAAGCATGTACAAATTCCAGAGGGCGACCATGTATCTTGACGCCATTCAGGGCCAGCAAAGTCGTATCGTGAACATTGCTGTCGTCATCTGCAATCAGGATTTTCCACGGATGTAACGCAACTTTTGGCTGTACGGTTTCTTCGTCTTCTTCAATAAAATCAATAATGTCGTCGTCCTGGTTGCTACCAAGTGCAACGTCGGGTAAAAAATCACCATCCATATACGAAAAAAAACCAGAACCCGTCGATTTCCCACTTTTTGCCAAAACGTCATAAGCCACAACTGCAGTATAAAGATCGCTTTGTAACAAGCCGGGTGTTCTACTGTGTTGATTCTTCATCAGTGCGCTCCCTATTGCTTGAATTGTCTTACTTTCAGTTTAATCTTATGTGAAGCGCTCAGCATAATCAAGCCCAAAGAAATGAAATGTGTTAAGAATGGTTATTGCCGACTGGGGGCAAGCGATCATTGAGTATGTACCGTGAATTTTGCTACATTACCTTTGAAAATAGCCGCGGCAGAGGGAGAATGGATGAAATGGCGCTTAATGAACGCTTTGAACGCTTGATTTTATGATTTTCAGCTTGTGATAATTGTGACGTGTATGCCCAAAGGCCATCGTTGTCTTACATTTATTGACAGTTGGTTTGTGCGCCTCATTAAATTTGCTGCCAAATACTGGTATTCAATTAAAATGAATCATACAGAGTGCAAACGAGCGACAGGTATTGCACCGCCTGATACTTTGCGATTCGTCAAGACTTAAAAACCTCATTTGGGAGATGTTGATGATAACTCCAGGTTTTCTCTTTCGATAGCACCGCATGTCAATTATGCTCTCTTCCTTTTCCACTGCAAGCAGCCCTCTGATGGCTTTATTTCTGATTATGTTGGTGCTGTTTTATGTGCAGCATTTGAACCTGTGTGCCAGGGCGACCCGTTGCTGGGCGCTCGCCTATGCTTGTCTGGTTGTGCGTGGAGCGTGTCATCTTTTGTCGGATGCTGACACGACTGCATTGGCGCTTGGTGCCGATATGTTCTTGCTTACTTATGTTTGCCTTTTATGGGCAGGCACCAGAATATTTTATGGCATAACAGTTCACGTCATGCCGGTCATGTTGGGTTTTTCTATGGCTGTTATGTGGCTGTTGATGACATATTTGACTGGAGTCACGTCGTTCTGGCGTACGCTGCCGGCGTACATCTTGTCGGCTTGTCTGTTGATCATTGCAGCCTGGACTTTCTGGCAAATAAAAAATGAAAAACACAGCGTAGGGTATGTCGTTCTTGGCGCGCTGATTTTCTTGAAAGGTGTGTTCCTGCTGTATTTCCCTCAGTCATGGAATAAGCATGATTTTTCGATACCAGGTTTTGAGATAGGCGCTTTCCTGGATTTTGCCATTGGTATACTGTTCCTGGTGTCAGTTTTGTTGCGCCAGAAGGATGAGGTGCACAACATCAATAAAAATCTGCAGCAGGAAATACAGGAACGTCGGGACATTGAGCGCTTGTCAAAAGAACGCGAAGCCTTGTTTGAAAAAGTATTCCAGATTGTCCCTGACGTGTTGGCCATTTGCCGCGAAAAAGATGGACGTTATCTGGATGTGAACCGGCATTGGGAAACCGTTACTGGTTACTCCAGGGACGAAACGCTGGGGCGCTATTCACTGGAAATGAATTTATGGGCCGATGCTAGCAAACGAGCAGAAATGCTTGCCATTCTGACCCGTGATGGTGAAGTCAATAATTATGAGACGATATACCGGCATAAAAAGGGCCATGAATACAATGTACTGATTTCCGGCACTCGTTTTGATGCCGGTAGCGAACCCTATATCGCCTACGCCATGCAGGATGTGACCGCCTTGCGCCGGGTGGAAAAGATGCAGGCGCAGGCAGAACTGGAATTGCAGGAACGTGAAAAACTCCTGGCCACCGTGTTTCAACTTGTCCCTGACATCCTTACCATTACCAGAATGTCTACAGGTGAGTATATTGATGTCAACCGTAACTGGGAGCCAATGACAGGTTACTCACGTGACTATGTCATCGGACGTACATCCAATGATTTGGACTTATGGGCTAATTCAACACAACGCGAAGAACTTGTTGCCCGCATCAGACAAGATGGTGAAGTAAGGGACATGCAAGTTGCCTTTCGTCGTAAAAATGGAGCGGTGACACAATGTCGTATTTCCGGGTCTAAATTTGAGGCAGGAAATGAGCAGTATTTGCTGCTGTCTTCACGCAATATTGATAGTGAAATTGCGGCAGAAACGATGCGGCTGGAAGTGGAGTCACTGCTACGTGAAAACGAACATAAATATTCCACTTTATTCCAGTTGTCACCGATTCCCCTCGGGCTGGTAGATGTGAAAACAGATCGCATAGTCGAAGTAAATGATGCCTGGCTCAAGGAATTCGCTTATGCGAGAGATGAAATTGTTGGACAGCTTAGCTGCGCACTTGGTTTTGATGAACAGGTAGCAAAGCGCAAGGAATTTGATCAGTTACTGAAGCGTGAGAAGAAGGTAGACCAGATGGAAGTTCATCTGAAACGCAAGGATGGTGTCACCGGGATTTTCCTGCTATCGGCCAGGTTGATCAAGATACAGAACAAGCGCATGTGCATTTTTTCATTATTGAACGTGACCCGACAGGTGGAGGTGGAGCATGAAATCCGCGAGATGACGGCGCAATTGGAAGAACGAGTGAAATCGCGCACCTTGAATTTGCAACAGGCCAATGCTGAACTGGCATCGGCCATGGCTTCTCTCAGACATACTCAGGATGAATTGGTACGCGCTGAAAAAATGGCAGCTCTGGGATCGTTGGTCGCGGGTGTGGCGCACGAACTGAATACCCCCATAGGTAATAGTGTGACCGTGGCCAGCACCTTGCAGGATAAGACCAGGGAACTGATGCGTGACGTGGCAGAGGGTAAACTGAAACGCTCCATGCTGGATACCTATCTGGACAGTGCCAGCAAGGGGACTGAACTGCTGATGCGTACACTGGGCATGGCCAGGGAATTGATACGTAGTTTCAAACAGGTGGCGGTTGATCAGTCGAGTAGTCACAGGCGCAGTTTTGATTTGCAGACGGTACTGGAAGAGCTGATTGTGACCATGGCACCAATGTACAAAAGTAGTCCTTATACTCTGGTAACTGATCTGGCACCAGGTATAGTGATGGATAGTTATCCGGGACCGCTTGGGCAGATCGTGACCAATTTCATGACGAATGCCCTGACGCATGGGTTTGAACATCGTCAGAATGGCGAAATGCAATTGAGCACCCATCAGCAAGACGATGGTTGCGTGCAAATCATTTTCGCTGACAATGGCGTAGGGATGAATGAACATGTCAAGAAAAGAGTATTCGATCCTTTTTTCACCACCAAGCTAGGGCAGGGCGGATCGGGCCTTGGTATGAATATCGTGTATAACCTTGTGACCGGTGTATTGGGCGGCGAGATTCAATTGCGCAGCCAGCAGGGAGAAGGTACGACCTTCATCATGACCCTGCCGTTGGTTGCCCCACAAATCGCCAATGAGAATAATGTCAGGGATACAGGAAAGAAAAGCGATCCCCATACATAAATTAATATCAAAAAAATATTATTTGTTGCGCTAGCCCGAGTTTTCAGTGGTTTTTCCAAATCAATACAATATTGCTTGCCTTGATGCGTCTACACCATCATGGAAACCACATTAATCCCTGACGAATTGATGGCTGATCAAGATAATCACATCACTGAAACAGTACTGCGCGAGCGCGCACGCCTGGGTAGTTTCATTCGCAAGCGAGTTGCTGACGCCAGCGAGGCTGAGGATATCTTGCAGGATGTGTTTTATGAACTGGTCGAGGCTTATCGACTGCCAGAGCCTATCGAGCAGATAGGTGCATGGTTGTTCCGTGTGGCGCGTAACCGCATTATTGACCGTTTTCGTAAAAAGAAAGAACAGCCGTTGCCAGAAATGGGTGAGGGGAGTGATGAAGACATATGGCTGGACAAGTTGTTGCCCTCGACAGACGACGGACCGGACGCTGCCTATGCGCGCAATGTGTTGCTGACGGAGCTGTACGAAGCTCTCGAAGAATTACCTGAAGAGCAGCGTGATACGTTTATTGGTCATGAGATAGAGGGCCGCAGTTTTAAGGAAATGGCAGCAGAAACCGGCCTGGGTGTAAATACCTTACTGGCACGCAAGCGCTATGCCGTTCTGCATCTGCGTACCCGCTTGCAGGAACTATTTGACGAATTGAATTGAAGAGGAGTATTTACCATGTTTTATCGTTTTAGAGTATTGAAGTTTCTGGTTCTGGTTGTTTTTGGTATCGCAGCCCTGAGCTGGGTCGTTATGATGTTATGGAACTGGCTCATGCCAGCCTTATTTGTCGGTGCGCACAGTATTGATTTTATACAGGCAGCCGGTTTGCTGGTGCTGAGCAAGATACTGTTTGGAGGCTTGCGCGGGCATGGTGGCTGGCACAGACATGGACACGAGCATCATCGTCGCTGGGAAAAAATGACAGAAGAAGAGCGCCAGAAGTTCAAACATGGCATGCGCGGGTGCAGAAAGTATCGAGATGCGCCAACTTCTCCAGCTACCCAGGAAGATGCACCGGCCAATCAATAGTTTTGGGAGGCATAAGCCAATGAATGGGAAGACGACAGCGGAGTGTAAGCAAGCCCCCGGTTTTTTTGTGCCGGTAGTGAATTTCAGCAAATGCGAAGGCAAGGCCGATTGTGTTCCGGTCTGCCCAGAGCATGTATTCGAAATCCGTCGCATCAGCAATGAAGACTACAAACAATTGGGTTTGCTGGCCCAACTGAAACAACGTGTACACGGCATGCAGGTGGCTTACACCCCCAACGCAGATGCTTGCCGTGCCTGCGGTTTATGTGTGACGGCCTGCCCGGAAAAGGCCATTACCTTACGCAGAACAGTGTAGCTAGCTTTCCCAATGATCAAGAAGAGGGAGAGAGGTAAACATCTTACAATATCCGTGATGCTAAACTAGAATCTGTATTTACATCGCGGAGTCCTATTCTTATGCCTGTTGTTCGTCTTGCCCTTCCAAATGACCTTGACGCAATTGTGCAATTGCGGCTGCGCTTGTTTGAAAATCTCACTGATTTTAATCAGGGCAAAAGCCATGATCAACAATTAAGAGACGCAACTCGCACGTATTTTAGCCATGCATTTGATAATCGTGATTGTCAGACCTGGGTAGCCGAAAACGGTGGGTGCATCGTTGCAACGGGTTCTCTGGCGATATTTACACGGCCACCTTACCCCGGTAATCCTATGGGCAGGGATGTCTACCTGCTCAATATGTATACCTTGCCCGAATACCGCAAGCAGGGCCTTGCCAAAGCCATACTGCAACAGGCCATGCAATATGCGCGAGAACAGGGTTTTGGAAAAATATGGCTGCATGCATCGGATGAAGGACAAGCTTTGTATGCTGCTTCCGGCTTTGTGACCAGCGCTGATTACATGGAATGGGAAATCCCTCGTCCATGATGCGTGCCTTGGATGGTAGTCATGAAAATAGATTTTTATTTCAGTTTTGAAAAACACTGGCTGCATGCGCCATTAGCTTATTGGGTGCATGTGCCTGTGCAAAATCAGGCAGACAAATGGGAGCCATCTGCACCACCAATCGTGCTTCACAAGGGTTACGCTTTTCTGCATGTCGTATTTGAAAAGCATGAACTGGTTTTTAGTTCACCAGCGCAACTGGATCATTGCATTGCCATCCTGTCTGCCAAGCCTTTGCCAACCAGTCGCTATCTATCTTCATTACGCGGGAAAGCTGTTGGACCGAATGGGCACTGGTTGAGTCGCCTGCCTGCAAATTTAAAATCACCGCGTAAGCGGAAAGATCTGGTCTGTGTTTTATCAGACGTGCGGGAAAAAGTGGTGCAAGCTCAAATGGGGCATCAGTCTGAGTGGGTTAATCTAACAGCGCTTGATCTAAGAGAAAATATACCTTAGATGTCGCGGCGAGCAACATTTTCTTATCCCTTCTAACTCGTTATAATTGCCTGACTTGACAAACACTGAGGATAATATTGTGTCTGATACTCTTCATCAAAAGCATCAAGGCTTTATCTCCTTACACCGACTGGAAGGCTTCAGTGATGCGGTGTTTGCGTTTGCCGTGACCTTGCTTGTTGTGTCGTTGGAAGTGCCAAAATCTGCGCATGAATTATTTCATCTTATGCATGGTTTTATTGCCTTTGGTGTGGCCTTTGTTTTGTTGATGATATTGTGGTACCAGCACGGAAAATTTTTCAAGCGTTTCCCGCTGACTGATTTGTGGATGATTTCCCTGAATACAGCTTTGCTGTTCGTTATTCTGTTATATGTGTACCCTTTGAAGTTTCTGTTTTCCAGCTTGTTTGATTCCTGGATTTGGAAAGCTGGAGGCGACAATTTTTCCTCTGTGTCTGAAGTCCGGCAGTTGATGGCCATTTATGGTGTGGGGATCATTGCAGTCAATTTCGTTTTTCTTCTTATGCACAAACATGCCTGGCGTTTGCGTGAGAGATTTTCCCTGGACTTTGTACAACTCAATGAACTGCGAACCGACATGGTTGGCAACATCATCAATATAGCAGTTGGCAGTCTTTCGGTATTGGCAGTGATACTGACAAATGACCAGGGAACTTGGGCTGGATTTACGTATTGTCTGCTTGGCCCACTTCATTGGTGGAATGGTTCCTGGCATGCAAAAAGGAAACAGCCAATAGCTACAGAAGATGCAAAGGACCATGAATGAGATCAGGGCGATTTGAAGTTTGACCAGGTTTAGCTTGTGAAATGAGTTTCACGAAAACAGTCGGCTAAGTTGTTTTTTTATCGCACGCTTGTGGTATTTTTATGGGGGGCTATGCAGGGCATTTCCCTCCAGCCTTAGCCCACAATGTTGCAAAATGAATGAATTCTTCATGGCTGATGACTGGTGTAGTTCTCGGTTCACCTTTGGCATTACTGCCCGGTGACCAGGCCCATAGTACAAGCGGTTCCGTGCGCAGGTGTTCAAGCAGGGCGTTCAGGTCGCGGCCGCCATTTTTTTGAGGGGCGCGCAAAGTCTGGCACAGGTCTTTACCTTTCATCGCTTTACCTGGACTGCTTTCCCACGTCATGCTTGCGGGCGCATGTTGCCAGTTGGCTGCCCCTGGCACACCGCTGGCGGCCTGATTACTATCTTGATGACAAGCGATGCACAGCGCGCCAGGGTTACCCTTGCCCTGATGCCCGTTCAGAACGCGGAATTGATGGTCATGCCTGTCGTCGGCTTGCTTTGGGCTGTCGCCAGCAGAATGACAATTCAGACATCGCGGATGTATCAAAACTTGTTCTACCTGTTGCCAGGCGATATTGTTGTCATTGCCTGCATATACATGCAAAGGAGACATTGTATATAGAAAAATACCCAGCATCGATACTGAGGTGGTTGATGTGAGCAGGTTTTTCATATTGCCTGCCCCGTCGCTTTTTTAATGGCGATACGCACACGATGATAAGTACCGCAGCGACAGATGTTGGTTATTGCCTGATTGATTTGTTGGTCGTTGGGCTCTGGTATTTGCTTGATCAATGCTGCTGCGGCCATCAACATGCCTGATTGGCAGTAACCGCATTGTGGCACCTGCACTTCTATCCAGGCTTGCTGCAAAGGATGAGAGCGATCTTTCGATAAACCTTCTATGGTGGTGATATCAGTTCCCTGTGCAGCTTCGACAGGTAAGGAGCAGGATCGTACGGCATTGCCATTGATATGTACGGTGCAGGCACCGCAAGCGGCAATACCACAACCGAATTTGGTACCGCTTAAACCCAGTGATTCACGTATGGCCCACAGCAGAGGCGTCTTGCCATCAATATCAATATCGTGTTTCTGGCCGTTGACTTGAAGTTTCATGTTTGTCTTTCTGGATAAAAATCAGGCGAGGTTGAATCCACGATGCTTGATGGGCAGCCTGCGTATACGCTTGCCGGTGGCAGCGAAGACGGCATTTGACAAGGCCGGAGGGACTGTGACCGGACTAACTTCGCCCACGCCACCCAAAGCCGCACCACTGTTGATAAATTCAACCTCAATGTGCGGCGTTTGGGCCAGATAGGGAAGCTCATAGTCATTGAAGTTATGCTGGTCGGTGCGTCCCCGGTTGAAGGTGATAGCGGTATTGGCGTAAGCCAGACCAAATACAACCCCACCTTCGATGCCAGCAGCAGCAATGCCGGGATCAAGTACCTTACCGCAGTCTACGGCTAGCCAGGTGTTCAGTATATGGATGTCATTTCCTTTAACCTCCAGTTCCAGCACCTGTGCAATCAGGCTACCAAAGGCCGAAGCGAAGGCGAGACCTTTTGCCCGATTTTTTTTATTTGTTTTTCTAGACCATTGACTCATGGCAGCGACTTTGTCCAACACTGCCAATGCACGCGGCTGATCTTGTAACAGATGCCGACGATACGCAAGAGGGTCTTGCCTGGCAGAGTGTGCTAACTCATCGACAAAGCACTCCAGTGCAAACAGATTGGGACCATAACCGGTAGTACGCATGACTGAAGTGGGAATTGATGTTTCCAATAAATGGAAATCCAGGTGTTTCGCTGCTATTCCATAGGGTATTTCTGTCAGTCCTTCGATGGCACTGGGATCGATATGTTTTTCTTTGAGCATAGAAACAATTGGCGGAAAGACCGGCAACAAGATGGTAGGTGACACCAGTTTCATCATTAATGCTGACGGGTAGCCTTGAGGATCGATCGCTGCTTCCATGACAAGCATGCTGGCGGGGCGGTAATAATCGTGGGCAAAATCCTCTTCCCTATCCCACAATAGCTTGACCGGCTTGCCGGCAGCTTTGGATACCAGGGCTGCCTGTATCACAAAGTCAGGCAATAGTCGTCTGCCAAAACCGCCACCGATGGCCGTGGTGCGGTGAACGATGACCTGTTCATCTTTTAATTGAAAAATACTTTTGAGAGCAACATGGGCGAATTCTTGCCCTTGCGTTGGTGCCCATATTTCGCACTTGTCAGCCTGCACATGGGCGAGGCAGTTCATCGGCTCCATGGTGGCATGGGCAGCAAAAGGGTTCTCATATTCTGCATACAGACGTTTTTTTGTCTGCGCAAGCATTTCCAGGACTTCACCTTCTTTTAATGCAGTAGCGAAGGGGCCGTTATGCAATGCACTTGTATATTGTTGACGTAACTGGACAGAATTCAAATTACTTCCTGAAGCCGCCTCAAATTCAGGCGGATGTGCCAGCAATGCTGCTTTTGCCTGCCAATAAGAAGTTGCAACTACCGCGACACCGTTGGGTAAGGGGACCAACGTTATTACGCCAGGTTGTGACTTCAAGGCAGCTTCGTCCATGCTCTTGAGTTTGCCGCCCAGGTAGGGGCAAATCCTGACTGCTGCATGCAGCATGCCAGGCACACTCATGTCTATGCCAAACACGGCGCTGCCATCAATCTTGGACGGTATGTCAACCCTTGGTAAAGCATGTCCCAGTAGTTTTAATTGCTGCATTGGCTTCAGGTGTGGCTCAGTTGGGACCGGCAATTTTTCTGCATCAGCAACCAACGCACCGAAAGACAATTTTTTACCACTGACTGTATGCATGACCTGGCTGTTTTCTGCGCTACATTCACTGACAGGAACATGCCAGCGTTGGGCTGCGGCTGCCAGCAACATTTCGCGCGCGGTGGCACCCGTCTTGCGCATGAGGTCATAGAAAGACTGAGTGCTTTCGCTATTGCCGGTAAACATCCAGTTGAGTTTGGGGTTGCGAAATGCAGGGGCAAAGGCCGCAGTTTCCAGCTTGACATTGTTCCAGTCAGCACCAAGTTCATCGACCAGAATGGCGGGTAAAGTGGTACTAATACCTTGACCAATTTCTGCCTGCGATACCATGATAGTGACCTGATTATCCGGCGTGATGCTGATCCAGCTACCCAGTCTGACTTTCTGATTTGCTGTTTGTAATGGTAAATCGTCAGCCGTGTTGGCGGCCAGAGCAGGTAAGTTAAAGCCAAGCGCCAACGCACCAGTACCATTTGCCAACAACTTGATGACATGGCGCCGGGATGGGTTTGGTAATTCACTGACTTGTTTGGTGTTATTGAGTTTCATGGGGGGCTCTCAAGTATTTATGCCGATTTCGCTGCCAAACTTCGTCTGGTAATGGCGCATTTCCGGCATGAAAGGGATATAAGGGCGCACCAGTGTCAGAAAGGCCGTGAAATCCTTGCTCTTGCGAAAACCATCTATATGGCCAGTGACACTATCCCACTGTATCCGCACGATATAGTCAGTCAGTGCATCCTGACATTGCGATATTTCTACACCCAGACAATGAGGAGACAATCGCAATATCGCCATTGCTTGCAGGTAAGCATGTTCAAAATTGTCACATAGTGTCTCGTCTTTCAACTGATAGCGCAGGTATTCAATAATCATTTGTGTGCTTTCTGATCTGGAAGTGAGCATTGCATTTCAATATGGAGTGCGGGGTTATTTGCTACTCTCAGGCGGAGATGGCAAGATAGTGGCTGGTGGCAGCGAAATGGCCAGACCAACCAACATGGCCCAACAGTGGGATTTCAGCGATCTGGACAGGCCCTGCAAACTTTTTTCCCATACTGGAAAAAGCCGGTCGTAGCAGGCATCGATCCGGTCTTTTTCATAATCATCATGAGCAAACCAGGCGCCTTTGGTTGCCGCCAAACCCGTGGTTTTGAGGTAGTCCGGAAAAGTCTTTTCTACTAGCACCTGACGTGCAGTTTCTTCAAGCGCTTTCAGAAAGGCCAATGAAGTTTCTACGTCCTTTCTATTGCCGATATGGTCTACATGACCCCCGACAAAGATGTTGAAATCATAGTCCAGCGCCTTTTGGTTGGCTGTGATGGTGCCAGCTATATCCGTACTGACGCCAAGGTCAGGGTAGGGGGCATAACCGGGATACACCACGTCCACCAGCATCAGTATTTTTTGACGTGGCAGATATATGAAGATATTACCGGGCGTATGGTTTGGGCCTGTGTAGGAAAGTTCTATTTCCTGATTGCCTAGCTGAAGTCGATAAGTCTGATCAAAACTGATGTCTGGTACCGGGCGTCTCGGGTCGTGCAGCATCTCCAGGCTACGCCTGGTTTCTGCCTGTGCAATGATATGAGCGCTGGCTGGAAACAACTTGGCAGCGCCAATATGATCCAGATGCTCATGGCTGTAGATGATGTGTGTGACTGGCAAGCTCGTGACTTCGGCAATGGCTTGCAGGTATGCTTTACCCAAAGTGGGTAGTGGATCAACCACGATCACGCCTTTGTCGCTGACGACAAAAATAGTGTTATAGGCAGTGTCAGAAACAAAATACACACCATCGCCTATTTGTTTTAATTCATACGCTTTTCCTGTTTTTGCGGCAGCAAATCCGCTTGAACAATTCATCATGCAAATGACAGTGAACAGCATGGAGAATGTTATTCCCAAGATGGCAGATATTGTCAGATGCTTGTTCGGCAGGACATTGGATGGCATGAATGAATCACTTTTCTAACTTGGGTCAAACTGGGTTGAAAATAGTGCTCTTCGAATTCTATGACGCAAGTCACGCATTGACTATTACGCACAATTTTGTAACCTGTTTTTTGCAACAGTTAGCAAGAAAAATACCTGTCACTGCTTCATCATCAGCGCTAAAATTTTCGCAGCTCACTAAAGAGGATCAGCATATGCAAGACAATCTTTTAGAAAACTTGTTGAATCAAGAAATAAAGCACATCAGGCAGGTTTTTGTGGCCTTTCTTTGTGGTGCAGTATTCGCAGTAACGGGGCTGATATTTATGGTTATGCGTCACCTCATGCACAAGGCCGTTGGTGCTTGTATCATTGCCATGGTGGTATTCGGTTTTGCCGCACTGTATTACGCAAAGGACATGCTACGTTTGCGGCGCTTGCGTAATAGCGCCGTATTGGACGAGCCAGAAGAGTTGAGGAGTATGCGTTTTAGTTATCAGGTGAAGAACGGGGAATTTGTTCCCGCCCAAGATGCAGGTATCCCTTCCACTGCCAAGAATGTGCAATTGCAACTGGAAAAGCGCAATGGCGAAAGGCACGACATGAAATTGCCTGCTGACTATGCTAAAAAATTACAGCAGGCAATTAAATTACACTTTCCAAGCATAAATTTGTTTTGATTGAACTCGCTGACTGTCATGGACCCTAACGTGCTTCTGCCATGGCGCGCTTGTAATTTTCCATTGTCAACTCACGTGGCTTGCCGTCAAATTCGATTTCTAGCCTACCATTGACGGAATATTTTTTGACACTGATATTTTGGTAATAAGGTTTTTTGTTCAACTGAGTCAGCACAGTTGCAGTCGTGATTTGATATTCGAGTTGACCGATTTGGTTACGATGTTCGGACCAGCCATCATCAGTAAAGTAAATGGCTTCTGGTTTCTTGCCTAATAACTGACTGGCCCGTTTTGTCACTTCTTCACTTAGCTGCGCATCTCGTCGGTGGATGTTGGCTGGAGCTTCGTTTGACGATGGGTCCCCTACCATAAAACGATTGCCATATTCCTTTATCATAACGCGGTACTTGTCCATACCATTACTGACTTCTGCTGTAAGTGGCGCTACTGCCAAGAAGGTATTGTTTTTACCGACCAGGCGAATTTCGTTTTCCCAGCGGCCGGGGCTACCACCGCCGACGGTTTCCATCCATACCAGCATGGCCGACTTTCTGACTTCGCCAGGGGAAAGATTGAGGTGTAATTCAGTAGCATTCATTTCTGCATCATTCAAAAACAGAGCTACTGCATTATGCTGCTTGTCAGGCTGGCCCTTTGGACCTACCGCAAGGATGAGGCCTATCCTGTCGTTTGAATAAGTCCGGAATACGTAATCTTTTAATGGATGGGGCAAACGAACATGAAAATATACCGGGTCTCCATCCTGCACTGAATTGATAGTTTTTTGTTTGGCTTCTGCAAAATTGCTGGCTGCCGTCGCTGTCACTGTTGCTTCTCCAGGTAAGCCGCTATAACTTTCACCTGCGGTGCCCAGATTCAATGCACTGTTGTTGCCGGTGTTGCTGGCATTGCCCTTATCATTGTTCGCTGTTGTAGTTTTTCCCGCCGCTGCCTTGAGTGTGTCTGCGACTCTGCCCAGATCACTTAAACCGCCCGCAACTGCACTTGCGGCCAGTAACAGTGCCATGCAAGCAGTGCTGGCCAATATAAACAGATACTGCGTGGCGGTACTGGTAATGTGCTTCCTCAATGCCATAGTTGATTATCCTTCATATTGAAAATGGAAAAATTGGCCGGACCTTGATGGGATTTTAGTAGCGACATGACATGCAGTCCATTAGGCACTTTTTTGTGCATACTGGCAGTGAGGCGTGAGGGCAAAGTAATATGTTCAGAGTGCTGTAAATATTGCAGGGTGATAAATGTCGATGATATTTACCACTCACACTGGCTATAAATTACAGAACCGGTGGACGGTGACAGTTGAAGCAGAAGTGCAAGAGGTTTGCCCGGCGATCAGGGCAAGACAAGGTCAACAAATAAGCGTGGCGATAGTCGGACTATCGCGAGCATTTTCTCGCAGCCACGATCGTCGTGCAGGATGAAGGTACTCTGTTTAACTGTTACAGTCCACTAGAGTACGGTTTGGGATGTACCTGTGTCAGGCAGGCTTGTCTTGCAATGAAGTTTCCAACTGTTTTTTAATTTCGGCGATATTGTTTTGGGTCGCTGTCATGGTTGCCATAATCTCACGTAATATTTTGAGAAATTCTACTGGTTCTACTTTTTGTAGTTCCAGGTCTGTCATGGCGTCAATGACGCGTGGGCCATTGAAGAAACTGCCGCCTTGTATGGTCAGTGCCGTAACATCGCGCTGCACCGCATACGCTGCTGAAAATCTTTTAAGGGTGTCAGCGTCAATATAGGTAGCGGTCTGGTTGGCGATAATCATATCCCAGGCTTCATGCCGCAGGGTAGGGATAACAAAGCCCAACTCTAGCTTGCCTTTGATTTTTTCCAACAGGAGCCGATTAATTTCTTTGCTATCCAAATTGGCGATAATATCTTTTTTAAGTTCAGTGCTGATACTGAGCAGAGGTTTCATTCGCTCGGAATTTTTTTGTTCAGCCTGCATTAACTCTTGCAGGTTAGCCTTAATTTCTGCAGCGAGCTGCTGCTTGGAGATCTCTGCTGCCGCATGATGCTGGTGATTGCTTGCTGCGTGTTCCAATCCTAGCGCAGTCAATATTCCAACGACGATCATGAGGTATTCGCTGAAAAATTCTTTGAGCGAATGAATAGATATCTTGCGTATGTCAAATAACATGAAGGCTCCTGGAAGTTTTCTGATCGGAATAAAAGCAGTAAGCATCTTAATTTATTTGTAGTGACAAATCAAAAAGAGTGACAATGCGCTGCGTGTTGTAGGGGCCAATGGGGAAAACTGAATCCCGTCACTACGTTTTCTATGCCCTGTACCATGTCGCATGAATGCAGGGATTGCAAAATGCTCACTGTGGCTTTGGGCTAGCGTTATAATTTTTTAGAATTTCTATCTGTTGTGGAAGGATGAAACATTGTGAAAATAGTCAGACTGCCAATGCGACTGGAAGATTGCCCAGTAAAAGCTACAACGGACGTTATTGCAGGTAAGTGGAAAACACTGGTCCTGTATTACCTGAAAGATGGGCCGATTCGGTTTGGTCAGTTAAAACGCCTGACCCAGGGTGCAACCCACAAAGTGTTGACCGAGCAATTACGCGAACTGGAGAATGATGGCATCGTCACTCGCATAGAAACGCTCGGCAAGACATTGAAAGTGGAATACTCCCTTTCTGAATATGGTCAGACTCTGGCACCTATTCTTGGCCTGATGGCAAAGTGGGGTACCGAATTCAAGGCTAGACATGCACAGGCTGACGGAGCAGCAATGGCTGATGTTTCAAAGTCAGAGGTGACGGAACAGGTCTTTGTTGAGCATGGGCTGAAGAGAAAAATCCGGGCACAGCATAGCTAGAGAATCTCTTTGCAATGCATTGTCAGTGAAGCTTGTCGAAAAAGGAAAAAGGGGGCTTTTCATTGTTCCTGTTGGAGAAGGGGGGCGTCTGTCTGCACGCCGAAGGCCATGACGGTCAACATGTTCTGTGCTGTATTTTTAGGATGACCATTCACATACTTGAATCCGTACAGTTCGCTGCCTGATGCTGGCATCAGTTCGATTACACCTCCGGGGAAATGGTTGGCTACCCGTGCCGATATTCGATATGGCATGTTTGAAGCGTCGTCAGTAACGTCCTTCAAAACCCAGCAAAACGTTGACTGCATTGATGCCTATGTCATCCACCATGTAGCCGCCTTCCATGACAAACAAGGTGGGCTTGCCAATGCCAGCAATGGCTTCGCCCATGCGCAGGTAATCGTGGTTTTCCAGCTTGAACTGACTGATGGGATCGTCTTTAAAAGTATCGACACCGAGCGAGACTACGATTGCATCCGGCGCATAGGCAACGAGCTTGCTGCAAGCGTCAGCTAACGCGATGCTGTAGGTGTCCCAGGCCGTGCCGTGGGGTAGTGGATAGTTGTGATTGAAGCCCATGCCTGCGCCCTGTCCCTGCTCGTCCTGATGACCCAGAAAATAAGGGTAAGAACTTTTCGGATCGCCATGCAGCGAAACAAACAGTACGTCGGCACGATTATAAAAGATGCTTTGGGTGCCATTGCCGTGGTGATAATCCACATCAATCACAGCGACTCGTTTAGCGCCTTTGGCAATCAGCCCTTGTGCAGCGATGGCGGCATTATTCAGATAGCAATAGCCACCCATGTATTCCGTCGCAGCGTGGTGTCCAGGAGGACGGCATAAGGCAAAAGCACTGGACGCGCCATCCGCGATCGCCTCCATGCCTGTCAAGGCGAGATTGGCGCTGGTGCGCACTGCTTCCCATGTGCCCGCAGTGATTGGCACTCCAGCATCCATCGCGTAAAAGCCTAATTTACCGTCGATATGATCGGGCTCGATATCACTACGTAAATCGCGCACTGGCCAGATCAGCGGCAAGGCGTCGTGCGAACGCCCGATGGCACTCCATCTGGACCACGCATTTTCAAGAAAATTGACGTAGCGCGCACTGTGCACTGGACTATATGAGGATGACGCATAGTTGCGCGGTGCCATGATCTCACCCAGACCGGCACTACGTACGCGCGCCAGCACGGTGTCGGCGCGGTCCGGCATTTCTACGCATGGTTTTAAGACTCCATCTTTCAGTTCGGTGCCATGGTGCAGCCGGTGTTTATCGCTATAAATGGTGAGCATATTGGTTTGTCAGAGCGTTAGAAGCAGGGACTATTATGATGCTCAGGAGATGGAATTGCTGTGCTTTATCACTATGTAAAATAGGAGGTAATTGGAACAATAGACTAAGAAATAGTAAGATAAAGAACGATTCGACCCAATTTGTCTCTATTTAGGTAATTTATTTTTTGTTGTACGTGCCGACGAGAAGTATGATCTAAGCAAGACAAACTAAGGGATACTTAAAAATGACCGGGAAAAAGCAGTATGTAGACTTGGACGATACGGATCGAGCCATCCTGAGTCTTTTGCAGCAAGACGGCAACCTATCTAATCCTAAGCTGGCTGAACATGTTTCGTTAAGCGTGACACCTTGCTGGCGGAGACTGAAGCGACTGGAACAGGAAGGTTTTATCACAAGCTATCAGGCGAATCTGGATCGCCGCAAATTGGGCCTGGATGTCCTGGCTTTCGTTCAAGTGCGTTTTGTGGTTGTCACCGATGTATCGATCAAGCATTTTGAAGAAGTGATCCTGCAGCATCCAGAAGTCTTGTCGTGCCATAAGGTCACGGGCGAAGCGGATTATCTGCTACAAGTCGTGGTGGAAAACCTGGATGCTTACAGTGATTTTGTAGAGAATGTCCTGCGCATTGTGCCTGGAATCAGCATGATCCATTCAAGTCTGGCAATGCGCGAAATAAAATCATCAAGCCGACTGCCAATAAATGAAGTGGATAAAATATGATCAGGGTCCGCTAAAGAATTGCTGCACAAACCATCAAATTTAAGCAAATGCAGAGATTCGTGAGTTGATCGAGGCAAGCAATAGCGTGCTGGTCGAACAATTTCTTCGATTTTGGACACTGTCGATACCTGATGGCTGTTACCTTAAATGGCTGAGGAATGCCGCGTGCAAATCAAAACATTCGAAGTGAATTATTTGAGGTGGATGGTTTTTTTTAGGGGTGGCTACCTGACGGGCCTACGCATAACACTCAAATTATCGAGACGCCCGATTGCAGAAGTCGCGATACTCGAACAAAGATGAGTAGAAATGAATAACGGGCCACGAGGGCCCGTTATTACTTAGTTCCTGGCGGAGAAGGGGGGATTCGAACCCCCGGTAGGGATAAACCTACGCACGCTTTCCAGGCGTGTGACTTAAACCACTCATCCACCTCTCCTACATACATTCGCAGTCATTTGCCGTAACAGCGAAGTCCGCTATTCTAGCAAAATAAAATTCAACATGGAAGCTTTTTTCTTTTTTGTTGAAAAAGGTTCAAGCCCCCAGCCATGGCAGGCCTAACTGGCACCAACCGCCTACTGTTTTTCTGTGTCCATCGGCATCTTTATCACCTTCAAAGCCTTGCAGGATGTCAAAGCAGTTGGCATAGCCATGTTCTGTTGCCAGTTTGGCTGCATGGCGCGAACGTACACCAGAACGGCAAAGGAAGAGGATAGTACTGGTTTTGTCTGGTACTGCAGCTTGCAACTGGAGCATAAAATCCGGGTTCGGGGTGCCGCCGGGGTAAAGGCTCCATTGCACTGTCTGGTGTTGTGACGGGTTGATGTTGACACGGCCTACCCAGTCGCGTTCGGCGTTGGTGCGTACATCAACCAGCAAGACGTTGCTGTCGTTTTGCAATAATTCGAAAGCTTCTTGCGGGGTGACTGCACCAGCGTAATCCAGCGCCTGGTCGTGGCCGCGCTGGCGTGCTGTCTGAAGGTGGTTATTGGCGGGCATGTTGGTCTCCTTGCGTTACTGCTGAATGAAAAAATCGTCATCCATAAGTGTATATTAAATCTGTACCTGGCTTGCCATGTAGATAACCTTGAAATGCCTGACAGCCTTGCTGTTTCAAAAAGTCTTGCTGTTCCCTGGTTTCCACGCCTTCAGCAATCACCGCTAGTCCAAGGCTTTGTCCCAGTCCTATGATGGTGCGGGTAATGACCGCATCATTGGTGTTGTTGAGCATGTCGCGCACAAAAGACTGATCGATTTTCAGTTGATCCAGGGGCAGGCGTCTTAGATAGGACAAGGAAGAATAACCGGTCCCGAAATCGTCAAGAGAAAACCCCACACCTTGGGTTTTCAGTTGATTCATTCTGGCGATGGTCTCTTCTATATTGTCGACCAACAGGCTTTCGGTCAATTCGAGTTTTAATTTGCTGGCATCTATGCCTGCATGTGTGATGACCTCCTGCACTTGTGCAACAAAGTCAATCTGCCTGAATTGCCGGGCACTGACATTGACAGCGAGTGTCAGCGACGATGTAGCAGGATCTTGCTGCCATTCGAACAGTTTCTGACAGGCGGTTTTCAATATCCAAATGCCCAGGGGAATGATGAGTCCGGATTCTTCTGCCAGTGGAATAAAGTCGGCAGGGGACACCAGCCCACGTTGTGGATGTTTCCAGCGTATTAGTGCTTCCGCACCCAGAATTTTACCGGTCGTGTCAACTTGTGGCTGGTAGAACAGGACAAACTGGTTTTGTGCCAGCCCAGAACGCAGATCAGCCTCCATGGAAGCACGGGCGTTGACGATGTCCAGCATATCTGGGTCAAAGAAGCGGAACAGGTTGCCACCCTTGGCTTTGGCCTCATACATGGCGACTTCAACTTGCTTTAACAGTTCTTCTGCTTTGTCACTCTGTTTTCCAAACAGGGTGATGCCGATGCTGGCACTGCTGTGATATTCAAGATGTTCCAGGTCATACGGTTGATGCAGGTCAGACAGTATTTTGGTGGCGATCATTTGTGCTTCTATTGCTGCTTCGCGAATGTTGTCGCTGAGGTCATCAAGCAATAACACAAATTCGTCGCCACCTTGACGTGCCAGCGTGTCTCCCTGTCTGATACTGTGCGCCAGTCGCTTGGCAACAACCTGCAGTAAAAGATCGCCCTTGCCGTGTCCTATGGTGTCATTGATGGTCTTGAAATTATCAAGATCTAGAAACAGTAAAGCACCAACGCGGTTGAGACGGGATTTGCTCAGCAAGGTGTGCTGTAACCTGTCCAGCAGCAGCCGGCGATTCGCCAGGCCAGTCAAGGCATCGTGATAGGCGAGATGTTCGAGCTTTGCTTCGGTGGCTTTTCTTTGTGTAATGTCCAGCATGGTGGCGACATAATTGACGACTTTACCGCTGCTGGATTTGACGGCGGTGATAGTCAACCATTCAGGATACACTTCACCATTCCTGCGCCGATTCCAGATTTCGCCTTGCCAGTAGCCGCTCTTTTCAAGATAGTCGTTCATTTCTGCATAGAAGCTGTTGCCGTGCATGCCAGACTTTAGCAGACTGGTTTGTTTTCCTATGGCTTCTTCGCGACTATAGTCGGTGATGCGGGTGAATGCCTGATTGACGCGCAATATGGTCCTGTGTTCATCGGTAATGACCATGCCTTCCTGACCTTCAAAGGCAATGGCGGCAATACGTAAATCTTCTTCTACATGTTTGCGTTCGGTAATGTCTTGTACCGTGCCGTATCTATTGATGGCTGTGCCGTCTGCCTGTCGTTCCAGTTTGATCTGTATATATAGCCAGCGAGTTTGAGTGTCGACCAAAATCCTGTGTTCGATTTCCATCTCCTGGCCAGACATGGCTTTAGTCCAGGCATCGCTGACGAGCTTTCGGTCATTCGGGTGTACTCGCTGCATGACAGTGGCGCAAGTAATTTTACTGTCAGGGTCTATTCCCCAGATGCGACAGGCTTCTTCGGTATAGCGTATATCTTGATTATCCAGGCTGCAGATCCAGCTGCCTGTTTTGGAAATTGACTGGGCGCGGCGTAACTCTGCCTCACGCTGGGCCAGTTGATAGGTTCTTTTTTCTATGGTTTTTGTAAGATTGTGTTTTTGCTCGTGCGCTTCCAGTAATAGTCTGACCAGATAAGCGAGCATGGCGCTAAAGATGAGGCTCAGTAAATAATTGAGTCGTATGTCTTGCCTGACAACGCCTGGGGCATAGAGGGATTTTGCAGACGCCGTGCCATTCACATTCCAGCTACTCAATTCAGGTATGAGTAAAAAACTGGTGAGCATGGCCAGCAAAAAGATCCCTATGGAGAAGAGCAGGGGCCTGGTAAAAAGTTGGCGTAAATAGGCATACATGGTTATTAATGGATATGACGGGTAGAGCACATATGAGAATTCACGCAACTGGTGAAAGAGTAAACCGGTAAGCAAGTGAGGTGAAGATAGCTACATCGCAAATGAGAGTCAATCTCATTTATGAAAATGACGAGCCCGGTTGATACTGATCAAAGGATGCTCAGGCAAACGTTTGCAGTTTAACGAGTTTGGTAAGCTTCTGGCTGTCGGTTGACTTGGAAGCCTTAAGTGGAGAATGGTCAAAAAGTGATTTTAAAAAAGTATTTATAACAGCGGTAAAATCAGCAATTGCGAATCGCACTAAAAAGAGGAGAATAAGACATCTTTATAAATTAATGCACTTATTTAGTGCAAATAAATGTTTTTGCACTGTTTTGGTGTGCTTTGTTGTTTGTTTGCTTCAGGCAAGACTTATCTCTGTACAAGGAAAACGCCACAAAAACAAGCATTTAACAAATTTCAAATTTGAATATGCATTGGCTGGCTGATGGCATGGATTCTGCTATCATCTCTCACTGAGTTTAGCCGCCAGTTGAATTCAAGAGTGAACGAGGTAGGACTGTTCACTCGTTCTTGGTTGCTGGCAGGTGCAGGGCTCAGCAATTTCCGAATTTATTTTTAGCTCTATTAGAGGAGTTTCACATGGCAATGACAGCCGCAGAAGTCTTGAAAATGGCGAAAGACAACGAAGTCAAGTTCGTTGATTTTCGCTTTGCTGATACCCGAGGCAAAGAACAGCACGTAACTGTTCCAGTTTCCCAGTTCGACATCGATAAATTCGAATCTGGCCACGCATTTGACGGCTCGTCCATCGCTGGCTGGAAAGGTATTGAAGCATCCGACATGTTGTTGATGCCTGATCCTAATACTGCCAATATCGATCCTTTCTTCGAAGAAACAACATTGTTCATGCAATGTGACGTTATCGAGCCATCCGACGGCAAGGGCTATGACCGCGATCCACGTTCCATCGCAAAACGCGCTGAAGCATATTTGAAATCTTCCGGCATTGGTGACACTGCTTACTTTGGCCCAGAACCAGAATTCTTCATTTTTGACAGCGTGCGCTGGAAAGTGGACATGTCCGGATCCTTCGTCAAGATTGACTCTGATGAAGCCTCCTGGACAACCGGCGAAAAACTCGAAGGCGGCAATACTGGCCATCGTCCAACCGTTAAAGGTGGTTATTTCCCAGTTCCTCCAGTCGACAGCTTCCAGGACATGCGTTCTGAAATGTGTTTGATCCTGGAATCCCTGGGTATCCCGGTTGAAGTGCATCATCATGAAGTGGCTGGCGCTGGTCAAAACGAAATCGGCACCAAGTTCTCTACCTTGGTTGAGCGCGCTGACTGGACACAAAACCTGAAATACGTCGTCTGGAACGTGGCTCATACCTACGGCAAGACGGCGACTTTTATGCCTAAACCTATCGTTGGCGATAACGGTTCTGGTATGCACGTGCATCAATCCATCTGGAAAGATGGCAAAAACCTGTTTGCTGGTGACGGTTATGCCGGTTTGTCTGATTTCGCCCTGTACTACATCGGCGGCATTATCAAACATGCAAAAGCATTGAATGCGATTACTAACCCAGGTACCAACTCTTATAAGCGTTTGGTTCCAGGTTACGAAGCTCCGGTTAAACTGGCTTATTCGTCACGTAACCGTTCTGCTTCCATCCGTATTCCTTACGTTGCCAATCCAAAAGGCCGTCGTATCGAAACACGTTTCCCTGATCCTCTGGCTAACCCATACCTGTGCTTCTCCGCACTGATGATGGCAGGTCTGGATGGCGTTCAAAACAAAATCCATCCTGGCGAAGCAGCTAGCAAAGATCTGTACCACTTGCCACCAGAAGAAGATGCATTGATCCCAACAGTCTGCGCTTCCCTGGAAGAGGCACTGAATGCTTTGAACAAGGATCGTGAATTCCTGACACGCGGCGGTGTGTTCAGCGACAGCATGATTGATGCGTACATCGACCTGAAAATGCAAGAAGTACAACGCTTCCGCATGACGACTCACCCAGTCGAATTCGACATGTACTACTCTCTGTAATCAGGGGAAAAACAAAAAAGCGGGGGCAACCCCGCTTTTTTTGTTACAAATGCTGATTTTTTCGTAATTGTGTTGCAGCGCTGCATCGCATACACTACAAGTCCGTGATTGATTATTGCTTTAATATGAATCGACTATTATCAGGTTTCATTCTCTTGATTGGTGTGCAGGCATATGCTCATGCGCAGGGCGATGTGTATTTGTGTGTCGATGAGAACGGCAAAAAAGAATACAAGAACACAGGTATTGTCAAAGGCTGTAAAAAAGTGGAGTTGCAGGGTATTACTGTGGTGCCAGCTCCTGTTTTCCCGACTGCGGGTAAGAAACCCCAGGGTAAGCCTGCCAGTAGCCCCAGTGATTTCCCCAAGGTAGATGAGGGTACGCAAAAAGCCAGGGATTCAGATCGCAAACAAATTTTGCAGGATGAATTGAAGGCAGAAGAGCAAAAGCTGGAGAATTTGAAAAAAGAGTTCAATAATGGTGAACCTGAAAGGCGAGGTGATGAAAAAAATTACGCCAAATACCAGGAACGCACCAATATGATGAAAGAAGAGATTAGTCGCACCGAAAAGAACATAGAAGCACTGAAGCGAGAGATAGGCAATTTGAAATAAGTCGCCCATGCCGGGAAAATGGCATATTGCAGTCCTGCAGTGCCGAGCCGGGCATGATGCTTGCGTAAAGGTCGCTTAGTGCGGCCTTTTTTTATGGATATCGCTTGAAAACTCCACTTACCTCATTTGCCGGACTGGATTTACTGACATCGGCCGTCATTGTGCTGGATGCAGAAGGTAGCATTTTGTTTGCCAATGCCGCAGCTGAAAATTTGCTGGATAGCTCATTCAAGTCGCTGACGCATTTGAAACTGACTGATTTGTTCCTCAACGGCGAAGAGTTGATCGAGGTGTTTCACCAGGCGGTGGCACACCAGTTTGCCGACAAGCGTCAGGACCTGACGCTGGAGCGTGCCGGGCGCGAGGCGCTGCACGTGCATAGTATCGTGACGGCGCTGGATAACCCTGATACGCCGGTGTTGATAGAGTTACGGGAAAACGTCCAGCAACTGAAGCTCGACAGAGAAGAGCGCATGCTCGATCAGAGCAAGGCTAATAAGGAATTGATACGTAACCTGGCTCACGAAATCAAAAACCCTTTGGGTGGAATACGGGGGGCAGCGCAACTGCTGGAACTGGAATTGCCCGAACGCCACCTGCGCGAATTGCGTGAATACACCCAGGTCATCATCAAGGAAGCTGACCGGCTGCAGACCCTGGTGGACCGCTTGCTGGCTCCGCACCGGCTGCCACATATCGTTGGCGACGTGAATATCCATGAAGTCTGTGAGCGCGTGCGCAGTTTGATTGTGGCTGAATTCCCGCAAGGGCTGACGATCAGGCGCGACTATGATTTATCGATACCTGAGTTTCGTGGTGACAAAGAACAGTTGATACAGACAGTGTTGAACATCGCTCACAATGCTGCCCAGGCCTTGCATGAAAGAATCAGGCAAGGTGATGCGGTGCTGACTTTTAAGTCGCGCGTGGTGCGACAGATCACGTTGGCGAAGGTGCGTTACAGGCTGGCATTAGATTTGCATATCATTGATAACGGTCCGGGAATTCCACCCGAGATACGCAACCGGATTTTTTACCCATTGGTATCGGGTAAGGAAGGCGGCAGCGGTCTGGGATTGACACTGGCGCAAACTTTCGTTGAACAGCACTTGGGTGTCATCGAATGTGAGAGCAGGCCAGGGTATACGGATTTCCGGATACTCATTCCCTTACCTTGAAATGAGGTGGGGGAAAAGTGGTTGCACCAAAAGTGCTCCTTCTATTGAAATGCTTAACACAGAATGCAGAACGATAATATGAAACCAATCTGGATAGTGGATGACGACGATTCAATTCGCTGGGTGCTGGAAAAAGCACTGGCGAGGGAAAATCTGGCAACGCGCAGCTTCACCAATGCAAGAGATGCGATGAACGCTTTGCAAAGCGATACACCGCAGGTACTGGTCTCTGACATACGCATGCATGGTGCTTCCGGCTTGGAACTCTTGCAAACCGTCAAGGCCAAATATCCGGGTTTGCCCGTGATTATCATGACGGCGTTTTCGGATCTGGAATCTGCAGTTGCAGCATTTCAGGGCGGTGCATTTGAATATCTCGCCAAGCCTTTTGATCTGGACAAGGCGGTCGAACTGATACGTCGTGCGCTGGATGAAAGTCTGCGTGAATCCAGTGTTGAACAAAGCATTTCTGAAACACCAGAAATCCTCGGGCAGGCACCTGCCATGCAGGACGTGTTTCGGGCCATAGGTCGTTTGTCGCAATCGAATGTGACGGTACTGATTACCGGCGAGTCCGGCAGCGGTAAAGAACTGGTGGCGCGTGCACTGCATAAGCATAGCCCACGTGCATCCCAGCCTTTTATTGCGTTGAACACGGCTGCTATTCCAAAGGATTTGCTGGAATCAGAATTGTTCGGTCATGAACGTGGCGCTTTTACTGGCGCTCAAACTACGCGACGTGGGCGTTTTGAGCAGGCAGAAGGCGGTACGCTGTTCCTGGATGAAATTGGTGATATGCCTTTTGATTTGCAAACACGCTTGTTGCGTGTTTTATCGGATGGTCACTTTTACCGTGTTGGTGGGCATCAACCAATGAAGGCGAATGTGCGCGTCATTGCGGCTACTCACCAGAATCTGGAAACCCGTGTCAAAGATGGCTTGTTCCGCGAAGACTTGTATCATCGTTTGAACGTTATCCGCTTGCGCTTGCCTAGTTTGCGTGAACGTCGCGAAGATATTCCCTTGCTGACCAAATACTTCCTGACCCAGAGCGCCAAGCAATTGGGTGTGGATGTAAAACGCATGTCGGAACCAGCGCTCCAGTTTTTGTCCAGCCTGGATTTTCCGGGCAATGTCCGGCAGCTGGAAAACCTGTGCAACTGGATTACAGTCATGGCACCGGGGCAGACAGTAGAAATTCCTGATTTGCCCCAGGATCTGGTGCCGGTCGTTGTGAATGCTGTTTCGCCAAATTTACAGCCAGCTGGTATGAATGGCAGTGAATTGCAGGCACGCTCGGCCGAGCATGTTTTCCCCGCACCTGTGTCGGGAGGTGCCGGCTCTTTCATGGAAAAGCCGATTTACCGTAGTGGAGAAAGCTGGATATCTTTGCTGGAAGCCGAGGCTGCTGCCATGCTGGCAGAAGGGCAATCCGAAGTGATTGACAAGCTGGGTCGCAGTTTTGAATCCGTTGTCATCAAGGCTGCCTTGCGCCACACCCATGGTCGCAAGAATGATGCAGCCATTCGTTTGGGCATAGGCCGCAATACGATTACACGCAAGATTCAGGAACTGGGTATAGATGGCGTAAAGGACGAATAAACTTGCAATCGTTTGCCGCACAGAGGCAAGATTGATTGCAGAAAACCAAAAGGGGCATGCTTGCATGCCCCTTTGTCATTGCTAAGGAAGTTTTTTTAGAATACACGCCACAGGGAAAAACTTAGCAGACAAAAGAAAGCCGCCACAATGTCGTCCCACATCACGCCAAAGCCACCTTTGAAGCGACGGTCAAAATACCCGATAGGCGGGGGTTTTGCCATATCAAAAAAGCGAAAGATGATAAAGGCCCAGCATTGAGTTTGCCAACTGGCAGGTGTGATGAACAATAGCACCAGCCACATGGCAATGATTTCATCCCAGACCATGCTGCCATGATCGGCGACACCCATGTTTTTGCCGGTAATGCGGCAAGCCCAGACACCGATGATAAAACCCAGAAGGATGATGACGGCCCAGTTGGTTGTGGTAAAAATCTCTGGCCAGCGTGTTGAAAAAACATGGAAACTCAACCATCCAAACAATGTGCCGGATGTGCCAGGCATGATAGGTGACAGACCACTACCGAAACCTTGCGCCAGTATATGGGCGGGGTGGCGCATCATGAAACGCCAGGTGGGTTTGGTGACGATGGCTATTTGGCCTTGTTCTAGGGTAGTCATGGATTGACGAAGTGATCAAAGGATTGAAAAGTCAGATGCAGGTCTTTACCCTCATCATCCAGCAGACGTAAACCGCCTGCGCTTTCTATCTGACCTATGCGGGTGACGGTGGTGTTCGATTGCACAGCAGCAGCCAGCACTTGTTGCCTGTTGCTTACCGGTGCGGTAAAGCATAATTCATAATCATCGCCGCCATTTAGCGTAAATTGCCTGCGCAAATCTTGTGGTTGTGTTTGCAGTACCGGTCCTGCCGGAAGCTGGTCTATCAAAAGAGTGGCACCGACGCCGGATTTTTCCAGGATATGGCCAAGATCGCCAGCCAGTCCATCTGAAATATCCAACGCTGCATGGGCAATGCCGCGCAGTGCCTGACCCAATGCGATACGCGGGCTGGGCATATGCATGCGTAATGCAGCTTGCTGGTGTGCTTGCGGGTCAAGCACGAGCTCGTTCCAGTAAGCGGCCAATGCCAGACGTGCGTCACCCAAAGTACCGGACACCCAGATATCGTCACCGCTGCGCGCAGCATCTCGTCGTAGTGCCGTACCCGGTGGCAGTTCGCCAAAAATCGTGATGCAGATATTCAGCGGCCCCTTGGTAGTATCACCACCGATGAGCGGGCATTGATATTCATCGGACAATGCCAACAAGCCCGCTGAAAATTCAGCCAGCCAGGCAGGATTGGCTTCTGGCAGTGACAGGGCAAGGGTAAATGCGATGGGTTTCGCCCCCATGGCAGCCAGGTCCGACAAATTGACTGCCAGGCATTTATGACCCAGCATGCGTGGATCAGCATCGGGAAAAAAATGACGGCCAGACACCAGCATGTCACTGGAAATGGCCATTTGCATACCTGGACTGGGATTGAGCAGCGCGCAATCATCCCCTATGCCCAGAGCGATGCGGCTGTCTTGAATACGGTGTTGCGCAAAATAGCGCTTGATGAGGTCAAATTCTGAGAGCATGCGCGCATTGTACCGAATGAAGCCCGGGATTCAACATAACTGGGCTATTTCTGTACAAATGCGGGCCTGTATGACTGGACGTATTTGAAAACTACACAACTGCCGCAGCCTGTGCTTCTGTCAATTCTGCGATCAGCGCATTTCTTGATTTTGCGTCCTGCGGCGCGACGGCAAAGCCGTGCAAGACCTTGTTACTGTCAAAAAAACGACTGGTGGTGACGCCCGCAGTGTGTTCTGATTCCCACGTGCCTGATTGACTGATGCTAATAGCTGGTGGTATCAAGGCAACCGGATAGCAGGGGGTTTTGACCAGTACCGCAGCTGGTTTCAAGTCTATGCGGGTTGCCTGCCCCGTCAGGCTGACAGCAATTGCCCGCGCTGCTGCCATCAACGGGGCCACATAAGGCATGACGTTCTGGCTACCATCGGCCAGAGTATATTGAACACAATCACCAAGGGCATACACATTGCTGGCGCTGGTCTGGCCATATTCATTCACTATAATGCCGCGTTCAGTACGCAATTGTGCTGCCTGGGCCAGTCTGGTATCGGGACGTAAGCCGACCGCAGATAACACGATGTCGGTAGCAAAACTGTCGCCATTGGACAAAGTGACCAACAGGGCCTTGCCTTGCTGATCAATCTGACTGGCAGTGATGCCAAGCTTCAGTTGCACGCCTTTTTCCAACAATGCTGCTTGCAAGCCTTGTGAAATGGCGACCGGTGCCAGTGCTGCCAGTGGCAAGGTGTTCGGGTCTATCAGGGTGACGGCATGACCAGCACTTGCCAGATCATTACTGAATTCACAACCTATCAATCCAGCCCCCAGGATGGTGACGTTCACCTTGTCGCCAGCTTGTGTCACCTTGTCACGAAACACCACGTAGTCAGCCAAGCTGTTGACCGACAAGGCCTGTTCAGCCGCATTGCCCGCGATAGGCAGACGTATGGCTTGCGCACCCAGCGCCAGGACCAGTTGCGCATACTCGAACTCCCCCATATTGGTTTGTACAGTTTGCGCGTCAGTATCGATACCGCTGACCATGGTCCGGGTCAGAATATGGGCATTCAATTGCGCAGCCATTTGTTCAACAGTCTGGCTTTGTAATTGGTGTGCTTGCTTGCCCAACGCAAAAGCGTTTGACAGCATGGGTTTGGAATAAAAGCCGCCATCATCGCCAGTAATGATCAGCAAAGGCGTCGTTTTATCAAGCTTGCGGAATTCCCTGGCGGTTGTGTAACCAGCCAGACCTGAACCGATGATGACGATGGGTTTCATGACTGACCTCAGATTTCTATCATATCAAAATCAGCTTTGGCGACGCCGCAATCCGGGCATTCCCAGTCTGCAGGGATATCGTCCCAGCGTGTACCTGCGGCGATGCCTTCTTCTGGCAGACCTATGGATTCATCATAAATGAAGCCGCATACGATGCATTGGTAAGTTTTCATGTTGTCCTCTGTCTTAGTGGGCGTATCGTGTATTGAATAGTCGAGTTTTTTGCTGTGTTCTTACATGCTGGTCTGGAAAGCATCAAGCCTGATTGGCTTCCAGTACTGACCGATAGTGATTGGCATGGCGTTCTTCAACCTTGGCCAGTGCAGCAAAGCGCTTTGCTGCGATTTCTAAAGTCCGCTTAAAGTTTTCAGCGTGTTCCTTAGATTCGGCGATTTGCTCATCGTATTCAGCGACAGCTGCATGGTTACCTTCTTCCACAGCGAGATGGCGGAATTTTGGGTACATTTCAGTGTATTCATAGGTTTCACCTTCAATAGCAATTTCCAGAGCGCGTTGTGGTGTCAACTGGTTTTTGGGGTATAACAAATCCAGATGACCAAAGGCATGCATGACTTCCTGATCAGCGGTGGCTTCAAAGGCTTCTGCAATTTCGATGGCACCTGCCTCGCGTGCCAGTTTTGCAAAGTAACGGTATTTGATATGGGCCATGGATTCGCCTGCAAAAGCGGATTCAAGGTTTTGGATGGTGACGGATGGGTTTGCCTGGGTGCTCATAGTGCTCTCCTTGGGTTATTTACTAAAGCTTGCTTGCGTTTGCTATCAACGTGAGACAGATCATAGATTTTTATAATTGATTTGAAAAGACAATTAATTTTATTAATCCAATAGTTAATTCCTATATTTTCTTGCCTAACAGAATAAATTGCATTTGGTTATGCGCCAAAAGCATATGAGTCGTACAAATACGTATAAAGTTAGAAGGTTCCCTCTGCTAAAATCACGGGCAGTAAGATTTCCGTAAGCAAAAATAGAAAGAAGGCCAAGCACATGGATTCGTCAGATCAAAAAGAGCAAATGCGTCAACAATTGCGCCAGGCGGCGCTGGAATATCATGAATTCCCAACGCCGGGCAAAATCAGCGTCACTGCAACCAAGCAATTGACCAATCAACGTGATCTGGCTTTGGCGTACTCCCCCGGTGTAGCCGCTCCATGTGAAGAAATCGTGGCTGACCCGACAGCAGCATTCAAATACACTGCCCGTGGCAATCTGGTTGGTGTGATCACCAACGGTACGGCGGTACTTGGCCTGGGTAATATTGGTCCGCTGGCATCCAAACCAGTGATGGAAGGAAAGGGCGTCCTGTTCAAGAAATTTGCTGGTATTGATGTATTTGACATCGAAATCAGCGAAAATGATCCAGATAAACTGGTTGATATCATTGCGTCTCTGGAGCCGACGTTTGGCGGCATTAATCTGGAAGACATCAAGGCACCAGAATGCTTCTACATAGAACGCAAACTGCGTGAACGCATGAAGATACCGGTCTTTCACGATGATCAGCATGGCACAGCGATCATCGTTGGTGCGGCGATCCTGAATGGTTTGAAAGTGGTTGGTAAAACCATCAAGAATACCAAGCTGGTGGTATCTGGTGCGGGTGCCGCGGCGCTGGCTTGTCTGGATTTGATTGTGGACCTGGGTTTCCCGCTGGAAAATATTTTCGTGACTGACCTGGCTGGTGTGGTGTACAAAGGTCGTGTCGAGCTGATGGACCCGGACAAAGAACGTTTTGCACAAGAAACGACTGCCCGCAGTTTGCGTGATGTAATGCCTGATGCGGATATTTTCCTGGGCCTGTCGGCTGCCGGCGTGCTGAAGCAAGATATGGTCAAGCTGATGGCACCAAATCCCCTGATCCTGGCGTTGGCCAACCCTACACCTGAAATTTTGCCGGAAGAAGTCAAGGCTGTGCGTGATGATGCCATCATGGCTACAGGACGCTCTGACTACCCTAACCAGGTCAACAACGTTTTGTGTTTCCCTTATATTTTCCGTGGTGCTTTGGATTGTGGTGCAACCACCATCACGCGTGAAATGGAAATCGCGGTTGTGCATGCGATTGCTGAACTGGCCCGGGCTGAGCAGTCAGACATCGTTGCCTCTGCCTACGGCATCAGTAACTTGTCTTTTGGCCCTGAATACCTGATTCCGAAACCTTTTGATCCGCGCCTGATGATCAAGATTGCCCCGGCAGTGGCGCGTGCAGCAGAAGAGTGTGGTGTGGCAGCGCGCCCGATCAAGGACATGCAGGCTTATGTCGAGAGACTACAGCAGTTTGTGTACCACAGTGGCACATTCATGAAGCCACTGTTCCAGATCGCCAAAAAAGCCCCTGCAGAACGCAAGCGTATTGTCTTTGCAGAAGGCGAAGAAGAAAAAGTTTTGCGTGCTGTACAGGTCATTGTGGATGAAAAACTGGCGACACCTATCCTGGTGGGCCGTCCGCACATTCTCGATCAGCGCATAGAAAAATTTGGCCTGCGTCTCAAGGCTGGTGAAGACTTCCAGGTGATCAACCCTGAGCATGATGATCGTTATCGTGATTACTGGCAGACCTATCATCAGATGACTGCTCGCAAGGGCGTGACCGAACAATATGCCAAACTGGAAATGCGCCGCCGTCATTCACTGATCGGTGCCATGATGATCCATAAAGGCGATGCCGACGGCATGATTTGCGGCACCTTTGGTACTACTGGTCTGCATCTGAATTACATCAATCAAGTGTTGGGTAAACGTGAAGGCGTGAACGTTTATGCCGCCATGAATGGCCTGGTCTTGCCAGATCGCCAGCTTGTGCTGGTCGATACGCATGTCAATGAAAACCCGACGGCAGAGCAAATTGCCGAGATTACCATTCTGGCTGCAGAAGAAATGCGTCGCTTTGGCTTGCTTCCAAAAGCAGCCTTGTTATCGCATTCGAATTTCGGCTCCAGCAATAGCGAATCTGCACAAAAAATGCGTGCGGCCTTGGCCATCATTCAGCGTGACGCGCCTGATCTGGAAGTCGATGGTGAAATGCATGGTGATACGGCACTCGATGCAAGCTATCGCAAGAAGATGATGCCAAATTCGACTTTAAAGAGCGATGCAAATCTGCTCGTCATGCCGAATATTGATGCCGCAAATATTGCCTACAACCTGCTGAAAACAACTGCGGGCAATAACGTGGCGATTGGCCCTATCTTGCTGGGTTGCGCCAAGCCGGTACATATCTTGACTCCGTCAGCAACGGTTCGTCGTATCGTCAATATGACAGCCCTGTGTGTAGTGGATGCGGTGGCACAGCGTTAATTTGTACTCGGTGTGAAAAAAGCCAGTCTGGTATTTCAGGCTGGCTTTTTTATTTTTAAGAGACTTATTTTTATTGTTTAACAGGTACGCGCCCGGTAGGTACGACGTTCGATGCATGCAGGCAATGGCCATGCTGGTCATCAAAAAACATATGCGGCTTGAAGGCAGCCAACACAGCTGACTTGTTGACACCACCCATAAAGAAAGTTTCATCGATTGCGATATTCCATGCACGCAGCGTACGTATCACACGCTCATGCGCAGGTGAGGCGCGGGCTGTTACCAGTGCCGTACGCAGGGGGAAGGCACGGCCATCCGGTGTTTTGAAATTATTCTGCAAATACGAAAGTGCCACCAGTAGCCTGGCAAAAGGCCCTTGTGGTAAAGGTTTTTTGGCATTTTCTCTCTCGTGCTCTTCAAAGGCTTCCACGCCAAACTCTTGATAAATACGTTCAGATTCATCTGAAAAAATTACTGCGTCACCGTCGAAGGCAATACGAATTTGTTCCGGGTCAGCAGCATTTTCTGGCAAACGATATAGCATTGCCGATGCTACGCCAGAGTTGATGGCGGCCTGTACGTCATCTTCATGCAGAGACAAAAACAGACTGACATTGAAAGCCAGCAGATAAGGTGCCAAAGGCGCGCCACCGGACAAGGCCGCCCGCGTAATATCCAGGCCATAGTGAGCGATGGAATTAAATATGCGCAAGGAAGTCTCAGATGAATTACGTGACATGATGACGACTTCTACCAGCCTGTGACCAGGTGTCAGTTCATTCAGTTTCAGTAAGGCTTTTACCAGGCCAAAGCCGGCACCTGGCTTTAAGACACTGTTTTCCTCTTGCAACTGGTGTTGGCGATAAGCGTCCAGTCCTTGTTCCTGAAACAGAGTTTCTTCTGTTTCCAGATCAAATAAGGCGCGGGAGGAAATTCCTATGACGAGGAGATTGTCTAGCGAAAATGGCATGGTTAGTTGGTTTTATTATGAAATGTTGAATAGTCAGCATTTATTTTATTGTTTTACTACATGACTTGACGAAATGTCAGATTAATTCTTTGTGTACCCAATAGAGGGTGGGCTGCTTCCTTGACTGGTGCTACACCATGGTAACGCAATCGTGCAGGGCCACCCCAGACAACTACATCGCCATGTGCCAGATGATAGCGTCGGACAGGGGCGGTGCGTTGCATGCCGCCAAAAAGAAAGATCGCCGGTATACCTAATGAAAAAGACACGATGGGCGCAGCAAAATTTTTCTCATCCTTATCCTGGTGCAAACTCAGTCGTGATCCGACTTGATATTGATTGATCAGACAACTATCCGGTTGGAAGTCAGGGTAACCAGCCTCCAACGCTGCCTGTCTGGCCAGTACTGAAAGCCCCTCTGGCATTGCTGGCCAGTGCTCGGCATTTTCCGGGTCATAAGGGCTATAGCGATAACCATCTTTATCTGACACCCAGCCGACATCACCGCAACAAGTCATTGCGACCGACATGCGATGGCCGTTTGGTGTACGCACCTGCCGGAAAGGATGCTTACTTAATACCTGCTCTATACCTTCCATTATTTCAGTTTCATGCTGCACTGAAAAATGTCGGAGGATAAGAGCACCGTCGCAGATGGGTTCTACCCATGGCTGCATGTCGCTGGCATTGTCAAAGAGTGAATAATTCATTGCCCTATTTCTTGTCTGCGCTTACTTAACTATATGAGGGTGTGATTCAATTTTTGAAAGATTAGCATGTAAAGTAAATTGTTCTTGCAAAGGGGTCGATAAGTTTGCTATAGTTCGCCTCCCGCAGAAGAGCGGGGCGAGAAGAGAAGTAAAGAAGCTGACGAAAAGAGCGATTGGATAGATTGCGGAAAGAGTTGGTGGCTGTGAATACGGTGCAACAGTTTAGCGAGC
>NZ_JBXASD010000011.1:0-246870 GCF_058808955.1 Undibacterium sp. GW821-FHT11B02 | reverse complement strand
TGGGACTGGTACAGCAACGTTTTCAACCAGGTAGTTGGGACGAACCACAACTGCATGACTGGATAGCCGCGCTGGATAGCTCGATTGCCGCTTGCGCAGAACCACCGTTGCTGGTGGCGCACAGTCTCTCTTGCCTGCTGGTCGCCCATTGGGCGGCCAGGAGCAAGCAGCGCATAGGTGGTGCCATGTTAGTCGCTGTGCCTGATACCACGAGCGCGGCCTTCCCGGCTGCCGCGGTGAGTTTTGCCGACGTGCCAGAAATACCCTTACGGTTTCCAGCACTGATCATTGCGAGCAGTAATGACCCTTATGCGACTATCTCCTATGCCAATCAGCGTGCACAACAATGGCAAACTGGCTTGGTGGAAGCAGGCGCTTACGGTCATCTTAACGCTGCCAGTGACTTGGGTGAATGGTATTTGGGGAAAGTCCTGCTAACGGCTTTTATGGCAGGCTTGGGAGAAATTTAACTGTACAGGAGCGGCTACACTCCCCCCCACCCGGCAGGTCCCACTGACTGTTGTCAACTTTGATGCAAGCCTCTGGTAGCACCGGGGGTTAGCTTAACCTGCATTCTTCATCGAAAAAACAGTATGCGCGAAGTAAATACATAATTGGCTTCAAGTGCCATCAAACCAACCAGCACCAGCACACAAACCGGGGGCAACAAGATTGCGCAGATCAATGCCAGGCGCTCCCAGGCCAGGTGCATGAAAATTGCCACAATCAAACCCGCCTTGAGTATCATTAATAACAAAATCAAGGCCCATCGCAATGCGCCGTGAAATTGAAAATAATCCACCAGATAAGACAGCGTGCTCAGCACAAAAAGTAAAACCCAGACTTTGAGATACAGGCCTACAGGATGGGTTTGTCCATGGGTGTTTTCCATGATAGCCTCACCAGAGATAAAACAACGCAAAAATAAACACCCATACCAGATCAACAAAGTGCCAGTACAAACCAGCAATTTCTACAATCTGGTAATTTGCACTACGTTCATAATGCCCGCGCAATACGCGGGTTGCCACGACCAGTAAGTAAATCACTCCGGCACTGACGTGTAGGCCGTGAAAGCCCGTGATCATGAAAAAACTGGCTCCGAATTGTGCTGCGCCAAGTGAATTTCCCCAAGGGCGTATCCCTTCTTCAAGTATCAGCTTACTCCATTCGAATGCCTGCATACCAACAAAACTGATACCAAAAGCAGCGGTAACAAACATCAATAATGCAGTACGTACGCGGTCACGTCGATAAGCAAAATTAACTGCCATGGCCATAGTACCGCTGCTACTGATGAGGATGAAGGTCATGATCGCAATCAAAATCAAAGGCAATTCGGTACCGTTGATATTAAGTGAAAATACCTTGCTGGGATTCGGCCAGGGAACAGTACTCGCCATGCGTGCTGACATATACCCTGTCAGGAAACAGCTAAAAATGAAAGTGTCACTGAGCAAGAAAAACCACATCATCGCCTTGCCCCAGGATATCTTGAAAGCATGCTGATCAGATGACCAGTCCGCGACCAGCCCGCGCAAGCCAGGCAGACCGGTATCAGCAGCAGGTGTTGACAAAACAGACGTATTCATACAGTTCACCTCATCAACGCGTGCCACAAATATACCGGACCAGTTCTGGTGTCAGCCAAATCAGGCTAACCAATAGTACGAGCCAGATTGCCAACAAGAAATGCCAGTAGCGTGCGAGTAAAGAAATTTTCCAGGTAAAATTGCCGGAAACAGTATTGCGTCTTGCGTTACTGAATACAAAGGCGTAAAAAATCAAGCCTCCGATTACATGCAAGCCATGCATGGCGGTCAACAAATAAAAGAAACTTGCAGCCGGATTACCAGACATCACAACTTGTCTGAGCATCAATGCCTGCCACGCCAAAAACTGGGTCAGCAAGAAAGCCAGCCCACATACAGCTCCAAGCATCAAAAACAGGCGACTTTGCATAAGTTGCGCCGCGTGGGCAAACCGGCTTGCTACTTGCAACATCACGCTGACACAGACGAGCAAAGCAGTACTGAGTCCTAATTGCCATGGCATTTCTATCTGTGACCAATCACTGCCATTCGTACGCATTGCATATGCAGCCAAAAAGAGTAAGAAAAGCGCTGTAGCCACCGCAATCAGTACCCACACTGCGACACTCAATGCGCCACGGCTATCCGGTTCGTTCGAGAATTGCCCTGCATTCTCCATCGTCGCTATGGTATTCATATTGCCACCGGCTTTCCCGCGTGCGGCTCAGGGTCTGCCCCTCCGTCTGACAATGGTGCATTTTGCGGGATAAAATCTTGTGCAGTCCCAGGTACGCTATAGGCATAAGCTCCGCGCACGACCACCGGCAACTCAGAACCCCAATTACCATGTCCGGGTGGCGTCAATGGAGTCTGCCATTCCAGCGATGCAGAACGCCAGGGATTTCCTTCTGCTTTTTTGCCGTGAAACAGACTCCAGATCAGGTTGAAAATAAACACCAGTTGAGTTACACCAACTATCAACGCAACGACAGAAATAAAACTGTTCAAGTTGTGAGCGGATTGTGGAATGAATTGGTAATTATCAAAATTATAGTAACGGCGTGGCATACCCAGTATGCCAAGATAATGCATGGGGAAAAAAATCGCATATGTCCCAAGGAAAGTGACCCAGAAATGCAACTTGCCCAAGGTATCGTTTAGCATGCGCCCCGTGGCTTTGGGATACCAATGATAGATGCCGCCGAACACTGTCAGGATGGGTGCGACCCCCATCACCATATGGAAATGGGCGACGACAAAATAAGTGTTGGACAAGGGGATATCCACACTGACATTACCAAGGAACAAACCAGTCAGCCCACCTATCAGGAAGGTGCTTAGAAACGCCAGTGCAAACAGCATAGGCACAGAGAAATGTATGTCGCCACGCCACAATGTCAACAACCAGTTATATACCTTGATCGCTGTGGGCACTGCAATGATCAAAGTACTGGTCGCAAAGAAAAACCCGAAATACGGATTCATGCCACTGACAAACATATGATGTGCCCACACGACAAAACTCAGGCCACCAATAATGACAATGGCCCACACCATCATGCGATAGCCAAAAATCTGTTTGCGAGCATGCACGCAGATCAGATCAGAAACTATGCCAAATGCTGGTAAGGCAACGATATACACTTCAGGGTGCCCAAAGAACCAGAACAGGTGCTGGAACAATAAGGGGCTGCCCCCTTTATAGTTTGTCATTTGCCCCATTGATACCAGTGCCGGCATAAAAAAACTGGTACCCAAAGTCTTGTCGAGCAACATCATCACTCCACTGACAAACAGGGCGGGAAAGGCAAGCAAAGCCAATATGGTGGCAGTAAAAATCCCCCACACCGACAAGGGCATACGCAACAACGTCATCCCTTCTGTGCGTGCCTGTAACACTGTAGTGACATAATTCAAGCCACCCATGGTTGCAGCCACAATGAAAATAACCAGAGAAACCAGCATCAGGATAATGCCCCAGTCAGCCCCTGGCGTACCGGCAAGGATTGCCTGTGGCGGATACAGTGTCCATCCAGCCCCGGTCGGCCCACCCGTTACAAAAAAACTGGCCAACAAGACCAACACTGATAAAAAATAGAACCAGAAACTCAACATATTCAAATAGGGGAAAACCATGTCGCGTGCCCCCACCATCAAGGGGATAAGAAAATTCCCGAAACCGCCCAAAAATAGTGCCGTCAACAGATAGATCACCATGATCATGCCGTGCATGGTCATGAACTGGTAATAGTGACTGGCGTCAATCCCCATTTTTCCCGGGAACCCCAATTGCAAACGCATCAAGTTCGACAGCACCAGGCCCACCATGCCGACTACAATTGCTACCACTGTGTATTGGATAGCAATCACCTTGTGATCCTGGCTCCAGACGTATTTGGTCCAGAAACCTTGCGGATAGTGTTGTAATTCGTCGCTGTCACCGTGACTCATATCTGTCCCCACATGGAAATCGTCTTTATTGTTTTGCTTCTTGTGGTATCGCCGACGTTGGTGCCAAAGTCTGGATATACGCCACCAACGCGGCCAACTCGCTGTCGCTTAGTTCTATCTTGGGCATGATGGGTGCGTATCCCTGCACGACCCTGGCTGTCGGTTCACGAATAAAATTTCTCAGGTAGGTCTGATCCACCAGTGCGGATGTACCATCTGCCATCATTTCAGTTTTCCCGTACAAGCCTCGCCAACTTGGACCAACTCCCTTGCTGCCATCAATCGAATGACAAGCAACACATCCTTTAGCAAGATACAAAGCCCGCCCCTGTACTGCTTGCACTGCCTGTGGTGCCGGTAACGATGCAACATCAGGCTGACCGGATTTGCGCAGGCTTGCTGCAAAAGTTGGTTGCGCATCACGCCACTTCTGATATTCAGCAAGTGACTCAACTACAACAGCGGCCCGCATATTGGCATGACCTATGCCGCACAACTGCGCGCACATCGCTTCATAGCGCCCTGGTTTTGTCGGTGTAAACCAGAAGCTACTCACCATGCCGGGCACAATATTCATTCTTGCGCGAAATGGCGGAACAAAGAAATCATGCAAAGTATCATTGGAACGCAACAGCATCTTGACCGGTTTTCCGATAGGCAAATGCAGTTCGCCATTATCTGCAATGATGCTGTTTTGTCCGCTGGGATCGTTGGGTGCAATCCCGTAAGGATTGCTGGCATTGACAAAACGCATATCCGTCATCCCCAGCTTGCCATCCACACCCGCCAGGCGGAAACGCCATTGCCATTGCTGCGCGAGGACTTCAACCACGATGGCGTCACGCGGCGTGTTTATATATTCTGCATACACAAACAAGCCCGGCGCCAACAAAGCAATGATGCCTGCCGATGTAGCGACGATCAGCCAACGCTCCAGTTTCGGATTATCTGCCATGAAAGTGGCCCGGCCACCTTCACGATGACGAAAACGGATCAAGGTATAGACCAGAGCCAGATTGATACCAACGAAAAAGATGCCGGTGATGACGAAGCTGATCATCAACATATGATCCATCTGCAGCCAATTGGAAGCCAGGGGAGTTAGCCACCAGGGGCTGATCAGATGAAACAGCACTGAACCCAATACGATGACGATAAGAGCTATGATCATAGGCATCTGGATCATCCTTCTTGCAATCTCTCAATCGGAAGCCGCTTACCTCGTACGAAGTCCTGCGGAAGACCATGTCCGTCCACATATATGAACTTCTGATTCAATAAAATACCTGGTCCGTTTTCTAACTTCTAACGTTCCAGCTTCATGTACATTAATGCGGCGGTCATACCGAACAGAACCTGGCTCATCAAGGTCGGCGTGTTGCGCATACCTATAAACCAAGGGAAAAGGCCAACCATGCCGTAGAAATTGAGCAGATAGAGCCCGAAGCCAAACACCGCACCAACTAGCAGAACCATGCCCGTGCTGGAATCGAAACGGAAGGGTGCGATAATCGCTGCCAATATCAGACCGAAACAGATTCCCAACAAATAGTGAACAATGAGTGCTACGGCGACCACACTGAAACTGAAAGCAGTCGATTGCAAGACATCAGGCCCCATGACCATTGCGGCGATCAGATGTGATGCAGCCCAGGGGCTGATATCCAATACCATGGTGGACCAGAATAACTCCATAACCATGACTGCGGCCCCGCCAACAAAGCCAGAAACTGCAGCGGCAGTCCAATCCGGTGCGCGAGACTCCCATTGATGGGATTGCATACGAAGTTCCATATGATCTCCTTTGGAATTCGAGAACATGCAACATGCTGTTGAGCCTGAATTATCAAACCTGGCTGCCCCATTGCTGTGCAATAGAAACAGTGTAGGACAAATTTTCACCTGATGCAAAGTCGATAATTATGGTTGAGGAAATCTAAATTCCCACTGAAAAACATCAATAAATACATGCCCTTTAGCTCTCAAAAAAATAGCCAGGCTCGGTTTTGTTCGCTGTGGGTAAACATCGGTTTTTATGCTTTTAATCGGTGTCATTTCTTGGGTCAACCAAGTTATCCACATAGCTTGCCTTTATCAGGAAATTTTCAATGGTTTTTTGACATTCACCCATACAAGTTTATCTAAATTGTCTGAACTTTAGCTAATTTAGAGTATCTATACTGCTTTCTTCTTCATAAATTTTCCACCAGGAAATACCATGCCACGTACCCTGATTTCTCTCGCACTCGCCAGCTTGTTTGCAAATATGCTTGCCTCACCGGCGTATGCAGATAATGCGACTGACAGTAGCCGCGACACAGCCCGCCAACTCATCTCGGGTATAGATTTACAATGGATAGATAAAAGTGTCAGACCCCAGGATGATTTTTACCAATACATGTCTGGTAAATGGCTGGCAACAGCGGTTATCCCGGCAGATCGCGGACGCTTTGGTTCATTTGATCAGTTGCGTGATCAGTCAGAGAAAAACTCTTACGAAATCATCAAGGCGCTGGCAGGCAACCAGCAACTCGTCGCTGGTAGCAACCAGAAAAAAATTGTCGACCTGTTCAATAGCTTCATGGATGAAACACGTGTCAACTCCCAGGATATCAAACCATTGCAAGGTCAATTTGCCCTTATCGATGCATTGAGTGACAAGGCTAAGTTGCCAGCACTGATGGCCGAACTGGGCAAGCTCGGTGTCAATACGCCTGTCCAGACAGGTATTAACCAGGATGCCCGCGACTCAAGCCGTTATGCTGTGTATCTGGGCCAAAATGGCTTGACCATGCCTGACCGTGACTACTATTTGAAGCAGGATGACGCCAAGCTCAAGAGTTTCCGCGAAGCATACCTGAAGCACCTGGAAAAAATGCTGGATATGAGTGGGCAAGCTCATCCCGAACAGGGTGCAGTTGCCATCATGGCGTTGGAAACCGAAATAGCCATAATCCAATGGACCAAAGTAGAAAATCGCAATCCAGTCAAGACCTACAACAAAACCGGTCTCAAAGAACTGATGTTGTTAACGCCTGGCTTTAACTGGACAGACTATTTCAGCAGCAATGGCATGGCTGGAAAAATGGACTATGTTATCGTGCGCCAGCCTGAATTTTTTAGTGGAATGAGCAAAATCATTGCCAGCACGCCACTTGAAACCTGGAAAATCTATTTAAAATGGCAGACATTGAATGCCTTTGCACAATTTCTCAGCCAGCGTTTCGTAGACGAGGACTTCGACTTCTCAAGCAAGACCTTACGTAGCGTACCCGCCAATCAAGAGCGCTGGAAGCGCGGTGTCGCCAGGGTAGAGGAAGCCATGTCCGAAGCATTGGGACAGTTGTATGTAGAAAGATACTTTCCACCAGAAAACAAGGCACGCATGCAAACTATGGTGAATAATTTGCTGCTAGCCTATAAGCAAAGCATAGAAACCTTGAGCTGGATGAGCCCGGAAACCAAGAAGGAAGCATTGGCTAAACTGGCGAAATTCAATCCAAAGATCGGCTACCCGGATCAATGGCGTGACTACAGCAAGCTGGAGATTGTCAAGGATGACCTGGTTGGCAATGTCATACGTGGCCGTGAACATGAACTCCAACGCCAGCTAGCCAAGCTGGGCAAACCTGTCAGCCGCATGGATTGGGGCATGAGCCCACAGACCGTAAACGCTTATTACAATTCACGGCAGAATGAAATTGTCTTCCCGGCAGCGATATTACAGCCACCTTTCTTTAATGCTGCTGCCGACGATGCGGTCAATTATGGAGGTATAGGCGCAGTCATAGGACATGAAATCAGCCACGGTTTTGATGATTCCGGTAGTCAATCGGATGGTGACGGCAATTTACGTGACTGGTGGACCAAGGAAGACAAGGCCAACTTTGGCAAATTAACTGCGGCCATGATAGCCCAGTACAATGCCTACAGCCCGTTACCTGGCTATAAGGTCAACGGCGCTTTGACCCTCGGTGAGAATATTGCGGACAATTCCGGCTTATCGATCGCCTATAAAGCGTATCAGATTTCGCTGGGCGGTAAACCAGCCCCGGTCATAGACGGCTTCACTGGCAACCAACGCGTTTTCATGGGCTGGGCACAAGTCTGGCGCGGTAAATCACGTGATGGCGAAACCATACTGAGGGTGAATACTGACCCACATTCTCCATCCATATTCCGTGGTAATGGCCCCTTGACGAATTTGCCTGCATTTTATTCAGCCTTTGATGTCAAGGAAGGCGACAAAATGTACGTGGCACCTGAAAAGCGCATCACTATCTGGTAAATCAACAATCGGGCTAAAGGGGCAAAAATGTCCCTTGTATTGTACAGATAGTCATAAAATATCGATAATTTCTTTAAAACAATTGCTAAACACAGGCTTTTTCGAAAAACGCGCTTAAGCTTATCAGTGTCGCAATGACGATGCAGCCCGGCTGTGGCAGAATAGCCGGGATTAAATCTATTGATGAAAGCAAATTTATGAGTTTTGTGCGCCGTATCCAACAAGATCAGTATGATGTCTATGACAACGACGACGTGCATGCTCGCTTACATTTTTTCAAGCATCTGCAAACCATCACGAATGCCATCCATTCAACCAGCAATATCGAGCAGATCATGCTTGATATGTCGCAAAGTATTTGCGAGCTGTTTGAGTGTGAACGCCTGACGCTGTATTCCGTCAATTACAGGAAAAATGCGATTGAATCCAAGGTCAAGACCGGGCTGAGTTCCTTCAAGGATTTTGCCCTGCCAATCTCGGAAAAAAGTGTTGCAGGCTATGTCGCCATGACCAAGCAAACCATCAACCTGGTCAATGTCTACGACGAAGCCGAGTTGAAAACCCATTCGCCGAAACTGGAATTTTTGCGCCGTGTTGACCAGCGCACCGGCTTTCGCACCAAGCAAATGCTGGCTGGTCCATTGGTACATGAACAAAGCAATGAATTGCTTGGAGTACTGCAACTGATCAACAACCGTCATGATTGCCAGTTCCCGCAGTTGCTGGAAGAAGGTTTCCGCTATTTGCGCAATACCCTGGCAGTGGCGTTTGCCCAGCGTCTGATGTCACCACAGGTGATACATACCAAATTTGACAGTCTGATCAAGTCTTCGATACTGTCGATCCCGGAACTGGGTCTGGCCGCACGTGCAGCACGACGCAAAGGTGTGGATGTGGAAGATATACTGGTCGATGAATTCGAGGTCAAGCCTGCCGATATCGGCCAGTCACTGGCAGTTTATTTTGAATGCGCCTACCAGCCTTACAAGGCAGACCGTGTGCGTCCAGATGCGCTGAAAAACTTCAAGCGTGCCTACGTCGAAGATCATCACTGGATCGTCCTCGAAGAAAGTGCCGATAATCTGGTCATCATGACTACCGACCCGGAACGTGTGATGGCGTCGCGCATTGTCCATAGTCTGTTCCCCATTGCGAAGATACAGTATTGTGTAACGACGCAACGCGAATTCAAGCAAACTGTTGATCAATTCTTTGGCGACAGCGAGAACACCATCACCAACATGGAAGCTGCGAATCAGGATGCCATCGAAACCGTGACGGCTGCCGAAACTGCCTTGCTGGCTCAGGTCAGGGAAACCATTGTTGACGCCTTTGGCAAGCACCATCCTGAATTCCAGATCGATGTGCGTTCACGTGAAGACAAGACCGTCAGTCGCATGCATAAGGATGGCTCAGTGCAGCGTATCGCCGGTCAGGTGATTGTTGATTTTCATGTCGATTTTCTGGATACCGGCATGAGCGCATCTGCCTGAACACACTTGGTTGAACAGGTAGGCAGCTGGCTCGTTTGTTATTCAGCTTATTGCCCACCCTCACCAAGGCGGGCCAGGTCTGGCCGCTGTCTGGCGATGGATTGCCAGACCAGCCGGGATTCGACATAAGCGCGCTTGCCTTGCAATGTGGCAGCATACAATACCCATTCTTCAACCGCAGCCTGTTCATCTGGCCGCAAGTCGGTCAATACGTTGGCTTCTGATTTGCTGGCCACTCTGAATTCGGCGCGTGACATCTGGGTTTTGCCATCTCTGGCAGACACATAGCTAACCTGCCAGCGATAGGTCTTGCCTTCTTCCAGCCGGACATTGTCAGGCAATTGCCAGTTGTTTTCTTTCAGCTTTTGGCTGACGATCAGTTTTTCATCAGTAGGTTTTTCGCCTGTCTCCTGGATGCTGATGTCAAATTCAGCCGCTTCGGCTGCCATCCAGCTAAATGCAGGCCGGCCACCCAGCAACAGGCTATTATTTTCTGGTGCGGTAATGGCTATACGTGGCGGCAACTGGCGCATGCGGACTGCGCCAGCAATCACATTGCTGGTTTCTGCTGCGCGCACCAGTTTTTCTGCCATGGGTTTGACCAGGGCTTTTTGCCCCTGCAAGCTGATGACGCCATCTTTCTCTATACTGACCTGTGCCGGGCCGGTCAACTGATATACCGATCTGGTTGCATACAGTGACAATGAAGCCCTGGCACCGGCATCGACCGTAATCTGCATTTTGGGTTGCAGGTAGGCCAGTAACTGCAACTTGCTGCTGACGCCATTCACTTCCATCTTGCCATTGCCTTGCACATCCAGCACCATTCCGACAGCGGTATCTGCATGCACTGGACGCACCATTGCACAAATGAGCAGGCAAGCCAAAAATACGAATGGTAAAGGAATACCGACAAGGCGACGTAATGTGAACGTGGACATCATTGATTTGCCTGCTTCTTCAAAAAATTGGTAGTGGTTTCCTGCGGCAGCTGCCAGCCAAAGACGGCCATTGCAGAACGACCTTTGAGCTGTTTTTCACCGAGAGCAACAAAAGAAACCAGGTTCTGCAACTTGTCTGCCACCGTGTCGGAACATACCACAGGATAACCGGCATCCTTGCACAGACCTTCTATCCTGGCAGCGGTATTCACGGTATCCCCTATGGCGGTGTATTCATGCCTTTCGGCTGAGCCGACCTGACCGATAACGGCATCACCGCTATGCAGACCTATCCCTATAGCCAGTGCTGGCTTGCCTTCTTGCTGCAATTCGCTGTTCAAGTCAGCCAGCGCATATAGCATGTCACGTGCAGCATCAAAGGCATTTTGTTCAGGACTGGGCAAGGCGTTTGGCGCACCAAAAAAAGCCATCATGCCGTCACCAATGAATTTGTCTATGGTACCACCATGTTCATGCACGATCTTGCTCATCACCGCAAAATAGCGGTTGAGCAGGCTGACGACGTCCTCAGCCTGCGCATGCTCGCACAGGGTAGTAAAACCGCGAATGTCTGAAAACAGCACGCACACTGGCAAGCGGCGACTGTGGGTATAGTTGTGTTCCCGTCCGGCGACAATTTCATCCATCACAGCAGGGCTGACGCGACCAGAAAATGCCTTGTTCAAACGTTGCTTGTCGATGAAATGCCGCCAGCCGTGGTAGATACTACTGCTGCCCAGCGCCAGCAAACCCGTCAGCAATATGGCACTTGGTGGCAGCCATACATCATATTGCATGGCGATCGTACTGCCTGCCAGCAAGGCCACTGCTGCCAGCACAAACAAACCTGTTTTTTTGCCTACCGAAGATCCAAACCAGAACAACACAAACATACAACAAAGCAGGTACAGAATATTATTGCCTGTCACTTTCATCATGCGCTGGTTCAGCATACTGCGCAGCAGTTGTGCATGTGCCAGGACACCTGGATTGGGTGCGCCCTCCGGTAACCATGCGGCCAGAGACACTGGCAAATCAACCAGGTCAGTAGCTTCCATGGTTGCCCCCAGCAAGACGACACGTCCTTCGAAGCGGCGTTTCAATTCGCCAATATTACCCTTGTCTGACAATTGCAGCACTTCTTGCAAGGGGATATAGTCGAAGCGTGCACCAAGGCGATAATTGATCAGGCCGGACCAGTCTTGCCTGATACCTGCAGCAGCGGCAACTTCAGTCGCCAAACCGCGTGCACCACCATCTGGCTGACATTGCGTGCCGGGGAAGTGACGTATGCGTTGATCACTGTCGCGGCAAAATTCTGCCGATGCCACCGCCTGAAAACGTTCGCCCTGCATGCCTAATACTGCCGCATAATCAACCTGAATATTAATAAAGTGCCTGCGTTGCAGATCCCAGACTTTGGCTGCAACCACAGGTGTTCCCTGTATGGCTTCCAGCATGCCAGACAACAGCGCCTTGTGAAAATCTGCATCCGTTTTGCGGGTGGAGACCAGGGTGTCATAACGTTTTTCTGGAAGGCTGACATCCATGCCCACTACTCTGGCACCAGCCAGGTTCATGGTTTTTAAAAATTCGGCCAGGTAAACATGATTCAAGACCAGAGGCTCGTCAACTTCATCAAGAAAAGCTTCATTGATACCGACGATGACAGGTTCATGTTCTACCACTTGTGGCGAATATTCACGTGATAGCCAGAACTGCAAGTCCAGCAGTTTATTGTCAACAGCCTGCACACCTGACCAGTGCAATAACAGGGCAGCAAAACCGCACAACAGCAATGGCATGCACCAAGCCGTCCATCTGCCCAGACGCGCAGTAACAAAGTGGGAAATCATAGGCAGCAAGGCATGCACCAGCTCAGGGTTTCAGCAAGCCGGTGGAGCTGGGCAAGAGCCCGCCACGCCCGACCTGACTCAGTGAACTGCCGCTACCAATACGACATAAATCCATGGCCAGATCTCCCAAATCATAGGCTTGTGCCGACAAATTCAGCAGGCTGGCTGCGAAATCAACTTGTGGACTGCTTAATCTTATCACTCCGTTCACACCATCAGGAGCGGCGGCCTGAATAAGATTGCCACTGTTGCGACTAAAACTCAATGGCGGACCACCGATGCGTAGCTGACTGCCGCTGGCAATAGTGGCATCTACCTGGATATTGACGTTGCCGCCAGAGGCGGCGGGTGCCGCCGTATTTGCCTGTACAAAGCCATTCCTGAGGATTAAAGCCGGTGCCGCGATGGTGATATCGCCACCGTTGCCAGTTTGCAGCCCATTGACTGAGGTGGTGATTTGCGAGCTGTCGATCAACAGCGGACCACTGCCGCGCAGTACGATGCTGCCGCCATTCCCGTCCTGAGCGCTGGTAGTAATGGCACTGGCGCGGCTCCACAAACGGTTGGCGTAAGTAATCTGAATATCACTGGCTGCCACATTACCGTTGGCAGAAGCACTGATCTGTGCCTGTTGCAACTGCATGTCAGACGCATTCACTGTTAGCAGGGTTTTACTCAATGCGCCGGGCTGACTGAGTCGGGCGGCATTGCTGATAGACAGTATGCCTTGATCGATATGCAGACTTTCTGATGCAGCCAGGTTGACGCTACCCGCATAGCCGCTGGAAGCAGGTCCGGCTTCTGAACTGATGATGGCATTGCTGCTGATATCGATGTTGCCACCGCTGACATTGACAGCGCCAGCCTTGCCTTGAGCAAAAGCGCTGGATGAAATCTGTGCAGCATTGCGCAGGTTGATGCTGTTTGCCGTCACGCCGACGGTACCAGCGTTACCGTTGGAGTAGCTACTGTATTCACCACCTGCATTGGCACTGCTGAGTATGCCTGTAGGGACGATGGGCTTGTCGCTGCCAGCTTCTGCTGTCAGGGTAGTCTTGCCATTCATATCAAGATTACCGGCACTGACCTTGACGGCACCCGCAGAACCGGTACTGTAACTGGTTGTGGCTGAAGAAATCTGTCCGCCATCCGTCAGACTCAGCTTTCCGCTGACATTCACGTCAACGCTGCCGGCATTGCCCTGCGCCTGGGTACCGGCATCGCTGTAAATGCCGGTAGCCTGGCCTTTGCCGTTGATATTGATTTCTGGCGCATCAACCTTGACGGCACCGGCATTACCGATAAACCGCGTAGAAGAAGAAATGCTGCCCCCTGCTTCCAATAAAACAGACTGGCCAGCCTGGACCAGGATACTGCCGCCATTGCCTGCACCTATGGTTTCCGCCAGCACGCCTGAATCACCTCCAGTGACTGTCAAGGTCTTGCCAGTCACGTTGATATTACCGCTATTGCCTTTGGTATAGGTGGTGGATGAAATTCTGCCACCGTCTGTCAGTGTCAACTTGTCCGCAACGCTGACATCGATATTGCCACCATTGCCGCCCTGAAAACTGGCCGACATGCGAAAATCCCCGGCATCACTGTAGATGCCCGCACTCAGCCCCTGACCGTCAATGGCAAGACTATTCGCCTGGAATTTGATGGCACCGGCATTACCCTTGTCAAATGCAGAAGTGGATATACCACCTTCGGACTGAATGCTGGCAGCACCGCGCACAGCCACATCCACATTACCGGCATTACCCTTGCCACCTGAGATACTGTTGATGCCAGTCGACAGGCCATCGCCATTGATCAGCAATTCACCCGCACTGACTTTGACATCACCGCCCTGCCCTGCGGTATAGGTTGCGGATGAAATCTGCGCGCTGCTCAAGATAGTCAATTTGCCGTTCGCCGACACATCGACCCTGCCTGCATTGCCGCCGCCCGCATTACTGCTGCCACTATTGGCGGTCGAGACTATGCCGGTATCAGGACCATTTGCTTCGCTGCCATCCAGCATAATCTCATTGGCGCTGACAATGACGGTGCCAGCATTGCCCTTCGCATTGCTGGATGAAGAAATCAAGCCCCCATTCAACACTGACAGCTTGCCTTTGATATTGATACTCAGATTGCCTGCATTGCCACCAAAATCATTTGCCTGACTGTAAATGCCTGTGACCTGGCCCTGACCATCCAGCATGGCACTGTCGGCATCAACACGGATAGTACCGGCATTGCCATTGGTGAAGGTCGATGATGAGATGCGTGCACCATTCAGTATGCTGAGCTGCCCACTGGCCGACACCTGTATGTCTCCCGATCTGGCGATACCATCTTTCGCATTACTGAACACCCCAGTCCCCTGTGTTGAATCCTGCGCATCGATCACAATATTCCCGGCCTGTATGCGTATTTGTCCGCCATCTACAAAACCATTGCCTGGACTATTGATACTGCCACCGTTGAGGATATTAAGCTGCCCATTCATGCCGACTGCATCGCCACTAGCAAGTGGCACGTCCAGTTTGCTGTTGCCCACTGCAGCGACCCGGATGTTGCCACCCGGCGCCTGCAGGCTGGCATTGTCGATGCTGATATCGCCAGCAACCAGGCTGACTGCCTGCTGTGAACGCGTCGCCAATGTGGCACCGTCCCTGACTTCCAGTGTAGCGCGGGTGTTACCCAGAAATCCGAAAGCCTCGGGCGCTGCAGCTGACAATGTACTGGCACGCGTGGTATCGACATAGAAATTGCCATCTGCAAATTTCAAGTAATTGGCGGTACTGATGTGCAAGCCTGCCGGTACATCAAGCGCCGCACCCGCACCGAAAATCACGCCTGCCGGATTAATGAAATAAAAATTCGGCTGACTACCTGTGGCTGCGGTCAATTGCAACAAGCCATTGATCTGGGAAGCCGTGCCGCCAGTGACCCGTGCAATCACATTTTGCAAAGCGGTAGTGGTAGTGAAATTGGCTGTTTCCCCACTGTCTATGCTAAAGCTGCGGAAGCTGTGAAATAAATTGCCGCCTTTGGTAGTACCCAGATTTTGAGGCACCACGAAATTCCCGGACAAGTTTTGCACCGGGCCAACCGTACCATCAGTGACAGCACCGGCTTGTACCAACATGGGCACAGTGCTGAAAGCAAATAACAGACTTAGACTGATTACCGTACGCATGACATGCGTGGCATGTTGGTGGCGCTTTTGCGTTGCATAGGATTGCAACAGAGTCGTGTTCATAACCAGCTCCCAACCATAATGAACGGTGCCCAGTAAAAAGGATGGCTGAAATTATCGTTCTTCAACAGGTTAAGCTGGGCTTTTTGCAAAGCCTGTACCTTGCTGTTTCCCGGCAAAGACAGATTGCGATAAAACTGCACCATCAGCGCACTGGCGGCGTCATCAGATACCGGCCATAGCGAGCCGAGTGCGCTTTTGGCATGCGCTTTCAAGGCCGCACCACTCAGACCCAGCGGCGCTCTGTCATCACCTTCGGCAGTTTCACAAGCGGATAGGGTCAGCAGTTCCAGTCCACGACTGTTTTTCTCGCCTTCACGCAATAATTGCTGCAAGCCATTCATGGTGATGAGGTCATCATGCGCCATTAAAAAACTGCTCTCCGCCGTGCCACCGAATACGCCATGTGACGCGATATGCACGATCTGGTAATCACCGGTTTTCATTTTTCCGGCGAAGGCAGAAACAGTAAAACTGGCGTTCAACAAGGTCTGACCGGGCGTGAATTTTTCCAGCAGGCGTATTTCTTCATCGACTCCATTGAGTGAGAGCATTTGCTGCAATTGCTGGTGCCGCTGCTGTTTCTCAGTAGCAGACATGGTGCCGCTGCTGTCAGCACCGGGTTTGGCTGCTGGCAGGTTACGCATGTTGCGGGTGAAACTGCCACGACTGATTTGTCTGCCTGCCGCCGATGATTGCGGGCTGGCAGCCAGCAGCTGTTCTACCATGACAGCCGGTAATTTATCAACGACGGCCCCCGGTTCACTCATTCCTGCCAGCAGGGTTTTCATGCTGGCTCCTTGCTGTTCTCGTGCAATTGTATTTGTCAATGTCAGTGCAGGGACGATGGCTATCGCATATTTTTCTATGGCAAAATGCTGTCCATCATGCAAGGCTGCAAATGGCAGCAGGCGCAAGACGCCGTCGGGAATAATTACCAGGGTTTCTATTTTTTCTTGTTGCAGCAGGCTATCTACCGGTGCCAGCAACATGTCATACAAGCGCTTGGCCTGAGGTTTGAAAGACAGGTTATCACGTATGCTGCTGTCAAAATCAATCACATCGGCACGCAAACTGTCTGCGGAAACCGCGATACTCCGGTGCTGCATACCATTTGCAGTTTCTACCAGTAATTCCATACGGTTCGGCAAAATCACCGGATAAATGATGGCCGTGCCGTGCGCAAGTGTGGATGAGCGGCGATTGGCGCGTGCACTGTCAACCGCACAACGATCCCCCAGATAATCCTGCAGCTCGGTCTGCTTGATGAGTTCAAGCACATTGCGGGCGCGTCGTAATTGCTGGTCTTTTTTCCCTGCATTCAGTTGATCTGCATCCTGCAACAGCAGATCTGCCAGGCCCAGGTAAACCGGCTCCAGTGTTTCACGGAATGAAGATTTACCATCCTGGTATTCCACCGGGATATCAGTACGAATCGCTTCAATATGATCCAGCGCACGCTGGTAGGCAGCGATTGCCATATCAGTCTGTCCACGCTGACGCAAAATGCGGCCACGACGCCGTTCGACGGCGATCAGTAAATCATGCGCGTCCATGGTCTGCGCCGTCAACACGGCCTGATCGCTGAGTGCCAGTGCTTCGTCATAGCGCAGTGCATCTTCATACATCTGCGCCAGTTGGTCCAGCGCTTCCAGCAAGAGCCGGGTTTCCCGCTCTACCTGCGCCAACTGACGAGCATAGTCGAAAGCTTGATATGCCAGAGCCAGGCCAGACCGCCCTGCAGCTTTTGCCTGTGCACCCAGATTGATGGCAAAGCGTATTCTTGCCTGCGGCTTGCTGACTTCTGGCAATCTCTGCCAGTACGTATTCAGATTGTTGATGCGGACAGCAGGCGTGAGCTTGCCCCCATCCAGTTTCAAGCGATTCAGGCCACTGCTGACAGCAATACCGGCATCTGCCCCCGCTAAGGTCATGGCAACATCATACGATGCGCGCGCAGCATCTGCACTGCCACGGCTTTGCTGCCAGTTGCCAAGCGCAATGGCATGAGCAGCTTTATCGACTGCGACATCCGCATGCTCATAAGCAAAGCGCAGATAGGATTCAGCCAGCGCGGGCTGTTGCATCTGTATGTAACTGGCAGCAATAACTGCTGCCAGCCTGACTTTTTCTGTCTGTACGTTGGTGGCTGCGTACTGGGTCAGCAAAGGATTCAATACCTGACTGTAATTACCACGCTCACATAATTGCAAGTTGTTATTTAGCGCTTCCGTTTGGGCATACGCCACGGGGAAGAAAAAATTGAACGATGTCAGGCATACGATCAATACCTTGCGGACACATTGTTTATGGTTGAAGGTGTGCATTATCTATCCGCTTAAAACACGTGGTAAGCTATTTGAAAATGCACGCCGTGATCCTGTAAATTGCCACTGCCAGCATTTGGCAAGCTCTTGAGCTTATGGGCGAAAAACAGGTCGGCACTCCATTTATTCCATTGCCAATTCACGCCCACCCCCAGCGATGCAAGCTTTTGTGTCACCTCATCCTGGTTGTTTGCAATAGCCATATCGGCAAAGGTGATCAGGTTCAATTTTTGCCCCTCAAGCGCCGTGAAGCTGAGCGGATAATGAAATTCTGCATTCAACAAAGCAGCACGGTCGCGTACCAAAGCATTTTCACGATAGCCACGCACGGTGGCGGCTCCACCGACAGAGAAACGTTCCAGCGGCAACAAGCGGTCCGGGGTTTGCTGCACTGATGCACGCACGACGATCTGTCTGCCATCATTCGCCAGATTATGTACATATTGCAGTTGCCCGGTCCAGATACGATAACTCGCAGCTGGTACGCCAGCGTCGCTTACGCTGCGATCGACATTATTGTGACCAAAGGCAAATACGCTGCGCAATGCCAGTGCCTGGGTTTCACCACGTTCGGTCCATTCCTGAGAAAAGTGCCAGACCTTGATACGTGAATGTCCATCCGGCTCACCTGGCGTAAATGAAAAAGCTTCACCGAGCAAGGTAGTGTGACTTTCACGTTGCGCATAGCTGAGACCCAGCTCCACTTTCCTTTGCGGGGAAGATTGCAGGGTCTGTGTCAATCCGGCCTCACCACCTGAGCTGCGGCTTTTGATATCGACGGCAGCCAATGATTCACCTATGACAGAAGAACTGCCCTGATCGGCACTTAGCTTCAAGCTGGTGCCACGGCTATTCAACGGCATAATCCAGCCAAGATGCACAGGGTCAGCCCCTTCGCTGTGGCTGATGCTGGCGTCCAGCACGTCACCACGTCCAGTCAAATTACGAACCCAGCCCGCACTGCCCAGCACTTCAGAACCGATAGACGGCGCACGGTAATTATTAAAAAAAACTGTCATGCCATAGGCTGATGCACGCTGCACATCGATATCCAATATGGCTGTGCCTGTTACATCACCGGGAATCAGGCGACTATTGATTTTTTCAAACAAGGGGTCAGTAAGCAATAACTGGAATCTTTGCTGCAAGACTGGCATATTGAATACTTCCGATGGGTGTACCAATCTTTGCTTCAGGTATTGTGGCTGCAACCGGCCCTGTCCCCTGATGTTGACCTGACTGATACGCCCTTCTATCAGGCGTATGCGGACCAGACCGTTGGGAAACGCTTCTTGTCCATCAGCCACCACCAGTACAGCACCAGAGTTCAGATAACCCGTGGCAATATATCTGCGGGTAATGCTGATGCGCAGTTCTTCCAGTTCGGCGGGTGTAACGCGACGCCCGATATACAGTTGCACCATTTGCTGCAATTCTTCTGTCGTGAACACGGTATTGCCGCTGAACTGGAATGCTTTCACCAGCACGTCTGCAGTGCTGGCCTGTACAGGTGGTAATACAAAAACCTGATCCGGCGCTGCTACTGCTGCCCCTTGCATACTGTATGCAAGACCGATCCAGCCTGCCAGTGCGGTAAAACAACGGGAGACACGCCTGTGACTCAGTACAAAATTCAGCATGAATGGTGACCGCCATTATTCCTGTAAATTAGTGATGCGGTCTGACGCTGGATAATGAATGACATAGAAATAAACCAATGAATGAACAACACAGGAACAAAGTGGCCAATGCAAAATGCCAATCGGGCATGATAAAAGGCTTGCAAAATGATTACAATAAATTAAGGGGGCCGATTACATTTGGACACATATTAAACTGTCCAGTAACGCCAGGTATGGTCAGGAAGCCACAGAAAAATGCATATTAGAAATTGTCATGGCAGAACGACCATGGCAGTCTACTACTTTAAAGAAAATTGTACCGGTACGACGCAGGCCCGTACCGGTACTATGACACTGCCAGTCTCAGATAACCTAGGAAGCACAGGATGCAAGATCAATCACCGGGCCACCGCCCCATGCAAAGCTGTCAGGGTAGTTGCCACTGTGGTGCAGTGCGTTTTGAAATAGAGACAGATTTTCCTGAACTGACCATGTGCGATTGTTCAATTTGCCGCCGTAAAAATACCTTGATGGTCAAGGTACATGAAAGCCGTTTCAAATTACTGGCAGGTGCAGAATCACTGAGTGAATACCAGTTTCATAGCAACACGGCGCATCATTATTTTTGCAAGATTTGCGGCATTTATCCTTTTCATCGCAAACGCGTCACGCCAGACAATTTTGGCATCAATGTATATTGTCTGGAGAATTTTGACCCTGCCGGTATTCCGATACGGCAGGCCACGGGTGCCAAGATGGCATAAGCCGATAAAAAAATTTTTCCAAACCAATTCAGGATTTAACAATGCAAACCCAGACCATGCTTGCCTTTACTGCCATAGCCAGCCTTGCCATATTAAGCCCCGGCCCCTCCACCTTGCTGTCGTTAAAAAACGGTGCAAGTTATGGCGCGCGCGCCGTCATGTGGTCAGCCTTTGGCAATATATGTGGCATCTTTTGCCTGTCTACTACAGCCTTTCTGGGTCTGGGGGCATTGCTGAATTCATCAGTCATGCTGTTTGCAGCAGTCAAGATCGCCGGGGCGCTCTACCTGTTTTATATCGGTGCCAAACAGTTATTTGGAAAAAGTAGCGCACTGACGCATGATGTACAAAACGGGCTGGCAGATAACAAACCACACCCACGCAAATTATTTTCTGAAGCTTTTTTGACAGCTGCCACCAATCCCAAGGGCCTGATGTTTTTTACAGCCTTGTTCCCGCATTTCATCACACCAGGGGAAGCTTTGGCACCGCAGTTTTTTTCATTGATGACTATCTTCATGAGTCTGTCCTACCTGACTCATCTGATGTATGCCCAGTTGGCTGCGCGGGCCATGCATATCCTGGTCAAACCGCATTTCGTCAAATGGATTAACCGTGTTGTTGGCGCCGCCTTTATTTCATTTGGGGCGATGTTGCTGAGTTTGCGCAGGCAGGCGGCCTGATGGCCGGCTGCAGGCAACGTGCTTGCTATTCATGCCTTCAGACCAGCAGATTCTTTTCCATGAAAACGCTCAAAGGATCTTCCTCGTAATCACCAAAAGCTGCACGTTCTGTATAACCAAGGCGAAAATACAAACCCAGGGCCTCTGGCTGCGTGATGCCGGTTTCCAGTCTGGCGACACGTATATCATGCGTCAGCAAATGATCTTCCAGCGCACGCATGATAAGTTTCGATAAGCCCTTGCCGCGAAACTCGTCCAGCACAAACACGCGTTTGATTTCACCATATCTTAGCTGAGCCTGGTCATCAAACAGGATTTTGACTGCACCACAGGCTGCCAGTTGCCCATCAACGTGGCAGCCTAAAACATCACATTGTCTTGCGCCAGTGCTGCCACGCTTTCGAGATGATTGCTCTCAGCCGGATAGAGCGCATAGGCATCAGACAAATCAATCAGCCTGCCTGCTGCGCCTGAAGCCGGGTCCAGTCTTTCAATGCCCATTTTCTGTTTATGTTTGTCAAACGCCCTATGCAGCTTTTTGCTGTACGCTGATGCTGATTATTTTCTTCAGCTCAGGTACACAAGATCCACAGTTGGTACCACATTTCAATTTACCCTGCAATGCGGTCAATACATCGGCTGGCAAGCCATCCATACCAGTCAGGGCTGCATTGATTTCTGTGTCAGTCACATTCAGGCAACTGCAGATCACTTTGCCACGTGCCGCAAAGCCCTGCGGTGGCGTGGTGCTTGGCATCAGTAACAAACGCCCCAACCTCGCCACAGGTTCCTGTGCCTGCAGGAAATCCTTGAGCCAGCCTTCGGCTGCCACGTCACCAGCCAGTGCGACAGCAGCCAGACTGCCTTCTTTGACCAGAATATGGCGCGAAACACAGCGACGCTTGTCGTCATAACGCAATACATCGGTGCCGTGTATGCCAAACAGTTGTTCAATTTTTTCGAGCACATCACCAGCAACAGCTTCTTCATTTGCAGCCCGGAAAATGACACCGACTTTGTCACGTCCAAATGGCGTACATGAGGCATAGGCAAATTCGCGCATATAAGGACGTAATGCAGCCTGTACCTGATACGCGGCATCACTGTCAAGCCAGGCAAAAACAACAAAACGCCATGGTAATTCAGCCTTCAGAATCTTGACAGCTGCAGCTTTCAGTTCTGGCTGCTTGGAACTGGGGTCTATCGCTGGCGAAGTCAGGGCATTTACGCCGTAGCTGGCATTCTGTGCATGACCACGTCCAGACACGTATTCTTCCCCCCAATGCATGGCAATGAAGACCTGGCCAGCACGCTGCTCATCGCTTTCAACAACAGGCAAAATGACGGTACCACGGCGACTGCTGACATGTACCAGATCACCTGGTTTGAGAAAACGCCTTTGCATGTCCGTGGTTTCCATGCTGATGCCAGGCTCGGCCACATGGGCAAACAATTGCGCCACGGTACCCGTGCGGCTCATACCATGCCATTGATCACGCAGGCGACCGGTATTCAATGAGAATGGGTAACGTGCATCAACAGCATCCTTGACCGGCTGATACGCGGTATTGACGAAACGTGCACGACCACTGGGTGTAGGGAAGATGCCGTCTTCATACAAACGTTGTTTGCCTGCGCTAGCACCTGCTGGATAAGGCCATTGTTGCGGCCCCTGCTGTTCAAGTATGGCGTACGACAAACCAGTGATATCGAGATCACGGCCACGGGTGCTGTCGCGGTGTTCATTCCAGACCTGTTCATCACTACTGTAAGCAAAACCCGCTGGTGATTTCCCCAGTAAAGGGGCTAGCATCTGGGCAAACTGGCTGGCAATTTGCCAGTCATGTCTGGCTTCACCGGGCGCTGGTATGACAGGACGTACACGTGAAATACGGCGTTCTGAATTGGTGACAGTGCCGGTCTTCTCGGCCCATGTGCTGGCTGGCAAAAGAACGTCTGCATACGGCACTGTCGCAGTGCTGGCATAAGCCTCTTGCACAATGACCAGCTCAGCTTTTTGCAAGGCTTCGCGTATCAGGTTTTGCTCAGGCATGGATTGCGCTGGATTGGTGCAAACTATCCATATGATCTTGATATCACCCTGTCTGACAGCTTCAAACATTTCCACTGCCGTTTTACCTGGTGTGGCGGGTACGTCATCAACACCCCAGTAAGCCGCCATTTCTGCGCGATGCTCAGCATTGCCAAGATCGCGGTGGCCGGACATCAGGTTGGCCATACCACCGACCTCACGCCCGCCCATGGCGTTTGGCTGCCCGGTCAGAGAAAACGGTCCGGCACCCGGCTTGCCGATTTGATGGGTAGCCAGATGCAGATTGATCAGTGCCGCATTTTTTGCAGTACCCGACGAAGACTGATTCAGTCCCTGGCAATACAGGGACAGGCTGGCTTTGGACTGTCCAAACCAGCGTGCTGCCTGCACCAGATCAGCTTCCTTGATGCCACAGGTCTTGGCCACAGCTGCAGGCGTGTAATCACGCACGGTTTGCTTGAGTTCGGCAAAGCCTTCTGTATGCGCCTGGATATAATCGACATCAATCAGGTCTTCCCACAGACAAAGATGCAGCATACCGTTGAACAAGGCAACGTCGGTGCCTGGCAAGATAGGCAGGAACAAATCTGCTTCCCGGGCAGTATCGGTTCGACGTGGGTCCGCGACGATTACTTTCAGTGCCGGATTTTTTTCCCTGGCCTGTTCCAGTCGACGATACAAGATAGGATGGGCATAAGCGGCGTTGGAACCAACGATGAAAATCACTTCGGCCAAATCAATATCTTCATAGCAGGCGGGTGGTGCGTCAGCACCTAGTGTCTGCTTGTAACCAGCCACGGCGCTGGACATGCACAGGCGTGAGTTACTATCGATATTATTGGTACCTATCAAACCCTTGGCGAGTTTATTGAAGACGTAATAGTCTTCGGTCAGCAATTGACCGGAAATATAAAATGCCACGCTGTCGGGGCCGTGTGCCTTGATGGTGTCGGCAAACTTGCCGGCCATACTGGCGATGACGGTATCCCAGTCACTACGTTGGCGTGTCTGGTCCCGCCCCGCAGACGGCGCACGCATTTCGGGATAAAGTGCCCTGACCTGTTGCTGTATCCTGGAGTCCGCAGACAGATGCAGGGTGCTGCCCTTGCTGCACAGGCGGCCAAAATTGGCTGGGTGATCCGGGTCGCCACGTACACCCACAACCTGCCCGCCATCGCTTTCAATTACTACACCGCAACCAACGCCGCAATAACAACAGGTAGATTTGGTTTCAGTCATACATGCCTTTAAATACACGCCGCGTAAAATTTTCCACGGCGTGGTGTTTTAGGACTTACACAAAATTGCCCCAGCAAGGTGCAGCGACAACGGCAGTACCTTTTCGTACAACCAGGAGCTACAACACCGCTGGGGCAGTTTTGCGCATGTCCAGCGCCCTAAGCCTCTATTGCAAGTGTACGCAACTCATTTGCATCCAGATACACCTGATCTGCATCCACTTTCAGACTGAATTTTTGCGTGCAGCCTTCATCGGGTGCAATTGCACAACCTGTAGGCAATTCAATATTCCAGTTATGCAACGGACAAGCCACTTTTTCACCAAAGACGATACCTTGCGACAAGGGACCACCCTTGTGCGGACATTTATCCAACAAAGCAAAAACCTTGTTTTCACTATTCCGGAAGATAGCCACATCCGGCTTGGCTGCACGCGCCACTACGCGTGCCCCCAGCACGGGGATATCTTCAACACGACAAATTACTTGCCAATCCTGACTCATGTTCTTTCCTCTCAACTAAATTGGCCTTATTGGCCTTATGCTGGCAAGCGTTCAAATTGACGCGTATCGACCTGGGCTTTTTCTGGTTCATGCCATGGATCAGACTCACCTTCCAGGGCAAACAGCAGGCGCTGGTAAAGGTCTTTGCGGCGCTCGTCATCTTCAAGGATGATTTTCTTCACATAGTCAAGACCGACACGGGCAAGGTAGTGTACCGTACGTTCCAGATACCAGCCTTCTTCGCGATACAACTGCAGGAAGGCCCCTGTATATTCCATGACTTCTTCATGGGTTTTCAACTTAACCAGGAATTGCGCAACTTCAGTTTTGATACCGCCGTTACCGCCTACGTAAATTTCCCAACCGGAATCAACACCAATCACACCAACGTCCTTGATACCTGCTTCAGCACAATTACGTGGGCAGCCGGATACTGCCAGTTTGACCTTGTGCGGCGAATACATGCGTGCCAGTTCACGTTCCAACTGTTGGCCCATCAGAGTCGAATTTTGCGTACCAAAACGGCACCATTCGCTACCCACACAGGTTTTTACGGTACGCAAACCCTTGGCATAAGCCAGACCAGACGGCATCCCCAGGTCTTGCCATACTGCGCGCAAGTCTTCTTTCTTCACACCCAGCAAATCGATACGCTGACCACCGGTGACCTTGACAGTCGGTATATTAAATTTATCAACCACGTCAGCTATCCTGCGCAATTCGCTGGCATTAGTTTCACCACCCCACATACGCGGGATGACAGAGTAAGTACCATCTTTCTGGATATTCGCATGTGAGCGTTCATTGATGAAGCGCGATTGCGGGTCATCCTTGGCTTCACGCGGCCATGTGGAAATCAGGTAGTAATTGATGGCAGGGCGGCAACTGGAACAACCATTAGGTGTACGCCATTCCATGAACTCCTGCACGCCTGCAACCGTCAGTAACTTGTTGGCCTTGATGGCATCACGCACTTGTTGATGGCTATGATCAGTACAAGAGCACATAGGTTTGACTTTCGACGCAGTCGAATAATCACCACCCGCCGTAAACATGATGATCTGTTCTACCAGGCCAGTACAGGAACCGCAGGATGCCGACGCCTTCGTGTGCTTGCGTACGTCATCGAGCGTGAACAGACCTTTTTCCTTGATAGCCTTGACGATGGTGCCTTTGCAGACACCATTACATCCGCAGACCTCGGCATCATCCGGCATGGCAGCGGCCTTGGTATGACCTTCATGGCCAACGTCACCGGTATTCGATTCGCCAAACATCAGGGAATCGCGGATTTCTGAAATGTTCTTACCTTCACGCAGCAGTTTGAAATACCAGCTGCCATCCACAGTGTCGCCATACAGGCAGGCACCAATGAGCTTGTCGTCTTTCACCACCAGCTTTTTGTAGACGCCGCCTATGGGGTCAGACAAAACGATTTCTTCCGTGTCCTTACCACCCATGAATTCACCGGCAGAGAACAGATCAATGCCTGTCACTTTCAACTTGGTGGATGTGACTGACCCTTGGTAACGACCAATACCGAAATTCGCCAAATGATTGGCGCAGACTTTGGCCATTTCAAACAAAGGCGCAACCAGACCATAGACCGTGCCACGATGGTTTACGCATTCACCGACGGAATAAATACGTGGATCATAAGTCTGCATCGTGTCGTTGACGATGATGCCACGATTACAGTACAGACCGGCAGATTCTGCCAGCGCCGTATTTGGACGTATGCCGACAGCCATAACAATCAGTTGCGCAGGAATTTCCAGGCCATCCGTAAAGCGGATCGATTTTACATGGCCATTGTCGTCACCGATGATGGCTTCCGTATTTTTTTCAAGCAGGAAGTTCAGGCCGCGGTCCTCCAGGGATTTTTGCAACATCTTGCCGGCAACCGGGTCCAGTTGACGCTCCATCAACCAACCTGGCAAGTGCACCACAGACACGCTCATGCCACGCATTTTGAGACCGTTTGCAGCTTCCAGCCCCAACAGACCACCGCCGATGACGACAGCATGTGTATGTTCTTGCGCAGCGGCGATCATGGCGTTGGTATCATGAATATCGCGGTAGGCGATCACGCCCTTGAGGTCTTTGCCAGGCACTGGCAACATGAAAGGAGTGGAACCAGTCGCCAACAGCAAACGGTCGTATTCGGTCTGGGTACCATCTTCGGCAATCACGATACGTTTATGGCGATCGATTTTGGTGATTTTTTTACCGAGGTGCAGAGTGATATTATTTTCTTCATACCAATCCACATCATTGAGCATGATGTCCTTGATAGTTTGCTCACCTGCCAGCACCGGTGATAACAAGATGCGGTTGTAATTGGCATAGGGTTCTGCACCAAAAACGGTAATGTCGTACAAATCCGGGGCAATCTTGATCAACTCTTCAAGGGTACGCACACCTGCCATACCATTCCCGACCATCACTAGCTTTAATTTCTTCATGGCTGCTCCTTTGCATGTCTCCGCGATCTATAAGCAAGAGCAATGCCAGTTCGAAATTTCTGGGAAATCAACTTTCCCGCTTTATTCTGCGCGCACCAATATAACCGTATATAAAATAGCTTTGCACAGGGAAAACCAACAATTAATCAATCAGCATAATAAGTAGTGCCACTTACTGAAGCGCAGCATAAAAAATTCAAGTTTTACAAAAAAATCCCATGCCAAACTAGTGCGCTGCACCATTTAATTTACGCAATGCACATTTTTCGCGCATTTTCCATCATATTTAACAATTGAGCCCTACATATCCCGCACAATTTGATGGCACGGCACTTGCAAGTGGCATCATCGTTCACCATTGGAGCGATCATGCAAAAAACATCATTCTGGAAAGCAGGCCATCCGCCAACACTGTTAGCGGCATTCTTTTACTTTGACCTGAGTTTCATGGTCTGGGTCCTATTGGGTCCATTGGCGATACAGATATCCAAAGACCTGGGGCTGACCGCTGCGCAAAAAGGTTTAATTGTTGCCACGCCTTTGCTGGCTGGTGCCCTGCTGCGTATCGTGATGGGCATACTGGTCGATCACCTGAAACCCAAAAAAGCTGGCCTGATAGGTCAGGTTGTGGTGCTGGCAGGTCTGTGCTGGGCCTGGCTGGGAAACATACATAGTTATGAACAATTATTATTCCTGGGTGTAATCCTGGGGGTGGCTGGTTCTGCCTTTGCAGTCGCGTTGCCGCTGGCTTCCCGCTGGTATCCGCCAGAACATCAGGGTACGGCACTGGGTATTGCCGGTGCAGGCAATTCAGGTACTGCGTTTGCTGCCTTGTTTGCACCAGCGCTGGCCATTGCCTATGGCTGGTCGAATGTATTCGGACTAGCGCTGATCCCGTTATTGGTAGCACTGGTTGTGTATCTGGTCTTTGCCAAGGATGCCCCTGGCGAAACACCGAGCAAATCACTGAGCGAATACCTGGCCGTGCTGAAAGACAAGGATGCCTGGTGGTTCATGTTCTTCTATAGCGTAACCTTTGGTGGTTTTTCTGGCCTGGCATCTTCATTGACTATTTATTTCAATACTCAATATGGCTTGTCGCCGATACATGCCGGTTATTTTACGGCTGCCTGCGTATTTGCCGGTTCACTGGTGCGCCCATTTGGTGGACGTATTGCTGACCGCATAGGTGGGATCAAAACCTTGTCAGTGATGTATAGCATTGCTGCTGCTTTCTTGTTTATCGCAGCCACAGGCTTGCAGTCGTCAGTAGCTGCGGTGGTTGTTTTTGTAGTCGCCATGCTGGCTCTGGGTACCGGCAATGGAGCAGTATTCCAGTTGGTACCTCAGCGCTTCCGTAAAGAGATGGGTGTGATGACTGGTCTGGTCGGTATGGCTGGTGGTATCGGCGGCTTTTATCTGGCGGCCAGTATGGGTTATTCACGTCAGATCACCGGTAGCTATCAACTGGGTTTGTCGATTTTTGCTGGCTTGGCCATTGTCGCCCTGATCGGTTTATCATTGGTGAAGAAACGTTGGCGCACCACTTGGGGGTCTGCTGCCATGACCACCGCAAAAATCTGATTACCTGAGAATTAACCCACACCATGCCTCTTATTGTCACCACCGGCTATCAGTCTGTTGCAGGGGTACGTAGCCGGAATGAAGATTTTGTCGGTATGGTGACGCCGGGCGACCCGGAATTATCAAGCAAGGGGATGATACTGGCCATTGCTGACGGCGTCTCTGGCAGCGAAGGTGGGAGGGAAGCGGCTGAATATGTGGTGCGCGGTTTGCTGACCGATTACTACGCCACCCCGGACACCTGGGAAGTCACCACTGCACTGGAAAAAGTGGTGGTTGCCATGAATAGCTGGGTGCAGCAGCAAGGCTCAGTCCGGCGCGAACTGGCTGGCATGGCGACTACTCTGACCACGCTGGTATTACGTGGCCGTATGTATTACAGCGCGCACGTCGGCGATACCCGCTGCTACCTGTTACGTAATGGTTCACTACAGAAATTGACCCAGGATCATGTCTGGGACAGGCCAGAAATGCAGCATGTGCTGACGCGTGCAATAGGTCTGGATTCACACCTTGTGATTGATCATGGCATGGGTGAATTGCGTGTCGGCGATGTCTTTTTGCTTGCTTGCGATGGCATCTGGGCCACCATCAGCGAATATGACCTGTGTGATTACCTGCAGCAGGTCGGCGCTCAAACCTTAAGCCCGGAACAAGCCAGTGCCGCATTATGTGAAGCAGCAATAAAAGCTGGCTCTCAAGATAATTGCAGCGCAGTGGTAGTCCGCGTACAAGAATTGCCAGAAGGTGATTTGCGTGATGCCATCACTGAATTGCATGTATTGCCCGTGCCACCACGCATGAAACCCGGCCAGACGCTGGATGGTTATGTGATTGATGAGATCATGCATACCTCACAGACCACCCTGCTATACCGCGTAACTGATCCGTTACATCATCGCAAGCTGGTGTTGAAAACCCTGCACCCCGATCGCGCCACAGATGCTCAGGAACGTTCGGCCTTTGCCCACGAAGCCTGGCTGGCGAAACGGGTAGTCGCCCGTTTTTTCCCGCAGGTGATCACGCCTGAGCAAAGAAATTACTTATATTATCTGTCCACCTGGCATGCTGGTGATTCCCTGCAAAGGCGTTTGGATGCCGGGCAACACTTTACTATCCCAGAAGCTGTGGGATATGGTGGCAAACTGGTGCGTGCTGTCGGTGCCCTGCACAGGCGCAGCATACTGCACCGCGACCTCAAGCCTGCCAATGTGCATTTGGGTGACGACGATGAAATCCGCATTCTGGATCTGGGTGTAGCACAATCTGGCTTTGACAGCAAGGATAGCTCGCAGGTCAGCAATTTCAATCTGGCAGGAACGCCCTCTTTTCTGGCACCGGAACAATTCCAGGGAGAACCACCATCCAGGGCAACGGATATCTATGCCACCGGTGTAACCCTGTATTACCTGCTGACCCGGCACTATCCTTATGGTGAAGTTGAGCCATTCCAGCGCCCAAAATTCGGTGAACCGGTGCCGCCGGGTCGCTATCGACCGGACCTGCCGCACTGGCTGGAAAATGTCCTATTGAAAGCAGTTGCCCGTGACCCGCAAGACCGCTTTGAAACAACGGAAGAATTTCTGCTGGCACTCGAACGTGGTGCCGCCCATCCCCTACCCGCACCGGCTATCAAACCACTGGCCCAGCGCGACCCACTGTCGCTCTGGCGCACCCTGGCCATCGTCTCCATCGTTGCCAATCTGTTGCTGGTCTATCTATTGATAGCACGATAAGCAAGAATTCATTTCACGGTTACACTAGGGCGTGCTGCATGTCAAATCCAGATTGATGTTGTTCTGGCTCGGTTGATGCAGACATTGATGTTGCCCTTGGAATTAATAGTGTATTAACATTGGGCAGACATTCACTTGTGGACTGATATTGCCATGCGTTACAGCTTTGACCGCCTTGTACATTTCCTGCGTCTGCGCCGTATTGGCGTGCGGCTGGCACTCAGTTATGGTTTGCTATTGGTACTCTTCACCATCGTCCTGTTGTTACCAATTTCACAAATTCGTAAAATGACGACACTGAGCGAGCAATTTGCCCGCAAGGATATGCAAAGCCTGCTATATGTGCAGGAATTGAGCGTATCCACAGAAAATGTTGGTCGCGCCATGCTTAAACTGTTAACGGTGTCACGTGAACTGCGCGTACCTGAATACACCGCTGTTGACGAAAAAAATCGCCGCATGGATCAATTGATTGCCGCGCTGGAAACCACACTCAGTGACGAAGAACAATTACGAAATCTAAAGATACTGAAAGAAAAACGCAAAATTTATCAAAAATATTATTTTGAAACTGTTAATCAGTTAGAAGAAGAAAGTCAGGAAGCAGCCAAAGAAACGTTCTTACAGCAAGTACAGCCTGCACTGGATGCCATGCTGAAAGACTCAAAGAATTTTCTGAAGCGCGAGCAGGAATTGATCCAGACACATCAGGCAGAAGCACAAAAGGATTTTGAACGAATAGGCTTGATGGTAGCCATACTATCCTTACTGGCAGTGTTTGTCGCCGCCCTGCTTGCCTGGCTCACTACCAGAAGTGTCGTGAAACCGCTGGAAAGGCTGGAAGCCAGCGCCCTGCAAATCGCCAAGGGCGACTATCAAACCCGCTTCATACCCAGTAAGACTGAAGAAGTGGCACGTGTAGGCGAAGCCTTGAATGCCATGGCCGCCGCCATCGGCATACGCGAACAAACCGTCGAGCACCTGGCTTACTATGATTCTCTGACCGACCTGCCCAACCGCACCTTCATGCTGAAAACGCATGATGGCAAAGGGGAGCCGCATCAGGGACTGATATTGATGGATCTGGCCCGCCTGAAAATCATCAATGAAACCCTGGGCTTTGATACCGGCGATTCTGTCATTTATGACGTAGCCACACGTCTCAAATCAGTCATCAGTCAGGAGGATGGCGGGTTAAAACCCTGGCTGGCAAGAATGGCCGGTGGTGCCTTTGCCATCCTGTGCTTTAACGCCAGCAAAACCGCTATGGAATCCTTGCATCAGCGCATTGATGCCATCATGGCTGAGCCGGTCAAGTGCGCGCAATATTCTGTCGATGTAAGCCTGGTGTTTGGTCTTGCCATCACGATGGACAATGCGCTACCGTTAATGACATTAATACGCAATGCCGAAGTCGCTCTGTATGCAGCCAAGCGCAGCGCCAGCGCGGCGGCCTGGTACACCGATGCGCAAGAGGCTTCGCGCCTCAGTCATTTAAGCCTGCTATCCGATCTTCGCTCTGCCGTCAGAGATTCAGAATTGCAAATGTGGCTGCAACCCAAACTGCACCTGAACGATGGCAAGGCCTATGGCTTTGAGGCACTGGTTCGTTGGCAACATCCAACACGCGGCTTCATTTCCCCGGCAGAATTTGTCCCCTTTGCTGAACGCACCGGCTATATCAGCATGCTGACCATGTGGATGCTGGAAAAAGCCATTACCACCCTGCTTAGCTGGCAACAAGATTATCCGCAACAAACCATTGCCGTCAATGTCAGCACCCATGATTTGCGGGACGCCAGTTTCCCGGATCAGATCGCTGCCCTGCTACAGCGTTATGCCGTCAACCCAGCCTTGCTGAAGCTGGAAATCACTGAGAGCGGTATCATGGAAGACCCCGACAGCACCATCAGTCTGCTCAAGCGTTTGCGTAATATCGGGCTTGACCTGTCCATTGATGATTTTGGTACAGGCTATTCCTCCCTATCCTATTTACAACGTCTGCCTGTCAGTGAATTAAAGATAGACCGCAGCTTTGTTACCCACATTGATACCCAGCCAAGCACTCAGGGGCTGGTCAAGGCCATCATCGCCATGGGGCATGGTCTGGGGCTGAGTGTCATTGCAGAAGGTATAGAAACTGCAGCAGAACGCGAAACCTTACGCACGCTGGGCTGCGATTCCATGCAAGGCTATTTTGCCAGCAAGCCCCTGCATGGCGAAGCTCTGCAAAAGTGGCTGACAAATTTACCTCTGAACTAAGCTATGCAAGCACCTGCTTTACCAAAAGATGAAGCAATACGCCTGCAAACACTGCAGGCCTGTTCCATTCTTGATACCCCGGCAGAAGAACGCTTTGACAGATTGACGCGGCTGGCCATGCATATGTTTCAAACCCCCATCGCGCTGGTGTCACTGATAGACACCGAGCGTCAATGGTTCAAATCACGGCAGGGACTGGATGTAACGCAGACGCCAAGAGATATTTCGTTTTGCGGTCACGCTATCTTATCGCACGATGTACTTTACGTACCAGATACAAAACTGGACATACGTTTTACTGATAATCCACTGGTAACTGCTGCGCCATATATACGTTTCTACGCTGGCGCACCACTGCGCGCCAGGAATGGTCAACGCCTGGGTACCTTATGCATCATAGATAGCATCCCCAGGACATTAAGTCAGGACGACATCAGCGCCCTGCGCGACCTTGCCGATTGCGTGGAACATGAATTTTCGAGAGAGGAACAGCAACGGCAACACCATGCCTTGCTGGCGTTGACCGAGATCACCTCGCTGTCTTACCAGGACCCAGAACACCTGTTGCGCCAATCCCTGGAAATGGCCTGTGACTATCTTGGTATCAGTACCGGACACATTGTCAAGATAGAAGATGAAATGTGTGAAATCGTTCTGCGGCAATCCGGTGATGAACGTTTTCATGAAGGTGAAAAAATCCCGCTGTCCCAGTCGTTTGCCGCACTCACCGTGGCCAGCAATACCGTCTTTCATATCGCCGATGTATTTGACAGCCTTTACCTGCGTCACCCAGGTTATACGCAACTGGGTGTAGTCAGCTACATTTCTGTCACGCTGTACATGAATGAGCGTCAATACGGGACCCTGAATTTCTCTGATACACATCCACGCCTTTTCCCATTTTCCGAGGTGGAAGTTGAATTTGTACGTTTGCTGGGTGACTGGGTTAGCGGCGTCCTGAAGCGTCAGGAGCTTGACAGACAATTGCAGCAACAGCGCATGTTAAGTGATGCCATCGCCAAAACCCAGGCGCTGTTCATCAGCGAAAGCGATCAGGAAAAAGGTTTTGAATCCTTGCTGGCAGCCACTCTGAACCTGACTGGAAGTCAATGCGGTTTTATCAGCGAAGTCTTTCACGGCAAACAAAATGAAATCGTCTTGAAATCAACGGTACTCGCCTGGAGTACCAATGATGAACTGATAGTGGGTACGCCCTTGGTGCTGGAAGTACAGGACCAGCTATCACAACATCTGACACAGCTATTTGGCCAGATAAATGCCACGCAGCCCTCATTGCTGCTCAAACCGGACCTGGCAGAACTGGATATCATTTTCCCGGAGCATTTCAGGCCACTAAAAAACTTCCTGGGGATCCCCGTTCATTACGATGGGGAGCTGATTGCTATCGTCGGCATAGCCAATCGCCTGCACAATTCGGATGCAGACTCCGATGGTGAAGTTCATGCAGATGACGCTTTGATTGCATTTCTAAAACCTCTGTTCAGCACACTGGGACAATTGATCAGCGCTGCCCGCGTACAAAAGCACAGGCATGAAACAGAGCGTCAACTGGCAAACGTCATCAAAGGTACCAATATCGGCACCTGGGAATGCAATGTCGTTACCGGCGAAACCATCTACAACGAACGCTGGGCGGAAATGCTGGGTTATACACTGGCAGAACTCAGCCCAACCACGGTAGATACCTGGCTCAAGCTATGTCATCCAGAAGACCTGAAGCTTACCAGTGCCCTGATCGATCAGCATTTCCGTGGCGAAATTGAATATTTTGATCTAAAAAGCCGCATGCGGCACAAGGATGGGCACTGGATCTGGATACATGATCGAGGTTGCGTGGTCAGTTGGAGCCCGGATGGGCAGCCGCTGATCATGTCAGGCAGTCATGCTGATATCACCATACAGAAAGAAGCAGAAGCAGAACTGGAACATGCCTATGAATTGTTGGAAAAATCGAATACCGCAGCCCGTATAGGTACTTGGGAACTGGACGCGCAAACCAGGCAATTGAACTGGAGCAAAGTCACCCGGGAAATTCATGAAGTGGATGACGATTTTAGCTGCACGGTAGAACATGCCATCAGTTTTTATAAGAACGAGAGCTACCAGCAAAAAATAATACAGCTTGTCGGTGCAGCCCTGCGTGAAGGCAAGGGTTTTGATGCAGAGATGTGCATCATCACAGCACGCGGAAATGAACGCTGTGTGCATGTTATCGGTTTCCCGCAAGTTGAAAACAATGTCTGTTTGCGCGTATATGGTACTTTCCAGGACATCAGCGAAAGAAAAGCTTCTGAAGAATCACTGCGTGATCATGCCGCCCATACCAGCACCATTGTTGACAATGTTCTGGATGGCATCATCACCCTGAATGAAGATGAATATATACTCAGCGTCAATAATGCTGCTGCCCATATTTTTGGTTATGGCATTGACGACCTGCCCGGTCAGCACATACGCCAGTTGATGCCGCAGGCGTATGCTGATCAGTCAGATGCTGGCAACGGGACAGATCAGACCAAACCCATGCAGGATGAAAATGCACATCCTGGCAAAGTCAGCGTGGTAAAAGATATTATAGGCATAGGACGTGAAGTCACCGGGCGCAGGAAAGATGGTAGTCTGTTCCCTCTTGACGTATCCATGTCTGCTGTCAAGCGTCAGGGTAAACCCCTGTATATCGGTCTGATGCGCGATATCACAGAACGAAAACGTATCGAACAAATCAAGAATGAATTTATCTCCACTGTTAGCCACGAATTGCGCACACCCCTGACATCCATCACGGGTGCATTGGGTTTGATTTCTGGCGGTGCGCTGGGTAGTTTTCCTGACCGTATCCAACAGATGCTGGATATTGCCACCAAAAATTGTCTGCGCCTGACCTTTTTGATCAATGATTTGCTGGATATGGAAAAATTGTCTGCTGGCAAAATGGTTTTCCAGTTTCAGACAGTGCCCTTGTCTGATGTATTGATACAGGCAATAGAATCCAATCAGACTTTCGGTGCTCAACGCAATGTATCATTGCGACTTGCGCAACCTGTTCCCGCAGTCAGCGTTTCGGTCGACACGCAAAGATTCATGCAGGTCCTGTCCAACTTGCTGTCGAATGCCATCAAATACTCTCCCGAAAAAGGCACGGTAGACATCACAACCAACGCCAACGAACGGCGGGTACGCATCAATGTGATCGACCACGGTGCCGGTGTGCCACACGAATTCAGGGACAGGATATTTCAAAAATTTGCTCAGGCAGATTCATCAGACACGCGCCAGAATGGCGGCACAGGTTTAGGTCTGGCGATTACCCGTGAACTGGTCGAAAGAATGGATGGCAATATCGGTTTTGAATCCCGCCCTGGGCGCGGTGCCAAATTCTACATCGACCTGCCCATCGTAACGTCAGCTAAGGTCAAATCTTAACTCACCATCATTTCATCAGTAGTCACGCGCACTACTGATCTGCAACGTGCGTCCGCCCAGCGACGCCAGGCAGCAATGCAAAATTCTGGATACTGCGTCATCGCGTATAGCTACGAAACCCCTTTTTACGCTTTAGTTTAAAAATGCGTCCAGCGCCTCAGTCGGCTTTCCTGTGTCATCAAAAGCACCGAAGGAATAGCCTTTCCATTTTCTGTAGGACTGGGCTTCCCAATACATCACGCCCAGGCCCTGTTTCTGATTGACTGAGCGGACCTTGGCAATGACATCACTTAAAATGGTTTTCGCATGTGGATGGTCCCAAGGTACACCAACCTCTGTCACCATGACCGGTACTTGATAACGATCGACCATATCATTCAAATTCGCAACGCATGCCTTGTTTGCTGATTGCCATGTGTGGCCAACAGCCTCCAGCGGGTATGATGATACGCCAATGACATCAAACTTCCCACCATTGTTTTTCAAGCCATCAAAGATCCAGCGAAACCCTTCGTTGTTATGACAATTGGCGAGATGCACAATGACAAGAGCGGCAGGGAAAATCTGCTTGACTGCATCGTATGCAGCAGTCGTCAATTCCGCATAATTTTTCATATTACTGGCAGACTTGGAAGGCCGTGCACTGTCCCAAAGCATACCGTCATTGGTTTCGTTACCAACCTGTACCCATTCAGGGGAAATGCCAGCTTCCCTCAGCGCAAGCAAGCTTGCAGAGGTATGTTGCACAATGTCTGCATGCAATTCAGCAATACTGTGTTGACGCCAGGCAGCAGGCTTGGTCTGATGTGCGGGGTCAGCCCAGGTGTCGCTGTAATGAAAATCAATCATGATGCGCATGCCCGCCTGTTTAGCACGCTTTGCTTTGCTTAAGACATCGGACAAACCATTCCAGCCGTCTGCAGGACTCACCCATACGCGCAAACGCACCGCGTTCATGCCTTGCTCTTTTAGAGTAAGGAAAATATCTTGCCTGATGCCTGTCTTGCTAAAAAATTGATACCCGGATGCTTCCATCTCTGACAGCCAGCTAATATCCGATCCTTTGGCAAAGCTTCTTTGTGTTTTGACTTGTGCCGAATCCGCAAATGGGACATCTGTCACCTCCGCACCTGGCAAAGTTCGTGCATTGGTACTGGCGTAACTCATCAACGCAAAAAACAGAGTACAAACGAAGTGAGATGCTTTCATGACTTGATGATTTTTACGTACATGCAAATTTACCAGACAAAAAAAGGGGGACGATTTACATCGCCCCCCTTTTTTCTTAAAATATTACATCTTGTAAGTAAGTCCCAAATTAAAACGACGACCAAATTCTGTCACTTCTTGTTGATACGGATTATTTGCACTCGTATAAACAACTTTTTGGTTAGTCATGTTGTCAATACCAAATCGCACTTGCAACTGAGGTGTAAGTTGTTTGGACAAATTCAAGGTCAGATAAGTTTCTGCACCATTCACTATCAACTGACCTGCAGCCCAGGTCGGGTTACGTACGAAGGCACTATGGTAGTTGGCAGAAAGTCGTGCTTCATAACCAGCTTTCTCGTACCAGACAGTGATGCCACCATTGTGTTTCATCAAACCTTCAATAGGGAAAGGATTAACAGAAGGCATATTTTCTTTGATGTCACTTTCTGTATAGGCATAATTACTGTACACACCCAAACCATCAAATGGTGCAGGCAAGCCTGTGAATGCCTGCTGATACACAAGTTCCAGACCTTTGACATTGCCACCACCACCATTGACAGAGCGCGTGATCAGCGCAGTACGGCCATTGATGCTGGTCGTATCCTGTGTGATACCTATATAGCGTGAGACTTGTTTATAGAACACACCAGCCGATGCCAGGGCACCTTTGGCGAAATACCATTGATAAGCCAGATCCATCTGATTTGACATCATTGGCTTCAATTCTGGATTACCGGCACTACCTGTCAAAGGTTGCACAGGATTGGGATCAACATACAAATTGCGTGAAGCACGCATTTCATCCAGCGGTGCGCGTGACATGGCGCGTGCCAAACTGAAACGCACTTGCTTTTCTTGCTTGTCGTCCATGGCAAATATCAAATTCAGGCTAGGCAATACCTCTGTATAAGAAGTTCCACCCTGCACTGGTGTTGGCGTCGCGCCGCTCAATGACTGCATGCCTTCGCCAGTCTGGCTGGTATGCACAACGCGCACACCGGCATTGCCGCGATATGCTGTTCCCGCCACTGTGCCATCCAGATCAGCCTGAGCGTAAAGCGACGAACTACGCTCTTTCACTTTCCAGCCTGAGAGTAAATCATTCTGTGTCTGCGGGCGGCCGGTAGAATCAAATACATTCGCACCAAAGGCTGCGAAAGAAGACGCATCAAAATTTTTCAGTGCAATAAACGGAGCAAAGCCGTCGACGCGTATGGTTTCATATGCTGAATCAGGTATCGTTCCTGTTGGGGAGACATTCCATGTCGTTTGGCTATACGATTTTTCGCGGTCAGTAAAACGTGCACCAAACTTGACACGACTGACGGCACCCCAATCAACACCACGTGATGCATTCACATGGAAGCCATTCAATTCATCCTTCAAGTGACCATCAGTATCAACATACATGGTTGGCGCGCCGAACGCTGCCGGATTTCCAGAATCCTGTCCCAAAGTGTAAACCTGGCGATCATCACCGGTAAACGACCAGGTGAGCGTACCATTGTTTTTTGCGAACAGACGCAAGTCACGCCATTGGCTGTCGCGTTTCGCACGCGAAGTGGATAAGTCTGTCTCCACTTTCCAATCACCAATATTAAATTTTCCGTTGATACCACCTGCCACATTGGTATTATCCTGCACCCACTTGTAATCATTGGTTGTCAGACCTACATCTTTTACTGTAGCACCAACCACATAGCCATTGCGAATATCGAGGTTGCTGTAGTTGGCTTTTTGCCAGCCATCCCAATTGCCGACATCACCAGTCCAGTGCTGCAAACCTGGTTCGTTGATGGCTGCTTTTGCATAATAAACGTCGCCGGTAATCAAGGCATCAGGGCTGGCTTTCCATTCAACTTTTCCAAGCAAACTGGTACGTTTATCAGTACCACGTTTAACATCGTCACCGAAGCCCCATGGCGTTTTATCAACCTTGCCATCGCCATTCAAATCTGCTGAATGATCCTCGTTAAAACCCCAATGTTTGATATTCTTTTGGAGTGAAGGCTGGTCCTGATAACTGAAGGCTAATGCTACGCCCAAAGTGTTATTGTTGAATTGGTCGATATACACACCGCCAACACGTGGTGTTTTACTTTTTGCACCAGGAATTTGATCGCCCATCGGATAATACAAGGCGTCAGCCCGCAGAGAAATTTGGCGGTCCTTGTATTTCAGAGGCTGCACTGTCTGCAAATCAATCGTCGTCGCAATTCCACCTTCTACAAGCTCAGCAGATTGAGTTTTGTAGACAGTTGCACCGCTTAAAGATTCCGAGGGAAATTGTTCAAAGCGCACTGCACGGGCTGGTTCAGTCGATGCCAATTCACGGCCATTGAGTGTGGCGCCAATAAAGCGTGGGCCCATACCACGCGCCACGATTTGACTTGCATTGCCGCGATCCAATCCTGATGACAGGCCAGGCAGACGCGCCAGGGATTCTGCGATTGTTGTATCAGGCAACTTGCCGATATCTTCTGAAGCAATCGCTTCGATCATGCTGTTCGACGCTTCTTTGCTTGCCAGGGCATTGCGTACCGAAGCACGAATACCACTCACTGTAACCTGTTGTACTTCATCAGTAGCTGGCGCTGTCGCCTTTTCTTGTGCAAATGCACTCGCACTAATTGCTGGCATCACGAACAAGGCATGAACAAGCCAGCTGATTTTCTTTTGCTTCATTATGTCTCCAGTATTTTCTTTTAAAGCACCGCCGGGATAGCGACAGGATGTAGCTCTTTCTAAACTCCAGAGCTTGTAATCATCTTATTGATTGAAGCAAATGTATTCCAATGACTTATTTCGCAAAAACTATGCGAATTTCATATAGCTAATTAGGCAGCACTATATTTTTCAGAAACAGTCTTCCCATCACAGTTAAAAAAATGGTTAAAATAAAATCTCATTTTGTTTTCCCGACATCAGAAAAACTGTCGGAGTAGGTGAGAAAAAAAGTAAGAAATAAAACGATTCAAACATCGAATGATTTACTTCTTCTTGAATACGTAGCTATGGGAGAGGGGCTGCTTCAGACAGTCATTCTTGTACAGTGATGAAATGCTGTCTCTGTATTTTCACAACGATTATACTGTCCGAACCGGATGGACCTGAACGCAAAGAATAAAGCTACCAGCAATTATTCTGCGCTACGTTTCAACGCAACTTCGCGTAAGGTATCAAGCATGGCCTGAGTACCTGGCGATAGTCTATGTTGTTTTCTGGTGACAATTCCATACGCATCCATGCGCAAACCCAGATCGTATGGCAGCACAGTCAGCAAACCGGAATCCAGATACGGCTGTACCAGGTCTTCAGGTAAAGCGACCACCATATCGCTACCGAGCAATAAGCTGGTGATAACAGGAAGCGCCAATGTCTCAACAGTTTCACTTGGCTGATCCAGTCCGTGGGACAAGAATAGCGCTGTTAAACGATCTCTTAAAATACTACCGCCAGGCGGGAGTATCCACGCTTCGCGGGCTATATCTTGCAGTTGCAAATCCTGCCTATGGCCAAATCAAGTTCGCCAGCACGCAAGTGTTGTACCAGTATTTTACTGACAAGATGCGCAACAAAATACTGCACTTTTTGCTAATGATGATGTGATTTTGTTATTGACTGACCAGTTTGTCAGCGACATACATGCGGTATTGCTTGATACGCCCGGTAACGGTGTCGGGCCCCTGTCGCGGCATGTAGCGCACGCCCGCCACCTCCACCTGCTGACCCAGATCGATGATCAACTGGTGTGGGTGGCCTGCTCCACCGGAAAACGCGGTGTGCCAGTAATCCGACGCTTGTCCGTTGATCGCATTGAGGGCTGAGCCATCCTCTTTCTTCAACTCCTCGCTGCTGACGTAGGCGATGGTCCACGATTGCTGGTTGATAGTCTTGCCATCCTTGCCCAATAGCGAAATCTCGGCGACTGCCGCGTACTGTTTGCCATCGAAGGCACTCAACGACTCCAGGCAGAACTGGCGGCCTTTGACGGGTGCGACGAACAGCACATCCTGGGTCGCTCCCCCAGCGGTAAATTCGCCCGCCTGCGCCAACATGACGCCTTCCAGCGCAGGCTTGACCGTGCTGGGTGGACGCGCCAGGTCCAGCTCCGGGTTGAGCTGATCGAGTATAGGTTCGGTGAGTCCCGCAATGCGGGCACTGCGCGGGCCGGTAAGGTCGAGCACCACGATTTCGTTGCGCCCCTTCCTGATCCATGGACCAGGCAGGTACATGGTCTGCGTCGGTCCAATGCTCCAATAGCGGCCGAGGCAACGACCATTGATCCACACGATGCCCTGTCCCCAACTGGTCATATCAAGGAAGGTATCCGCCTGCCTGCTGACCTCGAAGCCGCCACGCCAGAAGGCGGGGCCTTTGGTGCGTCCACGCTTGAATGACAGAGGCGGCAGCACGCCGTCGGCATCAAAATCGATGGCGCGGATTTCCCAGTTCTCTAACGCCTGCACCGTACTGCCCTTGACCGCGAACGTGACCGGACCATGCAGGCCTTTGCGGTCGTGAACTTCCAGCCCGAAGTTAACCCGCGCAATGGTATACAGCAGAATATCCACCGTCACGGCCTTGCTGCGCGCCGGCACCACAACCGAAAAACGGCGATGGCGTGTATCCAGCGTTCCCACTTGCTTGCCATCGACATACACCCAGGCCAGGTCGCGCACTTTGGCAGCGGCCAGGAGCCCCGCCGGCCCGGCCGGCAACTGCACACGATAGGAAACCAGACCGCGACTGATGTCGTACTGTTCGATCGGCGCTGGCGATATAGCCTTGATCGTTCTCGCCGGCAGATTGGCCAGTACAGGTGCCGACTCGGTCAGCATAAACGCGTCGATGCTCATGACCGGAAGGCGCGCTGGTGGTTCGGGCAGCACTTCGTTCGATGCCAGGAAAGGACGCATGCCTTCACGGTAGGCGTTGAACTTGGCACCAGTCCATCCGGCTTCGCTGATCGGCGCGTCGTAGTCGTAGCTGGTGGTGTCCGGCCGGAAGGGACGGTCGCAGCCGCCCCACAGGCCAAAGGTGGTACCACCGTGCGCCATGTAAAGACTGAACGAGCCATTCGCCTTGAGCATGGCCTGGATGTCGACAACGGCGGACATATTGTCCCCCCGGCGGTGAGGATTGCCCCACGTGTCAAACCAGCCCGAGTAATATTCGCCGCACATCAGCGGCGCTTCCTGAACTGCGGCGAGTGCCTTGAATCCACCCGCCGGGTCACTACCGAAATTGGCCACCGAGAGCATACCGGTCAGATGGGTCTTGGCAACCGCGTTGGTGGGATTGCACTGGAATAGTGGCACGTCAAAACCGGCATCGAGCAGCGTTTGGCGCAGCACACGCATATAGTCCAGATCTTCACCGAAGAAGCCGTACTCGTTCTCCACCTGAACCATCAGGATAGGTCCCCCCTTAGTCACCTGCATCGACCCAAGCACACGACCGACTTCACGCAGGTAGCGCCGCGCCGGATCAACAAACGCTGGATCGCGCGTACGCAGGAAATTGTCGCCAGGATGCTTCTTGAGTAACCACCACGGCAGGCCGCCCATCTCCCATTCAGCACAGGCGTAAGGACCGGGACGCAGGATCACCCACAACCCTTCCTGTTGCGCCAAACGGCAGAACTCCACTGCGTCGCGCTGCTCGCTCCAGTCAAATTTTCCTTCCCTCCATTCGTGATAATTCCAGAACAGGTAGGCGCACACCGTGTTCAGGCCCATCGCCTTGATGGCTTTCAGGCGATGGCGCCAATACTCGCGCGGCACGCGCGCGAAGTGCATTTCGCCGCAACGGATTTGAAACGGTTTGCCGTCGATGAGAAAATCGCGGGCACCGATAGCAAAGCGTGGCACGGCCTGAGCACCGGCATGGATCGGCAGCAAGATGTCGCTGGCAACGGCAGCGGCACCTTGCAGCAAGCGACGGCGAGGCAGATTCGCGCGCATCATTTAGAACGCCATCCGCAGGCCAATGTTGACACGGCGTCCGACATCTTCCAAGGTAAGGAACTGCGACTCGTTGTTAGCATATTCCTGCATCTTAGAGTTAGTCAGGTTAATGAAGTCTGCGTAGATGGCCATCTTCGGCGTCAGGTTGTAACGTAAGCTGGCGTCAGTCTGACCATAAGCCGCACGGTTACGCGGCAAGGTGCTACCGCCACCACAATCAACAGAGAAACGGTTGCGCCAGTTATAACTCATCCGCGCCTGGAGTTTGTCATTTTCGTAGAAAACCGAGCCGTTATAGGATTGCCGCGACAAACCAGGATAGCCGCAAGTCGGCACACTGCTATCACTACTGGTATCGCGGGTCGCGCTCGCATCCACATAGGTATAGTTGGCGGTCACGCCGAATCCCTTCAGCCAGGAGATGCCATTGTCGAAGGCATACTGGCCAGCCAGTTCCGCACCCTTGATCTTGCCCTTTTGCCCGTTACGAACGCGCGTGTCGTGAACCACTTCATCATACTGAGGAATTTTTATATCCACCATCCTGGTCTCCAGGAAGTTGGAAACATCCTTGAGGAACACGGCTACACTGACGTAATTGGTCTTCGACATATACCATTCGTACGACAGATCGAAGTTCTTCGACTGCATAGGTTTCAGATAGGGATTGCCGCCACCGGTTTGCACATCACCAAAACGCCCTCCGTAAGAATTGTTCACACCCATCTGGTTCAAGGTCGGACGGGTCTCAGTCTTGGACACACCCAAGCGCAGCAGCATGTCGGCAGTCAGGTCAAATTTCAGATTGGCAGATGGCAAGAAGCTGTTGTAGCTGTTGCTGACGGTGTTCGTGCTGGCTGGCCCCCAGTTCAGTATATAGGTCGTGTCGTTGGGGCTTTTCACCGCCGACAATAAGATGCGGCTAATGCCAGTCGAAGCCGAGTTCACGTGCACCACACGCATGCCAGCATCCGCCGACCACCCCGCTCCCTCCCATTTGGAGTCCAGGAAGAAGCTAGATACTTTCTCCTTGACACCCCACATATCCGGTTTGGTATAGTCGATTGCCATCGGACCATTCGGATATTTGGTTTTATCCAGATACAGCGCCGGATCATTAGATTGTGCCAGCAGCGAAGGCTGGTTCAAGTAATTCATGTAGGCATACGGATCGAAGCGGAGATAGGCGCCCGGAATCTGTGCTCCATTGCCCATGAAGTTGTCCATCGGCGTTACAGTAAACAAGGACGATGGCAAAGCAACGTGATATCCACTGAAGGCGTTCCAGGCATCGTTGTTCCACTGCGTCCGTTCCACATCGCGCTGCGAGTAGCCCATACCAGAATCGATTCCCTTGAAGTAGCCAATCTCATGATTCCAGGATAAATTGAACCGTCCTTCCTGCAAGTCGTCGAGATTGCGGATATCGCCATACGATACGGCATGAGCACGCACCATGGTTGGATCAGCGATGCCATCGCCGAACACCAGACCAGGGGTGCTACCGAAAGTCAGTACATCGCCATTCCTGGGTACCATCCCGGCCACAATCCACATATTCGGAGATTTGGAGGTAGTGCGGGAGCTGGAAATGTCGCCTTCCAGTTTCAACTCGGGCGCCAGCGCCCATTTCGAGTTCAGGCCAAACGCCTGCGTGGTGGACAGGCGATCCCCACCTTTGACGATCATGTCGTTGGAATTGGCCTCGCCCAGTAGCTGGCCGCTACCGGCCAGCGCCGGGTTATTTGCGTAGAAGATCGAGCCAGGCCTGAGGAAGCTGGTGACTTGGTTGTTGGTGTCGTACTTGACGCCGAGCTGCACGGGATTATTCCAATCGCTGAACGCGATCACGTCATTCTTTTGGTCGAGACGCGAATACAGGGCGTCGGCAGTCAGCTTCCAGGTTGGGGATGGATTGTATTGCACCGTCAGATTGGCAACCAGTCGCTTGCGGCTTTCATTCTCCTGCTGAAAGCCATAACTTTGCGGCATGTAGAGCTTTTTGGTGGTCACATCAGCCATCGTCAACCCTTTGGAGTTGAGATCGCCGTTGATCATGGAAACATCACGGTAGTTCCAGGCGTCCGTGATGGCCTTGTTTTGCTTGGACGCGCGGTCGGTGTAGGAAAGCGAGCCGGTCACGCCAAAGGTCCGGTCGTCATTGGCAAACGAATACATGCCGCTGATATTGGGTGTATTCTTTTTAGAGTTCGAATCGTAGGAGTCCGAGACATTGACCACCGAGCTGTAACCCAGTTTGCCCGACAACGGCCGCGCTGTCTGGATATCCACTGTCGAACCGATACCCCCCTCTGGCAGAAAGGGCTGCGACGTCTTGTAGACCAGCGCTTTCGAAATCAAGTCGGAGGACAGCAGGTCGAAGGAGAATTCACGGCCACCGGTGTCACTGGTCATGGTACGGCCATTGACCAGCACATTGTTGAACTCAGGCCCCAGGCCGCGCACAGAGATGTAACGGCCTTCGCCGTTGTTGCGTTGAATTTGCACACCGGTGACGCGCTGCAGGGACTCAGCAATATTCGTATCCGGGAATTTGCCGGCATCCTCAGCTGATACTGCGTCAACCACCCCATCTTGCAAACGTTTGGTCGTCAAGGAAGAGCTGAGGGACGCGCGAATACCACTCACCGTAACTTGCTGTACTTCGTTTGTAGCCGGCGCTGTCGCCTTTTCTTGGGCAAATGCGTTCGCGCTTATTGCTGGCATCACAAACAAAGCATGAATAAGCCAGCTGATTTTCTTTTGTTTCATTTTGTCTCCAGTATTTTCTTGTAAAACACTGCCAGAACAGCGACAGGACGTAGCTCTATCTACCTTTAGAGCTGCTTATCATCTTAGTAATTGAAATAAATGCATTCCAATAACTTATTTCGCGAACACTATGCGAATTTCATATAGCTAATTTGACGGCAGCATATTCTTCAGAAACAGTATTCCTGCCACTGTTGAAAAAATGATTGAAATTAAATGTCACTTTGGTGTTCCGAGATCGGAAAAACTGTCGGAGTAGATGAAGAAAAAAGTAAGAAATAAAACGATTCAAACATCGAATGATTTACTTCTTCTTGAATACGTAGCTATGGGAGGGGGGGTGCTTCAGACAGTCATTCTTGTACAGTGACGAAATGCTGTCTCTGTATTTTCACAACGATTATAAGTGCCCGAACCGGATGGATCTGAACGCAAAGAATAAAGCTACCAGCAATTATTCTGCGCTACGTTTCAACGCAACTTCGCGTAAAGTATCAAGCATGGCCTGAGCACCTGGCGATAGTCTATGTTGTTTTCTGGTGACAATTCCGTACGCATCCATGCGCAAACCCAGATCGTATGGCAGCACAGTCAGCAAACCGGAATCCAGATACGGCTGTACCAGGTCTTCAGGTAAAGCGACCACCATATCACTACCGAGCAATAAGCTGGTGATAACAGGAAGCGCCAATGTCTCAACAGTTTCACTTGGCTGATCCAGTCCGTGGGACAAGAATAGCGCCGTTAAACGATCTCTTAAAATACTGCCGCCAGGCGGGAGTATCCACGCTTCGCGGGCTATATCTTCCAGTTGTAAATCCTGTCGCTTCGCCAGCGGATGACCACTGCGCGCTATCAGGCTGTGCGGTTCATCAGTCAGGGGTTCAAAATTCAGTTCCGCTGCAGATTCTGTATCAAGAATTCTGCCTATGACCAAATCAAGTTCGCCAGCACGCAAGCGCTGTACCAATATTTTGCTGGTATCCACCTGGATTGCCACGTGCAGACGCGCATGACGTGATTTGAGTAAAGTAACGGTCTCAGGAATCAAATTGGTTGATGGTGTCATCACCGCACCGATCGAGACGCGACCACTCAATCCCGATAACAATTCCATGACCTCTTGGTGCGCCGCATCCATTTCTGCCAATGCCGCACCTGCACGCCTGATCATGATCTCGCCATACCATGTTGGCGCAATGCCACGCGGAAGGCGTTCAAATAATTGCACCCCAAGTGCGTATTCCAACTCCGTCAGTAATTTGGACGCTGCGGGTTGTGTCAGGTGGGCAGATTCAGCCGCGTGAAAAATAGAGCCATGACGCCCCAACTCAACCAACAAAACCAGATGACGTGTTTTTAGGTGAGTTCGAACAAAACGATCAGGGCTGGAAGCGCTCATGGCATCAACAGGAAACTGGTAGAGTTACTCATGATAAAGCTGCGAGCGACCACCATCTATCAAGATGTCAGTCGCATTAATGAAACGCGCCTCATCACTGGCGAGAAATACGGCAGTATACGCGACTTCTTCCGGCTGACCTATCCTCTTGCAAGGCAAAAGATTGGCCTGATGTCGTTGTTCCGCCTCAGGATCAGGGCAACTGGCAAACCAGTTCTGTATAGCTTCTGTCATGATCAGCCCGGGTGAAATCGAATTCACCCTTATTCCACGTGCTGCATACTCTATCCCCAGCGAACGGGTCAGTCCTATCAGGGCATGCTTGGCAACCGGATAAGGAAAACATCCTGGAATAATCTTGTGTCCGTGTACAGATGCAATATTAACAATGCTGCCTGCGCCCTGCTCCAGCATGGATGGCAAAACAGCACGTGTTGCATTCCACGCACCTTCCAGGTCTACGGCGAAGCAGCGTTGCCATTGCTCCGCTGTCATTTGCAAAGGATCTGCAAACACATTCATGCCAGCATTATTGACCAGCACGTCCACTTTTCCGAAACGCGTAATTGCTTGCGCCACCAGCCCACTCATGGCAACAGCATCAGAAACATCAGCCTGAATGAAAAGGACATGTTCTTTTCCCAGTTCGGCCTTAATGCGCGTCGCAGCTTCGTCGTGATGGTGGCTGTTGAGCACCACTTTTGCACCCTGTAGAACAAAAAGACGGGCAATTGCAGCGCCAATGCCGAGTGTAGAACCGGTCACAATCGCAACTTTACCTTGCAGCCTGTTTGTCATAACGTTCTTTCATATAAACCAACACATAGCTTTTATCCGTATTGAATTTCAACTCCGGAAAAAGTATTTGATGCGGACGTCTTGTCCTGAATAAAACTTTGCCATTTCTGACAAATAATTGAATGCGTGCGCCAAAAATTTTTCAGCTTTCTGCGCACGCCTTATCGTTTGATCGAGGAACGACTTATTTAACTGCGCGTACCACGGTTTTTTAATTGATCGAGCAAAACAGCGGCCAGCAAAATGAACCCGCGCATCAGATACTGGTAAAAGGCATCGACATCCATCAGGTTCATGACGTTTTCAACCGTACCCATGATCAGCACACCAATCAGGACACCAAAAATACGTGCTTTGCCACCTTGCAAAGAAACCCCACCCAAAACGCAGGCTGAAATAACGTCAAGTTCAAAACCTTGAGCAGAATTAGGCTGGCCACTGGTGATACGCGACGCCAGGATCAAACCTGCGATGGCAGTTACCAGTCCCTGCAACAAGAAAATCCAGACACGCAAACGTTCTACCTTGATACCTGCCAGTCGCGCTGCATCCGGGTTTCCACCAATTGCCAATGTATTGCGGCCAAAGACAGTATGATTTAGTAAAATCCCAAACACGATAAAACAGATAGCAACCACTAAAACTGGATATGGCAAACCAAACAGGCGGCCATCACCAAAGCTGATGAAGTTTTCATTTGCAATACCAACTGCCTGTCCTTTTGAAACAATAAACGCCAGACCACGTACCATCAGCATGGTTGCCAGTGTTGCGATCAAAGCATTCACCCGCATGTAAGCGATCAAAATACCGTTGCCAGCACCAATCAATGCACCAGCCAACAGACCGCCGCCAATGGCCAGCGTGACGCTTTGGGTATGCTCTAAAATAATCGCCCCCAGCACGCCGGAAAACGCAATGGTCGACCCAACCGAAAGATCAAAATCACGTGATGCCAGGCACATCATCATGGTGCATGCCACCATACCGATTTGTGCAACGGACAGCATCAGGCCAACAATGTTGGCTGTCGAGAAAAAATTCTCTACAGTGAAGGCCAACAACACAAACAATATGGCATACCCGATAGACATGCTTTGATCTACCAGCCAACGTTTTCTGCGCGCGCTGGCACTATCGCTGGCATGATTGTTTTGCACTGCTGCTGTTGCGCTGTCTTCAGCAGGTGTAGAACTGAGGGAAGTCATGGAATATTCCTGTAAAATTTAATTTGATTACCTGATTTGATCACTTGTCTGGCAGTGCCAGATTGAGTACCGCTGCCTCGTTTGCCTGCGCGCGTTCAAGCTGCCCGCTGATACGCCCTTCGCGCATGACGATGACACGGTCAGACACACCTAACACTTCGGGTAACTCACTCGATACAACGATGACGCAACATCCGCGTTCTGCAACTTCATGGATGATGCGATAGATTTCATTTTTTGCCCCAACGTCGATTCCCCGTGTCGGTTCATCCAGTATGAGTACCTTCAAATGCGGCTCGGCCAGCCAGCGTGCCAGAATCACTTTTTGCTGATTACCACCAGACAGCAAGCGAATTTCCTGATCGCGGTTCGGCGTCTTTATTTTCAGGCGTTTTATAAACTGATCTGCCAGTTCTGCTTCACGCTTGTGGCGCAAAAATAATCCGCCAAGCAAATCATGACGGCGGCAACTGATATTGATATTCTCCGATACCGATGCCTGTGCCAGAATGCCCTGTTCTTTACGGTCTTCCGGGCACAACACAATGCCAGCATCAATCGCTGCTGATGGTCCCTTGTCAGAAACAGCAACACCATCCAGGGTTACTGACGCACCATCGGTACGCTTGTCAACGCCATACAGCAAGCGCATTAATTCACTACGCCCTGCACCAACCAGACCAAAGAAACCAAGTACTTCGCCACCACGAACACTGAAATCCTGTGGTTCCGTCAGCGATGCGCCTTTCAATCCTTTTACCACCAGGCGATCATCACTCAGGGGACGGGTACGATAATCATAAATATCACTTAACTCACGCCCCACCATATCCTTGATCAATACATCACGCGGCACTTCGCTCATCACCGAATGTGTCACAATTTTGCGACCATCGCGGAAAATTGTGCAGGCGTCACACAAGGCATACAACTCTTCAAGCCGGTGTGAAATATAAATAATCGTGCGGCCCGCTACCCTGAGATCATGAATCAGGCGGAAAAGAATTTCACTTTCGCGGTGAGACAGGCTGCTGGTTGGTTCGTCGAATGCAATCACCTGTGCATCCTGCAGCAATGCCTTGCAAATCTCTACCATCTGGCGCTGGGCTATCGACAGATCGCACAATTTGGCTTCCGGGTCCAGGTCGACTCCCATCTGGCCCAGGCGCTGTTTTACCAGACGGCTGGCTTCGGCTTTATTCACAAAACCGAGGCGCTGCGGTAAACGACCAAGCAGCAGATTTTCTGCAACAGTCAGTTCTGGCACGTACTGCAATTCCTGATGAATCACGGCAATACCGGCAGCGATGGCGTCGCCTGCCGAAGTGAAATGGCGTTCCCGTCCATCAACAACCAGATGACCACCATCAGGACGATATTGCCCGCCCAGTATTTTTAACAACGTGGATTTGCCAGCACCGTTCTCGCCCAATAAACCATGCACAGTACCAGCATGCGCGTCAAAACTGACGCCATTGAGCGCTTTTACACCCGGGAAAAACTTGGATACATTGTCAAATTGCAGATACGCTGACTTTGGGGATGACATAGCAGATACCATCTCACAGTCCGAAATCAGCACGCACGGCAGCCTGATTCTGGCGCGTCATCAACACGCCGCTCGTGTATGTCACTGCTGCTGGCACTTTGTTTTCTGTAATCCACTTATACAAATTCATGGTTGTTTCATAACCGTGGCGCTTAGGGCTGATCAGGACACTGCCATAAAAAGCGGTTGGGTTAGGCTTGGCAAATTCATTGAGTGCTGCCTTGCTGCCGCCAATGCCGATACCAATCACAGCGTCACTGCGCAATCCACGGCCTTCGGCTGCACGTACTGTTCCCAGCACTGCTTCATCATTCAAGCCAAAGACCACCCAATGCTTGAACTTGGTTTGTTTTGTGAAGGCAATATTAGCGGCGTTAAAGGCACTTTCAGTATCCGTTTTTGCCTGTGCCGCATCGATGACATTGGCAGCCGGCAGACCCGCCGCCTTGAGTGCATCTGCTGCACCCTGTGTACGTTGTTGCGCAGTCGGTAATTGATCAAATGCCAGACGCATTGCGCCGACCTCTGACAGCACCCAGCCACGCGCCTTGATTTCATTCAACAGGCCTTGCCCAACCTGCTTGCCAATGTCATATCCAGAGATACCCATGTGTGGAATTGAACTGATCGCTTTGCCACTACCATCAATAAGCTGATCATCAACTGAGATCACTTTCAGGTTATTCCGTTTGGCGGCACGTTCTACAGCAGCGCCAAGTTTGACATCTGGTGCGCAAATCACAAAGCCCTGTGCTTTTTGTGCAGCAAGATTATCAATCGCTGCCATCATTTTTTCGCCATTGGGTACACCAATCTTGACCAGGGTAAAACCCTTGTCGTGAGCAGCCTGTTCTGCATAGTGCCATTCGTCCTGAAACCACGGTTCTTCTGCCTGCTTGACCAGAAATCCAATTTTTATCGGATCAGCAGCAAATACCGCTGAACTCGCAGCAAGGGTGCAAAAAGCGGCGGTCAATGTGCCGCCAATCAAGCGGGACCAGATAGTTCTTACCATGTTTGTTTTCATCATTGTCTCTTATTTGTTTTTGGGGAAAATTTTTCAATCGCTTCGACATCACTATCGTCAAAAAGCGTGTCAGGCACACCAATTGATTCATCCATTTGCAGGGAAAATAAACTACCCGCTTCCGGCATGCGTGTCAGTTCTTCCATACTCATTTCCTGACGGGAGCTGCTTACCATCAGTTGATCACCATTGGCACCGCCAAATGCGGGGCAAGTAGGGTTTTTGACAGGAATGGCAATACGCTTGAGCACTTTCCCATCCGGGGAATATTGCACCACGCTGGCGGCACCCCATTGTGCATTCCATAAACATCCGTTCTTGTCGATCACAGAACCATCAGGATAGGCGCTGGCATCATCCAGTTCTGCAAACAGACGCACATTGCCGACCTTTGCCGTCTCTGCATCGTAATCACATTGCTGTATTTTACGGGTCAGTGTATCTGTAAAATACATGGTTTTGCCATCAATGCTAAAGCAAATACTGTTGGCAATTGCCACCGCTGGCAGTGCCAGCCTGCGCAATCCATATTGTGTAGAAAATTGATAAAAGCTACCGATAGGACGTTTTTCTGGCGCTTCGTTCAAGGTCCCAAATACGAAAAATCCACGCCGGTCAGTACGCCCATCATTGATGCGGGTACGTGCTTCAACTGGATCAACCGCAACCAGGGGTTGCACAGCCAATTGCTGTGCGGGCATGCCATTTCCAACCGGCATTTCAGGCACATTCGCAAAACAGAGGCGTTTTGCCAGCCCCAATAACAAGCGCCCGGAACGACAATGTGCAAAAGAACCCACGCGATCAGGCAGGCGATAGGTGATTATTTTTTTATTCGAAGCGCTCCAGGCATGCAAAGTCGCTGCTTCAATATCAGTCCACCACCAGGCAGCATGTACCGCATTCCAGCCAAGACATTCACCCAGCGTGGCGTTTTGCGCTACGGCCTGCTGCATCATTATTGCAGTTGGCTCTGGTTTAACAAGTGTGTTGACGAGCATAGATGATCCAATAACAATTCAACAACATTTCAATAGCAATCCTGAAAACTCGTGTCTGGCTTAATCAAGCTACACCGATACAGAAGTAAACGCTAAGTTATCAATCATGGCTATTCCGGACAAATACAATTTTTATGCCGATCTATATCAATTTTATATAGATCGGCATTCCATCCGTTTACTTCGTGCTCAAGCGCAACTGATAGACGGGAATAACACGCAAATTCCGCAAGCTGGCGACTTGCACTTGTCCATCAAACTGAGGGCGATGCTCTTTCGGCAAATAAATGGGTGCGTCAGAACGTAATGGAAGCACGTTCAGCGTCAAGCCCTGATCGAGAGATGCACCAACTGACTTCAAGTTGATTTGCCATTTTTGACCGTTGTAATACCAGTCATCCAGCATGCGGGTACCAGCAAACAATCGCCCAATGTCGCCCACAAAGTCGATTTCCAGCAAGGCATCATCCATGCCTTTCAACTGTGCTTTGGGGGCTGAAATCTGCCATGTCGCAGCATGACTGAAGTTTTCAGGAATTGGCTGCATGGCTGCTTTGGCCAAGCCACCTATCATTACAGCAGGTATTTTTCGTGCTGCCCTGATCTGCTTGGCGCTGATATCGACATTCAATTTTGGAAAATGCGCCTCAAATACCTGAAACACTCCGTCATTCGCTGCAGCTGTCAGCGTCTGATTGGCGGCAGGTTTGCTGGCAAGTGCCGGGTAAATCGCCACCCTGAAATTTTCTTGCCCAGCTGATCGCAATTGCAAATTGCCTGAATCGAAATAGGCGTCTTGTTCACTCATGACCAGGCGGCGCTGACCACCCATATCGCCAATACTCAATTGCTGTATCTGCTCTGGTGTCAGTACCAAAATCGTCACTGGCTTGGCCCCTGGACGATTGATCGTCAGTGTTGACGATGTTCCTGGAGCGATCTTATCGAAAACAGCGCGACTACCTTGCTTGCTCAACGTGGCAGATGGGGCGTTGACATACTGTGCCACATCAGCATTAAACGCCAGTTCTACAGGTATCCCTTTGGCTGCAGAAAACACATAGAGCACGCCATCTTTGCCGTTATCCAGACGGGCTACTGGCTGCGCTGTTGCATAGTGCAGCAACGTGCCGTCAAGATCAAAATTAATTGGCCAGATGAAATAACTGCCATCAGCAACATCAACCGCCTGCTGCGGAAAGACCAGTGTTTCATGCGGCAATTTGACAGAAAACTGCAAGCCGGACTGCAAGGGCATTGCATATTGGCGCACATGGTTGTTCACGAACAAGAACGCGCTGTCACCCTTGCTTCTTACCGAGAGACGCGGGGTAGTTAATTCCTGCGCTGATGCAGGTACCAGTTCTGGCTTACGCACGGTCATCGGTGCCAGACGGCTACCAAAATCATGCAAGAAATAATGGAATGGCCGCAAGCGTGTCAATACAGGACGTTGCTGGCCATCAGGCCCCAGCGGCGCATTAAAGTCATAAGTAATCTTTGGTGTATCGTTGTAGCCGCCACTCAGCGTACTTTCTTCCATTGATGGCTGGCTGACAGGGTTACGGCCACCGTGATACATGTAATATCCCATCAGGTTCACGCCAGAACCTAACTGCACCGGCAGCATGGATGCAATATCGTCTGGTGACACCAGGGTACGGCGACGATACATGGCTGGCAAGCCTGCACCATATTCGGCACCCAAGAAGGGGGTTAAGGCGATATCAGTTTCTGCGGTGCCCGGTGCTGTGGCCGCTGTCTGGGCCCCCAGATCACCACTGACACGGCTATCAAAACGGAACGCGTAAGTTTCCTTGGGCGGCAATTCTTTGGTGCTGACACCCCAGGGTTCATCCGGGTAACCGCCAAATACCGGCGTTACTTCACCTGACGGATAAACAGTGCCATCCCAGCCAGTGACGGTATATAAAGGAACATCCATTCCTGCTTTCAGCGCCAGGCGTTTAAGCGCCAGGATATGCCCTTCCCCCTCACCCGGCCCACGCAAATTGTATTCATTTTCTAACTGGATGCCGATGACAGGGCCACCGTTTTTCCACAACTGCCCTTGCAATTGCTGCCCGACCTGGGCATACAGACGTTCAACAAAATGCATGTATTGCGGATCATCGCCACGCGTTGGCATGGCATCGACTACCCAGTCTGGTATGCCGCCAAAGCGTGCCTCTGCATGCGCCCAGGGGCCAACACGGACCACAACATTCAAACCAACTTTGCCGCACAACTGAATGAAGTGCCGCAAGTCGCGGTTACCCTTCCAGTTGAACTGGCCTTCATGCTCTTCATGGTGATTCCAGATCACATAGCTGGAGACGATATCAATCCCGGACGACTTCATCTTGCGCAGCTCTGCTTCCCAACTGGCCGCGGGGCTGCGTGAATAATGAAACTCGCCCATCACCGGCAACCATGGCTGTCCGTTACGTGTCAGGTACTGGCTATTTGCGCCCAATTTTTCGCCTTTCGGCGACAGTGCCGTACCCATTTTCAAATGACCGGATACTGGGTCAGGTGTTAAGGCGCTCGCATCTATTGCTAATAAATTAGCCGCCTGCCCCTGTGAACATGCCACCCACAGCGACAATAAGGCAATCGCTATTTTTGTACGCTTGCCAGTTTCAGAAGATGCCTTGTTGATACCGTTTTGTCTCGTATTATTGTGCATTGCCACTTCCTTGTTATTGCCGTCGGTACTTAAGATATTGCTGCGAGTGCACTGACAAATTTGCCAGCCCGCAGACCTACGGCTGCAGCATCCAGGCCCGGCGTGTACAAGGCTGAGCCCAAACCAAAACCGGCAACACCCGCCTTTAAATAATCATGCATATTGTCTGGAGTAATGCCGCCTACAGGTAACAATCGCAACGAAGGTGGTAACACGGCACGCATGGCACGAACAATCTGCGGCGTGATCAATTCGGCAGGGAATAGTTTTACCGCATCAGCACCGGCATGTACTGCTGCAAACGCCTCTGTCAGCGTGCATACGCCTGGTACACAAACAAGACCTTCTTGTTTGGCGGCACTGATGACAGCAGTATCTGCATGCGGCATCACAATCAGTTGACCACCCGCATCACGCACCCGGCGTACTGCATCAGTGCTGAGTACCGTGCCGGCACCTATCAGCGCATCAGTTGGCAAACAGCGACTGAGAATCGCTATTGATTCCAGTGCTGACGGTGAATTCAGCGGCACTTCGATGATGCGAAATCCCTCTGCATACAGTGCCGTCGCGATGCCTTCGATTTCGGTTGGACGAATGCCGCGTAAAATAGCGATCAAGGGTAATTTTGCAAATGCCTGATCAAAAACTGCGGACGTATTTATCATTGATTACTTCCAATTATTAAGAATGAAGAATGGGTCTGACACACTTTCTGGCACACTGTCCAGCAATTATGCCGACACCAGGCCCGAAGCAAGTGCCAGGCTCCACAAGCCTGCCGGTGCTGTATTTGGCAACACGGCAGTAACGTCGATATCAAAGCGTTGCAAGGCAAGGGCATAACGCTGACAAAGTAATTGTTCACCCACCAGTATCAACGGTGCTTTTGCGAGGCCAGCATTTGTGCGCCACGCCAAACCGGCAACCAGCTCATGTCCAATCAATAGACCTGACAAATAATCAGCCAGACCGGTATCAGGAATATCGCCCATCAATCCTAATGTGCGCACACTGAAAAGTTGATGTCCCAATCCGGCATGAGGCGAATTGCGTGCTGCATCTACGCCCGCAAAAAAACTGGCCTGGTCCGGTGTCGGGTGTTGTGTATCAGCTTTTGCACCATCGGCTTTCGTGCCATCGGCTTTCGTGCCATCGGCTTGCGGCATCAGGCGTCCCAGCACGGAATGCTGTCGCAAAACGGCAAACAACTCACCTGTCATATGCGTAGCAAAGGCGCATACCTGATCATCCAGGATATGTGCCCACTTCGAATGTGTTCCTGGCATGACGATGCAGCATTGGCGTGACCATTCTGGCTGCGACAACAAGGCACCGATAATCTGTGTTTCTTCCCCACGCATAACGTCTGGCGCGACATTTTCTGTGCGATACAGCAAACCCGGCACGATCGCCAGACGTGTCACCGAAGAATCTGCTTGCTTGACAGCATCATTCACAGCAATGGACTTGCCAGCTATTTGACTCGCATTGGCCGGGCATGGCACGTACGGGACTTCTTGCCAGCCATGCTTGCTGCCCACCATGCCACAGGCAAGCACCGGAACGGCTGGCCAGCTTGAAAACCAGTCCGCCGCCAGGTCGTTCAAAATTCCGGCATAAGTCTTTTGCGAATTTTGCATGACCGTGATGCCGTGTGGGGCATCACGACTGGTCAATACAACGCCGTTGGCACCGATCAGAAATATCCGCAGTCCACTGCTGCCCCAGTCAATACCTATCAGGCGCACATCAGTTGACGAAGCAACAGATCCCTTGTCACTGGAAGCCGGATTGCTGCCTGGACTGTTGGCCGGGATGTTGACGCTTACCATTCCGCAACGCTTCCATCAGGATGACGCCACAAAGGATTACGCCAATCCGGCGCATTACGACTTGCTTCAATCACACGTTCCTCATCAATTTCCACGCCCAGGCCAGGTTTCGGCAAGGCGTTGATATAACCGTCAGTAATACGCAAGTCTTCGCGGTTGATCACGTAATCCAGCAGTTCTGCATCCTTGTTGTAATGAATCCCCATGCTTTGCTCTTGCAAAACGGCGTTATGAGAAACAAAGTCGATATGCAGGCAAGCTGCCAGGGCAATCGGCCCCAATGGGCAATGTGGTGCCAAGGCGATGTCGTAGGCTTCTGCCATTGCCGCAATTTTGTAGCATTCAGAAATACCGCCAGCATGCGACAGGTCTGGCTGCACAATCGCAATCCCACCTTGTTCAAACACGCGCTTGAATTCAAAGCGTGAATACATACGCTCACCCGCAGCCAGTGGAATAGAAGTGCTTTCTGCCAGGCGTGGATAGTATTCTGCCTGCTCGGCCAATACCGGCTCCTCCACAAACAATGGACGATATGGCTCAAGCGCACGCAATAAAACCTTGGCCATTGGTGCCGCCACCCGACCATGAAAATCAATACCAAATTCGATCTGGCTACCGAATGCTTCACGTATTTCTGCAATCCGGCCCACGGCGGCATCAACTGCCGCTGCGCTGTCAATCATGCCAAACTCTTCCGTACCATTCATTTTAAAGGTATCAAATCCGGCTTCACGCAGACGGCGTATGTCAGCAATCACATCGGCCGGACGGTCACCGCCCACCCAGCTATAGGTTTTCATGCGGTCACGCACCAGACCGCCAAGCAGTTGATAAACTGGCACGCCCAGCACTTTACCTTTGATGTCCCACAAGGCCTGGTCGATACCGGCCATGGCACTCATCAAAATCGCACCACCACGATAAAAACTGCCACGGTACATGACTTGCCACAAATCATTGATGCGGGCCGGGTCCTGGCCGATCAGGAATGGGGCAAATTCCTGGACTGCCGTTTCAACAGTACGGGCACGCCCTTCAATAACAGGCTCGCCCCAGCCAACTACCCCTTCATCGGTCTCAATCTTCAGCAACATCCACCGTGGAGGCAGTCGATACGTAGTCAATTTTGTGATTTTCATGACGAAATGGCTTAGTAAGTAAAGTCATGAGTGTATGGCGGCAGTTCTGATAAGAAATATGAATTAACTACGACGAAGTATATGAATTTGGAATATCAATGCCGCGTATACGCATTTTTTAAGTTTTGACATCATTAGGACTTACGCAAATTATTACTTGTCATAAAAAGATGATGCGTTTTACACAAGTAATTTTAATGAATGAAAACATTCAATAGAAACTTCTCCGGGAAAAATGCCAAGGCACTCCATGCAAATACAATATATGCATGGCATTATCAGGCAGCTAATTATTAAACATACGTAACACTTTACTTAAAAAAAACCACCAAATGCGTACCAATCAGTCCTAGAATCAAACCATATACAAATGCAGATAGTCGCAGCGATCGAGGTCTTGTCACAATCAATTTTTACAATACTTGTTCCTCAACAATCAGATCTGAAGGAATTGGTGTGAAAGCAATGTTTATCATGTGGACAGGTTTGTTCACACTTGCATTGTGCCTGACTGCAAACGCCCAAACCCCGCTGCGAATAGCCCGTATTGAAAAAATTCCGGATCAGTTCGTCGGCGGCGAAATTCTCAAAGCCGTTTACAAACACTTGAATATTCCCATTGAGCTAGTGGATCGCCCTGCAAAAAGAGCACTCATGGAATCAAGCACCGGCTTACTGGATGGCGAAGTGCAAAGAAACATCCACGTCGAAAGCCAATACCCCACACTGAAGGTGGTGCGCCCTGCCATCAATTATATTGAGCCCTCGGTATTCTCAGTAAAATACAGGTTTGAAGTCAAAGCCTGGGACAACATCAAAGACTATAGTATTGGTATCGTACGGGGTGTCGGCACATCAGAAGACGGCACCAAAGACATGAAAACCGTGTACATGGCGAACAACCTGGAACAGCTCATGATCATGCTGGCAGAAAACCGCATGGACGTTGCCGTGTCAGATTCATTTAGCGGTCTGGTCGCCATCAAGAAATTGGGTCTGGAAAACAAAATCCGCTTGCTGACACCGCCTTTGCAAAGAACCGAGATTTACCATTTTCTGAATGAAAAACATAAAGACCTGATCCCCAAAGTCGAGCAAGTCATCAGAACCATGCAAGCCAGCGGTGAACTGGAACAAGTACGCAAACAAATCATAGACAAATACCTCAGCCAGCCAGATGCGCAACAATAATCACTAGAACTCATTTCATCATCTTCAGAACAACAATGAAAAAAAGCATAAAAATCAGCCTCGCCGTGGTAGTCATCCTGGCCATCACCATCTACACACAAATCACCATCTTTGTCGTTCCCCCGATTGGCTTGCTGCCCACAGGGAAAACCGTCATCATCACCCGCTTCGACAAGACAGCTTTCATTGACAGCCCCGACGCCATGTGCGAAAGACTGCAAGATGGCGTCAGCCTGTTTTGTCGCGGCATGATGATGGGGACAGTCATCAAAAACTCCAAAATCCTCTTGCGCCTGCCCTACAGCCCCTGGCTGTACAGCATATCTACCGGCGGCAAAACCTATAACCGCTAACAGCAACGACATGCCACAAGTAAGTGGAACCGAAGGCTATGCAGAAGCCGCTGATTTCCTGATCGACAAATGGCAGGCAATTTCTTTTACCGACCAGCATTCACCAGTCATGCATCTGATACCTGCGACGCCATGCAAGGTTCTTGATGTCGGCGCAGGCATAGGAATGGATGCAGCAGCATTTGCAGCCATGGGTCACAAGGTGACAGCTGTGGAACCAATAAAAGAGTTCCGCACCGCTGGCATCGCCTTGCATGACTCACATCGCATCGAATGGCTGGATGACAGCCTGCCCGATTTATCCTTGGTAAGCAGCAGAAATGAACGCTTCGATCTGATCATGCTCAGCGCAGTTTGGATGCATCTTGATGAGCTGCAACGGCAACAAGCCATGCCCAGACTGGCATCGCTGTTGAGTGAATCTGGCTCGTTGATCATGTCGCTGAGACATGGGCCCGTTCCGCAGGGTCGGCGTATGTTTGAGGTGTCTGCGGCAGAGACTATATGCCTAGCAGCCGCCGCAGGACTGCAGACGATACTGAATGTGCATACGGAATCTGTTCAGAAAGGGAATCAGAATAGTGGGGTGATGTGGACACGGTTGGGGTTTCGTAAAATTTTTGGGTGAAGCTGTTTATTGATATGCACAAAGGGCCTTGCAATTGCAAGACCCTTTTTATTTATTGAAGCAGATAATGCTGGCGAATACTGATTACCCCACCACCCCAGCCCTCCCCAACATCGCATGCAACAACACATTACACCCCGCCTCCAGATGTTCTGACTTCGCATCTTCAATTTCATTGTGGCTGATGCCATCCTTGCAGGGCACGAAGATCATGCCTGATGGGGCCAGTCTGGCGGTGTAGATGGCATCGTGGCCTGCGCCAGATACTACGTCCATGGTGCTGTAGCCCAGGGTGGCTGTGGCTTCGCGTACGGCGTTGACACAGTCTGGGTGGAAAGGACATGGAGGGTAGTAGGAGACGCGTTCTACGCTGATGCTCAGGCCGCTGTCTTTGCTGGTTTTATCGACGAAAGCGAGGATTTCATTGTGCATGGTGTCGAGCAATTCTGAGGACACGTTGCGCAGGTCTATGCTGAATTTGACTTCGCCGGGGATGACGTTACGGCTGTTGGGGAAAACTTGGACCATGCCGACCGTGCCGCGACCATAGGGTGGGTAGCGGTTGCCGATATTGACGACTTCTTGCATGATTTTGGTGGAGATTTGCAGGGCGTCTTTACGCAGGGCCATGGGGGTGGGGCCAGCGTGGGCTTCCATACCCGTGACAACGCAGTCGTACCATGACAGGCCGAGCACGCCGGGGACGACGCCGATGACTTTGTCGGCGTCTTCGAGTACCGGGCCTTGTTCTATATGGGTTTCGAAATAGGCACCGATGGGGTGCTGGCCTGGTATTTCTGTGCCTTTGTAGCCTATACGTTCCAGTTCATCGCCCACGGTTTTGCCTTCGGTATCTTTGGCCGCGTAGGCTGTTTCAAGCGAGAATGCGCCACAGAATACGCCTGAACCCATCATGACGGGGACGAAGCGTGAGCCTTCTTCATTGGTCCAGAAGGCGACTTCTATCGGGGCTTCGGTTTCTATATTGTGGTCGTTGAGGGTACGCACGACTTCCAGTGCGGCCAGCACGCCGTAGTTGCCATCGAACTTGCCGCCGGTGGGCTGGGTGTCGATATGGCTGCCGGACATAATGGGTGGCAGTGCCGGATTCTTGCCTGCCCGGCGCATGAAGACATTGCCTATCTGGTCTATGGTGACGGTCAGGCCTGCCTGTTTGGCCCAGGACACGACGAGGTCGCGGCCTTGTTTGTCGAGATCAGTCAGGGCCAAGCGTTTAACGCCGCCTTTTGGGGTGGCACCGATTTGTGCCAGTTCCATCAATGAGGCCCAGAGGCGTTCGCCATTAATGCGTAAATCCTTGCGTAAATTTTCGGTAGTCATTTGTATTACTCCTATGCGCGCATTTTATTCAGCGCTTGAAACATGGGCGAGAAGGATGGACGTTTGATGTAACGCCCTGCCCCCATCTCTGCCATTAATTCACCTTGTTTGAAAACCAGTTTGCCACCGCTGATGGTGTGCGTTGGTATGCCCTTGACCTGGCGACCTTCAAAGACATTGAAGTCGCCTTTTGAAAATTGTGTTTTGGCTGACAGTGTTTTTGTACCCGCGGCATCCCACAGGACGATGTCGGCATCTGCACCTTCAGCAATCACACCTTTGCGTGGATAGATATTGAAAATCTGTGCGCAGTTGGCGGAGGTGACCTTGACGAATTCTGAAGGCGTTAAACGTCCTGTATTTACACCGGCATCCCACAGGACCATCATGCGTTCTTCTATGCCGCCGCAGCCGTTAGGTATTTTGGTAAAGTCGTCTTTGCCAGCGGCTTTTTGGGTGGCGCAGAAGGTGCAGTGGTCGGTGGCTGTCGTATGCAGGTTGCCGCCTTGTAGACCTTGCCACAAAGCCTGCTGGTGCTGGCTACTGCGGAAAGGTGGACTCATCACATGGCCTGCAGCCTGGACGAAATCTTTGTTTTTGTAGACGCTGTCATCTATAACGAGGTGGCCTGCCAATACTTCGCCAAACACGCGCTGGCCGTTGGCACGGGCGCGGGTAATGGCATCCAGTGATTCCTGGCAAGATACATGGACAATGTAGAGCGGCGTGTTAAGCACGTTGGCAATGGCAATGGCGCGCTGTGCGGCTTCGCCTTCTACCATGGGTGGGCGTGACAGCGGATGGGACTGTGGCCCGGTCATGCCTTTTTTCATGAGCTCTTGCTGCAGGACATAAACGAGTTCACCATTTTCTGCATGTACGGTTGGTATGGCACCGAGTTCCAGCGCGCGGGAAAAGCTTTTTACCAGAATCTCGTCATCGGCCATGATGGCATTTTTATAGGCCATAAAATGCTTGAAGCTGTTGACGCCATGTTCGTTGACGAGCTTGCCCATGTCGGCATGGACGGTGTCATCCCACCAGGTGACGGCGACGTGGAAGGAATAATCACCGGCAGATTTTTCTGCCCAGCCGCGCCAGGTGTTGAAGGCTTCCATCAGGCTTTGTTGCGGATTGGGGATGACGAAATCGATGATGCTCGTCGTACCGCCAGCCAGACCAGCGGCAGTGCCGGTAAAGAAATCATCTTGCGTGACTGTGCCCATGAAGGGCAATTGCATGTGGGTGTGCGGGTCTATGCCGCCGGGCATGACGTACAGGCCACCAGCGGCTATGATTTCAGCGCCCGCCGGGGCTTGCAAGTTGTCGCCTACGGCGATGATCTTGCTATTGTCGCAGAGGACATCGGCTTTAAATTCACGGTCTGCGTTGACGACAGTGCCGCCGCGTATCAGGATAGTCATAGCAGTTCCTTCGTTAATTCATTGGGTGTGCGAGATCATAGAGGTCGCTTCTCGTAGGTTGGGCGAAGTATCGTAGGTTGGGCTACGCTTCACCAGCCCAACACTCGGCTTTCAAAAACGTATACGTTAGTTTAAGCCCAGTGTTGGGCAGATAAAGCGATGCCCAACCTACGTTAATATCCCGTGATTTTGCACATTCAAAATTCAATTTTTCTTACCACTCATCAAACCCATATACACCACACCGGACAAGGCAAGGCCGACGAACCAGGCGTAGGTGTAGATGATTTTTAATACTTCGGGAATAGCCGGGAAACTGGCCGGGAAAGCCGCGTTCAAAAAACCCGGGATATTCGGCAAGACGCCGATCACGAAGGCAATCACGGCAGCCATGTTCCAGCCATTTTTATAGCTGTACTTGCCTTCATCCTGGTACAGGGCATTGACATCAATGTCTGTCTTGCGGATGAAGTAATAATCGATGATCAAAATACCGGCGATGGGGCCAAGCAAGGCAGAATAGCCGATCAGCCAGGTGAAGATATAACCCTGAGTGGATTCCAGAATCTTCCACGGCATCATGATCAGGGCGATGGAGGCCGTGATGTAACCACCGGTTTTATAAGAGATCAGCTTGGGGTTCAAGGCCGAGAAATCATAAGCCGGGCCGACGAGGTTGGCGGCCAGGTTGACGGATACCGTGTCTATCAGCAAGATCAGCAAGGCGATCAGCACGGCGACACCAGTCATACGGCTGGCCAGGTCTACCGGATCCCATAATGCTTTGCCGTACAAGACTACGGTAGCAGAGGTGACGATCACAGCCAGCAAGGCCAGCAACCCCATGGGTGCAGGCAAGCCTATGGTCTGGCCAAAGACTTGGTCTTTTTGCGATTTGGCGAAGCGGGTAAAGTCAGGGATATTCAGCGCCAGTGTGGCCCAAAAGCCGACCATGGCTGTCAGTGAAGGCCAGAACGTGGTCCAGAATTGTCCGGCTTTTTTACCGCCTTCAACAAATTGCGAAGGTTGATCAAGGATAGGGCCAAAGCCGCCCGCCTTGTTATAGACCCAGCCCAGCAAGACGAAACAGATAAGGATTTTAAGCGGTGCAGTATAAGTTTCCAGCTTGCGGATGGAGTCCATACCGTGGAAGATATACCAGAACTGTATACCCCAGAAAATCAGGAAGCAGATCAGTTGTGCTGCGTTAATGCCAAGTCCAGCAATGTTGTCGCCGCCCATCGGATGGCCGAGCAAAACGCCACCCAGGGTATAAATCATTTGCCCGCCAAACCAGGTTTGTATGCCATACCAGCCGCAGGCAACGATGGCACGCATCAGGGCAGGCAAACGGGCACCACGTACACCGAAGGAGGTACGCGCCAGCACCGCATAAGGGATGCCGTATTTGGCACCAGCATGGCCTATCAGCAACATGGGCACGAGCACGATGGCATTGGCCAAAAACACCGTCCAGACCGCCTGATAACCGGACATGCCACCTTCAATCAGGCTGGCCGCCAGCGTATAAGCCGGAATACACATGACCATACCCACCCACAAAGCGGCAAAGTGATACCAGCGCCAGGTACGCTGCGCTTCTGAAGTAGGTGCTAAATCCTCATTCCAAAGTTGCCCGCTTTGTGTCTGCATATACTCTTCTCCAGGTGGAATATTCGAAAAAATTTCAGGTGCAAAAGCCTTAGCAAACTTTATTCCAGATACAGATGATGTGCAAAATATCCCTTCCCCTTGAAGGGGAAGGAGTCTAAACACCCCGATTACTCAATCTGACAGAATTTATACCCCCACTATCCAGCAAGTACAAGCAATTATTTCAACACCGCACGCGGGTTACGCGGGTCTTGCGTCCAGTTCATATACGGCTTGCCGGTTGCCTGGGGCACCATGGTGATGCACTGTTCTACCGGGCAGGTGATCTGGCACAGGTTGCAGCCTACACACTCTTCCTTGATGACTTCGTATTTGCGGGTGCCATTGTCGGCGATCAGTTGCGAAATGGACTGGTGGGACGTGTCTTCGCAGGCGATGTAGCAGCGGCCACATTGTATGCATTTGTCCTGGTCAATCTCGGCAATGACGGCATAGTTCATGTCCAGGTATTTCCAGTCAGTCGTATTCGCTACGGCTTTACCGGCAAAGTCACTGATGCGTTCATAGCCTTTTTCATCCATCCAGCGGGACAAACCATCTGTCATTTCCTTGACGATGCGGAAACCATGCAGCATAGCTGCCGTACACACTTGTACCGAACCAGCGCCCAGTGCCAAAAATTCAGCCGCGTCACGCCAGTTGCCGATGCCGCCTATACCTGAGATAGGCAGGCCCTTGGTGGCTGGATCACGCGCAATTTCTGCCACCATGTTAAGGGCAATCGGCTTGACGGCGCTACCGCAATAACCACCATGCGTGCTTTGCGTGCCGACGATGGGGCGGGCGATCATCTGGTCAAGATCAATTGATGTGATGGAATTGATGGTATTGATCAAAGATACCGCATCGGCACCGCCATTGAAGGCGGCACGGGCTGGCACGCGTACATCGGTGATGTTGGGTGTCAGCTTGACAATGACGGGCAATGAGCAATATTTTTTGCACCAGCGGGTGATCATTTCCACGTATTCAGGCACCTGCCCTACGGCTGCACCCATGCCGCGTTCTGGCATGCCATGCGGGCAGCCGAAGTTGAGTTCTATGCCATCTGCCCCTGTGGCTTCTACCAATGGCAAGACTTTTTTCCAGGCTTCTTCTTCGCAGGGATACATCAGTGACACGATCATGGCGCGATCTGGCCAGTCTTTTTTGACCTGGGTAATCTCTTGCAGGTTCAGTTCCAGACTGCGGTCAGTAATCAGTTCGATGTTATTAAAGCCGATGACTTCACGGTTCTTGCCAAAGTGGGCAGAGTAACGTGAAGACACGTTGACCGGTGGTGGATCTTCACCCAGAGTCTTCCAGACGACGCCACCCCAACCTGCTTCGAAAGCACGTACGACGTTATAGGCCTTGTCAGTTGGTGGAGCAGAGGCCAGCCAGAAAGGATTGGGTGCCTTGATGCCGGCAAAATTAATCGAGAGGTCAGCCATATTACACCTTCGCTTTCAAATCATTATCAATCGCCAGCGCTGCCAGCTTGCCATGTTGGACTGCCTGTACCGTCAGGTCCTGCCCGTCAGCGATGCAATCACCACCAGCATAAATGCCAGGCACGCTGGTACGGTATTGCGCATCAACATGGATTTTGTCATTCTGCTTTTGCAGGTCTTTTGCCAGATCATCAGACAGACTGCTGCTGTCCATACTTTGTCCAATAGCCTTGAAAACCGCTTGTGCCGGGATGTCTATCGTTGCGCCGCTGGTTTGCAATTTTCCATCGACTTCTTTGGTACGGGCAAAACGCATACCACTGACCTTGCCCTCTTCATCACGCAAAATTTCTTGCGGCTGCGCCCAGGTGACGATGCGTACCTGATTGGCTTTGGCGATGTCTTGTTCGTGATGGGTAGCCGACATATGTTCTGCACCACGGCGATACACCAACGTGACTTGTTCCGCACCAAGGCGGGCGATTTGCACTGCCATATCAATCGCAGTATTACCGGCACCGATGACCACGCATTGTTTTGGCACTGGCAATTTAGTCAGGTCTGCTGCCTGGCGCAGTTCGGCAATGTAATCGACCGCTGCCATCAGGCCGGGTGCATCTTCACCTGTCAGACCGAGTTTACGGCTGGCACCCAGGCCCAGACCGAGGAAGACTGCATCATAATCACGACGCAAATCTGCCAGGTGCAAATTCTTGCCCAGTACCTGTTCATGCTTGACGGTGATGCCGCCGATTTGCAGCAAAAATTCAACTTCGCGCTGAGCGCTGTCTTCTGTCAGTTTGTATTTGGCGATACCATATTCATTCAGACCACCGGATTTTTGTTTTGCTTCAAAAATCACGACATCATGACCCAGGGTAGCAAGCCTGTGCGCGCAGGATAGTCCGGCAGGCCCACCACCAACGATGGCGATTTTTTTACCAGTGCTGGCAGCGCGCTGGAAAGGATGCTGTTCAAATTTTGCATTATCAAGTGCATAGCGTTGCAGCAGACCGATCTTGACTGGTGCACCTTCTGCATCATGATTGCGCACGCAGGCATGTTCACACAAAATCTCGGTCGGACAAACGCGTGAGCAACTTGCACCGAGTATATTTTGATCGAGAATGACTTTGGCTGCACCATTGATATTGCCAACAGCTATATTCTGGATAAAGCTGGGTACATCAATTTCTGATGGGCAGATGCGCGTGCATGGAGCATCGTAACAATAGAGGCAGCGTTCACTTTCTATCGCTGCCTGGCGCTTGTTCAGTGCCGGATTTAAATCAGTGAAATGCGAACGCAGCGTTTCCTGACTTTCTTCTGCCTGAGGTAAATGCTTAAGGGCTTCCAACATGGTGGCTCCAATCGATCTCTAATTACTAAATTCGTTTTTACTGCATTTATCTAAGCAAGTTTCGTGACAGCTAAACTTTTGAAAAAACTTACGCAATTGGTGCATATTTGCGTAAGTTAATCAACACATCAGTTCTTTACTTATTCTGCGGGAAGGAAAATTCTGCTCCCTTAGAAATACTGTCAGGCCAACGCTGCATGACTGCCTTGACACGTGTATAAAAGCGCACGCCTTCTGGCCCATAGATATGATGATCACCAAACAGGCTGCGCTTCCAGCCACCAAAGCTATGGAAGGCCATGGGTACTGGCAAAGGTACATTCACACCGACCATACCGACTTGTATCATGCGTACAAATTCACGTGCAGTACCACCATCGCGAGTAAAGACCGCCACGCCGTTGCCGTATTCATGTTTGTTAATGAGGTCTGCTGCCGCTGCCATGTCTGGCACACGCACTACGCACAAAACCGGGCCAAAAATCTCTTGTTTATATACCGTCATTTCTGGTGTTACATGATCGAACAAACTACCACCGCAAAAGAAACCGTCTTCATGGCCAGGCACCGTGAAGTTGCGGCCATCGACGACCAGTTTTGCACCTTCTGCCACACCTTCACCGATCAGGCTTTCTATACGTTGTTTGGCAGCGTGAGTAATGACCGGGCCCATTTCTGCATCCGGTGCCAGACCGTTATTGATCTTCAGTGATTTGACGCGGGCGGCCATGGCATCAACCAGTGCATCAGCCGCAGAACCAACCGCGACTGCAACTGAGATGGCCATGCAGCGTTCACCAGCAGAACCATAGGCTGCGCCCATCAGTGCATCGACTGCCATTTCCAGATCAGCATCTGGCATAACGACCATGTGATTTTTTGCACCGCCCAATGCCTGTACGCGCTTGCCATTGGCACAGCCACGTGCATAAATTGCCTGTGCAATCGGGGTAGAACCAACAAAACTGATGGCCTGCACTTCTGGATGATCAAGCAGCGCATCAACGACGGTTTTATCACCTTGCACGACGTTGAAAACGCCGTCAGGTAAACCGGCCTGTTTGAGCAATTTTGCATGCAACAAGGATGCTGACGGATCACGCTCAGACGGTTTCAAGACAAAGGTATTGCCACAGGCAATAGCGATAGGGAACATCCACATCGGCACCATGACAGGGAAGTTGAATGGCGTGATACCGGCGACTACACCCAGCGGTTGACGCATGCTGCAGGCGTCGATGCCACGGGCGATCTGCTCGGAATATTCGCCCTTCAAGAGCTGTGGAATGCCTATCGCAAATTCAACCACTTCTATACCACGTGCAACCTCACCCTTAGCGTCAGCCAGGGTCTTGCCGTGTTCTTGCGTCAGCAAATGGGCGAATTCATCTGTGTGCTGTTGCAACAGGTTCAAATAAGCCATGAGCACGCGGGCGCGTGACAAGGCGGGTGTATTTGACCAGGATGGAAATGCCTTGCTGGCGGCAGCCACGGCCATGTCCACGTCTTGCGTGGTACCCAGTGCTACTTGTCCCTGTACGGAACCCAGTGCCGGATTATAAATATCTGCATAGCGTGGCTGCACACTTTGATGCAGCTCGCCGTTGATGAAATGATTGACTTGATAGTGGGTCATGATGGTCGCCAGATTAATCGAGGTGTTTCAGAATGTCGTGCAGCTTGCCGAACAGTTGATCGATGTGTTTTTTCTCCAGTATCAATGGAGGTGACATGGCGATGATGTCACCTGTCGTGCGCACCAATACACCTTCAGCAAAAGCTTTCTTGTAAGCAGCCATGGCACGAGCACCGACTTTTCCTGGCATGGATTCCAGCTCTATCGCACCGATCAGACCGACATTGCGCAGGTCTATCACATGCGGCAAACCTTTCAGCGAATGCACGCCATCTTCCCAATAAGCAGTCATGCTTTGCGCATGTTCCAGCACTTTTTCTTCCTTGAATACTTTCAGGGATGCCAGGCTGGCAGCGACCGCCAGTGGGTGACCGGAATAGGTGTAGCCGTGGAACAGTTCTATGCCAGCCGGGCCAGCCATCAAGGCGTCGTAAATTTTTTGGTGGCTGAACACCGCACCCATGGGCACAACACCATTGGTCAGGCCCTTGGCTGTGGTCATCAAGTCGGGTGTAACATCAAAGTAGTCAGACGCAAACGGTGTACCCATGCGACCGAAACCGGTGATAACTTCATCAAATATCAGCAGGATGCCATGCTTGTCACACAGTTCGCGCAGACGTTTCAGGTAACCTTTTGATGGCAGGATGACGCCCGCAGAACCAGCCAGCGGTTCAACAATGACGGCAGCGATGGTGGAAATGTCATGCAGAGCGATCAGGCGTTCGAGTTCATCCGCCAGGTGCGTGCCATATTCTGGCAAGCCACGGGTAAAGGCATTTTTTTCCAGATTGTGGGTATGCGGCAGGTAATCAACACCGGCCAGCAAAGTACCAAATTGCTTGCGATTGGCAGGCAGGCCACCGAGTGACATGCCACCAAAACCGACGCCGTGATAAGCACGTTCACGGCTGATAAAGCGGGTACGCTGGGCTTCGCCACGGCTACGGTGGTAAGCCAGCACCATTTTCATTGCAGTATCGACTGCTTCTGAACCGGAATTGGTATAAAACACCTGGCCGAATTTGTTACCGCTATACTCAATCAATTCTGCTGCCAGCTCAAATGCCTGTGGGTGACCGATCTGGAAAGCTGGTGCGTAATCGAGTGTGGCCACGGCATCTTGTACCGCTTTCACCACAGTCGGGTGGGAATGTCCCAGCGGAACGCACCACAAACCTGCCGTACCGTCGAGTATCTCGCGGCCGTTCTGGTCGCGGTAATACATGCCAGAGGCAGAAGCCACCAAGCGCGGGGCCTCTTTAAAGTCACGATTGGCCGTGAAAGGCATCCAATAGGAATTCAGTTGTTGTTTGTTGAGCATGGGCTTCTCCTGAAAACAATTTACCAAGTGGTAAAAATATGCTGAAATGCTAAATAAGCATATGCAGTAATGACATATACAGCCAGTTTAATTTCATCCAACCGTATTGGTATTCAAAGCAACACAGTTGTGTGCAGCCGCACAATTTTTGCTTAGCGAGGAGCTAGCATGGACACCTTAAAAGAAGCACAAGCTGTAGAGCACAGCCCGGTCTGGCCGCAGCTGGTGCTGGAGCGTAGCCGCCAGGCCAGTCTGGTAGACCAGATTGTGCAGGAAGTAACACGACTGGTGCGCCAGAATGACTTGCCGCTGGGCAGCAAAATGCCTTCGGTACGTCAATTTGCCAAATGTAATGCTGTCAGCACCTTTACAGTTGTGGAATCTTACGAGCGCCTGATCACTCTGGGCTTGCTCAGTTCACGCCGTGGTTCTGGTTATTTTGTCACCAAACCGGCCAGCGCGCCACAGCCGCTGGCGCATGTGGCGGCACCAAGTGCTTTGGATGCGCTTAGCCCTGATCTGTATTCTGGCGTATCCAGCGCCCTGCCTGTGGGGTCAGGCTGGTTGCCGCCAGAATGGTATGGCGATGATATTTTGCTGGATGCCTTGAAACAATCCATGCGCATCCCCATCCAACGTCTGCGTGGTTATGGCAACCCTCTGGGCTTCCCCAGCCTGCGCCAGCACCTGGCCAGCAGCCTGTCGCAAGAACTGTTCAGTGTGGATTCAGAACAGATTTTGCTGACCCATGGTGCCACCCACGGTTTTGACCTGATCTTGCGCACCCTGTGCAAACCCGGTGACGCTGTACTGGTAGAAGACCCCGGTTATAGCAATCTCTTGTCGCTGATACGCCATCACGGTTGCATACCTATAGGCATCGCCCGCGATGAACAGGGATTGAACCTCGATAGCTTGATGGAAAAAGCCTTGCTGCACCAGCCCAAGCTGATGTTTGTCAACACCGTGCTGCAAAACCCGTTGGGCACCAGCCTCAGCCAGACGCAGGCACATCGCCTGCTGGCACTGGCAGAGCAATTTGATTTCTGGCTGGTGGAAGATGATATCTATCGTGAACTATGCCCACGCCCCGAACCTTCGCTGGCGGCGATGGATGGTTTGCGCCGCGTGATACGCGTTGGCAGTTTTTCCAAAACGCTGTCGCCTACCCTGCGGGTAGGTTCGATCTGTGCGTCGCATTCACTGATAGGAGAATTGCTACGGGTGAAAATGCTGGCTGGCCTGACTACCTCCGAAATCAATGAGCGCGCCGTATTGCATGCCATCAGTTCCCGCCTGTACCGGCGCATGCTGGAGAAACTCAAGCGTCAGTTGGAAACATCACGCAATGCCAGCATGGATATGTTATTGGCGGCAGGTTTGACGCCTTTGGCCGTGCCGCGCGGTGGCATGTTCATCAGCGCTGGCTGGAAAGATAGTACGGCAAATGCCAGCGATATCGCGCGCCAGGCTTTGCAGGAAGGTATTTTGCTGGCACCGGATGATTTCTTTAGCCTGCAAGCAAACGAACACCCATGGTTCCGCTTCAATATCGCGTATAGCGATGCCGATGTGTTGAAAAACTTTTTGATGAAGCAGCGTCATGGATAGAGCACCAGACAAACTGACGCGCTCGCGCGACGCGCTGGAAGCACGCATTGTGCAGGCGGCGGTGGAGGTGTTTGCCGAAGCCGGTTATGCGGGCAGTTCGTTGGCATCCATCGCGGAACGGGCTGGCATCTCAAAACAGAATTTGCTGTATTACTTTTCTACCAAGCAGATCCTGTATGAAAAGGTATTGGACCAGGTGCTGGACCAGTGGCTGGAGCGTATGAATATACTGGCCGACCCGGACCAGGACCCAACACAACTATTGCGGAATTATATCGGTGCCAAGCTGCGTTTTTCGCGTGAGCAACCACAGGCATCACGTGTGTATGCAATGGAAATCATCAGTGGTGCACCGGTGTACGCTGAAACCATGCGTAATAAAATTTTGCCGCTACTGCAAAAAGATATCGCCGTGTTTGAAGCCTGGATGGCTGCTGGCAAAATCGCTGCCGTCAATACCACCCACCTGTTGTTTGCCATCTGGGCCATGACACAATCCTACGCCGATTTTGCAGCACAGATGAGCCTGGTACTGGGCCACAGCCCATTGAATGAAAATGATTTTCTGGATGCAGAGAAAATGATCGTGGATATGGTACTCAATCACGTACGCTGAATCTGGTGCAAATTACAATTTTCACATCCGGATGTCTGCCTGCAAGGGCAGACATTTTTATTTTTGAAAGCGATATTGATAACACGGTCAATAATTGTGAACAAGACTTGCAAGCAATCAACAAGAGTGGCAGGATGGTAGTGCCGGGGAGGAATAAAAATGAAAATATCTACCTCTGCGGGCAAAGTCAACATACCGGGTAGACCCGGCCATCATTCCTGGGACTCATTCAACACGGATTCACATTACCAAACTCAGCAGAGAAGCAACAAACCATGATCGGGGGAGTGCATGAATCACGAACAGGGATCAGAAGAAGACTGGATCATCGAAGATGAGAACAACGACAAGTCTCAGGAACAGCTTGACGCTTCTTACGAAACCCATCCCTGGCGTCTGCTGATTGTTGATGATGAAGAAGACATCCATGCCGTCACCCGACTGGCGCTCAACAATATTGTCTTCAAGGGACGTCATCTTGACATCCTGTCTGCCCACAGCGCAGCACAAGCCTTTGATATCCTGAGCAAGGAAAACGACATCAACCTGATTCTACTGGATGTGGTGATGGAAACCGAAGACGCTGGCCTGCGTCTGGTAAAACGCATACGTGAAGAACTCAAAAATCAACTGGTCCGCATCGTACTGCGTACAGGTCAGCCTGGCCAGGCACCGGAGAAAAGCGTCATTGTCGATTACGACATCAACGACTATAAAACCAAGACTGAACTGACAACGCAGCGCTTGTTCACCACCGTGATTGCTTCATTACGTGCGTATGAGGGCCTGCTGTCTATAGAACGCAGCCGTGTTGGCCTGACCCGTATATTGCAGGCGTCATCCAATTTGTATGAACTGAAATCGTTGAAGGAATTTGCGTCTGGCGTACTGAATCAGATCAGTGCCATTCTTGACGTGGGAGCGGACGGGGTTTTATGCCTGTCACGCAATTCTGCCGGGCCCGTCCCCGGCAGCCTTCCGGTCAGTGGCAATGGCACGTCACTGAACGCCAGCATCATTGCCGCCACCGGTAGTTATAGTGACTGGGCCGGACTGGATCAGTTGCCATCCGATTGTGAATGGACAGTCATCGTTGAAAAAGCTTTTGCCGAAAAGAAAAGTCAGTTCCAGCATCCGGCAGATGTGTTATTTATCCACACCCGTCAGGGACATGAGTTCGCCATCCTGGTAACACCCCCATGGCCACTGGGGCAAATCCAGCGCGACTTACTGGAATTATTCTGCGACCGCATTGCTGCAGCCTTTGACAATCGATATCTGAACGAACAACTGCAAAAAGCACAGGAAGCCTCGGTCGTGGCCCTGACTGACCTGGCCGAATCGCGTGATACCGATACAGGCGGCCATGTGCAACGCGTCTGCAAGCTGACCAATGCCATTGCAGTTGAACTGAAACGACGTGACAGTTTTCCTTCTGACCTGACACCACAGTTCATGGAAATGGTAGGCATCGCCAGTATCTTGCATGATGTAGGCAAAGTGGCGACACCGGATGCCGTGTTGCTGAAGACTGGCAGCCATGACAGCAGTGAGCGAAAGATCATGGAATATCATGCACTGGCTGGTGAAACCGTACTGGCACGTGCTGCCACCATGGTGGATGGTGTCAGCTACCTGACCTATGGTTCAGAGATTGCAGGCAGTCATCATGAACACTTTGATGGTCACGGTTATCCACGCCACTTGAAAGGTTCAGACATCCCGCTATCAGCCCGGATTGTTGCCGTGGTTGATGTATTTGACGCCTTGCTGCACCGTCGCCCCTATAAGGAACCCTGGCCCCTGAAAGACACCATCGACTACATCAAAGCCCGTAGCGGCACGCAATTTGATCCGGCAGTGGTGGAAGCCTTGATACACTATATCAGCACGGAAGAGCCTGACTGGGTCGCTGACGGACAGTAAAACCTCCAGCGTTAGTTGTGGCAAGCTTTCACATCAACTGGACTGCTCGCCAGCGCCTGTATGATGGGGCACTGAGCCTGCTGTGTTGATGATGCACACTGTTGTATCAATTGAGTCAGCATGTCTTCCATCCTGTGCAGATCAAGCAGTTTGGCCTGTACCTGCAACAACCGCTCCTGCGCGACATCGCGTATGGCTTGCTTGTCATTACTATCTTCCAGCAGCAACAAATTAGCGATTTCGTCCAGGCTGAAACCCAGTTCCTGCGCTCTTTTGATAAATCGTATGCGCTCAACCAGCTTGGCCGGATAAGTCCGGAAGCCAGTAGCCACCTCGGGTACAGGCAGTAAATCACGGCGCTGGTAATAACGGATGGTTTCGACGCCAACACTGGCTGCTTTGGCCAGTTGCCCTATCGTATATTGATCTGGATCATGATCTGTATCTGACATTGTTAAAAAGTCCTTGACTCTGTTCTTGGGTACGGGGTCTATGATAAGGCAATCAAACGATTTACGTAGCGGAGGAATGAAAATGACTCAAGAACATCAAGACCACCAGCACGGCGGTAGTTGCTGTGGACACAAGCATGAAGCGCAGCCAGCACCAGCACAAGACAAAAAATACACTGACCCGGTCTGTGGCATGCAGGTTAATAAGAACCCGGAAAAAATGGCCCATTTCCAGGGCGTTGCCTACTATTTTTGTAGCAATTCTTGCGTCAGCAAGTTCAATGCCACGCCAGAAAATTATGTCAAGGCAAAAAAGGTCATAGGACTGGGTAGCGTAGGTACAGCCACTGCGGTTGCGTCGGTAAGCGCCAAAGAAGCCACATCCTGCTGCGGCAACAGCAGTAGCAGCAGCGATACCATGCAAAGCGATGTCAATGGCGAGCACAAGGACCCGGTGTGCGGTATGCGCGTCAACGCCGACAGCAAGCACCAGTTGATGCACGAAGGCCAAAGCTATTATTTTTGCTGCAATACCTGTCTGGAAAAGTTCCGTAAAGACCCTGCTGCCTGGCTGGACCCGGCCAAACGCCCAACACCCAAGGTGGCAGCCAAGGATGCGATATTCACCTGCCCAATGCATCCGGAGGTTGAACAAGTCGGTCCTGGCACTTGCCCCTTGTGTGGCATGGCGCTGGAACCCAAAGAAGCCAGCATGGAAGAAGATACCAGTGAGCTTGACGATATGCGGCGGCGCTTCAAAATTAGTCTGGTGCTAAGTTTGCCGTTGTTGGTCATGACCATGGGCGACATGTTGCCTGGCGTATCTTTTCATGGCCTGTTGGGTATGACGATCTACAACTGGCTGCAGTTCATACTGGCAACACCGGTCGTACTATGGGGCGGATTACCATTTTTTGAACGTGCGCTGGCATCCTTCAAGACCATGCACCTGAACATGTTCAGTCTGATTGGTATTGGTACTGCTGCAGCTTATCTGTTCAGTCTGGTGGCCCTGTTATTGCCGGATGTGTTACCCACTGCCTTCAAGATGGGGGGCATGGCACCACTGTATTTTGAGGCTGCTGCCGTCATCATTACCCTGGTCTTGCTGGGTCAGGTACTTGAGTTGCGTGCACGTTCGCAAACCAATATGGCAATCAAGGCCCTGCTGGGTTTGACACCAGCGACGGCGATACGTATTGCTGCCGATGGCAGCGAGATTGAAATTACTCTCGATCAGGTACTGGTTGGTGACCGTTTGCGTGTCAAACCGGGTGCACATATCCCGGTCGATGGGGTATTGCTGGACGGCCATAGTAATGTCGATGAAGCCATGCTGACAGGTGAACCGCTACCAGTCAGCAAACAGACAGGTGACAAGGTCAGTGCCGGCACAATTAATCAGCAAGGCAGTTTCAGCATGCAGGCGCAACGCATAGGCAAGGATACTTTGCTGGCCAGCATTATCGATCTGGTCAACCAGGCCGGACGTTCACGCGCACCAATACAAAAACTGGCCGACCAAGTATCGGGCTGGTTTGTACCTGGCGTGATTGCCGTTGCTGTGCTGGCTTTCATAGGCTGGGCAGTCTGGGGGCCGACACCAGCGCTGGCCAACGGCTTGATGGCCGCAGTATCGGTATTGATCATTGCCTGCCCTTGCGCACTGGGACTGGCGACACCCATATCAGTCACCGTAGGCATCGGTCGCGGTGCGCATGATGGTGTACTGATCAAGGATGCTGAAGCACTGGAAAGACTGGAAAAAATCGACACCCTGGTCATAGACAAAACCGGCACGCTGACGGAGGGCAAGCCTACCATGCAAAATTTCAGCGTTGCCGCTGGCGAGTCTGAGACCAGTTTGCTGGCGCTGGCAATGACACTGGAACAACGCAGTGAACATCCGGTTGCGCATGCGATAGTCAGCTATGCAGAAGCACACGGAAGCAAGCCTGTCGGTATCAGTGATTTCACTTCCATCACCGGCAAGGGTGTCAGTGCCAATATCGATGGAAAAGCAGTATTGCTGGGTAACCCGGCGCTGCTGAAAGAGCATGCAATAGCCATGCAAGAATTTGATCGGCAAGTCGCTGAATTACAGGCACTGGGCCATACCGTCATGCTGATGGCGGTCAATCAAAAAGCCGTTGCATTGTTAAGCGTAGCCGACAAGATCAAGGCCAACAGCAAGGAAGCGATAGCACAATTGCAGCAGCAAGGCATGCATGTCATCGTCCTGACAGGTGACAATGCTATCACCGCCAAGGCAGTCGCAAACCAACTGGGGCTGGATGACGTACGGGCTGATCTGCTGCCAGCAGACAAGTTCCGCATCGTGCAAGAATTGCAGGCGCAAGGGCGCGTGGTTGCCATGGCGGGTGATGGCATCAATGACGCCCCTGCACTGGCACAAGCCGATGTCGGCATTGCCATGGGCAGCGGTACTGATGTTGCCATGCATAGCGCCCATGTGGTGCTGGTGAAAGGTGATTTGCGCGGTATCGCCAAGGCTCGCTCGCTAAGCCAACAAGCCATGAAGAACATACGGCAAAACCTGTTCTTTGCCTTTGCTTACAATTTTGTAGGTGTGCCGGTTGCTGCCGGGCTCTTGTACCCATGGTTCGGGATTTTACTTAGCCCTATGATTGCCAGCGCGGCGATGAGCTTGAGTTCCGTATCGGTGATTTCAAATGCGCTGCGCTTGCGACACGCAAAGTTGTGATTGGGAGCCATCTTCTTCAAATCGCCAAACGGCTAGTAAGCAAAACGGTGGCAGACGATTTTCTCAACTGAAACCCATCTCCCACCATCCCCCGACAGCATCCCCTTGCAGAGAAGGGAGTAATATCGTTATTTCTTGCTGCCGAATTATCCCTGCCAGCCAGAACATGTAAAATACGCGCCTGTCCTTGATATTGTCTACCTAACAAAAAAATTCATGCGTCTTTTCATCCTGGTTTTTTGTATTTCCACCCTGTTTGCCTATTCTGCCCAAGCCACCGATAAAGCTAGACAAGCTGGCAAAAAGTCGCTGGCAAAACCTGTCAGCGTGACCGTCTATGTGGCGGGTGATATCGCCGATTGCAGAAAAAAGCCCGCCGTTGAAAGCATGGCAGCAAGAACAGCAGAATTGATTACTGCCGGGCTGGACAAAGACAGCACTGCCAGGGCCATTACGCTGGGCGACAATACCTATCCTGTCGGCAAGCCAGATGAATTTACAAAGTGTTATGAACCTACCTGGGGTCGTTTCAAGGACAAGACCCTGCCCTCGCCCGGCAATCATGATTACAGCATGCCCATGGCGTTGGGCTATTACAATTATTTCGGGGAGCTGGCCGGCCCCGACCGGCGCGGCTACTACGCAACGCAACTGGGCAAATGGCACATCCTGTCACTCAACAGCAATCTTGAACAACCACAAAAGCAGGCGCAATTGAACTGGTTGAAGGAAGAACTGGCCAGCAACAAGCAAAACTGCACACTGGCTTTTTGGCATCATCCGGTATTTAGCTCCGGGGGGCACGGTAATAATGAAAACATGCAGGATGCCTGGAAGATGCTGGCTGAAGCCAAAGTCGATATTGTACTGACTGCACATGACCATGATTACGAACGCTTTGCACCGCTGGATGCGAATGGCGACAGGGACGACAAGCAAGGCATACGCAGTTTTGTGGTTGGTACTGGTGGTGCCAAACTAACGCCCATGTTTTTGCCCAAGAGCACCACCGATATCCGCGATAATTCCACCCATGGGGTACTGAAGCTAAGCCTGCATGACAAGTCATACGAATGGGAGTTTTTACCAGTGCCAGGACAGAGTTTCACCGACAAGGGCAAGGGTGTTTGCCACTGATGTAGCATGAGCATTATTTGCAAATTTCAGTATACATCCTCAGTGATAAGCCTCATTTACGAATCGGATCAGGCTAAAGAAAATTTTTGAACTATACTCAAGTACGGCTCAACGACTTGGCAGCAAGTCGTCGTTTCCCGCGCCCGCCAGGCGCATACAGGAGTCGTCATGCATATAGAAGAAACACTCAGGCTGGATTTCAAGGATGTGTTGATACGTCCCAAACGTTCCACCCTCACCTCCCGCTCCCAGGTTAATCTGGAGCGTGAATTCATTTTCCATCATTCCGGCAAGACCTATCACGGCATCCCCATTATTGCAGCAAATATGGATTCCACCGGTACCATGGAAATGGCTGCTGCACTGGAACAGCATCAGTTATCGGTGGCCTTGCACAAGCACTATGATGAAGACGCACTGGTGGATTATTTTTCTGCGTTGCAAAAGAAATCGACGGCCTTTTATTCCATGGGTATCACCCAATCCGACTTTGAAAAATTTTCGGCAGTCATGGCGCGAGCCCGCAATGCCATCGAATATGTGTGCATTGACGTAGCAAATGGTTATACCGAAGGCTTTATCAATTTCGTCAAGAAAGTCCGCACCACTTATCCACATCTGACCATCATGGCGGGCAATGTAGTAACGGGCGACATTACTGAAGAACTGATTTTAGCTGGTGCCGATATCGTCAAGGTGGGCATAGGCCCGGGTTCAGTCTGCACCACGCGCAAGATGACGGGCGTGGGCTATCCACAATTATCTGCCGTCATCGAATGCGCTGATGCGGCACATGGACTGGGCGGACAAATTTGCGCCGATGGCGGTTGTGTCGTGCCAGGTGATCTGGCCAAGGCTTTTGGTGCCGGTGCCGACTTTATCATGCTGGGTGGCATGTTGGCGGGACATGATGAATGCTCTGGTGATCTGGTAGAACGCGATGGTCAGCAATTCAAGCGTTTTTATGGCATGAGCAGCCGCGCTGCCATGGATAAATATGCGGGAGGTGTCGCCAAATACCGTGCGTCGGAAGGCAAGGAAGTACTGATCCCTTATCGTGGAGCAGTCGAAGCTACCTTGCAAGATATTCTGGGTGGCGTGCGTTCGGCCTGTACCTATGTGGGCGCACACAAGTTAAAAGAATTGACCAAGCGTACTACCTTCATACGCGTGACTCAGCAATTGAATGAGGTATTCGGGAAATCCTGATGCCTTGGTTGTGATACTGCTGCCCCAAATATTTCACGTCATACCATGTTACAAAGCCAGCTATAAAAAAGTTGGCTTTTTTTACATTCGCCCAACTCTGCACAATCTTGATTCCATGCAGTTAACACCATTTATTCCGTTTTTGGCACAGTTCATGCATAGAAACGAACAAATTTGTGATTTTCTAGCCTGAATTTTCACAATTTCCAATCACTTCAGTGATTTGATTATTGCCTTGCGGTTACATCCATGGCAGCATAGTCGTTCACAGTAGTGAAAATTTTCCTAGCACCTCGCCATTTTAGCTTGCACTGAAACGTTGCAAAAATGCCTGTCATGCACTGTTTCATTACAAATAAATTAGATCAACAGGTGTCACAGTGGGCTCTTTTAACTTTAGCTTTAAATCGCGTTGTCAGGAGTGATATGAAAACCGTTGTCCATAATAAAAGAGGGAAGTTATCAATTCTTGCTTTGAGCCTGCTGTCTTGCGTGCTGCTAAATACGGCATGCCAAAAAAGCCCTCCTGAGCCAGTTGCGAGTACACCAGAAACACCTGCATCCACGGCCCCCATGCCTACGGGTCTGGTAAAAAATCCGGTTAACCATTCTGACACGGCAGATGTCACCAAGTGGATGGATATGGCATCCAACAAGACAGCAGCACAGATAGCTAAAGAAGAAAAAGCAGCGAAAGACGCCAAAGAAGCGAAAGCAGCGGCAGATGCGAAAGCTGCAGCAGACGCAAAAGCGGCGGCAGATGCAAAATTATTGGCAGCCAAGGCACGTGAACCTGTCAAGGTGGCACCTGCCGTAGTGGCCGCCCCTGTCGCTACCAAGCCTGTCGATATTCCGCCACCAGTTGTAGCCGCGGTTACCGCTCCCAAGCCTGCTCCGGCACCTGCTTCAACACCTGCTCAAGTGCCAGCCCCAGCGGAAAACACTGTATTGAAGGTCGTTTCCAATGTTCAGCCCAAATATCCTAACGGTGCCGTACGTGCGGGGGTAACTTCGGGTGTGGTGAGTGCGCGTGTCCATGTTGAAACAGACGGCAAAGTGTCACAAGTGGATATCGTCAAGGCAAACCCACCCAAGTATTTTGATAAAGAAGTGATTTCTGCTGCATCACAGTGGAAATATGCGCCTATCTCCAAACCGCAAACCACCATGCTGGAATTTAATTTCAAACTGGATAATTAAGACCGGGGATTTAAATCAGGGCTTACGCAAAATTGTCCTACGTGTTTGTCCTCATTTAATCGCTCCTGACAGGGGCGATTTTTCTTTCTGCCGTCAGGAATCGGCTGTTGCCAGCTTGCGCAAGACCTGGGCGGCAGCCATCAGGCCGAAAGAGGCTGTCACGACAATAGAAGAACCGAAACCGGCGCAGTTGAGGCCAGTAACGCCAACACTTGGATCAGCCCCGACTTCACAGGCTTCAGCCATTTCCGGCATGCTGAGCACTTCCATGGAAAACACCGCATCAATCCCGAATTTGCTTTTTGCACCTCGCGGAAACCCGTGATTCTGACGCAGGCGTTTGCGTACCAGAGCCAGCAAGGGTTCTTGCTCTGTACGCGATAAATCACGAATTTCTATTTTCCCCGGATCTGTCTGGCCACCGGCTGCACCGATGGTGATAAGCGGAATGGCATGCTGACGGCAATAGGCGATCAGGGCAGTTTTGGCTTTGACGTTATCAATGGCATCAATCACGTAATCGAAACCAGGCTTGCCCAGCATATCGTCCAGATTATCGGGTGTGACAAAATCTTCCACCTGATTGACCTGACAATAAGGATTGATCAGGGCGATGCGTTCTGCCAGAGCAGTGACTTTGGCCTTGCCTATGGTGTCGGTGTTGGCTTGTATCTGGCGGTTGATATTCGATTCTGCGACATTATCGAGATCTATCATCGTAATCTGACCGATGGCGCTACGCGCCAGTGCCTCCACCACCCAGGAGCCAACCCCGCCGACACCGATGACGCAAACATGGGCCTGCTTGAAGCGTTCCAGCGCGACAGCACCATACAGGCGTGCAATGCCACCAAAGCGGCGTTCAAAATCGATATCTGTTTCTTGTTGCATGGTGAAGAGCTGGCCGGTAAGGCTGACAGTAAGAGCAGGCGCTATTTTACTTGAAGCTGCATGAAAGAGGCTTGCCAACATGCAGTACTATCAATTGTCTGTATCTGACCCTGGGCGTGCTGAGCTGACAGGCGAAGTATTTGATATGTCGCAAGCATGCGCACCATCTCTATTGCATAATAGAGAGGCAAGTATCGCCATTAACTGGCAAACCAACCCGGACATCATAGTGAACACCTTATTCGATAGCGCACCAGGATTTGATCAGCCCCTTGCCGTTCTCAAACATTGCCATGATCGCATACGCAAACAGTTGGCTACGCTGAACAAACTGGTTGCCCATCTGCCAGACCATGGTGCTGATCAGGATGCCAAGCAGGCGGCACAGGCAGTGCTGAACTATTTCACCAAAGCCGCCCCATTGCACCATGAAGATGAAGAGGTGAATCTCTTGCCTGAATTAAAGCAGACTGCCACGGATGAGAATGCTGTCTTGCTAGCTACGCTGTTACCTAAAATCCTTGCTCAGCATGAAGTCATGGCTGAACAATGGCAGCAACTTGAAAAGCAGTTGCTTGCCATCATCGCAACAACCATCAATAACCCGGCCAGCCTTTCTGCCTCCGATGTACAGGCATTCAATGCCCTGTACGACGAACACATGCAGATCGAAGAAACTCATATTGCCCCCATGGCAAAACGCCTGTTTTCTGAAACACAGATGGCCGCCATGGGTGCTGCCATGCAGGCCCGCCGTGGCATCAGGGTTTGAATCTGAATTTGTCTAATTTATCAAGGAAAAACATGTCTATCGCCGATATACGCACTGACTATCGCCAGGCCAGCCTGTCAGAGTCAGATGTGAGCGCCGACCCCTTTACCCAGTTTGCCAACTGGTTCGACCAGGCTTTGAAAGCCGATGTCGTCGAACCGAATGCCATGACTTTGTCCACCGTGAATGCAGAGGGTCGCCCCAGCTCACGCATTGTGTTGATCAAGGAATTTGATCAGCGTGGTTTTTCCTGGTTCACTAATTACGAAAGTGCCAAGGGTCAGGACATGGCACAGAATCCCTATGCTGCCTTGCTGTTTTTCTGGACAGCATTGGAAAGACAGGTGCGTATCGAGGGCCGTATAGAAAAATTGACGGATGCTGAAAACGATACCTATTTCTTTAGTCGCCCACTGGGCAGCCGTCAGGGCGCGCATGCTTCACAGCAAAGCCAGCCCATTGCCAGCCGGGATGTTCTGGAACAGCAACTGGCTGTTGTCATAAACCAGTTCGGGGATGCACCGCCAAGACCACAGCATTGGGGTGGTTACCGTCTGGTGCCAGAAAAAATCGAATTCTGGCAAGGCCGCAGTTCACGTCTGCATGACCGCATCGTGTATACCCGCAATACCAGTGATATCGGCGGAAACTGGAGCATTACACGCCTGCAGCCCTGACAGGATACGCCTGCGAGACCCCGAATTTGTCGGGTGTCTTGCATAGCATGTTATTCTCGGTGTTTTTTTATCATTACGCCGATATTCATGCAGAAGAAAAAGATCTTGTTATTAAGCGTTTCCGCTGGTGCTGGTCACAAACGGGCCGCTGAAGCAATACGGGCAACTGCATTACAGCAGTCGGATGAACTGGAAGTCAGTCACCTTGACGTAATGGATTTTGTGACTGCCGGTTTTCGTAAAATCTACACTGATTTTTATATCAAACTGGTCAACAAGGCACCGACCTTGTGGGGCTATCTTTACCATGCGTCAAACGAGGCGCAAGCCGACGGCACCATGGAAAAACTCAGGCGTGGCATAGAACGCCTGAACGCACGCCCTTTGTTGCAGGCAATTGCCGACTTCCAGCCAGATGTCATCATCTGCACCCATTTTTTGCCGGCAGAGATGCTATCGCGCCTGCTGCGCAAGGACAGGCTGCATTGTCCGGTATGGATACAAGTTACCGATTTTGACCTGCACCGGATGTGGGTACATGAACATATGGCAGGCTATTTTGCCGCCAGTGAAGAAGTTGCTGATCGTATGCGGGCGAACGGTATTGCTGCCGAACAAATTCATGTGACCGGCATCCCCATCATGCCTGCCTTTACCAAGCATCTGGACAGAGCCATTTGTGCTGCTGAATATGGCCTGAACCCGGCATGTCAGACTTTTATGCTGATGGGAGGTGGTGCCGGGCTGGGTGGACTGGACAAGGTGGCGGAACGCCTGCTGTCGTTAGACGGTAATTTTCAGTTGATCGTGCTTGCCGGAAATAATGCCCCTGCCTTGCAGTCGCTACAGCAACTGGCGCAGCGCTACCCCGGTCGCCTGCTACCTCAGGGTTTTACGGACAAGGTAGAACGCCTGATGGCCTGTTCTGACCTGGTGATTACCAAGCCAGGCGGCCTGACGACTTCAGAATGCCTGGCCATGGGCTTGCCCATGATAGTTAACTCACCGATACCAGGTCAGGAAGAACGCAATGCCGACTTCTTGCTGGAACAAGGCGTGGCAATGAAAGCCTATGACGACGTGAGCCTGACCTATCGCGTCAATTATTTGTTACAGCATCCCGATAAACTCAAGGATATGCATGACAAGGCAAAGGCATTGGGCAAATCCCATGCTGCCAGCCAGGTCTTGCAACAGATTCTGGGCCGGCCTTTGTAAGCACGGACTTGATCATGAAATCTTCACTCAAATCATTTGCGCTGACATTTGCTTTCGCCTCTTTGCTGGCTGTATTTTTCGCCCAGGTGGAAATACAGATAGAGGGCAGCGCAGGCTGGGCCGCCAATCTGCCCACCTGGCGCATAGAAAAACACTGGCTGCTGGATATTTTCTGGGGGGGGCGCGCCATGACAGGCTACCATGCCTGGGTGTTTCCCTTTATTGCCCTGTTCTTCCATTTTCCGTTTGTGCTGATGCAGCAGTGGACGGCGAAACTGGAATGCCGTGTCATCGCCAGTATCATTACATTCTGGATAGTCGAAGATTTCATGTGGTTTATCCTGAATCCAGCCTATGGATTTTCACGCTTTACGCCGCAGGACGTAAAGTGGCATATTCACTGGCTGCTGGGCTTTCCAGTGGATTACTGGGTAGGCCTGATAGTTGGATTTATTCTTTACCGATTTTCTTACAAGACACATGCACAAGTACACTCCTAAGCCACTGGCAAAACACCCGTGGCAGTTGCTAACACCATATGTAGCAGCACTAAGCATCATACTGCCGCTGCTATCATCCGCAGCCATCGCCGAAGAAACCCGCCCTGCCGAATGGGCCAGCCCGGTAGCCACCACGCAGAATCTGTTTCGCGTAACGCCAGTTTTTTATCGCAGCGCCCAATTGCAAAGCAAAGACTTACCGTTATTGCAGTCACTGGGTATCAAGACGGTGGTCAGTCTGCGCTCTTTTCATTCTGATGATGAGATACTGAAAAATTCCGGCATCAAACTGCAACGCATAGGTATCAACACCTGGGATATCAACGACAAGAATGTGATTGCCGCCCTGCGTGCCTTGCAGGCAGCAGAGAAGGATGGCCCGGTTCTTTTGCACTGCATGCATGGAGCAGACCGCACCGGACTGGTAACCGCCATGTACCGCATCCTGAACCAGGGCTGGAGCAAGGATCAGGCATTGGAAGAACTGACCAAGGGTGGCTATGGCTATCATAGCCTGTGGAAAAATATCCCCGAATATCTGCGTAAGGTAGATATAGACAAAATTCGACAAGCTGTAGTTCAGCCATGAGTTCAACCATGACATCAACCATGAAGCTCACAAGATATGCATTTGTATTTAGCCTGCTTGCCTGTACACAGGCAGGTGCCGCACAACTGGACGTCAGCAAACTCAACGAAACTGAAGTACAGATGCTGGACCAGAGCAAACCAGACAGCAATGGCAAAACCTTTGTAGCAGGTACCATATTGAATGCCCCAGTCAGCAAGGTATGCGCTACACTGCAGGCGTATGAAGACTACCCCAGCTTTATGCCGAATACCACCAAAACCAAAGTCGTGCGCCAGCCGGACGATACTGCGCTGGTGGATTTCACCCTGAACCTGCCACTGGGTAAAGTAAAGAAATATCGTCTGAAAATGATACCCAAGGTCAGCTCTGCCACTTGCTACCTGAGTTGGAAATTGCAAGCATGGGAAGGCTTAAAGCAAGAAGAAACCATTGCAGATACTGCTGGTTATTGGGATTTGAGCACACTGGCTGGCAATCCCAACAAAACTGTTGTCAAGTACCAGGTATTTACAGACCCGGGGCCAGTCCCCATGGGACTAGGCTGGATCGTTGACAGTATGAGCAAGGACAGCATACCCAAGATGATGGATGCATTGAGAAACAAATTGCGCTGATGGTATTGACTAGAACTCATTTCATCAATAGGGGTGAGATGCGTTTGCCTCATAACGTGGGCTGGCAAGGGTAAAGCAGGGGGTTCGTGCAGCATGCTGCACGCCTGCGTACGATGTGCGCTTACCAGCGCACATGCGCCCTGCAAGGGGACGAGGCAGTCAATAGCGGGTCTATTGACAACGAGTCGAATTGTTCACACCTTGCAGTCCAGCACGCGTTATGAGGCAAACCCTCCGGGAGCTGGCCGCATTGACACTTCGCGGGCGCATTGCTGCGCGAGGTTGTTACGTCGCGCTTGCTAAGGCACCAGCCTTAGCTGCGCAGGGTACACACCTTACGCCTTGCACTGCATCCCGAATCGCCTTGCTCGCACTCATCCCTATTGATGAAATGAGTTCTAGATAGTTCGTGATTGGTGATTATCAGTCAGCAAAAAAAACGGGGAGTCTGAGACTCCCCGTTTTGACATCTGACGTGTATTTTTCTTGAGCTTAAGTCTCCGGGCTATAGCCGGCCTTGGGATCATCCGGCGCAGCCGCCTTGTCCTGTTGCTCAGGGATTTTAAAGCCTGCATATGTACCAGCACTCATACCCAGCAATGTCAGAATATTGCCATCAAATACAGGCATGCTGAAATGCTGTATCACATACACCAGGAACAACACACCGATCAGCACATTGAATACCAACATTTGAAAACGATGCAAGGTCAAGCCTTGAGTATCACTAAGGATGTCTTTAAAGAAGCCCTTGCTTTCACCAAACTGGTTTTGTTTGCTGGCATCCACGCCAGCAGCTGTCAGGTAAGTAGCACTGCCTATGCCAAGCAAGCCCAATGCCTGGGGCGAGATAGTGGGAATACCTTCAGCAACTATCCACAGCCAGACGTACGATACCAGCACAATGAAGAACCACCAGGCCATTTGTACCCGCGCCAGGCTAAAAGAGCGCTCATTGACTACCGCAGTAGTACTGTCACGCAGCAAACCAGAATCTCGTCCCAAGCGGAATAATGCATACCCAACGACAGCAATAAACCCGAAACCGAACACGACATAACCCGGTTTCAAAATCTGGAAACGCAAGATGCCGCTTGCCAGTATGTTCGTGCCACCGCCATTTTTGAAGCTAACATTGAACGGCAAGTCACGGTGGTAGTTGTGCCGCAGCTCTTGCCAAGGGGAGCCCATTAATGATTCCCGTTCTAACGCCGAATTGTCAGTATCAGATTGTGGCAAGTGAAAGACCAGTTTGTTCATGGCAGGATCAGGATCACAGTCTTTCAGTTTCCTTTGGCTGAGTATGCCATTGATACGCAACTCAACCAGATCAAACTGGTCAGTTGCCAATGACGCACACACACCAGGGACGGGTATCTCGAAATCATTGCTCAAGCTGATCTCTATCGGTCCACCAGATTTGACTTCATTCGCCTGTACCAGACCTGCACACAAGACCAGCACACAAAGCAGCATTCTTTTAAACATAGACGGCATCTTGTTCTCCCTTAATTTGTGACTGGCAATACAAACAAGGCACGTTCTGCTGCACGGCGCTTGACCAGTCCCGGCAGTGGCTTGCCACCGGCCAGCGTCCAGAGCCCGAACTGGTCAGCAGCCCCCGCCCTGTCATTGGCATTGAGCTTTTTCAGGAGTGTAGAACTGCGTAAATTGCCTATGCCCAGATTAAAAGTAAAACTGGTCAATGCCCCGTATTCATTGTCGTTCAAAGGAACCGTCACCACAGACAATACGTCACGACCGGCATTCATCAAATCAGTCTGCAACAGACTGGTTGCTTGCACCAGGGTAATCCCGTTCGGATACAGAGCTTTTACTTGCAGGCTATCGGCCTGCCCCTTCATGAAACGCCCCTGATAAGTAATGGCATGGCCCCAACCTATGGTCCAGATATTGACGGGGTCAAGATAGGGGTCGATATTGCTGGTGGCTGGATTGCCGTCCGGTATGCCTTCAAACTGCTTGACCAGATCAACTGTTGCCTGATTCACTTCACGAAGCGCCATTTTTTTCTCCCTGTTATTGGCATGGGTGAGCCATGCAGGGATGGGCTGACAGCAGGAACATTAGTCTTCAGGCCAATATTCACCAACGGGTATTCAGCACATATGCACAGGCTGAGAGAATCATATCAAATAAACAAACCAGTATGACAATTTTTTCGAGTACCTGCTGCAATACGCATATAGCGAAGCGAACCCTTGGTGCGGGTGTCGTAATGGTTTCAGCGATCTGCACTGGCCATCAATGGCTGCAGAAAATCGTTGTTTTTGATTTTTTCAGCATGACTGAATAAAACCTCCAGCCCCGGTTCCTTACGTGGCCAAGTCAGGTCTATGCCATCACCCAGATATCTGGGCAACACATGCAGGTGCAGATGCGGCACGGTTTGCCAGCCAGCTTCATGGTTGGCCTGCAAGACGGTAATACCCTCAGGTTGATACACATCCTGTACCGCCCGCGCTATATGCCGGGCGGCACGCATCATCACCATGGCGGATGCCTCATCGGCATCCATCAGCGTCTGGTACGGTTGGCGTGTGGCAACCAGTACATGACCAGGATTGACCTGCCCCGCATCCATGAAAGCAAACACCAGTTCATCTTCATACACAATGGCACAGGGCAAATCGCCAGACATCAATTTTTCAAAGATAGTCGGCATGGCAATTGTCAGCTGATCAGCTTACTGGCAAACATTTTTCTTGCTTTTGCCACTTTCGGAGCCACCACGAATGAGCAATAGCCTTGCTGCGGGTTTTGACGGAAATAATTCTGGTGGTAGGCTTCCGCCAGGTAAAACATCGGGGCCGGGCTGATTTCAGTCACGATGGGGCCATCCCACACATTTGCCATCTCTGCGACCACCTGCTTTGCTATTGCATGCTGCTGCTCATCATGAAAGAAAATGACTGAACGATACTGGGTACCGGTATCATTCCCCTGACGATTCAGTGTCGTGGGATCATGAATGGTGAAGAATATCTCCAGCAAATCATGGTAACTGACGATAGCAGGATCAAAAGTCAGGCGGACAACTTCAGCATGACCAGTCCTGCCTGTACAGATTTGTTCGTAGCTGGGTTGATGCACAGTACCGCCAGCGTAGCCGGATTCTACTTTCAATACGCCATGGATTTGCTGGAATACTGCCTCGGTACACCAGAAACAGCCGCCGCCCAATGTGGCAAATTCGGTTGATGTCGCGTTCATTACATTCTCCCTGTCAAGACTCATTAGTCGTCATGGGAAGTATTTTCTTACAAATACTGGAAATCTGCCCGTCATCACTGTAGCGTTGACTTTCGCATCAATCCGGTCAGGCAAGCACCTGTTCTATCTGCGTAATAAACAGGTTGTTGTCCTGGTAGGCAGCACTGTGATCCAGTCGACGGAATTGCCCTTTGGCTTCCAGAATAAATGTGGGGAAGCCCTGCGCGCCCACCTGACCTAACAATTGGTGTGCTAGCCTGGTTTGACCGGGTAAATCCGCTTGCGCCTTGGAATAGCATTCTTTGAACGTGTCCGCTGATACACCTATTCCGCCAGCCAATTGAGTAAGCAGCCAAAGATCGCTGACATCCGCAGCATCCACATAGTTGGCATGTTGAATTTTTTCCAACATAACCAGCCCGGCATCTGTGGCGATTTCTCCGACAGCGGCCAAAGCAGCAACGCCACTTATCGCAGTTGCTGCTGGCACGGAATAATAACTGAGTGAGGGTGTATTTTTTACTTTGTTCAGATATGCTGAGCCAAACAGTACCCCAGACAGCTTGGCAATATGCTGATCAGCAGAAATAATATGTTCACGATAAGCAGCAGGGATCACATTGGGCTCTGGAAACAGCAAGCCCGGATGAAACACCATCGACAGTCGCTCGCCAAAATATACCTGAGACTGACGCAGGAGCGGACTGGCGGCATAACACCAGCCACAAAGCGGGTCAAACACAATATGTAATCTGGCTTCCATGCCTACTTCCTCTCAGCTTGAATGATGTTGCTATTGTATACATTACCAGAAAATAGTTGCGAAAGACAAACAATTGAAACATATACAAAGGTAGCACAGACACGACACATGCCAGAAATGTAACTTCAAATTTATTTACTTACAGAAAATTACATAACTATTAATACCGTTAAATTTAATATACGGATAAAATATTTAACCCTATTTTCTTGCTGTTTCGCAAAAAAACCCTCGTATTTACATTCAAAAACGGGCATATTAATGAAGCTGGGGTCTACTTCAAGAAATGCTACTTACACCGTACTGACTTTTTTTGTTACCAAATTAAAACGCCATGCTAATCGAAGTCATAAAAAACAGTCTCAGGAATATTTTCAGGGTACGCAGCCCACGTGAATTACCTCCCCCTGGCCCTAAACCCGCATTTGGCAGCACCATCGTGTTAAATCGTCTGAAAATGCAATTGATCGTTCCCATCGACTATGAGCAATGGGACTGGCTGACCGAAAAAGGCTGGCGCACCCTGGACATGCGGCAGAATCGTCGCCGTTACTACCGGGTTCAAAGAAAGGCAGTCACCCGGCTTTTACATGCCAATCTGGATGACCGGGAAGCCTTGCATCAGCAAATCGTAGAACATCGCTATGACAGCAAGCGTTTGCACTGACATATCATTTATGTAAATACTTGCGCAAATCTGATATGTTTTATAGCAAGGATACTTATCTTTCTCATATCAGCGATAAAGTTATCACTGGAACCCGGCATGCTGCATCGTGTCAGCAAGTTTATTTTCTTATAATGCCGGACTGTCACACACGTCAAAAATTAAAATCCTGACAATACTCAAGCAGGCTGCAAGCGGTTAAAATGCCGCATGCAAAATTTTAGTGACGACACTCACGTCCAGACCGGGGAAGACCTCGCTCTGCAGACGTATTTCAAAACTGGCATCACACCTGACGACGTTTCCGCTGTATTCCCCCTGAGACGTGCCCAGCCTGTATTGCAGGCTTTCACGGCGCTGTTTCATGGCGGCTTCAACGGTGTATTGCTGCGTCTGCTGGTCTTGCGTGAACTGACCGCAGACGTGGAAACACCGTCATTGAGCCGTGCCGATATCAATACCAAGCTGGCCTATCTGGAACCGGATGCGCTGGAGACCGTGCTGTCGCGCCTGCGCACCACCGGACTGCTGATTTGGGATGCCAGCCAGTCTGTCTATCGCATCACCCCGACTGCCAGGAATGTGCTGGCGGCACTGGAATCGCTACTGCATATAGAAGAGCACAATGACCAGGCTGAGATGAGCTATATGCTAACCCAGGTCGCCGGCGCACAAGCGGTGGGCGGCGTGTCGGTAGAGCAGTTACATCATTTGCTGGGAAGGCTGATAGAACTGACGGAAGAATTTTCAGATGCGATTGCCTCCGGCTCCGAATTCCAGTTGCGCACGGCGCAGCAAAAATGGCACACAGCCTGTGACTGGGTAGAAAAAGGCTCACAGATCATTCACGCCATCACCAATGATAGCCGGGCAGATTCTGCCACCCACAGAGCGGCACAAGCCATAGGACGCGCCCAGAGTGCGCTGCTGAACATGCAGGGCATGTTTTCGCGGGCACTGAACCAAATCGAACGCCAGCGCGTGCATCTGGGGCAATCTGGCTTGTCGACGACAGATATCAAAACCTGGCTCCTGCAAAAAGAAGATTTGGCGGCGCTGGCAGACGATGCACTGGCAAAACCGGTGACACCGATGTTTATCACGCCATCAGAAATGATAGATGTGGCAGAAAGCGAGTTGCTGAGTCACCGCGTATCGGCAGTGGCGGGTGCCTTGCCTGCCGGTGAAAATGCACCATCGGTCGCTAATGAAGACAGCGATGCCCTGCATGAACTGGATCACTGGCTGGCCTTGCTGACTGAGGCCGATGCCAGCGACAAACCGATAGCCTTGCAGGATATCTTGCTGCCATCGAGCTTTGCGATAGCTTCTTATCGCGCCTCCATGCTGCCGCTGCTGGGGGATGCCAATGAATCTGCCTTGCAGGGTGCCACGGCTATTCTGGCCCGTCTGCCACTGGTATTCAATTCCAAAGACAAAATGCAAAAGGTACATGATGATCATGTGGCTGCGATTTCCATCGCCAGCCTGAGCGCCGTGACGGAAATAAGCAACCCGCCACCCACCAAAGTGAAAGCGAAAGCGGTCAACACCGAACAGCTACCGTCGCAGCCACCATCACCTTCTGCCACCTCAGCACCAACGAGAGAAACACCATGACCGAAGATGCACAAATCCTGATCGCCCGTTTGCTGGCGCACCAGACCCTGCGCCGTGAAGACAAGCTGGTCAAACGCGCATTATCTGATGAATTGTTCCGCACCGAAATTGATGCCCGCTTAAAAGCCTGCGGCATGAAATTTGTCGATAACGTGTATGCCGACTATGTCACTCTGGCTTTGACACGCGATAGTGAATCCAAAGTATTTGGCACCAAGGAAACCTGGCAAAACAATAATTTTGGCCTGGCGCGCGATGGCGTTGCCTTGCTGGTGGTGTTGTGGTCACTGATTATTTTGCCCAAGCGTGAGCGCCAGGAAGCCCATCAACTGGCCGAAGAAGACCAGAACGATATGTTCGGCAAAGACAAACCCATGCCACGTGCGGAGGATACCTCGATAGGTATTTCTTACCGCGCCCTGCTGGCAGACTTTGGTGAAAAACTCGGCAAGAAAACCCGTATGGATATGAACCTGGGTCAGTTGGCACGCGTCGGCTTTATTGAACGCAAAGCTGACCTGATTCTGGAAGGCCCGTTACTGGATTTGCTGATGGATACCGATACCCTGAAAGACCGCATCATCAATGGTGCGCTGTCGGATATTTTCCAGATTCCGGCGCCACGCGCACCAGCCATTATTGAGCCTGCAGAAGCCATTGAGGTTATCGCTGCAAGCGCAGTCGATGCAGTACAAACAGCCGCAGATACTCATGCTGATATCCAAGCTGACACCACTGCAGACAGCAATGCCGATCTCAACATCCATACCGGAAAAGAATAAGAACCATGTTTCATATCAAATCGCTGGAACTTGTCCATTGGGATTACTGGCAACGCATCAAGAACATCCCGCTGGATGCCAAGATCATTACCATCGCCGGACAAAACGGTTCGGGTAAAACCACGCTGCTGGATGCCTTGCGCACCCTGTTTGGTCTGGAATGTTCCATGGGACGTTCATACAAGCACTATGCTCGCCACTCTGGCCAGCAAACCGCATGGATACGTGCAGTCGTCGATAACAGTGCAGTCGGGCCGCAGATTTCCAATCGCCCCTTCCGCATGTCCGGTCTGTATGAAGATGAAGTCACGCTGTTTTGCAAGATAGAAAAAAACGGCGGTGACTGGAAGCGTCAATACCTGATGCGCAGTGGCAAAACCGAGATCGAAGACATTCAGGAAGCGAATGACTGGCTGGGTGTGGAAAGCTATCGCAAGCGCCTGGCCCACGCTGGTTTGTCGAATGCCATGGGCAAGGTGCTGGCGCTGGAACAGGGCGAAACCGACAAGTTGTGTGAATATGCGCCCCGCCAGTTGCTGGATCTGGTGTTCCAGGTGTTTGGCGACAAAGAAGTATTGGATGCCTATGATGATGCGAAGCGCCATCAGCGTGATACTGAAACTGAATTACAGCGTTTTGAAACCGAACTTGAAGGTGCAAAAACCAATCTGGAAGGCTTGCGCCTGCGCGTTGCCAATTATCACCAATATGAAAGCCTGAACAAGGAAAAACGCGATCTGCAGGAAGAAATACTGCCTACCCTGCAATACCATGAAGCACTGGAACAAGCAGGTAGCACCAGCCAGGCCCTGCGTGCCAGCAAGCGTTTTTTAAAGACGCAAGACCAGGGTTTGTCTGAACGTCGCCAACATCTGGCACAGCAGGCACAACAAGTCACAGATGCCAAGCAGGCTGAAGCCGCACTGGAAACTGAAGAATCGTCACTGCGCGAAAAACTGCAGCAAATCAACAGCAAACTGAAACCGCAAGAAAGCCTGCTGGAACAAAAAGCCCGTTTGCAAAAACTGGCCGCCGAAGCTGACGCCGACGTTGCCAATATCGCTGATGATCTGGAGAAAAAAGAAGCTGAACTGTCACGCCAGAAACTGGAACGTGATGCCCTGACCCAGCGCATCGCCGGCGAGATGGAAACCATCGCTGCCCTGCAAGGTAAGTCTGCCCTGCCTGATCCAGAAAACGTGCGCCAGATGCGCCGCGCGCTGACGGATGCGAACATCCCGCACTGCATGTTGCCAGAGATCGTCGAAGTCACCGATCCTAAATGGCAGGCGGCAGTGGAAGGTGTCTTACGCGGCTATACCTCGGTCATCTTGCTGGACAAGACGACTGATGCTGCTGCCGCTTACCGCATCGGTGAAAAGCAGCGCTATAGCCACTTCATCGTACCGGACCGCATCAGTGCGCCTGTGGTCAAGGATCAGAGCCTGCTGTCTGTCGTCAACTTCACTGGACAGGCACCCGCCTGGCTGATAGAACAGCTTCAACGCATCGACACCGTAGGCTCGATAGAGCTGGGCATGAAGCTGCCAAAGAATCAGGAATGGATCACGCCGGATGCCTACCATTTCGAGCGTCGTGGTGGCCGTTCACTGTTCGTGGAAGTATCGCGCTACCGCTTTGGTAATGCAGGCCGTACACAACGTCTGGAAGCCTTGCTGAAGTCTTTGCCACGCTTGCAATCGCAGGAAGATGTCCTGACCATGCAGATCAGCAAGCTGGCAGGTGAAATCAGTGCCTACAAAGCGCGCCTGGCAGGTGTGGATGCAGCAAAAGAACTCAGTGCCCGTCATGCCGAATTTGAAGAAGCCAGTCGCAATACCCAACCGCTGAAACAGCAGCGCATGGAAGTTGGTGGTCGTCTGGGTGAAATCGCACCTTTGCTGAAAGCCGCCACTGAACAACGTTCGGTCGCTCATCTGAAATGGGAACAGGCCAAAGCCGCTATCGCCGATGCGGAAGCACAATTGCGCAGTTCAGAAAAACGCCATGCCGATGAACGCAAGGCGCAATTTGAAACCCTGCGTGCCATGCGCGACACCTGGCACACCCTGCCGCATAACTGGAAGCGCACTTCACACCGCAAGGAACTGGTAGCCGAGCATGAAAACGTCCACCAGATCGAGCTGCGCATACGCAGTCTGACCAATAACCTGGCGCGTGATGACTGGGAAACCGATTCCACCGTCGTCGATCAATACACGCGTCTGAATGCCCTGCTGCAAGGTCGCCAGGCAGAAACCGATGAACGCCGCTACCAGAATAACCGGGCAATTGAAGCCACGGTGAATGCCCGTGCTGCCTATATGGACAGGCTGCGCTTCACGATCAAGTCATATAGCAAAAACATCAAGCAACTAGGTGAACTGGCAGGCATAGAAGTGCATACCGACCCAGTCAAGCTGGAAAATGACGACATACAACTGGCCCAGGCTGGCTTGCATGTGCGCTTCAAGTTTGACGGCAAAGGCCCGATAGGCATGAATGACGGTGAAGCATCCGGTGGCCAGCAAGTTATGAAGTCGCTGATCCTGCTGATAGGCTTGCTGAAATCTGACGATGGTTCCGGCGGCTTTGTCTTCATCGATGAACCCTTCGCCCATCTGGATATACGCAATATCCAACTGGTCGGTGAGTTCCTGAAAAATACCGATGCCCAGTATTTAATGACGACACCGCTGACACATAATACCGATGTCTACGACCCGTCAGAGCTGACATTAATCACCAGCAAAAAGAAAAAGGATACCGAATGGGCACAACCTATTTTTGTATTGCAGAGGAAAGTGGAAAAACACAAGGATGGACGGGCTTAAGCAGCAGGTATAAGCTGAAGGTTTAAGCTATATAGTCAGCAAGACCGAACAAATAGACAGACGCAAATAAGCAGACACAAATAAACAGGCAACAGACGCACTGCATACTGGTGCGCAGTTTTTTATCCACCTACTGCACAGTCAAAAATCATGTTAGTCAACTGCGTCGCTTACCAGGAAGGTCGCAAGCTGTCAGATATCCCCGTGGCGGCAATCAGCGACTATGTGCAGCATAAGGACCAATTTGTTTGGGTGGCCTTGCGTGATGCGTCAGATGAAGAATTGCAGGAAATGCAGGTCGAGTTTGATTTGCATGAACTGGCCGTTGAAGATGCGCGGCACGGCTATCAAAGACCGAAGATAGAAGAATACGGGGATTCCCTATTCGCTGTCATCCATACCGTGGAAATGATCAACGGTGAGTTGAATATCGGTGAACTGAACCTGTTCGTTGGTGACAATTATGTACTGTCCGTGCGTAACCGCTGTCAGCAGAATTTCCTGGGGGTACGTCAGCGTTGCGAGCGTGAGCCACATTTGCTGAAGCATGGTTCATCCTTTGTCTTTTATGCCTTGATTGATGCCATCGTTGACCGTTACTTTCCAGTGGTGGATGCCCTGGAAAATGAACTGGAACTGATAGAAGAACAAATTTTCACCAAAGGCAGCGAACGCGCCAATATTCAACGTCTGTACCAGTTGAAACGCAAGATCATGATAGTCAAACATGCTGTGACGCCTTTGATGGAAGCCAGCAGCAAACTGTTTGGGGGCCGTGTGCCAGGTCTTTGCGTGAATACCCAGGAATATTTCCGTGATGTCTATGATCATCTGTACCGCCTGAACACATCCATAGAAACCATACGCGACACCATCAGCACGGCCATACAGGTCAACCTGTCCATGGTTGCCATTGATGAAAGCGAAGTCAATAAACGCCTTGCCGCTGGCGCAGCGATTTTTGCCGTACCGACTGCTTTTGCAGGCATCTGGGGCATGAACTTCAAGGCCATGCCCGAACTGGAATGGCACTATGGCTATCCGATGGCACTGGGTATCATGTTTGGTGTATGCGGATATTTGTACTATCGCTTCCGCAAGACTGGCTGGCTGTAGACATTGCACGATTACGCTATTTTCCCGGCAAATAATCCAAATTGGAGCTTATGAATTTTCGCTGTATTCATTTTGTTTTATGAGTTTGCTGCTCATAAGTTAGGACTTACGCAAAATTGTCCCATCAAGGCTATCGCTTTTAGGAAACCTCCCTTGCAGGGGAGGTTCGTTCCGTCGGCAGACAACATGTTGTCTGAAACCCCGACTACACCTATCGCTTTTAGGAAACCTCCCTTGCAGGGGAGGTTCGTTCCGTCGACAGACAACATGTTGTCTGAAACCCCGACTACACCTATCGCTTTTAGGAAACCTCCCTTGCAAGGGAGGTTCGTTACGTCGGCAGACAATATATTGTCTGAAACCCCGACTACACCGTAGCGACGAAGACAGTACTTTAGACGGCAAGGAGCTACAACGCAGTTGGGGCGGTTTTGCGTAAGTCCTATAAGTGTCAGGCTTCCCATTTGATCTGGTTACGGCCATTGCTTTTTGCCTGATACAAGGCCTTGTCAGACCGTTCAAGCAAGCGGCCAAGACGGTCATCTTCTGTTCTATAGGTGGCGATACCTATGCTGACTGTCAGGAAAATGAAATCACCAGATGCCGATGTCAACACCAGTGATTGCACATTACTGCGTATACGCTCCGCCACCAGCATGGCTTCGCTGCGGCTGGCCTGTTGCAGGATGATGCAAAATTCTTCGCCTCCCAACCTGCCGAACAGGTCAGATTCACGCAATTCAACCTTGACTGTTTCGGCAAAGCGTAGCAATACCTGGTCACCGCACTGATGTCCATACTGGTCGTTAATGTTCTTGAAAAAATCCAGATCCAGCATCAGCAAAGTCATTTGTGTCTGGTAACGCTGGCAGCTTTTGAAAACATGCTCAGCGTACTCGAGAAAAGCGCGCCTGTTGGCAATATCTGTCAGTGGATCAGTGGTAGCCAGGCGTTGCAGTTCACGTTCCAGCATTTTTCGCTGGGTAACGTCACGGCAAATTCCTTCAATGCCGGCAAAGTTTCCATCGTCATCGTATAGCGCCTGGCTGCTGATAGAGATGTCTATCAATGTGCCATCTTTGCGCAGCATGCGCCCTGGAAAATCGGTCACCATGCCAAATTCAAGTATCGCCTTCATAAAGGTATCGCGGTCGGTTGTGGATGGATAAAAGGCTTCTACCTCATGTCCCTCTATTTCTTCCGGCTCATAGCCCAGTACCTTGCGTATGGCAGGACTGACTTTCTGGACTATGCCGCCAACATCCGTGCGGTAATAGACATCTTGCATATTTTCAAACAATCGCCTGAAATTGAATTCGCTTTGGCGCAGTTGCTCTTCCATCTCGCTATGCTCAGTCACGTCCATGCCACTTATCATGACTGCTACCTGGCCACCATAATGTATGGCCCGGCTATTGACTAACAACATACGGAAATTGTCTTTAGTGGTGCGTATGCGAAACTTGCCAGTTGCGTTTATCCACGCCTCTCCCTGTCTCTTCAGACGTCCCTGAGAGCGTGGCTGATCCAGCGGATGAACAAAGTCGTTGATGGAACGGCCTAACAAACTTTGTTCATCGTTGGTTTCAAGTAAGGAGACAGCAGCCTGATTCAGTTTCACCAGCTTGTCATCAATGATGACTACAATGGCAGTCGGCGTGAAATCGAACAGGAAAATATCAGTAGTATCGTCGTTCAAGAATAACCCGATTTCTGGCAACGTTAAAGCTTCACAAAATCAAGCTTGCCAATTCATTTTACCGCCAGGTAAGTAGGTGTAAAGTAATAAAATACAATTCTTGATTGAATGTTTTTGCTTCACAACACAAATGGCTGTCGCAATAGCAATTTCATGGCCGATTTTCATCGTATTTTTTTACAGCAGATTAGTCAGCCTGCTAAGCAGTGTTACTGCGTAGCAATTGCATAGTGTATGCTGTTGCCGCCTGCCCCCACCGTTCCGACCGAAGTGACAGTCGTTTTTTTGCCAGTTTGTTTGATCAGGTTTGCCTCATTAAATATTTTTGCAGCTCTTTTTTGTAACCCTGCCAGGATCTTATCCCATCAATTATGAAAACCTTACTGCCAGCCGCCTTACGCACCACAAATCCCATTCGCAGATTATTTTTACTGTCTTGCCTCGCTGCCTCAACTGTTCTAAACACCGCTCCGGTTTATGCAGTTGAAAAATCAGCCCAGCCCAAACTGGTGGTGGTACTGGTAGTAGATGGCTTACCACAAGAACAGGTTGTACGTTACCGTGATCAATTCGGTCAAGGTGGTTTTCGTCGCTTGCTTGATCAGGGTGCCTGGTTTAGCGACGCTCATCAGGCCCATGGTGTGACGGTCACGGCAGTCGGTCATTCTGCCGTGCTGACAGGTGCCTACCCTTACCAGCATGGCATCATAGCCAATAACTGGGTAGACCCGGTGACACTGGCATCCGTTTACTGTACTGAAGACACGGCATACACGTATATTGGTGAAGAAACCAAGGCCAGTGACGGTACGTCTCCCGCCAATCTGCGCGTCAGCACCCTGGGTGATGAATTGCGTTATGCCAGCGGTGAGCGCAGCAAGGTCATCACCGTATCAGGCAAGGACAGGGGTGCAATCCTGCTGGCAGGCAAAACCGGTACAGCGTATATGTATATGGGAAAGACCGGCAATTTTGCCAGCTCCACTTATTACATGAAAAACCATCCTGAGTGGGTGCAACAATACCAGGCAGCCAAGCCACAAGATCGTTTCTACGGTAAGGAATGGCGTCCTTTGCTGGCCGATGCAGCCTATGCCAATGATGCCAACGACAATCTCTTGAGCGATACAGATGCCAAAGACAAACGTTTCCCTTTCACTTATACCAGTAAGTCAGGCAAACCCGACGCCGAATATTACGGCAAACTTTACACTGGCCCCTATCTGGATGAAATGACCCTGGATTTTGCGCGTGCTGCAGTGGAAGGTGAAAAACTGGGCCAAAACAGCGCTGGTGTGCCTGATGTACTGGGTATCAGCCTGTCCAGCCATGACTATGTAAACCACAGCTTTGGTCCCGAAAGCCGCATGTCACATGACCACCTGCAAAGACTGGATCGCCTGTTGGCAGGTTTTTTCAGCTATCTGGACAAACGCGTGGGCCTCGATAACACCATGGTGGTGCTGACGGCTGACCACGGCTTCCCCAATGTGCCTGAGTTCTCGCAAGCGATCAAACGTGATGCGCAAAGGCTGGATGGAAAAAAACTGCTGGAAGCCATGAACAAACATTTGTCCGAGAAATTTGGCCAGGACAAACTGGCGACGACCTGGACCAATCCCAGCATCCTGCTCGACTACAAACTGATTGATCAAAAAGGCTTGAAGCGCGAAGAGGTAGAAATAGCAGCAGCCAGGTTTGCATTGACCGTTCCAGGTATCGCCAACAGCTTTACCCGCACCCAGCTTGAAAACGGCAATGTGCCAAGAAACAGGTTGGGCACGTTAATGCAACGTGCCTGGAACAGACAGCGTTCCGGCGATGTCATGCTGGTCACCAAGCCTTACTGGTATTTTGGGAGTGGTTCCCACGGTACATCACATGGTTCACCGTATAGCTACGACACAAATGTGCCGCTGGTTTTCATGGGCAAACCATGGTTCAAACCTGGTGCCTATGGCCAATATGCAGAAGTCATGGATATTGCCCCTACCCTTGCCCATTTGCTGAGGGTGCGCCCACCGTCAGGTTCAGAAGGCCGGGTACTGACAGAAACCTTGCGCTAGAACTGTCAACGTCCATTTGGATATAAATGGAAAAAAGCCGCATGATTATTTGATCATGCGGCTTTTTCTTAACCCGATTAGCTGGTGGATAACATCAACCAGCTTGTCGATAATTGTTTTGCATCTTGTAGCCTCTTGCGTACAAGGCAAACAAGAAAGCGGCCAGCAAGGCAAAGCCAGCAAAGAAAAACATCTGGAAGGCAGTAACACTCATGCCCGTGCTCTTGATCTGTTCGGTCACGGCATCACTCTTGACGCTGGAATTGGCCAACAAGACCCACAGGTTACCTATCGTGACTGACAGACTCCAGAAACTCATAATGGCCCCCTTCATCGCCAGCGGTGCCTGGCTATACGCGAATTCCAGACCGGTGGTTGATACCAGTACCTCGCCAAAAGTCAGCAAGGCGTAAGGCAGGATTTGCCAGGTGATTACGATGGCATTGCCGCCATCAATAGCCAGTTGCATGAAGCCGACGACGATCCAGGCCAAGCCAGAAAACGCAATCCCCAGCCCCATGCGACGCAAGGCAGTTAGTTCCATTCCCCTGAGTTTCAACAGCGGGTACAACACCAGGTTATTGAATGGAATCAGCAACATCACCAGCATGGGATTCAGGGCCTGCATTTGTGCCGGTTCAAACCATTCTGGCTTGGTCATTTTGTCTGCCTGTAATACCCAGGTCGATGCCTTTTGATCAAACAGGGACCAGAACGGTGTCACCAGAGCAAATACCACCAGTATGCGCAATACGGAACGTACACCATCGACCGCATGATCTGGATGCACACCACGCGCACGATCCAGCTGCATCCATGCTCCCATGCCACCAAAACCGAGTACCAGGACCAGCGCCAGGCACAAAGCAGCAACGATGCCGATCTTGGAAATCAGGAACAGGGAGCCAACTGCGAGCAAGGCACCGAAGACCGCCATGTAGTAACCGCTCTTTACCTGACCCGGTGTATCAGTTGTCAATGCTGTACGTACGACATTCAAGAAAGAATGCGGGTCACGTGCTACCGGTTTTACATGCACATATCTCTTGCGGCCAGACCAGAAAATAATGGTCGCAATAAACATCAGCAGGCCGGGGATACCGAAAGCAATGCTGGCACCCAGTTTCTTCAGGAATATGGGCATCAGCAGGGACGCAAAGAAAGAACCGAAATTGATGATCCAATAAAAACCGTCAAACACCTTTTGCGCCAATGACTTGTTGGACTGGTCAAACTGATCACCAACAAAAGAAGCCACCAACGGTTTAATACCTCCTGACCCCAGCGCAATCAGGAAGAGCCCGGTATAAAAACCATTTCGATTATCTTCAAAAATCGCCAGACATGCGTGACCACAACAATACACCAGGCTCAGCCAGAACACGGTATTGTATTTGCCAAAGAAACGGTCAGCCAGCCAACCACCCAGCAAGGGGAAAAAATAAACGCCGATGACAAAGGTATGAAAAACTTCTTTAGCCATACCGGCGCGCATGTTTTCCGGCATGGACAACAGCAGGCCGGTAATCAAAAATGGCGTCAGAATATTCCGCATGCCATAAAAGCTGAAACGTTCACAGCCTTCGTTGGCGATAATATACGGTATCTGTTTTGGCATTCGCGCCTGGTCGGCACTGTCCATAGTCGCGGATTGAGTCATTCGTCTCTCCTGTTCAATTGTTTTTATCACACCATGGCAAACCGCCTTTTTTAAAGGCTGGAATTATTTGCGATGGAAAGCAGACAGGTCTTGCTGGCTGTTCATGTGACGATCAACCAGAAAAACAGTGGGCGAAGTATCCGTATTTGCGGGGACGCCGTCAAGCATGAAACTGCAATGAAATTGTGAAGGATTTTGGGTCCGTTAAGGTGTCTATTTCAGTGTTTGGGAAACGATATCATATAAGCATTAAAGTCAATCCATTGATGACCGTCCAGGCCGGTGAAAACCCGCATGGATATTGATGTTGCGACACATAAATACAAAAATCTCATGAATGAAGATAGATATGGTTATGGATGATTTTTCATCAAATAATTTATAACTTTATGCAAAATATTTTGTTGCACAATTCAGCAATCGGCAAAAAATACCCTCCAGCGAGGTGGGTATGTTGTTTCAGGCAATGCATCTGACTACTATGCTGCTGCCGGACGCCCATTCATCAAGCGCCATGCCTTGAAAGGCAGACGGTAAATAAACCGTATCATCAACAAGGTCAGCAAGGCCTCGATGAAGGTCAGTACGAAGGCGAACAGGCTATTCCAGCGCGTTTCACGGCGACGGAATTTTGCCATCATACGGTCAAAGCTGATTTCTATACTATCGTAGAAAGTCGGTACGACCAGCAAGGTCAGCAAGGTGGAAGTGATAGTGCCACCGATAATCGCAATCGCCAGTGGGCGATAGAATTCACCGCCCTCACCCAAGCCGATGGCCACTGGCAGCATACCGGCGATCAGGGCAAAGGTGGTCATCAGGATGGGGCGCAGGCGTTTGCGACCGGCGTACATCAATGATTCTTCACGGTCAAAACCTTCTTCTTCCCGTTTGCGTGCACAGTCCAGCAAGAGAATCGCATTTTTTGCCACCAATCCCATCAACATGATGATGCCGATGAAGCTCATCAGGTTCAGCGTGCCCTTCGTCAACAGCAAGGCCACCACCACACCGATCAGGCTCAGGGGTAGCGACAACATGACGGCGATAGGCGCTGTGAAAGAACCGAACTGCATGACCAGGATCAGATACATCAGGCCAATACCGGACACCAGCGCAATCGTCATTTCAGTAAACAGTTCTTTTTGCGAGCGCGCAGCACCACCCAGTTCGATACCAAAACCAGTAGGGAAATTGATCGCCTTGGCAATTTTCAACGCATCTGCCGTCACTTCACCAGGTGACCTGCCCTGGGCATTGGCGGATACGGCAATCATGCGCTTGCCATCAGTATGCTGAATCTTGGCTGGTCCCTTGCCCATGGTGATGGTGGCAATCTGTTCCAGCGGAACCATCTTGTCACTGCCAGCCACGGCAATCGGCAAACGTTCTATGTTTTCAGCACTGATGCGGTCATCCGGATGCAAACGTACTGCGACATCACGTGCTTCACCGGTAGGGTCAACCCAGTCACCTATCTCAACACCGGCAAACGCCACGCGCAAAGCCTGCGCCGCATCATTGACTGAAATGCCGAGGGAGTTCGCCAAACCGCGATCCATTTCTATCTGCAATTCATCTTTCGGGTCTTGTTCGGACAGACCAACATCGACTGCACCGTTGACCTTGCTCAGTTTTTCCATGAAGTCGTTGGCGATCTGCATCAGCTTGCGCGAATCAGGACCAGAAAACTGTATCTGAACCGGCTTGCGCCCGCCGTTTTGCAAATCATCTTGCACCACATATTCGGCACCAATGATGCTGCCGACTTTCTTGCGCAATTCGACAGCGATCTCTACCGCCGACCGTTCTCTCTCGGTACTCTTGCCTATATCCACATATACACGACCACCGGTACTATTGATGATGCTGTTGGTGACCTGGGTTTCCTTTATAGTGCGCGCCAGCTCGGCAGCTTTTTCCACTTTTAACCTGCCATATTCCAGACTGGAACTTGACGGCGTGCGGACATCAATCATGATCGTGCCATTGTCAGCCGTAGGCAAAAAGCTGGTGCCCCCCTTGACCGCATGCAAGGTCAGTGCACCTGCAAAACTGACAGCGGCGATCAGTGCCATCCAGACACGATGATGCAAGGCCCAGGCGATCACGTTGCCGTAACGGTCCGCCTGATGATCAAACCAGGTATTGAATTTGGCCAATACCAGGCTGATACCATGTTTGGGTTCGAGATGATGCCCAACCGGGTCTCCCCAATAAGCAGACAACATGGGGTCCAGCGTAAATGAGATAAACAGGCTGACCAGCACCGAGCTGGCCACCGTCAGTGCAAAGGGACGGAACCATTCGCCCGACACCCCCGGCATGAAAGCTACGGGGATAAACACGGCAATGATGGAGAAGGTGGTGGCTGCCACAGCCAGACCAATTTCCTTGGTGCCGTTACTGGCAGCTGTGCGCCGGTCAGAACCCATTTCCATATGCCGTACAATATTTTCCCGCACCACAATCGCGTCATCAATCAGTACACCAATCGCCAGCGACAAGCCCAGCAGTGTCATGAAGTTCAGCGTAAAGCCGCACAACCAGACCGCTATAAAGGCTGCGATTACCGAAGTTGGCAAACTCATTGCTGTAATCAGGGTAGAACGCCAGGAATTCAGAAATACATACACCACAAAAATCGTCAGCACTGCGCCAAACATCAGCGATTCGATCACGTTGTTGAGACTGCTTTGCGCATCCTTGCCGCCATCCTGTGTTACTTCCATCTTGGTGCCAGCCGGCAAAGTCTTGTTGATATCAGCAACCAGGTCGCGCACTTTACCCGCGACGGTAACAGTACTGGCATCACGTGAACGGGTAATGGAAATGCCCACATTCGGCTTGCCATTGCGTACACTGAAACCATTGATTTCAGCAAAGCTGTCGGCAATGTCGGCCACCTGTGCCAACCTAACCAGTTCGTTACCGCGTCGCTTGATGACGATGTTCTGGAATTCAGCCGGCGACTCTATGCGTCCTATCAGGCGTATGCTTTGTTCATCCAGCCTGCCCCTGACCTTGCCTACCGGTGCGGTGGTGTTCTGGTCGCGCAGAGCCGTCACGACTTCTGCCACGGATACATTGTATTCACGCAGTTTCTGTGCGTGCAACAAGACGGTCAGTTCCCGTTTCAGAGACCCATCAACAGAAACTGTTGCCACCCCATCTATGGCACGGAATTTATCGGACAATTCATCTTCGGCCATGCGTGAAATTTCCGCGTGGGTCAAACCGTCCGATGTCAGTGCCAGTTGCATGATGGGTTGTGCCGAGGGGTCACGCCTTTCAATGACGGGCTCGCGCATTTCCACCGGCATTTTATAGCGTATAGACGCAATCGCATTCCTGACCTCTTCTGAAGCTTCAATCATGTTCTTGTTGAAGTTGAAGACGATGGTGATGCTGGCACTCCCCTCATTGGCGGTGGAACGTACCTGATACACGCCGGTAATACTTTGCAGGGATTTCTCCAGGCGATTGATGATCTCACGTTCCACTGTTTCCGGTGAAGCACCCGGGTACGGTATGGATATGGATAGCACTGGCTCTTCCACATCGGGTATCTGGTTAACTTTGAGTTTCTTGAGCGCCAGTAAACCCACGCACATCAGGGTGATGATGATGACAATCATCGCCACCGGGCGCTTGATACTGAAATCGGAGAGGAACATGGCTTATTTCCCGGCTGGTGGTGTGGATGCCGCCGCCGGAGTATCCACCGCTGCGGCAGTTGACGCGTTTACAGTGGGTACGTTGGAAGCGACGGAGGCAATCATCTGTACTTTTTGACCGTCAATTAAAGTGGATACCGGATTACGTATCACCTTGTCACCATTGACCAAGCCACTACGGACTTCAAAATCACCACGGCGCGGGTCGCGTTCACCAACGACCAGGCTGACTTTCTTTAGCAAACCATCCTTGACGCGCCAGGCGTAAGCTTTGTCGCCATCCCTCAACAAGGCTGTGTTCTTGATCATCAGGGTTTGAGTGGAGCCAGTTTCGACCCGTCCTTCTGCATACAGACCAGACACGCGTGGTGGATTGTTGTCTGCAAATGCCACCAGCACCTCAACCTGTCTGGTGGTGGCATTTGCAGCCATATCGACGCGCTTGACCTTGCCAGTAAAGCCTTGATTGCCATACCCATTGACGTGGAAGCTGACCATTTGCCCGATCTTGACATTGTTGACCTTGTCGGCAGACAGCAGACCTTCAAAACGCATACTGGTCGGGTCAATCACTTTCACCAACTCCTTGCCTATCTGCGCGGTATCCCCGGCAGATACCTTGCGTTCGCTGACGACGCCATCAAATGGCGCCCTGACCTCGGTGCGTTGCAATTGCTGTCTGGCCTGAACCGTACGCGCCTTGGCCGCAACCAGATCACTTTGTGCATTATTACGACGCATTTCTGCATCTTCCAGCAATTGTGTCGATGTCATGCCAGAAGCACGCAGGGTTTTCAGGCGCTGGAACTGGCGTTCTGCCTGCTCCAGTGTCTGTGCCGATGCCCGGGCTGCTTCTTCAGCTGAATTCAGGCTGTCACGGATAGAGGTATCATCCAGACGCACCAGCAAATCACCGCGTTTGACTGTTTCGCCATTTTCTTTCAGCACCTGCAAGACCACGGTAGATAATTCAGACCGCAGATCCGCCTTGCGTTCAGGCTGTATTGAACCGGTAATGACAGGGCCGGAAGACAGGGCACTGTTTTGTATAAGCTGTAAATCCTCTTCCGTCACCAGTAAAGGTTTGTCCAATGCCTTGGCAGCTTTTGCCTGATCTGATTCTTTACTGTCTTTTCCCCCTCTGTTGCAGGCACCCAAAACCAGGGCCAGGGACAAGACAATCAGACTGGGTCGCATCAGACTGGGTCGCAACATAGTGGGGCTCCGTAGAATCATGGGGATAAGGTTTTAAGAACCTGATTTGTAACAAAAAGTTCCAATATATTACGCAGTATCCATGAGCAGGTGCAGTGGTGTCAATCAAGCATTATTTCCCTGATTCCCTTTCAGGAAATACCTGAATCTGATTTCACCAAGAGAAGTACACTCTATATCAGTACTGCTTGCAATCTGGCAGTAAGTCCGGTAGGCTGCGCCCTCTTTCGCTTTCAATTCAGTTGCTTATTGTGTCTGTATCTGTGTCACCACCTGTCTTGCTCATCGTTACGGATGTTTTTGGTAATACACCGGCGATTGCCAGCTTTGCCCGGCAATTCCCTTTACCTTGTCTGATTGCCTCGCCATTTTCCGGCGAACAAATACAATACCCGGCTGAAACGCTGGCTTATCATGCATTTATCGCCCAGGGCGGGGTTGCCGCCTATGCAGATAAATTGTCACAGCTTATTGAAGACAATCAATCCAGTCTGCGTTATGCCATAGGCTTTAGTGCCGGTGCCAGCGCCTTATGGCTCAATAGTGGGAATCCTGCCATGGCAAATCTGCAGCAGGCGGTACTGTTTTATGGTTCACGCATACGTGACCACCGTGATATTCAGCCAGTCTGTCCCCTGCGCCTGATTTTTGCCGAGCAGGAAGCCGCATTTGAACCCGCAGAACTGGTCAGCGACCTGCGTCAGCGGCGCGGTCATGCTGCGGAATTGGTCAAAGGCAGCAAGCATGGCTTCATGAATCCTTATTCCAGCGGTTTTTGCCTGAAAACCCAGGAGCGCTATTTGCAAGAATTGCTTGATCTTACGCAAATCGACACTGCCGCCTGAGCCTTAGCCGCCTGGCAAGATTGAGTTTCCCCTTCTCTTCCCCTATACTGCGCAGCGCGTGACACAATCACCGCACTATGCTTTTGATTACACCAACCAGTGATCAAAGGCTGTTTTTATTTGTATGTCAGCACCAAAAATTTATTCAATTTATTAATTTTTTTGCGGCATGACCGCATCTGCCTGATCAGGTGGATTGACCGGTTAATCCGCGCGGAGCCATAAGCATGACCGCCTTTGTATTTAATGAAATCAATTTTGACGACCACGAACAAGTCGTGTTCGCATCCGAAGCCAAATCCGGCTTGAAAGCCATCATCGCTGTCCACAATACCAATCTTGGCCCTGCCATGGGTGGTTGCCGCATGTGGAATTATGCAGATGAAGCTGAAGCCGTGCGTGATGTCTTGCGCCTGTCGCGCGGCATGACATACAAGAATGCAGTTGCCGGCCTGCCTATTGGTGGCGGCAAAAGCGTCATTATTGCCAATCCCAAAACGGAAAAGAGTCCGGCTCTGTTTGAAGCCCTGGGTGAAGCCCTGGAACGCCTGGGTGGTCGTTATGTGACAGCAGAAGATGTCGGCACCAGCCCGGCCGATATGGCTCACGTTGCCAGCAAAACCAAGTACGTTGCTGGTCTGGGTGACCGCGGTGACCCATCGCCGTTCACTGCATTGGGTTGCTTTGTTGGAGCCCAGGCTGCAGTAAAACACCATTTCAAGCGCGACAGCTTTGATGGCCTGACCGTAGCACTGCAAGGCCTGGGTCACGTCGGTTATGACTATGCACGCCAATTGAAAGAAGCCGGTGCCAGGCTCATCGTTACCGACATTGATCAGACAGCACTGAAACGCGCACAAGAAGAACTGGGAGCAAAAGCGGTTGCCATCGACGCCATTTATGATGCCGAAGCCGATATCTATGCACCATGCGCCCTGGGTGCAACATTGAATCCGGACACGCTGTCACGCCTGAAAGCCAAGATCGTGGCCGGTGGTGCCAACAATCAGTTGGCGACACCAGAGATGGGTGAAATCTGTCGTCAAAAAGGCATTTTGTATGCACCTGATTTTGTCATCAACGCCGGTGGCATTATCAAGGTCTGCTACGAATACCTGAACACGCCGGAAGACGGCATGGTCGCCCACGTGCACCGTATTGGTGACACCCTGGCAGAAATATTTGCCCGCGCCGATGCAGAAGGCTTGCCAACCAGCGTTGTTGCTGATCGTATTGCTGAAGCGAAGTTCAAAAAATAAGTCATCATAAGTTTCAACTTGTTATTACTGAAGTAAAAAGCCATCAGAATCAGACGATCCGGTGGCTTTTTCAACTATGTCAGGCAAATCAAACAGAATTGGCCCGCTAGCGTAAGAACTCATTTCATCTATAAAAATCTGCCATTTTAGCGACCTGCCAAGAACCTGTGTACGATCTTAATGCGCATGCGCAATCGGAGTCCAATCGGGGCTCGTGTGCAGCTCAACATGCCCATGTACCAGAGCGCTGCGCTTAGTTACCCTTACTGTTGCCCTGACCCCGCTGACGTTCGCTACAGAAACAGGTTCTACGGCAGTAGCAGCCTCACTTAATGAGTGTTTAACACTTGATTAGCAGTTTTTTTGCCTAAAGCTAAAGTTGGCACAATTTCAAATAGCGCCAATTTAACAACATCGTTTCCTGTCTTAACAATCCTTAACCGTCGAAACGGCAGGTGCAAGCATTTGTTCCTTGAAATAAATACTGAATACGCTAAATATGAAATCACAGGTAAGTCAGATTGGATAGATTGCCAGAGTCAAGATAACGTTGATAACGGCTCATACCGCCATTCAACCAATAAAATGTGTCTTCGCTCTTGCAACTGAACAAATTTTTTGCAACTCCATTTTTAGTAACTTCTACAATACCAAACCCGCATTCATATATAAGCCAACGCTGCTGAACCTCGTATTGAAAGCTGCTTAAGAACTAACAATGCCTTTAGCAAATATATTCACGGTATGACTTTTTTTTCAGCTAAAAAAGGGAATGAAAATGAGAAACCTGAAAATCGCTACCCTGCTCTGGTCGGGATTTGGTTTTGTAATCATGCTATTGGTGATGCTTGTGCTGTTATCCATTTCGCGTATGCAACAGGCTGAACAGCGAATGGACAATATGCTGGAAGACCGCTATAAGAAAATTACTCTGGCTACAGAAATAAAATATAACGTTTCACTCATACACCAACAAATGCGCAATGCCATCCTGGCGAGTGACAGTCAAGGTCTGAAAATTGCAAGCGACACCATGAATGCAATCAGGGCAAAAAACAAGGGATTGTTAGATACCTTCGACAAGATCATCAACATACCTAAGGCACGGGAAATATTCACCGCCATTATGGATGCCCGTAGCAAGGATCTTGCCACTCAAAAACAATTGTTAGCAATGCTGGAAGCGGGAAAGCAAGATGAAGCGAAAGTCTTTCTCACTCAAGCTGTACAGCAGACGGAATTGGCATATGTCAAACTTTTAACAGAAATGACAGATTTCCAGGCAGACAAAATGTCGGAAGACGCAAGATTTGGTAAAGCCGAATTCAAAAATGCGCAGCAACTTATGTTTGGGATTACCTTGACGGCACTGGTACTTTCCATTGTCATCGCGCATTCCATTACGCGTAGCATCACAAAACCAATGAACGAAGCAGTCACCTTGGCAAGACAAGTAGCGGACGGTGATCTGACGGCTAACATTCAGGCAAATTCAACAAATGAAACTGGTCAGTTGATGCTGGCGCTGAAAGATATGAATAGTAGTTTGAATAAAATTGTCCTGGAAGTACGCAACGGTACGGATGTGCTGGTCACTGCATCTGGTCAGATTGCTACAGGAAATCAGGATCTGTCTTCACGTACCGAAGAACAAGCCAGTTCGCTGGAGGAAACAGCATCATCCATGGAAGAGCTGACTTCCACAGTCAAGCAAAACTCTGATAACGCACGTCAGGCGAATCAGTTAGCCAAATCAGCATCGGAAGTTGCCGTTAAAGGAGGATTGGTGGTTTCACAGGTAGTTGACACCATGGGTTCCATCAATGAATCATCCAAAAAGATCGTCGATATTATTGGCGTAATTGATAGCATCGCATTTCAAACAAACATATTGGCGCTCAACGCGGCTGTTGAAGCTGCACGTGCTGGTGAGCAAGGGCGCGGCTTTGCGGTAGTTGCTGCCGAGGTGCGTAATTTGGCTCAACGCTCAGCAGCCGCTGCCAAGGAAATTAAATCTCTTATTAACAACTCCGTGGAGCAAGTCGAAGCGGGTGCCAAACTTGTTAGTCAAGCAGGGATAACCATGAATGAAGTTGTCACCAGTGTCCAACACGTGACAGACATCATTAGCGAAATAACTTCGGCCAGCGATGAACAAACATCAGGAATTGAACAAATTAATAAAGCAATCATTCAAATGGACGATGTAACTCAGCAAAATGCTGCCCTGGTGGAAGAAGCAGCGGCAGCATCAGAAAGCATGCAAGAGCAGGCAATGAATTTGGCACGTGTAGTAAGTATATTCAAAATCATTGCAGCTCACGATAATATGCCCGCTCAATTACGCCAGAAAAGTCGTGACTTGCGCCCAAGGACTTTGATTACCATTTCATAAATCCCATCAAATTTATTGCTGCCAAAATTCCCGCGTGTGGGCTTCAAGTCCAGTTTGCGATCCGTCGCGGGATATTTGTTCAAACTCACACTTCAGATTGTGCGGGTCAAAGTTTGTATCTGTCCCGATTGCATTCATCTGTATCTACTTTCAATACTTTAAAAGCCTTATGCTCATTCCGGTGGCATCAGGGATGGAGTCTATGTATCCATGAGTTACATTGCATGTGACAAAGGATAGAAATCCAACATCATTAACTTTAAGCACTGGAGCAAAAACCATGACTGCACTGTCGAACATACGTATGCTGACCCACTACAAGGCCTGGGCAGATGACAAAATGTTTTCCATGCTCAGTACCATGCCAGAGGAAGAAATATTGCGTCCCAGAGCGACGCGCTTTGGCAACATGCTGCACACAATGAATCACATCTACGTGATCGACGATGTGTTTCGTGCGCATTTACTGGGGCAGCAGCATGGTTACCTGGATCGCAATACTGACAACACGCCCCCATTACATGACTTGTGGAATGCTGTTAAGAATATGGATCAGTGGTATCGTGACTTCACTCTTGATCTCAGTGAAGCTGATCTGGAACGCGTCATCCACTTCAATTTCATCGGCGGTGGTCAGGGAGTGATGAGCTGCCAGGAAATGCTGCTGCATGTCGTCAATCATTCCACTTACCATCGCGGCTTCGTTGGCGACATGATGTATCAGGCGGGCGTCATGCCGCAATCAAGCGACCTTACCGTGTTTGTCCGGGACGTATTGCGAGCCTGAGCAATTGTGTTAAACCTGCAAAAATTCGTGGGACCTCCACACGCACTTGAAACGGCCAACTTTCAAGCTTACACTTGATCGCCTGTCCACCTCAATTTATCAAACCATGACCATACTCACGACTGCACGCCTGCGCCTGGAACCATTTACTGACAGCCATTTTGAAGGGCTTTCACGCATGAACAGTGAGCCAGAAGTCATGCGTTACATCACAGGCAAGCCAGAAACGCCGGAAGAAACCCTGGCAGTCATAGAACGAGTCAAAGGGCGCTGGGCAGAATTTGGTTTTTCCTGGTGGAGCTTTATTGAACTCAGCACTAATGAAATCATCGGTGCCGGTTGCATACAATATCTGGGACGAGACCCCGCCAATCCACTGGAAATAGGCTGGCGTCTGCGTAAGGACAAATGGAATTTGGGTTACGCGTCGGAAGCTGCGCGTATCATGACTGAATTTGCCTTCGAAACTGTTAAGGGTGATTCCTTATTTGCAATCTGCCATCAGGAAAATCTGGCTTCGGCCCACGTCATGAAAAAACTGGGTATGCGGTATCGTGGCATAGAGCGTTGGAACGACATGGATACGGCGGTATATGTGATAAACCGCGAGGAATGGCTGGCACACGCCTGATTCACGTTTCGATAGCTACGATGATACGGTTGCGCCCGCTTTCCTTGGCCTGATATAAGGCCATGTCGCTACGTGACAGCGATACATCCGCGTCGATATCGCTGGCCTGCATGACGGCTATGCCTACGCTGACTGTGACAGGAATAATTTGCCCATTCGCATTGACAGGTGTGTCGCGCATTTGTTTTTGTACCCTTTGCGCGAACACTGTCGCTTCTGCCACATTCGCACCGGCCAGAACAACGGCAAATTCTTCTCCGCCTACCCGACCGGCGTAATCTGTCTTGCGTAATTCATCATGCAGGATATTGGCAAAATGCCGGAGTACCAAATCACCTGCAGCATGCCCATACGTGTCGTTAATGGCTTTAAAATTATCCAGGTCACACATCAACACCGCAGATGCATTACTGGCACCACGCTGTATTCTGGCCAGTTCTTCTTCCATGCGACCCATGAAGCTGCGCCGGTTAGGAATTTGTGTGAGAAAGTCTGTGGTAGCCAGTTCCTGCAATTCCTGCTCTATACGCTTGTGTTCGGTAACATCGGTGATAAAGCCATGCCATATGGTTACACCATCTGGCAAGCGACGTGGACGCGCATCCATCTGACGCCAGCGCATGCCTTGTTGCGGCAAGTTGACGCGATATTCGTGATGCAAATGTTCCAGCCGGCCTGATGATGCCAGAATAGCTGCGCGATAAGCAGGGAAATCATCGGGATGAATACGCTCGTGGATCACCTCAAGGCATTCATTCATTTGCGCCGGTGTCAGCTCATAAATATCGTGGATGCCTTCGCTGACATAGGTAAAACACTCATCGCCATTTGGCAGCATGCGGTATTGATAGGCCAGGCCAGGTACTTCATTGGTGAGACAGGTCACCAGATCAACACTTTGTTGCAGACGTTCGGACAGGGTACGCATGGCCGTGATGTCAGTCGTGGTACCCAGCATACGCAGGGGCTTGCCATCTTCTGCCCGGCTGACCACTTTGCCGCGGCTGGATATCCATTTATAACTGCCATCCTTGCAACGTACCCGGTGTTCGACTGCGTAATTTTCTGTCTTACCTTCAAAGTGGGCCTGTATGGTAGCCTGCACGTAATCCCTATCGTCTGGATGCAGACGCGTATAACTTTCTTCTATGCGGGTGGATATTTCATGTTCGGCATAACCGAGTATGGCTTTCCAGCCAGGTGAATAATGAATTTCGCCTGATACAATATCCCTGTCCCAGATGCCGGTTGCGCTACCTTCTATCGCTAATGCCATGCGCATCATGCTGGCGTGGCTTTTGCTCGCCGCCTCATGCGCTGCCTGAATCTTTTGCCGATCAGTCCCATATTCAATCATGGTGGTGATCATGCCGGGAAGTTCAGACAAGGTGTGTTCTGACAATTCAGTAAATGGATGGTTTTCTTGCCTGAAAAGAATTAACCCACCCAGCAAGACTTGCCTGGCATTCCTGACAGGCAGGCAACTGACGGGTAATAACTGTGTGGTAGTTGATATATGCGTCAGATGTGGTCGAAAAATACTGGCTTCCAGCAAAGCAACTGACACCTCTGCACCTTCTGCCAGTGTACTCAATAACTTAAGCATTTCTTTAGCAGTTGACTGGGGAATAAGGCTGGCCAGTTGATCCTTGGACAACCCGGCTGCAAACAATTCGGCTGGCCGGTCTTCACCGGATCCCGCCAGCAGCAGAATTGCCAGGTAACCTGAATATTGTCGCACCAGACAGCCAAGCCACTGCTGCAATAATTCATCATGGGAAATTTTATTGGCAATACCTGACAATATGAGGCGGTAGAGTGCCAACACATGCTGGCTGTCATGTGGCTTGTTATTCTGACTGTCAAACGAAGTATCCAAGCGGATCAACCTCAGGCATCTTTTGTGAGAAATACACTGTACAAGCAGATATCTTGCTGACCAACAATATCCTCACACTATACTGACTGAACAGGTCATTTCATGATGACAACAGCTTGTTGCACCGTGCCAATCAATCATATACCAAAGTCAGTTTATATAATGCCTGAGTTCTATCGGTCTCACTATAAGCCCTGTTGCTTCAATGCCTCAATTTCAAAATCAGCATCATCAACCAGCCTTTCCCATCCAGTAAACTTGCCCAGTCCCAATGTTTTTGCCATGGATAGCAACAGGCTCTGACCTGCTGCTGCACGTTCTGGTATCAATTGGTACACAGTATCTTTAAAAGCTGCTGCTGGTGTAGTGAAGGTCCAACCCATGTCACGGAACTGACTGATCACATCATCCAACCACATGGCATTGATAAGATTATGGTGCATCAACATGATTTGTGGAATGTCGCGCCCTTGTAACTGCCATGACAAGGCACGATAAGCTTCGGCGCGCTGCCGCACATGGGCAAGGTAAGCCAGCTTGATGGAGGTGACATCAGCTTGTGGATTTTTCTTCAGCACTTCTGTTAATTTCTCGTTTAAACGCCAGTCGCTGGTATCCAGGCTGACATAGGCATTCCTATAATTGTGCTGTTTTAAAAAATTGCGCATGCCATCACGTTTTTCTGGCGTATTACCTTCACGCAAATAAGTATAGCGATACCATTTTTGGTAACCAGGCAAGGCACTGATAATCTTGTCGCAGTCGAGTATCTCTTGCTGGTATTGGGCCAGACTGACTTTCTCGCTATGCAGATCAGGGTGCGTCATGCTGTGATTGCCTATCGCATGTCCGGCATCGGACCAGGCTTTGGCAAGTGCGTAACCGGCTGGCTGATTCGCTCCATTTGCGGCTGTCACAAACAAAGCTGCGGATACACCATGTTTTGCCAGTGCATCCAGCATGGCTTGATTGCGTTGCTGCGGGCTGAACTTTGGAGTTTGCTCAAGCTGAGGGCCGTCATCAAAAGTGAAGGCGACTGTTTGCGCATGGCAGTTGCCTGCCAAAAACAGGAATGCCGATATACAGGTACAACTGAATATGGAAAGATAATGGCGAAATAATTTCATCTGGAATTGGAATGTCATCGGTGCGGATCAAGGCTATAGCATAACATCAGGTTCTTACACGCCGCATAACAGCATGGCGAGTCAAACTTCCACTTCATATGATCATCAAGTTAATGGGCTGGGATTAGCAGATAAATATTCCAATCTGGCATTGGAAGCATATAATTCTGCAAGCTCTGCCCGCGCTCTGCGCCACTGAAATTGTGTCCACATCCTGTTTCCAACCTGAGGGAGATATCAACATGAGTACCGTCACTTCACACGAACCCGGTGCATTTTGCTGGGTAGAACTTGCCACCAATGATCAAAAAGCCGCCAAGGCATTTTATGGCGAACTTTTCGGCTGGACGGCCAATGACAAGGACATGGGACCGGAAGGCGTGTACACCATTTTCCAGCTCAATGGAAATGACGCCGCTGCCACCTATACCCTGCATGCGGAACGTCAGGCTGGCGTACCGCCACACTGGATGATTTATATATCCAGCGAAGATGCGGAAGCAACGACAAAACAATGTGCAGAACTAGGCGGGGAAATAGTCATGCCTGCATTCGATGTGTATGATCTGGGTCGCATGGCGGTGTTGAAAGACCCTACCGGGGCATTTCATAACATCTGGCAACCTGGCAAGAACACCGGCATGGGTATCCACAATGAACCTGGTGCCTTTTGCTGGGGACAACTCAATAGCAGTGACACGGTAACGGCAGAGGCATATTACACCGCCTTGTTTGGCTGGGGTGCCAACACCGGCACAGGTGGCGGCATGACCTATACCGAGTGGCAGCAAAATGACACTCCCATAGGCGGCATGATGGCCTTACCGGATGGCATCATGGAACCATCACACTGGCTGGCTTATTTCAGTGTAGAAGACTGTAATGCCACTGTAGCAAAAGCTCAGGCTCTGGGTGCTGCCACGTATGTACCGCCTAGTGATATTCCCAATACTGGTCGCTTTGCAGTTCTGGCTGACCCGCAAGGCGCAGTGTTTGCGATTTATCAGCAAAGTTAGGCACGCGAAGAAATGTATGGCAGCTCCGGATAGTGAGAAGGCGTTTAAAGTTTTTTAGGACTTACGCAAAACTGTCCCAGCAAGGCGCCAGCGACGAAGACAGTACTTTAGTACGGCTAGGAGCTGCAACGCAGCTGGGGCGATTTTGCGTATGTCCTATTTTTGTAAAAAACAGATTGCGCGTGCAACACCCAATCTGGGGCTGGATAAAACTTGCTTGCCTATATCAGACAAGGTCAGCGCAGCAGCTGCCATTGATGCCTGTGCCAATACAATGACACCGATATCTGCCGCCTTGTCTTGCGTCTTTGTCCTGACTGCAGTGCTGATTGCTTGCAGATACGCATCGCTATCGCCTTGCAGAAAATGTGACCATGCATCGTTGACCAGCAAATTGCTGACGGCAATTTGCTTGCCCAAGACATGCGCTGACTCCATCAGTAATTCTGTAGTCGGCATCAAGGTACTTTCCAATGCGGCCACCAACAAGATACGTGGCCCAAGCGTAGCTGCAAGGTCAGCCATGGCACGATCAATTCTGGCTGTCTGAAAGCCTGCTTGTCCGGACATGCGTTCTGCCACCCCGCCTATGGTTGAACAAGTACACGCCACCATGCGTGCGCCACTTGCGGCAGCCTCACGCATCGCGTCTTCTACATCCTTGATGAGTACCGCATTTGCAGTACCAAACTGTTGAGCAGTTGTCAGCAAGGACGGGGCTACATGATGATGTACCTTGAGTCCTGGCACCATTTCCTGCACCAGGGTTTCAAAGCTGGCTATATGTACCGGCGAGGTATGTAAAAAAGCGAGTTCATGCCGCATGTGCTCTGTTTTCCATCAATTAAGTTTTTTCATATGGCTGACCAGTTGATCGAGTGCTGTCCCCCATCCCTTATGAAACCCCATATCCATATGTTTTTGTTTGTCTTCTGCGTTTTTATGCAAAACGACCGCCTTATATTTTGTGCCAGTATCATGGGCTTCAAATGTGATGATGGCGGTCATAAAGGGATGACCAGTAGGGCGAAAACCAGGACCTAAAGCGTCGGTGAACACCAGCTTCTGGCCAGGGACGACTTCAAGATAGCAACCAACGTTGTCGTGATCAACGCCTTCAGGTGAACGCATGACCGTACGAAAGATGCCACCAGCTTTCAAATCAATTTCACAATCTACGGTTTTCCAGGGAGCAGGCGTAAACCATTCAAGCAGGTGGGCAGGTGTCGTCCAGGCCGCCCATACCAGCGAAGGAGGGACATCGACAATTCTTTCCAGCACCAGATCGAATTTGTGCTCTTCTGCAATAAGTTCAGACATCGCGATTCCCCTTCATTTTATTCAGATAATGATCAAGTTGATTGCAGCGTTTTTCCCAATCGCTACGCTGGTGGGATAGCCAAAGCTCGGCCTCTTTTAACGCCTGTGGTGTTAGTTGATACGTTCTGACCCGGCCCCTTTTTTCCGACATCACCAGGCCAGAATCTTCAAGTACCCGCAAATGCTGGGTAAATGAAGGCAGCGCCATATCGAAATCCTGCGCCAGTTCGCTCACCGCTGCCGGCCCCTGACACAGGCGTGCCAGTACCGCACGGCGTGTTGTATCGCCGAGAGCAGAAAACAGTCGGTCAAGCTGCTTGTCGAGTTGTATGTGATGAGCAATCATGCTCATCAATATAGTCCAGGTTAATACTTAGGTAAACACCTTTATATTAAAATGGGTTTATTGTGCGATTTTTTCTTCTGATCGCAAATGCTTCAGGCATTGGTCAAAGGGATATTGCAAATACTTATAGCATGGCCTGCTACAGATTCAATGTATTACAGGTTCTGCTTCAAGTGCCTCTGCCGTACGTTGCGCATTGTAAAGTTCCATATTTAACAAACCCAGACGTTTGGCCACGATGGTTGGCACCAGGGCCTGACCAGCGACATTGATTGCTGTACGCCCCATGTCAATAATAGGTTCCACCGCCAGCAACAAACCCACACCTTCGAGTGGCAAGCCAACGGTAGACAAGGTTAGCGTCAACATGACCGTAGCACCGGTGGTACCCGCAGTAGCAGTAGATCCAAGCACAGATACCAGGGCAACCAGGCCTAATTGCGTGACGTCAAGATGCAGGCCATAAAACTGCGCGATAAAAATAGCCGAGATCGCCGGATAAATTGAAGCGCAACCATCCATCTTGGTAGTCGCACCAAGGGGTACGGCAAAGGCCGCATATTCACGCGGCACACCCAAATAACGTTCGGTGACACGCTCAGTCAGCGGCATAGTGCCCATGGAGGACCGCGAAACAAATCCAAGCTGCACTGCTGGCCAGACACCACTAAAATACTGGCGCACTGACAGCCCATGTATACGTATCAGTATGGGATACACGACAAACAGCACCAGCAGCAAGCCTGCATACACTGACGCGCTGAAACTGGCGAGTGAACCCAGTGCATCCCAACCGTAACTGGCGACTGCATTCCCCAGCAAAGCCAGGGTGCCTAACGGTGCCAGGCGAATGATCCACCACAATATTTTTTGCACCACACCGCCAACTGCGTCGACCAGACGCAGCAAAGGTTCTGCACGGTCACCAACCTTGATTGCAGCAATACCCACGGCAATAGAAATCATCAGCAACTGCAAAACATTAAAACCAAGCTGTGTGCTCGCAACTGCCTTTTCCCCCACCAATTTGACTGAACTGCTGGCTGTCATCCCCAGGATATTCCCCGGCAGCAGTTGATTTAAAAATGCCCACCAGGAACCCGCGCTGGCTGGCGCGCCTGCCTTGGTCGCATCGACTACGGCACCGGCACCAGGGTTCGCCAGCAGGCCAATCGCCAAACCGATGGCAACGGCAATAAAAGCAGTAATGGCAAACCAGATCAAGGTTTGTGTCGCCAGTTGCGCCGCATTTTGCAAGCGGCGCAGATTAGCGATGCTGCTGACCACTGCAGTCAGAATCAGGGGTGGAATCATCAGTTTCAACAAGCCAACATAGGCGTTGCCCACTGCACCCAGACTGACTTGCAACCAGTTCGCTTCTGTCCCTTGCATGCCCATGTTGCGAGCCACCAGGCCAACCAGTATTCCGGCGACCAGACCGACCACGATTTGCGGACCAAAAGACTTCCACCAGCGCGCACCGTGCCCGCTGGGCATTCCAGGCATACTGACCTTGTTAGTTGAAGTTTGCATATCCATACTCCCTATCCTGCTAACGTTATATATTGATGCTTACATAATGCACTAAAGCAAGTGCCGTTAGCAAATATCAGAAAGCATTGGATCAATAAGTACGAAATATAGTTCCGATTCAGGAAGACATTTCCTGAACTGGTGTGTCCGGACTGACAGTCGTTTTTTGTGCACCACCATTTAAAAAGCGCTCCATAAAACGGTGACGCACAAGAAAATGATAGCTAAGCAGGCAAAAAAATGTCGTGAGCAGGATATTACAAATCATTCTTGCTGCAGCACCTAAGGGGCTGTGATATAACAAAATACCAAAACCCATGGTTCCCAGCATGTGTACCAGATAGACCCAGTAAGAACTGTCTGCCATGTACGTGAGCACACGATTCTGGTCTGGCAGATAGCGCAGGAATAATCCAATCAGTGCAAAGCTCCAGAGCCAACTGACGCAATTATATAAATACGCCATTGCCAACTGTATGCCAAAGCCGGTTGATTCGGCACTACCCAAATTTTTGCTCATTCCCAAAAACAGAATGAGCACAGGTAAACCGGCAATCAGGTAAAGCCAGCTCTTGCGCACAAAATTTTTCAGCAACTCTTCCTGGTAACGATAAAGAAAAACTCCAAATGTGAAAAACATCCCGCTATGTATAAACTCTGCAGGATGAGGTAAGAACGAACCCAGCGGTGTCACCATACCGTTGCGATAAGAACCACCAGCCAAGGCAAGTGGCAAGGCCAGCAAGAATATGCCCCACCAGTTCACGCCCAATATTCTCCAGCTTCTGGCAAAGCCTTCCTGCCACCCTGATGGCAAAGTGGCAGACAGGCGCAGCAGCAATGCATACACCAGGCAATACAAAAACAGGTAATAGATAAACCACAAATGCAGCAGCGATATCTGGGGACGGCCTGGAATTGGCGGAATCAGGCTAAAGTCCACACCTATCGTTCCATACGCATTCAAATGTGCATACACCGCCACCAGCAAACCCATGGCAATAAATAGCACAGGCCAGAACAATATAAAAGGCCACACCAGCTTGCGCACCCTTTGCCTTAACATAGCTTCTGTTCCGCGCCTGGCAACCAGCATGGCAACAAAAAAACCCGCCAATATGAAAAATACCGGCATGCGAAACGCATGGATAAAAATAATCAATAAATCTGCCAGTAAACTGGTCTGGCTGTCGCGCCATGGCGTAGGTGCGGGATTCACCATATAATTGACCGACACATGCACTACAATGCCCAACCACATCATGATGGCCCTGAGATTATCAAGGGAGTGCAGGCGCTGATTTGTATTCATACATTCTTGTTCTCTAGGTTTACAAACGATACATCCAGTCACTTTCCCTGTTCCTAGCATCGTTCAACAATTGTTGTGGGCTGCGCCCTGAAATATCCTTGCAATCCCGGATCAGGTGAGATTGATCTGCATAACCCTGGGCGTTTGCATGTTCAGCCCAATTCGGCGCATGTCCCTGTGCCAGACCAAGCAAGACCTGACTATGGCTACGCTTGGCACGCCATAATCTGGACATACCCAATAAAGACAAACCTGCTTCCTTTCTGGCCCGTCTTTGCACTTGGCGCTCACCAACACCAAGCAAACTACAGCTCAGGCGCAAGCTCAAGTTCTGCCCCATTTTGCGTAAGCGTGACCAGGGGTTGCTACACAGAGGGCTGGCATATTGCATCACATGACATTCTATAAGTTGACGTCGCTCTGCATCATCCCCAGCCAAGGCAACCGCTTCCAGTAAAGCGCGCCCCTGCGAATTCAAACTTGCCATGGCATCGACAAAGCGGTCTTGTACTGTCGATAAATCCAGTTCAAACAAGGCATGGAAAGCATCTGCATAAAACACTGCCATAAAACTATGCCGCTCACCGATGTTCATGGAAACCCCATACTGGCTCTGACAACCCGCCAGAAATATCTGCGGCAAACGCTGGTCACGCCCGGTTTTACCTTGCTGTACCAGACAAACCTCCCCTTCCAGCATCCAGGTAATACAGCAAAAAGGCGAGGCAGGAAAATGATTCAATTGATCCTGCCCATTCAGCCCACAGCCACGGGTATCCCGCCCCACATACATCAACACATGCTCCGCCACCTGCCCACTGGCTGGCCAGATATGCGTTTGCGCTTGGCTGTTCATCTTGGTCTTATGCATGATGTAGATGCTACCCGCTTGTTTGCAGCATGTATTGTACGTTTACGACATTTTTTAACTTTTTGGAGAACCAGTATTTTATTTGCAAGATTTCCGCTAAAAATCCATTCTGCCCGAACTGGATTATTGCAGCGGTATGTGATCAAGAAGGATGACGCTTGAGCTTACGAACAATGTCGTGGCAGGTTTGCTGTTGCTGTTGCTGTTGCTGTTGCTGTTGCTGTTGCTGTTGCTGTTGCTGTTGCTGTTGCTGTTGCTGTTGCTGTTGCCTGTGCAGTTGATTTTCAACCGCTTGGGACGTAGCAATTTGTGCTTCACAGAAAATGGACCAGAAAGCTTCGTGTTTGAGCGCAGCGAGTTTCGAAGCTTTCCCATTTTTTGTGATGCACAAATTGTGCTGAAGCGTAGCGTAAGCACCCGAAGGGCAAGTCTGCGGTCGCCTTTTCTTTGGATACTTTATTTTGGCGAAGCAAAAGAAAGTATCTCGGCCGCCGGGCCGAGACCCGGCTTGCGTCCACGAAGGCTAATCGGTTTAATTAATGAAACGGTATGCGGCGAACGCCTCTGGGCTCCAGCCTTCGCTGGAGCGACGATATTTAGTTTGCCGTTTATCGACTGAGACCGATCCCACTCTGCCCACTTCGCAGCGCTGACTATTCAGCCTTCACACCCGCAGGCTTAAATAGCCCCATCACATCCCTCTTCCCCCGCTCCAGATAAGGCACTGGCTTGTCCATCCATTCCGGACGCGGACTACCCAACAAATAATGGTCAAAGAATTCCGCCATGTGCACGGTGTAATACTTCATATTGTCACGCTCTTTCAAGCCATGTTTTTCACCGTTGAAATTAAACCAGTAAGCTTCCTTTCCCAGCTGACGCAAGGCGGTAAAGAATTCTATAGCCTGGTACCAGGGTACTGCATCGTCATCATCATTATGGATAGTCAGATAAGGAGTCTGTACTTTGTCGATATGGAATATCGGTGAATTCTCTATATATTCCGCAGTCTTGTTCCAGGGTGCGCCACCTATGCGACTTTGCTGTTTTTCATACTGGAAAGCGCGGCTCATGCCTGTGCCCCAGCGTATGCCGCCATAACCACTGATCATGTCCGCCATGGATGCGCCAGCTTCCACCGCACGGAACATATTGGTTTGCGTGATCAGATAATTGACCTGATAGGCGCCCCAGCTATGACCCTGTATGCCGACACGCTTGGGATCAACATAGCCTTGCGCCAGCACTTTTTGCACTGCCGGTATCACAGCGTTATAAGCACTCCTGCCAGGATGGCCGGTCTTGTAAACGATGTCCGGACGCAACACGATATAGCCATTGCTCAGATAACGGGTGACATTGATGTTTTGAGCTGGTGCAGGCGGTACATAGCGATGCAGATTATCCGACATGTTTTCATAGATGTAGACCATCATCGGATATTTCTTTGCCGGATCAAAATTCTCAGGCTTGGCCAGCAAGGCTTTCAGCTTTTTTCCATCCAGGCTGGTGTATTCAATCATCTCTTGCTTACCCCAGTTGTATAGTGCTTGCTGCGGATTGGCATTGCTGATTTTTTGTGGTGACTGCAAGTGCAGATTACTCGTCCACAAATCCGGGAATTCGACAAAACTCTGCTGCGTGAACAAGACCATATCGGCATTTTTTGCCTTGATCAGACCAGAGATCATTTTGTCAGCATGAATCAGTTTGACGGGCTCACCTAATTTGGGGTTTTGCTGATAATAGCCGGTAGAACGGTCACCTTCATTGGTGGCGGCAAGTATCCATGATTCTGTAGGTAGTGCCTTGGCTTCTGCAACTGGTGATGGTTCTTCTGATGGCGGTTTTTTCTCTGCATCAAGGGGAACATAACGCAATTCAAGCTGGTGCTTGCGGCCATAACCAGCAGTCAGGTTGCGACTGGCCTGTGTTTGTGGATTGACTTCCCACAGGTCGAACTGGTCATACAAGATCACACTGGCATCGTCTTCGGTCCAGCCAGCAAAGCCGTAGGCATCCTTGGCTTCTGGCGTATCGCGTTTTGCGTCCTCAAAGCGTGCCTTGATTTTGCCGCTCAAATTGGCCATGCTGCCGTCCGCAGTTGACCAACTGAACCAGGTGCTGATATTCGCATCGAAAGCCAGCACATATTTTCCACCAGGCGACAAGCTGGGAACGTAGCGCAATTTTTGCACCAGCAAGCGTGCCTGGCCGGTTTGCAAATCTACTGCGTAAGCATCGTGATACAGAGCGTCCCAGGATTGCTGCATCTGGTAAGGCACATCACTTGCACCCATCGCAAAACGTGGATTGTCGTTGACCAGCACATTGGGAATGGCTTTATTGGCGAGCTGGACAAAACGCTGCTCGCCTATATGAAACACAGCCTTGTAACTACGCTGTTTTTCTTTTTCAGCTTTGACCTTTTGCATGGATTGCAGCTCTGGGTCTTTCCAGTGCCAGAGATCAACCTTGAATGGCTCCGGCGCATCTTTAGGTTCTGCTTTTGCCAGTTCTGCTGTACCAAAGAACAGGCGCTGACCATCTTTGCTGAAACTCAGACTGCCGTGCTCGCTGGGCAGCCAGCCTGCTGGCAACCCGACTGTATCGGCGGTGACGATGGCTTTGGCTTCACTATCACCGACGTGCCAGTAATAAAGCTTGAAAGCAGTGATTTCTTTATCTGCTTTATCAAGCTTGTCAGCCTTATCAGCCTCATCTGCATCTGCAGTTTTCTTGTCCATCTTATCGGCTTCAGCGTGTTTCTTCGCCAGGTCATCACGATTGCTGACAAAAGCCAACTGGTGCCCTGCCTCATCAAAACATAAATGCTTGTAGCTGCCAGCCCCTGTCATAACGTAGCGTGCCGTGGTTTCCTGCGGACTAATCAGGTAAACACCTTCGCGGGCACCTTCTTTTTTAGCACCCTTGACATCCTTGGTCAACACATTAAAGGCCAGTAATTCGCCATTCTTGGACCAGATGAAGTCTGCCACATCCTTGTAGGAAGTGCGTTTGGTATTGGCGATGTCGATCAATAAAAATTCTGTGCCTGATACTTTTTTCTTGGCGGCTGCGGAAGTTGCATCCGGGGTTGCTTGCTGGTCGTCGTCCTTGCTCGCGCCTTCAACTTCTTTCTTAGCGTCTTTTTTGACTTCTTTCGGTGCATCCAACAAAACGGCGAGGAAGTTACCGCCTTCTTCCGGCCAGGCAAAGCGTTTTACTCTATCTATATTTTCCACTTTGCCAGTGGACAAATCCATGATGCCCAAACCGGATTTGGGAAGATCGTCACCCTTCTTTTTTTCTTTCTTTGCCTTGTCCAGTTCGACGCGCGTGGCAGTGACTGCAAAAGCCAGATAGCGACCATCAGCACTGAATGCTGGCGCAGTACCACGCGGTGCACGCCATTCACGACCATCCTTGAGATTTCTAACTACCACCTCACCATCCGACTCTTGTCCAACCAGTGCATAAGCGGCCCAGTTACCATCACGACTCAGTACATTGCCTTGTATGCTTCGCCAGTTGGCATAGACATCATGAGTAATCACTTTTTTTGCAGATACCGGCGTGTCGCCAACTACAGCTTCTGCCTGCAGAGCAGTTGCATGGACAGTCGGCGTATGTATACCAAAACTGAGCACTGTCAGCAAAGCCATTGCACAAAGCCGCCGTGCTGAAGATGGGATGGATGACATATCAGAAAATTGCAAAAGGTATGGATGTACAATATTCATTGAAAAAACCTTTCTTATTTTTTTGTTGATATTGCTTGATATCGCCGGATCTTAATTGATCAGGACTTATGCAAATTGCCCCAGTAAGGCGTCAACGACGAAGACAGTACGCGGAGCTGCAACGCAGCTGGGGCTGTTTTGCGTAAGTCCTATTGATGTTTTTTTGACGGAGAACGGCATAGGCAAACATCGCCAAAATCACCTCAATTTTTCAAATTATTTAGAAGTCATTCCTATTTACGAAATGAGCTCTAGCTTGATTTACAGTCAGGACTGCAGCTGCAAAGTCTTTGTCACGCGCATTTCGCCTTTTTCGCCAGCACCTGAACCGCTGGTGTGGGTTTCTTTTTTCATAACGATGAGGCGGTCGCCACTCAGGCCATAAACCAGGTCTTCTTCATTTTTTGTTTCGAAACTGATGACGACAAAAGCACGCCCGGAAATAGCCTGATGCATGCGGCTGGCCATGGGTGTGCCATCGGCAGCAATCCAGATATCCAGGCTACTTTCAAATTTTTTCACATACTTGCGTTCTTTTTCCGTCAGCTTGTCGACCGGGATTTCAAAGCTCAGCAGGCGTGCCGGCTTACCATTGTAGGTATCTGCTTTTTCTGTTTTGAATATGGCTTTTTCCATTGCCCGCGTCAGATTGCCCACCGCTGAGATCATGGGACGCAATTCCGAAGCATTGACTTCGCGTATCGCAGCCAGACTGGGGGTTTTGGCCTTGGGGTCTTTTTCTCGGGCACGCTCTTCCACTTCCAGCCGCGCCAGCAAATCCTTGCCAAACAAGAGCTGCAAGCCACGCTGGCTATCTTCAAGCATGATGCTGACCTGTCCGTTTTGCTCTTCCTGCTCTTTACCCTCCCCCTGGCGGCTCCAGGTTTTTGCTTCCACAAGCGCCTTAATTGGCGATTGCCCAGGCAAACGTACCAAAGCAGCCTTCAGGTCACTCAATCCATCAGCCCAGGCCGCAGTAGCGGCAACACTTAGCAGGCAAGTCGCACTCAATACCAGCAACTTCTTTTTTAGCGACATGCAATCCTCATTGATTATTCATGAATCAACCGGGTCTGACCATCGCAACACGAAATAGTTCAGCCTTGATGATCGGATAGCCATTTGCGGTAGACCAGCAATGCCACTTGCGCATCATTGGCGGCATACATGATTTGCCTGTCGCTCAGTTGTGCAGCCCAGTTGGAAGTCGAAGTTTTTTTGGATTTTTGCAAATTCATACCAAAAAATTTGGCAACCGCCGCCTTTGCCCCCATGTCGCGCTGCTTGCTTTCACGCATGACGCGGGCCAGGTCGAGTACATTGAGTGGAGTTATGGCCAGTTTGATTTTTAGCCTTTTCATATCGTCGCCCAGACCAAAACCCACTTTTAGTATCGTTTTGGATTCCAGCAAAGCGCGTACGGCATCGGTATTAATCGCTTTCACTACCGGGAACAAATAAGCCCTGGTGTCAGTGGCCAGTTGTATCAGATGGGGCCCCTCTGATTGCTGGCCCTTAAAAAAAACCGGCTTGGATTCGGTATCAAAACCCAGGATGTCGGCATCAGACATATGTGCATATGCCCGTTCAGCGTCATCTGCCGTCTGTACCAGAAACACGTCACTGGCCTGTATGCCCGGATAGGGGGGGAGGAGAATTTCCTGAGCTTCTGTCATGCAAGCATGATAAGGGAAATGCCGGTATCTGGCTGTCGCAGCGAACGACACAGGTGGAAAAATTCTGGAAATTCTTTTCTTGAAGCCCCCATGTCCGCATGGATCAATATATTTTAAACAATTTTTTGAGGGATATGTTAACTTATGACAACATAAGTATGGCCAGTAGAAACATATTGACCAGCTCCTCTTGCACAGTTCCAGATGTTAGCGGGATGGTAAAACAACAGTTTCATGCACTGGATCTGACTGATCTGCTTTCAAGGGATCAACACGTCGCCTGCGTGGCTTGCCACTGGGCAAAGGCTCGATGATCAGTGCCTGGCCATCGGGCAGAGAGATCGCCAGCTTTTCCTGCCCTTCATGCTTAAAGTGGTATACGGTAGCGACGCCAACAGCAGCCGATTTTTCCAAAGTTGCCAGCATGAGTAATTCGGGCAATTCCGTCACCTTGCCAGTGCGCCATAGTAATTTATTCATTGACATGCTCACGGAATCGGGTAGTAAAACCGGCGGCATCCATGGGGCGGCCAAAATAATAGCCCTGTACCTGGCTGCAACCCATTTTGCGCAAAAGTTCAGCCTGCTCTTTCTGTTCCACCCCTTCGGCGACCACGCTCAGCCCCAGACTTAGAGCCATGGCAATGATGGCACTGGCGATTGCAGCATCGTCCGGATTTTCGTGGATATCATTGATGAAGGATTTATCGATTTTCAACTCGTCAATTGGAAAGCGCCTAAGATAAGAGAGACTGGAGTAACCTGTACCAAAATCATCAAGCGAAATCGACAGCCCCAGGCTTTTAAGAGCGCGCAACGCCACCAGGGTGCTGCTGACATCCTGCATCACCATACTTTCGGTAAGTTCCAGCGTCACCTGTGCGGGGTCGGCACCGGTTTCAGTAAAGATGCTAGCAACCCGCTCGGACAGGTCCTCTTGCCGGAACTGCCGGGGCGACATATTGACGGCAATTTTCAAATCTGCCAGACCGGCGTTTTTCCAGCTCACCTGTTGCCGGCAGGCTTCTGCCAGGACCCATTCCCCCAATGGCAAAATCAATCCAGTTTCCTCTGCCAGCGGGATAAATTCTATGGGATGTATCAAGCCTATCTGTGGATGATGCCAGCGCACCAGTGCCTCGGCACCAACGATGCGGCCGCTTGCCAACTCTATCTTGGGCTGGTAATGCAGGGTAAGCTCATGTCGTTCCAGTGCACGGCGCAGTGCCCCCTCCATATTCAGGCGGCTGATGGCGGTCACACCCATTTCCGGTATGAATTGACGCACACTATTACGTCCGTGTTCCTTGACGCGATACATGGCGATATCGGCATAGCGCAATAGTATCTCACCATGATCACCATCTCTGGGATACAGTGAAATACCAATACTGGCCGTCACAAACACGTCGTGTCCATTGATTTCAAACGGACGTGACAAGGCTCCCAGGATTTTTTCGGCGACGATATCCACATCCCCGGTCTCAGGCAAATCGGTCAGTATGATGACAAACTCATCCCCACCCAAGCGGGCAACGGTATCGGTTTCGCGTACGCATTGAATAAGCCTTTGCGCAACCTGCTTCAGCATTTCATCACCAGCACCGTGGCCGGACGCATCGTTGATGAGTTTAAAATGATCCAGATCGAGCAGCATCAACCCCACCGACAATTCCTGACGCTTGGCCCAGGCGATGGCCTGGGTAATGCGGTCATTCAATAAATTGCGATTGGCCAGACCCGTGAGACTGTCGTGCGTAGCCTGGTATTCGAGCTCTTTCTGGTAATTGACACGCTCACTGACATCATTGATGACACTGACAAAATGCGTGGTAGCTGCGCCGCTTGCATCTTTGACTGGTGAAATGTGTAATTCATTCCAGAACTGAGTGCCATCCTTGCGGTAATTGCGTAATAAGGCGCAGCCTGCTCTTTTTTCACGCAGGGCTGAACGTATCTCTTGCAGATCAGGCTGTGCCAGATCTTCCCTGACCAGAAAACGTCCTTCGCGCCCGATGACTTCCTGTGCCGTGTAGCCGGTGATTTTCTCAAAGGCCGGGTTCACATAAACGATGGAATGATCGCTGTCATCACTGCGGGTAATCATGATGCCGTTGCTGCTCGACACCAGTGCCTGTTCACGCAAGAGCAAAGCCTGTTCGACTTCCTTCAATTGGAATTTACTGTCTGTGATGTCCTGCTTGACTGCAACCAGATGCGTAATCAGTCCATCTGCATTGCAAAGCGGGCTGACAATCTGTCTTTCCCAATAAGCTGTACCATTCTTGCGATGACTGAGTACTTCGCCCTGCCAGTGCTCCCCTACTTTCAGTGACTGGATAACCCGCATAATTTTCTCGTCTGCCGGATCACCAGAATTCCAGAAAACATGCTTGCCAAGGATTTCGTCAAGCTGATAACCGGAAATACGACAAAAACTGTCGTTGCAGTACTCCAGTTCGCCCTGGGAATTGGTAATTACAACGGCAAATATGCTCTGCTGCACAGACAATGCCAGCATTTCCACATTGTCCTGAAGATCATGATGTTCATGTGTGCTGCTAAGAGCATGGACAGCCTGTGCCAATTCCCTCACAAAGCGGCTGAGTATAGTGTGTGCTTCCCCCCCCTGCCGTAGATCAAATTCGGCACCGACACGCAATTGTGCCAACGCATAACCATAGCGCTGCAAAGGTAAAGTCAGATATTGAACCTCATTGCCAGCAGCCCTGTCATCCCGGGACCGGTAAATTTCTGACTTGTCCCCTAGGTCCAGTTCCACTTCCGCAAAGAGATAGCCAGCACGTTGCACCAGGACGCGACAAAATCCACGCAACATGTCTGGCAATTCAGATGTGTACCAAAGGCAATGGGAAAGTTCCCCCAATAACAGATACCACTCTTCGAGCCGACGCGATTCAGCATCCAAAGTACTCGTTTGGTCGACAATAGCCATCGTTTTGCGGTCTCCTCGTCAGCACGCTATTTTTATTGGCAAGTAGATTTTTATACTCTGTAGCCAAACGAATTGCAACAAAAACCGCCAATGCAAAGCTTTCTATTTATGCTGCATTTGCGTTTAAACAAATAGAAAAACCACATAGATTTTTAAAACAATATTTACAAAAAGAATACTCCTCCTGCCTTTTATCTTTTTCGTTTTCCTCTTGAATTTCTCTGTATCTTTGTGCCTCTGTGGTGAGAGGTCTTTAGTATTTCCACAATTTACAGGTTAAAATTAACAAAACAACATCAAGCAAATTAGCCTATCCAGCGCAAAAGCCGTTAAAATCTAAGGTTTGGCAAACTTTATTCATCGCTTCTTAAAGAAGTGACAAAGGCAGATAGCACGATGCTCACATTTCAACAAATTATCCTGACATTACAAGATTACTGGGACAAGCAAGGCTGCGCCCTGTTGCAACCTTACGATATGGAAGTGGGTGCGGGTACGTCGCATACTGGTACTTTCTTGCGCGCCATCGGGCCAGAACCATGGCGTGCGGCGTATGTACAACCTTCACGCCGTCCTAAAGATGGCCGCTATGGCGAAAACCCTAACCGTCTGCAACACTATTACCAGTATCAGGTAGTGTTGAAGCCAGCACCAGAAAATATTCTTGACCTTTACCTGGGTTCCCTGAAAGCCCTGGGCCTGGACTTGCAGCAAAACGACATCCGTTTTGTCGAAGATGACTGGGAAAACCCTACCCTGGGTGCCTGGGGTCTGGGTTGGGAAGTATGGCTGAATGGCATGGAAGTCACGCAATTCACTTATTTCCAGCAAGTCGGCGGCATAGATTGCAAGCCTATCCTGGGTGAAATCACTTACGGTATCGAACGTCTGGCCATGTATTTGCAAGGCGTGGAAAACGTGTATGACCTGGTATGGACAGAACGTGAAGAAAACGGCCAAACCGTACGCCTGTCATATGGCGATGTCTTCCATCAAAATGAAGTCGAACAATCGACCTTTAATTTTGAATATTCCAATACCGACTTCCTGTTCTCTTTGTTCACCAATTACGAAGCAGAAGCCAAGCGCCTGCTGGAAGTGACAGAAAAGTCGCTGGCCCTGCCTGCGTATGAAATGATTTTGAAGGCTGCGCATACCTTTAACTTGCTGGATGCACGTGGTGCCATCTCTGTGACGGAGCGTGCTGCTTACATAGGCCGTATCCGCAACCTGTCACGCGCAGTGGCTGCGGCTTACTATGCATCGCGTGAAGCACTGGGCTTCCCCATGTGTGCTGCGGACGACAAGCATAAGCCTGCTCCCGCCGCTATTGCTGCATAAGCGTCGCATAAGCTTTACGCTTAGTCCACAAGACCATCATTAAACAGATTCTGGCAAAGTGCCGGAACGTAGGAAAAGAAACATGAGCCAAACACTGTTAGTAGAATTATTTACCGAAGAGCTGCCACCCAAGGCTCTGGCCAAATTGGGAGAGGCATTTAGTGCCGGTATCGTCGCTGGTTTGAAGTCACGCGATTTTCTGGAAGCTGAATCCGTAGCAACCAGCTATGCCTCGCCACGCCGTCTGGCTGTCAGCATCACTGGCGTACGCGCCACGTCGCCAGATAAACTGATGCGTGAGAAAGTGTTGCCAGTATCTGTCGCCCTGGACGCAGCAGGCAATGCCACCCCACCACTGGCAAAAAAACTGGCGGCACTGGGTTTTCCCAATTTGCAGATCAGTAACCTGGAACGTGCCGTAGATGGCAAGGCCGAGAGCTTCTTTTACAGCTATACAGCCGCTGGTACCGCCCTGGCGCCCGCCGTACAGACCGCACTGGAAGACACCATAGGCAAACTGCCTATCCCTAAAGTCATGAGCTACCAGCGTCCGGATGGCGAGACGGTACATTTTGTGCGCCCTGTACACAAAATCATCGCCCTGCATGGTACAGACATCGTGCCGCTGTCCTTGCTGGGCTTGCACAGTGACCGCATTACCAAAGGCCATCGTTTCCTGTCCGCTGGTGAAGTCAGCATTGCCAGGGCAGAAGACTATGCAATCAAATTGAAAACAGAAGGCAAGGTGATTGCCAGCTTCAATGAACGTAAAGAGCAAATACGTGCTGCCCTGTTGGGCAAAGCCGGTGCCGATCAGGTGTTGATGCCTGAATCCTTGCTGGACGAAGTCACCGCCCTGGTCGAATGGCCAGTAGTGTATGAATGCAATTTCGAGCAAGAGTTTTTGGCCGTGCCGCAAGAATGCCTGATCCTGACCATGCAGACCAATCAGAAATATTTTGCGTTGACCGATGCTGCAGGCAAATTGCGTTCACGCTTTTTGATCGTCTCGAACCTGGAAACCAGCGATCCGCAGCACATCATCCAGGGTAATGAGCGCGTCGTGCGCCCGCGTCTGTCGGATGCAAAATTCTTCTTTGAACAAGACAAGAAAAAGACACTGGAATCACGCCTGCCTTTACTGGCGAACGTGGTCTACCACAATAAACTGGGTAGTCAGGCTGAACGTACGCAACGCGTCAAAACCCTGGCAGGCCAGATTGCCACCAGCCTGAAAGGCGATGTCGCCCTGACCGAACGCGCCGCCTTGCTGGCCAAAACAGACTTGCTGACCGACATGGTGGGTGAATTCCCAGAGCTGCAAGGGATCATGGGTACCTATTATGCCCAGCACGATGGCGAGCATGCCGATGTCGCCGCTGCCGCATCTGAACACTATCAACCACGTTTTGCTGGCGACGCACTGCCAGCAACACTGACTGGTACAGCCGTAGCGCTGGCAGACAAACTGGAAACCCTGGTTGGTATCTGGGGCATAGGCTTGCAGCCTACTGGTGACCGTGATCCATTTGCGCTGCGCCGCCACGCTCTTGGCATCTTGCGCATGCTTGTGGAAAAACGCCTGAACCTGTCGCTGAATACTTTGCTGGCGCAGGCGGTAGCCCTGTTCACAGGCAATGCGAATTTCACTGACCCGACAGCCGACGTATTGAACTTCCTGTTCGATCGTCTGCGCGGTCAATTGCGCGACAAGGGCTTTTCACAAAACGAAGTGGAAGCTGTCGTGGCCCAACAGCCAGACACGCTTGACAACATCGTTGAGCGCCTGCAAGCCGTGCAAGCCTTTGCCGCCCTGCCAGAATCGGAAGCGCTGGCAGCCGCCAACAAACGTATTACCAACATCCTCAAGAAAGCTGAAGGCACACCAGGTGCAATTCAACCCGCTTTGTTGCAAGAAGCCGCTGAACAGGCGCTGGCCAAGGCCATGGCGGATGTGAAGCCAGAAGTTGATACAGCCTTTGCCAAGGGTGACTTCACTAGCGCCCTGAAAACTCTGGCCGCCCTGCGTGCAGCCGTGGACAGTTTCTTCAATGATGTAATGGTAAATGCCGAAGACCCGGCCTTGCGTAATAACCGCCTGGCCTTGCTGGCCAGCCTGCACGGCATGATGAATCAGGTCGCAGACATTTCCAAGTTGGCAGCATAATTGATATAGTGTGAGCTACCGCAGTACAAGCAACGACAGCGCCATGAACTCGGTGCTGTCGTTGCAAATTGACGCATACTGATGACAAATGAGAAGGACAGGCCATGAAACTCATCATCCTTGACCGTGATGGCGTCATCAATCAGGATTCGGATGCCTTTATCAAGTCGCCCGACGAATGGAAACCCATCCCCGGTTCCCTGCAAGCGATAGCTCGCCTGAACCAGGCAGGCTATCGCGTGGTCGTGGCCACCAACCAGTCTGGTGTTGGTCGCAAACTGTTTGACATGGTTACCCTGAATGCCATACACCAGAAAATGCATACTGCTGCGCAGCAGTTAGGCGCTACTATCGATGCGATTTTTTTCTGCCCACATATGGCAGATGACAACTGTGACTGCCGCAAACCCAAGCCCGGCATGCTGCAAGAAATTGCGCGCCGCTATGATGTGAACCTGAAAGGTGTACATTGCGTTGGCGATTCGCTGCGCGATCTACAGTCGGCTTTCGTCATGGGTTGCATCCCACATCTGGTGCTAACCGGCAAAGGTAGCAAAACCCAGGAAAAAGGGGGCTTGCCACCCGGCACACAGGTCTATCCCGACCTGGCTGCGATGGTGGACAAACTGGTGGAAAATTCACCATCCGAATTTAATATCGCGATCTGAATTCGTTCAGCATCGTCGCAACTGGAGACTACATGCTTCGCTTCACCCTTTTTGTACGCTCACTGATTTTTATGCTGGTGATGGGAATTTTCACCATTATCTGGGCTCCTATCAGCATGCTGTTTGCATTTTTGCCTTACAACCAGCGCTATTACATCACAGCACGCTGGAATGTATTTATCATCTGGTCCGCAAAAGTCATTTGTGGCATACGTTACCAGACCAAAGGATTTGAAAATTTTCCAGATGGTCCGGCTATCCTGTTATCGAAGCACCAGTCTGCGTGGGAAACTATTTTCCTGTTGATGGCAACACCACGTCCACTGGTATTCGTCTTTAAAAAAGAAATCACCTATATCCCCTTCTTTGGCTGGGCGATCTCCATGCTGCGCATGATCCCTATCGACCGCAGCAAGGGCAAAGATGCCTTCGCCCATGTCGTTACCCAGGGCCGCAAGCGTCTGGCCGATGGTCAGTGGATCATCATGTTCCCCGAAGGTACACGTATTGCCGTTGGTAAAAAAGGCCAATACAAAGGCGGCGGCGCCCGCCTGGCAGTAGAAACCAATACCCCAGTCGTACCTATCGCCCTGAATTCCGGCGAATGCTGGCCCAAAAATTCCTTCACCAAATTGCCGGGTACCGTTACCGTTTCGGTCGGCAAGCCGATACCGCCCAACGGTATGAATGCCGTGGAACTGATGGCTGAAGTAGAAAAATGGATAGAAGCAGAAATGCGCGTGATCTCACCGCAGGTGTATCAATCTGAATCCAGGTAAATTGCCCTAGCATGCTGTCAAGGTGAACCTTATATTTTCAGTATTTGTTCACACTTGCCTGGATGAATAAGGTAGTCACTAAGCCAGTCGAAAACCCGACTGGCTTTGTTTTTTATGTCTTCTCCAAACCCATACGAAGACAATAAACGTATGCCGTTGGGGTCAGCCAATATCCCCTCAGTCAAATACAGCCGGGATTGATCACTACGGTCTGCAACGACACATAGTGGTGTCAAATATGTCTCCAATAATGGTGCCAGCACCAGGTTATGCGAAGAAACGATCACCATGCTGGAACTGGAAAGACTTTGCAAAACCGCAGCGGCTGCCGAGATGGATTCCTGGTGATTGGTACCCCGGAAGATTTCATCAATCACAAATACCGTCTGCGGATTTCTTGCTGCGACATCCAGCAATTCTTTGGCACGTCTGAGTTCTGCCTGATACAGACTTTCACTCCCCATCAATGAATCCTCGCTCTGCATGCTTGAATACACGGCTCCCACAGGCACACTGGCGAAACTCGCGTAACAAAAACCAAAAGCACGGGCAACGATAAGATTCAAACCTATGGTGCGCAACAAGGTACTCTTGCCTATACCATTCTGCCCTGAAACAAAAGCACCTTTTCCTTCCAGCGCAATGTTTAAAGCTGAAGCCCGCAGCAGCAATGGATGTACGACTTGCTGCAAATGTAATTTTTTTCCATTTACAGGCAACGACCAACAATATTGCGGAACCGACTGCAAGTGTCTTACCACTGACAGATCAGCTTCCAGATTTGCCACGCGCATATATACCTTGCGCAGAAAATCCTGATTATTCCGTACAATCAAACAGGTTTTAAAATAATGCCGGATATTGTCCAGCAAGAACCATTCAGCATATTCCTTCACTACGGGCAAGAATATGAATCCTGGTCGACTAAGGCTACGAATAATTTTATTCGCTTCATTGCGATCTTCATCCGGCGTCTGACTAGCTGATAGATGCTGGCTCTCCAGCAAATTAAAACTCGTCAATAGGGCACGCAAGGTCTGTAACTTTCTCGACCATTCCATGAGCCTGTCAGAGTAGCGCGACTGGACTGCCAGCAGAACGCCCCATGTCAGCACAACTGCTGCCCACACATAAGCCGCCGATGTCAGTGCAAGCAAAAACAACAGAACGGTACCGACAGGTAGCAGCCACATGACTTTGTACCATGTTGCCGGGTCTGGAATAGCATTCGTAAAAATCTCTTCACTGATCTCTGTTTCCACTTCACGTAATGGCAAACAGTGTTGCTGCAATATGTCATGCAATACAGGATCAGAGATCAGTTTCTGCAAACGCTGCCGGCCTTCGTCATCCTGAGCATCTACCCGCAACCGCTTATGTATTATCTGCTGAGAAAAAATACTGCTTCCCACGGTCAGTGTATCGGCGTAAACATCCAGCAACATATCCTTGGCCGTATGTTCATCAATAAGCTTCATGTCATCACTTTTGGTACTGTGATACAACATTGCAATATCGCTGCGGGCAAATGGAAAATCCACTGGCTTCTTGTCAGGAAGTCCCAGAAAAAAAGAAATCTTTTTAAAAAGACGCCCCCCATAATTCGATAGTAATGCCTGGGTATTCATGTGGCCCTGTTGGGTAGGTAGCGCATTGAACTTTCTCGTAGTCAGGCAGATTGAGTTGCTTGCGCAAAATTCAAGCACCTGAAATAAATAAAAGAAAAGCAATCAAAAAATGCTCTTTTTGACGCAAAAACACGAAAGCCTGAAAATAGGTCACACTACTGAATATGCCAGCAAAAAACTGGCTGCAAGTTCCATGTAACATTGAATCAGGATTACCCAAGCTGAAATGAAACCCCGCATTCCATCTATTGGCAAGGCCATACAAATGGCTTTGCAACTGGATTTATTCAGTGATTTTCTGGTGCCGGACAAACTGCGTCCCGCACCTGCTGTACCACCCACCCCAGCCAAAGACAGAATTCAGCGGGATGAAGTACAGCCACTAACGCCTCCACCGTCAACCTTTGTCAATACCAGCAACAAGCGACGTATCCTGATACAGGATTATCTGCTTGAATATGATTTGCAGCGTTCGAAACGGCGCAGCATAGGTTTTTTGATCAATGAAGATGGATTGCGTATCACTGCACCACGCTGGGTCACCATTGCCGATATTGAAACAGCAATACACGAGAAACAGAGCTGGATATTACGCAAGCTGACCGAACGCAGGGAACGTACCCAGCGTCAGCTGGAACCGAAAATGCACTGGAAGGATGGTGCCAGGCTACCCTATCTTGGTGGCGAGATTACTTTGCAAATTGCTCCGGCCTCTGTCAGCGGTACCCATTTCCTTGAAGAACAGGGCACGCTGGTCATCAACCTGCCGACCGATGCCGGTGAGCAGCAGTTGAAAGACCGGGTGCAAGCCTGGTTGCAACAGGAAGCTAAACGGGTCTTCAATGCGCGTCTGCCAGTCTTTGCTGAAAAACTCAATGTGCGCTATCAAAGTATGGCGCTGTCAGCAGCGACCACACGCTGGGGGTCTTGTACATCGCAAGGGAAAATACGCCTGAACTGGCGACTGATCCATTTTTCACCAATGATCATTGATTATGTGATCGCCCATGAACTGGCGCACCTGCGGGAAATGAATCACAGCCCACGTTTCTGGGCGACAGTGCAATCCGTATTCCCTGACTTTGAATTGGCGCGTAACAAGCTGCGCCAGCATGCCAGCGCTGATCTGCCGGCATTTTAAGTGCAATTACTGATGTGCTGAACCTGCTACCGTTAAGAGGTTTAACCAAGACTCAAGTCAACTATCTCACTTCACAAATCAAGCTGCCCGATTTGTTTTCATTACTGGCATTCTCCTGGCCATTCCCGGCCGGAAAACTGCCAGGTGGGCTGAATTGTATACCGGGATTATTCGGCACCAGTATGGGTGGTTTTGAGAAACTGATGGCAAAGGCAAACTGTCCTGCAGATACATCAAGCAAGCCTGCATCATTTTTCAAGAAAATCGTCCCGTCCAGCACTTGAATATACAGACCTGGCTGCCGTCCGCCGCCCTGTGGATCGTTGGCACCAGCCAGATCAGGTGACACATATTCGGCGATAAAGATGGTACCGCGTATACCTATCGATGCCGTTGGCGTATTCAGGCCAAACCTTTCCTTGTTACGCTTACCCAATATACCGGTAACAGAGCGCATTCCCCCTTTGATCAGGGTCATGATAAAACCATCATTGCTTGGTTTGTCTTCTTCAAAAGAAAACTGGTCAACACGCAACTGAGTATTAGGGCGCAAGGTCACTTCGCTGTTGTCAGCGAACTTGATACGGGCATAGGTGTCTTTTTCCGCAATCAGGGTATCGCCTTGTTCGACAGTCGATTTCTGCGTCAATACCTTGACCGTACCATCGGCTTTCTTGACGAGCAAAGGACCGCTCAGATGTGTTACCGTTCCCGCTACCTGTGCTGCAAAGCTGAACGCGCAGTTCAGGCACAGCAGCAACAAGAAAAGAAACTTAATTGCAGTACAGTTTTTTATCAGTAGCATTTTTTAATACTCCGTTATCCCTTGTGCTGGCAATACTGCTTCTTTGTTCAAACTTGGTTTCACGACCTGAATCACCATTGCCGCTCTCGAAGAAATTCGAGGAATTGGTAATCGAATTGGTCATAGCCAGAGTCGAGCTGATATAACTGTTCAGGGCAGAATTAATCGAATTGGTTAATACATTGCCCGTCCTGATATCACCAATCGGCAAGACTATCGTACAACCCAGCAAGCCCGGATTTGCCGCACATTGCGCCAATGTTGGCAAGACTACCGAACAACCAGCGATGGCAGGATTGGCTGCACAACTGGCCAAAGTAGGCAATACAACGTTGCAACCTGCTGTAGCTGGACTGGCAATACATGCGTTAAGGGTAGGCAGAACAGCAGCACAGCCAGCCACAGCGGGTGTCGCAATACAGGTTGCCAGACCAGGCAGCACCACACTACATCCAGGCAAAGCAGGGTTGGCCACGCAGGCATTCAGGGTGGGCAATACTGCAGCACATCCTGATGTGGCTGGATTAGCGGTACATATAGCCAGTGTAGGCAAGACTGCAGAGCAACCTGCCAGCGCGGGATTTGTCGTACAGGCTGCCAAACTTGGCAACACCACACTGCAGCCTGGCGTTGCCGGGGCAGCAGTACATGCCGCCAGTGTTGGCAATACCAGCGCACAACCAGGCAAGCTCTGGTTGGCGACGCAACTGGCGATGCTTGGCAATACCACGCTGCAACCTGGCAATGCAGGTGTGGCAAGACAGCTACTCAGTGTTGGTAACACGTTACTGCAACCTGCCAGTGTAGGTGTGGCAATGCAAGCACTGATACTTGGCAAGACCGCGCTGCAACCAGGTAAGCTTGGGCTGGCAGTACAGGCTGCCAGACTAGGCAATATCACTGAGCAACCAGACAAACCCGGATTAGCAATACAAGCGCTCAGTGTCGGTAAGACCACACTACAGCCAGGCAGGGTCGGTGTAGCAACGCAGGCTGTCAGGGTCGGCAAAATACTACTGCAGCCAGCCAGTGTTGGTGTCGCTATACAAGCCGTCAGGCTAGGCAAGACTACACTGCATCCAGGCAAACTTGGGTTGGCGGTACAGGCAGTCAGGCCAGGCAAAACGGCACTGCAACCCGCTAAAGCAGGGTTTTGTGTACACGCGGCAAGTGTAGGTAAGACTGCGCTGCAACCTGCCAGGGAAGGATTGGCAGTACATGCGGCAACCGACGGCAATACTGCGGAACATCCTGCAATATTTGGCGCAGAGATACAAGCCGCCAATGCAGGTAAAATCACACTGCACCCCTGTAGGGCAGGAGTCGCCGTACATTGTGACAGACTAGGCAAAACTGCAGTGCAACCGCTGATGCTGGGGTTGGCGATACAAGTTGTCAACGCGGGTAACACGGCACCACAACCCGCAATCGATGGATTGGCTATACACGAAGCCAGAGTCGGCAAGACCACACTGCACCCGGCAACACTGGGGTTGGCGATACAGGTACTCAGACCAGGCAGGACATTGGCGCAACCAGGCAGAGCAGGATTAGCAATACAAGCACCGATAGTTGGAAGCACCGCAGTGCACCCGGCCACTGTAGGTGATGCGCGACAAGTCTCCACGCTGGGCAATACCACACTGCAACCAGTCAGATTAGGATTGGCGATACAGGCTGCCAGACTTGGCAACACTGAACTGCATCCTTGCAAAGTCGGTGTAGCAATACAGGCTGTCAGACTGGGCAGTGGCGCATTCAGGAAAGCTTGCTGGGTGACGCTGCCACCGCTGACGGTACCGGAAATAAGGATGGCATCACCTGCCTTCAGCACGATGTTGCCGGAGGTAGAAACCACACCAGTTGTTCCCACCGTCAGCTTGTCGGCCGTGCTGCCGCTGGCACCTGCTTCCAGTGTAATGTTACCGCCGTTGGTACTAGCCACGGTACCGTTAACAGTCAGGGGGCTATGGGCCACCAGTGAGATATTACCTGCCTTGGTGCGCACAGCGTCACCATTGTCCAACGTGATGGCACCCACATTGTCGATGACGATATTACCAGTGCTACCCGCCGTGCTCTGGACCACGTTACGCAAGTTAAGTGCGCCAGTATTGTTGACTTTGATATCCGTGTTGGCACCTGTATTGTTCGCGAGCAGCAAAGGTACCTGGGTCTGCAAGGCCGTGCCATTGCCTATGCCGCCGCCAGCCGTGGCATCCAGCGCAGCGCCACTGATCACACCACTGGACTGCACAATACCGCCACCAGTTGCCGACAGAGTCACAGCGCCACTGCCAGCACTGATAGGGGCACCAATAGTAATATTGCCTGAATTGGCAGTCAGGTATAGGTTGCCGGTGGTGGCAATACCATTCAGACTATAATTGCTTGAACCATTACCGCCAGTCAGATTGCTGACATTGATCCCTTGGGTATTCACAAAACTCAGGCTGGATGCGCCTTTTGCTGCCAGGTTACTGATCACGTTCGGGCTGTTCAGGACGATAGAGCCATTGGCAACCAAGCCGAGATCTTGCACAGTAATGGGATTGACTTGAGTAATATTTGAACCGCTCAACAAACCTATGCGTGTGGTGGTCAGGTGTTTGATATCGGTGATGGCACTGGTATTGGTATCAGTAATGGAAGCGACATAAATTGGACCGGATGCATCTAAAAGATTATCAGTACCGATCGCAATATTGGCAGCGCTGACCCTATACAGATTGGTCACCGCCAGACAAGGCGATGCACTACAGGTAGCAGACCCGACAGTAATGGCACGCCCTGGAGTAAAGGGGCGAATACCAAAATCACCCGCAGTTACCCCACCGGGGCCGCCAAGCACTAGTTGATCAGCAATGAAGCCGACTTTCGCAGCGCCCGCAGTAACATTATCTGAAATCGTCAAAGTGCCTGTACCCGAGCTTACCAAGATGGGTTGGTTATTGGTGGTAATACCGGTAATCGAGGCGATGTTGGTGACAATCAAATTACCAGCATTAAAAATATTCAGGCCGCCGCTTCCCTGACCGCCAGGATTAAGATCCGCCGCCAGAGAACCAAAACTATTACTGGTATTGGTCAGATTGACTGGCCCTTTGGTTTGCAAGGCCAGTCCACCACCAATAATGGCATTGCCAGTTGCCTGGCTGATCCCTGAAGCAGAATCAGAAATCAACTTGACGGTAGAAGGTGTATTGATACCGCTATAGCCATCTACGGTCGACAGATTGACACCATTGACGGAGTGGTACAGGAAACTACCGGTGCTGGCCGAACCAGAAATGACGCCTGTGGTATTTGCTTCAGTGAGATTAACGCTATAACCACGTGCCTGCACAGAGCTGGCACCATCAATGATGGCCCCCGTCTGCTGCGAAATAGTATTCCCGGAATTTAAGGTAAGCGAGGTATTTATATTTTGCAAGGCACCACCCGAACCAGAGCTCATGGGGCCTTTGATATCAATACTGCCGCCAGTCATGTTACCGATTTTCAGGCGTGTAGCGGTGATATTGTTCAACTCGGCAGCTGACAGTTCCAGCGTGCCGCTCAGGGCATTTGTCGCGCCTGTGGCCAGATGAATAGTACCAGCGGTATTAGAATCGAGCGTAACAGCACCGCTACCGGCATTCACTGTTCCAAGCAAATTCATCTTGTCGGATTTGATGGAGATGGCAGCGCCGGAACTATTGGTCTGTGCACCAGCAGCTGTGCTGGTCAACGCATCGGCATCGGTAACCTGCAGAGTGATAATTCCACCAGTGCTATTGATATTTCCCCCGGCAAACTGGTTGATACCGCCTTGACCATTGATAGTCACCAAACCATTATTGGTGATGACTGGCGCGCTGATATCTGTTGTAAAACCAGTGGGCGAACTGAGGTAAATTCCAGCGCCAGAAGTCTGCTGTTTAACGCCGTAACCAGTCGCTCCTACATCATTGACCACCAGATTGGCACCCACACTGGCAATACGGATATCGCCAGAACCAGTATTCAAAGCATTGAGCTTGGCCGCCTGTACACCCATGTTATCAGTGGTAGCTGTGCCATGCATGCCACTGGCCGCAGTTATCTTCAGGTCTTTGGCATAAATAATCGTACCGTTTTGCTGAGTGATATCAGCGCCTGAGGAAATAGTGACATTGCCATTTGTCGAAGAATTACCACGTGCATCAATACCACCAGAACCAACATTGATAAACCCGGTGCTATTCACCAAAATATCCCCACCGACACCTACCGTGGCCGGTGTCGTCAGCAGGGTTTTGAATGTGGTCTTGCCACTGGCACTGGTACTGATCTGTCCGCTATTGGTAGTCAGTTTTGCCACCACGATGTCAGCAGATTGTGGGGATGCACCAGTGCCGGTCTGCATAGTGATGGTGCCGGTACCAGATGCCCTGATCTCCAGATTGGGGTCGGCCCCCGTCAAATTGATACCGCGGGTAGCACTGATGTCCGTTGCTGCATTACGCGTTCTGAGCGTCAGATTGGAATTGCTGGGCAGAGATATCTGACTGCCGAAAAAAGTTCCGCTGGTATCAATATAATTGGCAGCTTCCAATATGATATTCGTGCCAGGAGAAAGACCCTGGAGTTCTGACTGATACACAGTGGTTGGGCTAGCATCGGCAAAATTGATCGTACCTATGGCAGAACCCTGGAAGGTCCCGCTGCCATCTGATGCACCGTCACCGGTCCCTCCGGCGATCGTGATGGAAGATGGATCAAGCAATAAAGTGCCGTTCTTGCCGCGCGCTGCACTGACATCGACCTTGGCATGAAAATCCAAATTTTGCTTACCCGAGGTTTCGACAAAACCACCATTCCCACTTTCACTGCCGGCACGTGCAGAAATGCCGCCGTTGACACGTGTCATTTCATCCGACCAGACGATAACCTTGCCGCCATCGCCGCTTTTGCCAGCATTGGCGGTGATAGTCGCGTCACTGCCGACAAAGGTACGCTTCGCATTCATCACTCCGGCATTATCGCCGTGATAATCACCACCGACCAAAACCTGGCCACCACCGGTGTCGCCACTGGCATCAACCTGGGCGTTGCCTGCCAGTGCCACGCGCTGCCCAAGGATCTGGATATCCCCACCCTTGCCCGCGCCTGTTGCCGTGGTGCGGCTACCAGTATCCAGTATCGTATCCTGGCTAGCCTTGAAATATATTTTCCCGTTCTCGCCGACTACGGCACTGTCGGCACTGACCAACCCACGCTGATTGATAAGCGCCCCGTAAATACCAATCTTGCCGCCTGCAGCGATTACCTGCCCCAGATTGACCGCCTGGTCCTTGCTGGCGCTGACTACCACATGTACATCCGGGTTGGCTGAATCAACCAGCTTGACTGACTGACCTGCAGCCAGCAAAATTTCTCCATTCGGTGAAGTGATAATGCCGCTGTTTTCCATGTCAGGAGCGATCAGATAGACATGCCCGCCTGCGGGGGTGGTAATAGCCCCCTGGTTGCTGATCTTGCCCGCTTGCTCACCCGCAGAAAAATTCAGTTTGCCAGCTTTAAAATCACTATCGCTCATACCCAGGCTGGACACCACCAGGCCATTCACATCCACCTGCGCGCCCTTGCCAAACAGGACGCCGTTTGGATTGATCAAAAACACCCGCCCATTCGACTGCAACGCACCCAGTATCTGTGAAGGATTCTGGCCAGTGACACGGTTCAACACTGCACTGTTGGAATTTTCCTGAATGAAGCGTGTAATATCGCCAGCATTGATGGAAAAATCCTGCCAGTTGATAATGGCACCCGGCGTGTTGGTAATCGTAAACAGATTACCGTCTTTATTGAAAATCACTTTGCCATTGACAACTTGCGGCCCGACCGGATTAGCCATGCTGGATGCATGGCAAAAACAGGTCAGCAGCAAAGCTGGCAGTAATTTTGGTATTAGTCGGGATAACGACCGGTTCGCCACCAATGTGGATTCAGATTGAGCGAACATACTGATTTCTTTCCTCATGCTCTTCCTCACCAATCATTAATAGTTCACGCCAAGTCTGACATGCAGTCGCCGCGCATCTTTACTCAGTTCATCAGGTGTTTTTACGGATTTGCCATAATCCATTTGCAAGGACATGGCCCGAGACATCGCCAGCCTGATACCGATACCTATACTGGCAAGTGATGCCGAACTCTGTTCGCCTGGTAAAGCCTTGTTACGAGACAGATGCGCTGCGTCATAAAAACCCAGTAACTGACATTGTGTGAAACTGGCAGTAAAGCTGGTACAAAGATTAGGTGTATAAATCTCGGCACTGATCAGGGTTCCGTAATCGTTGGCCAGAGCACGCTCACTAAAACCGCGCACGCTGCTGGCACCACCAGCACCAAATTGTTCACCCGGCACCAGGCTATCCGGCGTATATTGGCCGCTCAGCATCAGTTTCAATTGCCATGCTGCTGGCAACACCCTGCTGAAACCCACACCATAGCGGACTATGGTGTAACCAGCAGTAGCGCCGCTGCGCACACGCTGAAAATCTTCAGTCTTGCCTTTTTCACCGCCAGGCAGATTATGCAACGCGGTCAGATAGGCGCTGGTTTCACCACCGGTCGAATTGAGCGTACCAGAATAAGTAAGACTGACCGGATGCACCGTCACATCACTACCCAGTTGAACACCAAGCAGGGAAACATTATTCTTGTAGGCCTTGTAATCAAAACCCAGGCTCAGGCGTGAATCAAAATCTTCATGGCGGCCCAGGCTATAGTTGTAACGCCCGCCAACCACCGAACCACGACCACTGACCGCCAGATCAAATATGCCAGCGGCTACCGAACCGGAATCGACATTTGAGTAACTGGCATACAGATCTACCGTATCCCCCAATTCATAAATCGGTAGATGGTACCCAACACCAAACACGCTGTACTGACTGGGCTTTTCAGTGGTAGTCGTGTATTGCAGGCTGAGCACATCATCACGCCCACTGATATTGGCATGCTGGAACAATAAACCCAGATGGTTTTTTCCAGTGTTACTGTCACCGGCATTGTCCAAATTTGCACCTATCGTCCAAGGTTTGCTGTCCACCACATTTAAGACAGCATTCACTTCGCCCTCATCGTTGGCAGTCTGGAATTGCAGATTGGTTTTCTTGGCCGGGTTTTCATTGGCCGCTTTCAGGCTTTCAGAAAGTTTTTTGACATTCGGTGTATCACCTTGACGCAATTGCGGCAAACTGCGACGCACATTGGCTTCATCAAAAAACTTGTTACCCTTGACGCTGACATTACCTATGCGTGCCTGCACCACGATAAACTTGACCACTCCCTGCTTCAGTTCCTGTTCTGGCAAAACTACCTGCACCAGACTATACCCTTTGTCACGGTAAGCTTTTTCCAGTGCCTCCAGTGCTCTTTGCACATCAGCGAAACTGCGGTTCTTGCCAGTAAAAGGAGCCAATAGTGTATTAATCGCCGCAGGCGTCAGTAAATTATTGCCCTTGACATCAAAACCGCTGATCTCAAAGCGACCAATGACGCTGTCCGTGTCTTGCGCAGCAAGCGGATAGCTTGCCCCCATGCCTATGGCAAATGCCAGGCAAACAGAAAGATGGTGTGTGAAATGCTTGTTCTTCAACGGTCTCATACTAAGATTTCCCAGTTACTGAGTCGTGCCATGTCAACAAGTTCTTGCAGTATGAAGAGCGATATTTCTCCTCATCTCATATAGATAATAACAATCGAAAAATACTGCGGTGTTACATCAAAAAGAAGCGCAAAAAAGAAGCAAAGTGTGTTCTGTGATCAGAACATGCGCAAAGAAATTTGCGACTTGAATACTTAGACGAAGTATCCTGCAATCCAATTCGGACTACAAGAGAAATGTTGCTATTTCTGACATCTCCTGTCGTGTCTGCAAATTGAACTTGATGTTTATGCGCCAGTTGTGCTAAAGCTCATAGGTACAGGCAAGTTTTATTGACTTGGTCTGCGTCCCTTGCCTTGTTGCCGATTTTCAACAATCTGTTCAAATTCATTTACATGCAAACGTAGGGTCAGTGGTAAAGATGGACAACAAACTGCATCTTTCGGCCCCATTTCCATACCACTGATGACCAACGCCTGCTGCTGGATTTGTGCTGTCTCAAAATCAAAGCTGCGCCACCCCCGCTCCCCCAGTTTGCGAACAGCGACCAGGCGATATGGGCGCGATTTTTTCCCGGCGATGTCCTGTGGCGGAATCTCTTCAAAAAAAGCGACATATTCGGCATGGTGATTACCACCGCCAAAACCTTCAAGATTAAACAATACCACCGCATCATTCTGGTGTTGATCGAACAGATGGCCAAAACGCAGCAACGCTGGTCGCCGTTCATAAGTTTCCGCCAGCCCATCACCAAACTGCAAAATCAGTCTGTCGATTTCTTGTTGCATGGCTGCCTTTTGTACCAATGTCGGGCCAATGCCAGGAGCAACCTGGGTTTCAGTTTTGTGCACCTGCGACCAAGCCGGCATGGCAAACATCGTTCCACAAACAAGCAGGAGACTGGCAGTCAATACGGGCAATTTCATTATCGGCTTACATCAGAAAAGGAGGTTTTAAGGCTGAAAATTTGCCCAAGAAGGCAGCTTGTATTTGCGTTTGCCATACGCGTAATAGCAAGCCAGTGCAAACCCAAATAAAATGCCAGCAATACCAGCCGACATCAGCATGGAAGTCAACGGTTTATCTATTTTGGACCAGACAAAAAAATACATCAGCAAGCCCCAGGCAATCGCATAAAAACCGCCTGTTACGGCAGCGTTTTGCCAGAATTGGGCAAAATGGGGTGGTGGTACATCCAGCCCCGCACGCCACATCAATCGCAAAATGGGAGGTTCGTAGTTACTACGCCACATACCAGTCTTGGCCAACAGGGCCAGTGCAGCCTCACGTTTATGCTGTTGTTCAGACTTGTTCATCGCCGTCTTTCGTGTCGATTTTACTTGTGTGCGGGCCTGTTCTGCTGGCCTGATTTTCGCTGCATTATAGCCACTGCCGTCAGGCGCGGGAAACAGAAATAATTTCTGGCATTAGCTACCACTCTGTTTTTCGCATAAAAATTGCCCATGAGAAAAAACAAAGCAGTACAATTTCTGTCACCCAAGGGTAAGGATAACCTTTGTCTATACGTGCCTAACAAAAAGTCAATCGCAGTAAACTGGTGTTAGTGAATATGATGATGACAATCCTTCAGAATTTGTTGGGTTGCTCTCAGGACTCCCCCAAGACGATTGAGATTTTTCAAGGGCGCGCAAGCGCCCTTTTTTTGCATTCAGCCATCTGGACCAGCATGTCAACGAATACATCAAGATTGTTGTCACTAGACGCATTTCGTGGTTTCACCATCGCCTGCATGTTCCTGGTGAATAATCCGGGTGACTGGGGCCATCTGTATCCGCCACTGGCCCATGCAGAATGGTCTGGCTGGACTTTTACTGACTGTATCTTCCCTTTCTTCCTGTTCATCGTCGGGGTTTCCCTGCACCTGTCAACCAGCAAGAAAATCCTGGCGGGCTATGCACAGGGCCTATTGTTGCGGCAATTGCTGAAACGCGCGTGCTGGATTTTCCTGATTGGCCTGATGCTCAATCTGTTCCCCAGTTTTGATTTTCACTCTGTGCGTATTCCTGGCGTATTGCAACGCATTGCCCTGTGTACCATGCTGGCAGCGCCACTGGTCATCTACTGTAACTGGCAACAGCAAAGCCTGTGGATATTTGCCCTGATGGGTCTGTATTCCACCATCATGCTGGGTATCAGCGTGCCTGACGTTGATGGCAACTGGGCCAGGGCTGCGCTGGAGCAGGGCAAAGATGTCGGTGCTTACCTGGATCGCTTACTGCTGAATGGGCATTTATGGCAACGTTCAAAAACCTGGGACCCTGAAGGTTTGCTAAGCAGTTTGCCAGCAGTCGGCAGCGTCATGCTGGGGGTGCTGACCGGGCGCTATCTGACATCCAATCTGGACCGCGCCGTCAAGACCGCCTGGTTATTCACTGCGGGGCTGGTCTGCCTGGGGCTTGGGCAGATACTGAACAGTTTGCTGATGCCCATCAATAAAAGCCTGTGGACACCCTCTTACAGCATCTTCATGACGGGTTGGGCCCTGATCGGCCTGGCCTGTTTTTACTGGCTGCTGGACGCAAATCCTTCAGCCAATCTCAAAGCCAGAGTGGCCAGGCTTTGTCACCCGCTGATCATGTATGGCATGAACGCCCTGTTTTTGTTCACTCTGTCAGGCTTGATCGCCAAGATGCTGGGATTTATCCACATCAATTCAGCCGATGGCAGCAATCCCAGTCTGCATGCAGTGCTATATGCACCTATCAAGGCTTTGCCGTTGTCAGCGGAGAATGCTTCGTTAATGTATGCTTTGCTGTTCAATCTGTTGATGTTGCAGTTTGCCTGGACAATGTGGAAGAAACGCTGGTTTGTGAAAGTGTAATGCAGTAGCATCTCAGGTCTTTCGCAGTTTTTGCATTTTTTTGGCGCATCGTCGCCTCCTTACGGCATCAGCATACGTATGTTTTCGTTTCAGAATTTTACCTTGACTACCTCTTTCCTTAAAAAGATCAGGCTTCCACTGTTAGCAGCAAGTATGGCGACCGTTATGGCTGCCACGCTAGTAGCCTGTAGCACCACAACAGTAAAACCAACTGCCACTGTCAAGGGTAATAAAACTGACCTGACTATCGTTCCTCAAAATGCTCCGGTTAATTTTCCGGTGATGCCACGTGAGGCACCGCCATTACCTCGTGAGTTCCGGGCGGTCTGGGTATCAACCGTGGCGAATATAGACTGGCCTTCCCGACGCGACCTGAATAGCGACAAACAAAAAGCAGAAGCCATCGCCATCCTCGACAATGCGGTGCAATTGAAACTCAATGCCATCGTCTTGCAGGTGCGCCCGGCTGCCGATGCTATTTATCCATCCAACATCGAACCCTGGTCAGAATTCCTGACCGGCGAACAGGGCAAGCCCCCGCAACCATATTACGACCCGCTGCAATTCTGGGTGGAACAGGCCCACGCCCGTGGATTGGAACTACATGCCTGGTTCAACCCCTATCGTGCCCGGACTGCACAATCCAGAAGCGTGATGGCCAGCAACCATATCAGCCGCATTGCTCCACAAGCCATCAAGACCTACGGCGACCTGCAATGGATGGACCCGGGTGAACCAGTCGCCATGCAGCAAACCCTGAACGTGATACTGGACGTCGTTCACCGCTATGACGTCGATGGCATCCACATTGATGATTATTTCTACCCTTACCCCATCAAGACAGCAAATGGCAATGAAGTGGATTTTCCGGATGACCCTTCATGGCTTGCCTATCTGCAATCCGGCGGGCGCATGGCACGGGCCGACTGGCGGCGTAGCAATGTGAATCACCTGGTAGAAACCGTCAACCTGCGCGTTCATCAGGAAAAACCCTGGGTCAAATTTGGTGTCAGCCCCTTTGGCATAGGTCGTCCGGACAGACTGCCTGCAGGCATCAGTGGCTTTAGCCAATACGATAAACTGTATGCAGATGTAGAACTGTGGCTGGCAAATGGCTGGCTGGATTACCTGGCCCCACAACTGTACTGGCCCATAGGCCAGGGGCCACAGGCCTTCAAGGTCTTGCATGATTACTGGCTGGAACAGAATGTCATGGGCCGCCATGTCTGGCCTGGCCTGTATACCAGCCGCATCGACAATAGCGACAAGTCCTGGATGGCAGATGAAATTCTGAACCAGGTGGACGCCACGCGCGAAAGAGGTGGAAATGGTCACGTGCATTTCAGCATGGCGGCATTGAACCAGAATCGCAAGGACATACGTAAGCGTCTGGCCACCGAGAAATACACATCCCAGGCATTGATACCGGCCAGCCCCTGGCTCGACAAGAAATTGCCAGGTAGCCCTGTGCTGGAATTAAGCGAGGACAGGAAGTCGCTGCAAGTATCCGTCCCTGACCCGGCAAATACCCGCCTGCTGGCAATCTGGAAACGTACTGGCCAGCAGTGGCTGTTCAGTGTCGTGCCAGCCCAGAGCACGCGGCTGGATTTATCAGATGATCCGCAATCCGGTGCCATCAAACAGATTACTGTATCGGCTGTCAGCCGTACTGGTCAGGAAAGCATGCGTTCCAGTTATAACCTGCCTTAAAGTCCACAGCAACCAAGCTTCTACCGGGCCTGGCCAACTCTGGCTGGGTCGGGGTGCAATCCCCTATCCGACTCTCTTGATTTTCCAGCACCTGACAAAAAACAGATATCAAAGTGTGGTTTTTAGATACGCCCTGTAAGTCGTGTCATGCACTTTTTTATAAGCATCGTCGCTCATGAACTGAGCAAAATCAGCGCTGTGCTTGGGGAGTCTGACGGACTACCCAAACCCCATATCTTTTGGTTATCGCCCGTCATGAAATTTTCATTTGTCACCAGCAACCACGAAACCCTAGTCTGGAATACATCAATAAATATTTATATCAATTCTGATCGTATTTCATCGGAATTGCCTTCAATTCAGCTTAAAAATCAATGTAGTTTGACCTCAAGGAGAGACCAGTGAAGTTAAAGACCATAGCCCGGTGCATAGCCCTGACAGGCATCTCAGCCGGCAGCAGCGGATGGGTGCTGGCGCAGGAAAAACCTGCAGAAGTGCCGCAAAGAATTGAAATTACCGGCAGTAGCATCAAGCGTATCGCGGTTGAAGGCGCAGTGCCAATCGAGATTATTACCCGCAAGCAACTTGAAGCAGCAGGTATCGTGACAGCCGAGCAGTTTATTGCCAACCTGAACATCAATGGTAACGGGTCTGACAATCTGGCCAGTAATGCCGATGTCACTTCTGGCGCGCAACGTGGCAATAATGGCGCCACGTCTGCCAACCTGCGTGGCCAAGGTGCTGATAGCACCCTGGTACTGCTGAACGGCAGACGCATCGCCACCCATGGCATGAAGGGTTCGGCAGTTGATTTGAACTCCATCCCTATGGCAGCGGTTGAAAGAATTGAAGTCCTGAAAGATGGCGCATCGGCAATTTACGGTACTGACGCCATCGGTGGTGTCATCAACTTCATCTTGCGCAAGAACTATAGTGGACTGGAAGCACAGGCGTTCACCGATGTGACACAACAAGGTGGCGGCAATATCAAGCGTGTTTCTGTCGTTGGTGGTTTTGGTGATCTCGAAAAAGATAATTACAACGTCCTGCTTACCGCAACCCATAGCGAAAACGATGCCCTGCGTGGCGACCAGCGCGATTTCGTCAATACTTTCCAGCCAAATCGCGGTTTGTCGGTAGACACCCGTGGCACGCCGAACGCCACCGTATTTGCCACCTCATTGGCCAACACCATACTCAGTAACAAGAGTAATAACGGCCCGGTCCTGCCTGGTACGACACAGGTGATGAGTGCCATCAATGTACTGAACCTGCCAGGTGGAGCAGGTTGTGGTGCTGTTGACGGCATGGCTGCCTATGACTACAAGTTATGGGACGTTGCCTCTTCCAAGTATGCCTGCGCCTGGGACACTGGCCGGGCCGCTGTGCTGCAACAGCCGGTAAAAAACGATAACTTTGTCGGACGTGCTACCTTCAAATTTGGCGATCATCAGCTATTTGCCGAAGCAGTCGGCTCGCAGGTAGAAGTCGCCAAGCGCTTCTCCCCCAATCAGGTTTCACCTGGAAGCAATTTCCCCGCATCATCGTTTTACCCCAGCACGGGTTCCGCCTATAACGATGTATTCAATGCCATTGTTGCTGTATTTCCCAGCATAGAAGCAAATCGTGGTGCCCCCATCGCTTACCGCTGGCGTTGTATGGAATGCGGCAACCGTGAAATCACTACAAAAACTGAAGCAGCCCGCCTGCAATTAGGTGCTGATGGTCAGATCGGTAAATGGGACTATCGCGTTGGTGTATCCCGCGCCTATAGCGAATCCGAATCCAAACTGGGCACAGGCTATAACTACACCGTTGCCCTGGCGAATGCATTGGGAACCGGAATCATCAATCCTTTCCTCAAACCAGGCGAAAAACAGTCACAAGCAGCAATTGACCTGATCAACAGCACTTCTGCTGCCGGTGTCACCCTATATGGCGGTAAAACCACGCTGACACAGGCAGATGCAGCTTTGTCAGGTGAAGTATGGCAATTACCAGCTGGTGCTGTCATGGCCGCTGTAGGTATGGATTTGCGTAAAGAAGAATATGCATTCAATGGCGACGCCCGTGTTTCCAACGCGCGCCCTGCCATTCTGAATGCACCATTTGATGATGCCAACGCGCTACCCAATGTCAGTCGTGATATCCGTGCAGTATACTTTGAGGTATTGGTGCCCGTACTGAAAACACTGGAAGTGACTGTCGCAGGCCGCCAGGATCACTATTCGGGTTTCGGTAGTACCTTCAACCCCAAAATCGCCATCCGTTATACGCCAACAGATAGCTTGTTATTCCGTGGGTCGTATAACACGGGCTTCCGCGCACCATCGTTTAACCAGTTGTTTAACGGCGTGACCGATTCACCTTATTCAGGCAAGGATCTGGTTGATCCAGCCACTTGCCCGTCACTGAAAGTCGACAGCACAAAACCTGGTTGCTCATCCATCACGCCAGATACCCTGACCGGTGGCAAGAGCAATCTGGGGCCAGAAACCGCCAAGCAAGGCACGATGGGGGTAGTCTGGGCACCAAGTACCAATTTCAGCGCGAATGCCGACATATGGGAAATCCGCAAGGAAAATACCATTACCTCCATCGACCTGACTACCATGTTGCAAAACTATGAACTGTTCAAAGCGCAGTTCATCCGTGACGGTAATGGCAATCTGACCTTCATCGATCAGCGTTGGGTGAATGCCGGTTCCAGCATCACCCGTGGTGTGGAAGTGGGTGCCAAGGCAAATGGTGCAATATTGAATGGCATCTGGACCGCAGGCCTTGATGGTTCTTATTTGCTGGAGAAAAAATCCCGCCCCATGGCTAACGCACCTTATGGTGCCAGCGAAGTCGGCAGATTCACGTTCACTGGCGATCTTGGCCTGAGATGGAAGCACACTGCCTTTGTCACCTATACCCAAGGTAACTGGACAGGAATGCTGACACAGATTTATCGTGCCGGTTATAAGGATCAGGTATTGCCGGGCGTGCAAAGTGGTCTGGTCACACCTTCGAACTACAATCCGGATGTCAAAGCCTATACCACCTACAACATGAGTCTGACGTATAGCGGCATCAAAAACCTGACACTGACAGCAGGCTTGAAGAACATCTTCAACACCGATCCACCATTTGCCATCACCTATGACAGCAATACCGGTGCAGGCAGTTCATGGGAACCACGCGTAGCAGATCCGCGCGGCCGTTCTTTCACCTTGCTGGCAAATTACAAGTTCAAGTAATTGCCTGGCAAATAAAAAATCCCCTTATGTCAAAAAACATCAGGGGATTTTTTACGCCTGCTTTTCTAATTGCCAGCTGGATTCATGAGCTTGCCAAAGAAGATGATCAAGCCCGTCTGGCGGTCACGTATCATGAATAAAAAAGGATGATCAAGTGTCACCTTGATGGGTATATCAACAGGAACACTGGTGATCCCGACCACCACACCGGTAGCCGCTGCAGCTTCAGTTCCCTTTTCATCGACGTTGATAAAGGCCTTGTGCACAATGGCCGATACAGATAAATCGCGATTACCCGTCATCCCGGAAAAATCGGCTTTGCTGGGATCAAAAGCGACGCTCATTCCAAGTTTGCCCAGCACATCTGTCAACGTTGCCGCAGAACTGAAATTGAATTTTGGCAGGCTCAGTGCCACATACTGTTCCTTCAGCGCAGTACTGATCTCGTTAACCGTGGTGCTATTCAGGCTTTGGACAAAACCGTCAAACTTGCCGGTATCCGGCATGATCAGCAGCATGCTCAACTTGTTATCCACATACGGCAACTCGACCGCCTGATAGGTCTTGCCATGTACATAAGGCAAGTGAATGTTTTGTGACATGAAAGGCAAGCTGAGTGTATTGCCCTTGCGGTCGATGAAATTCTGGTTACTGGTCTTTTCTGCGGTGAACGGCGTAGCCCAATCGGATTTAAACCAGATGGCATTCGTCAGCACTACCCGGGTATTTGATGAAACATCATTTGGTCCCAGCAAGTTCTTGATTTTCTGTTGGGTCTGTTGTTCCACCCAGCTATTGATGCTGAGACGGGATGCCTCAGGTGCTTTTATGAAATCCAGCAAATTTACTGCTGCCCCAAAATTAACGCTAAGCGCATCCAGGTAAGCTGACTGCAAGCTGTAACCCTGTTGCGCCCACAATGCATTGGCAATATTCAGGTTCGGTAATTGTGCACTTGTATTGCCGACGGCACTAGTCTTTGCAGCCAATTGTAAATCCAGCCGGTTCAATGCCGGAAATAAGCGATTTTGCGGCAGCTGGAAAGCCAGGGCTTGCGCCATCCCGGTCAAGGTTTCTCCCTTCGCACCGGCAGAAGTCATCGCCAGCGCCTGGGTAATGCTATAAGGAGAAAACACCAGATTACTATCGCCACTAGCGTCCAGCAGAGGCAAGGCTTTCAACGCAAATTCAGTATTCCCTGCAACGACAGCAGCGATATCGGCATCGCTGGCAACGGGAGCCGGATTTCTTGCCAGACTGGATTTGGCAGTATTGACAGCCTGTGGATTACTGGTGGCCTGTGTGGTGGACACTGTCGTGCCACTACCACCACAAGCAGCCAGACAGAAGAAAGCGGCAAGACTGAAACAAGAGATCAGGCCAGGATGGCTTTTTTTTGCATGCATTGTTTTTCTCCGTGATCAATACACGGCGATCATACACAGATCAAAAAAACAAGTCAGCCAGAAAATGTATGCAATTTGTCATCAAATTGTAAGGTCAAACGATGCGCCTGCTTATGGCACGATTACGGCATGCTTGCAACAAAGTCTGTCTCTATGACTTCGACCTGTGCACCAGCACCAACACGCTTATATAACTCGGCGATGTCGACTGAGCGCATGCGTATGCAGCCAAAACTGGCGGGCGTTCCCAACAGGCTTTCTTGCGGTGTGCCATGAATATAGATAAAGCGGGGATAGGCATTGCGATTTCGCTCTTCCAGCCCGCGCAGCCAGAAGATGCGTGTGACGACGGGGTCGCGGCCAGGCGCATCGGCGGCCACAATCTCACCGGTTGGCTTGCGGTCTTTGAAAACGCTACCCAAAGGTACGCCATCCCCAATTTTCTCAGCCACCTCCATGCGACCACCCGGGGTCATGTAACTGTCAGGCAAGTCACCTACGCCACGTTTGGCCGTAGATATTAAATAGCTGGCGATTTCCTTGCCATCTTCCAACACATGCATTCTTTGTTCAGGCACAGAAATGATCAACTGATGTCGCGTATCGGCTGGGTGAAACCAGATTGACTGGCAGCCAGCCAAAAGCAGCGCTGACATCAACGTCAGAATCATGACCAGGGTGACGAAATCTTGACGACGAAGTGTAAGCATTTCTCATCTCTCCATGAATAGAAACTGAGCATAAACTGAACAAAAGCTGCCAGCAAATAATTCTTCTACTTCAATGCATTACTTGAAGTTATAGACCAACCATGAGCTTTCATTTGTGCACTTTGTTCCTAACCTATAAGTTATGGGAATGAGTGCATACTTGCATGTTGCATGCTAGTGTCAAAGCACAAGAAAGAACATCATGCTGAATACTGAAACTCCCAGCAGTAACCATACCGATCTGGACCTGTATCCCACCGAAGAATTGTTGCATGTCCTGATCGACGACCAGTTCAATGCCATACGGGCCGTCCGCCAGGCAGCTGCCCGTATTGCCACCGCAGTGGATGCGGCTGCCCCGCGCATACTGGCCGGTGGCCGGCTGGTGTATGTGGGTGCAGGCACTTCCGGTCGCCTGGGTGTGCTGGACGGTGTGGAATTGTTGCCCACCTTCTCCTGGCCAAACGAGCGTGCGCTGTCTCTGCTGGCTGGTGGCAAACAAGCCATGTTTATGGCAGTTGAAGGGGCAGAAGATGATGCAGAACAGGGGGCCAGCGAAATTCGCGAACTGGCACTGACCGTAAATGACGTGGTATTACTGATTGCAGCGTCTGGTGGCACTCCGTATGTACTGGGCGCATTGCAGGCTGCACGTGCCACCGGTGCACTGACCATCAGTTTTGCAAACAATCCGGATGCACCAATCACCAGTGCAGCCGACATCGGCATCACTCTCGATACCGGCAATGAGGTTATCTCAGGCAGTACCAGGCTAAAGGCAGGTACCTCGCAAAAGGTGGCACTCAACAGTTTTTCTACTGCGTTGATGGTGAGATTGCACAAGGTATATGGCAATCTGATGGTGGATGTCAAACCGACCAATGTCAAACTATTGCGACGCACAGTCAGCCTGACCATGCATGCGACTGGCCGTGACGAAGCCTTTTGTCGTCGCGTGCTGGAAGAATGTGACTTTCATGTGAAGATAGCCATTCTTGCCATTTTGAGCAATATCAGCGTCGCGACCGCCAGCATCAGATTGGCAGAATGCGGAGACGATTTGCGGCGCGCCTTGCTGGTACTGCAAAAGTAAGCACAGCAACGCTGGCAACGCGTTACAATTTAGTTCGTCTTTTGTCACACAGGTTGAATCATGCGACTGCGCCACATAGAAGTTTTCCACGCCATCATGCAAGCAGGCACGATCAGTGGCGCTGCACAACTGCTGAATATTTCACAACCGGCAGCGACCAAGGTCTTGCAGCATTGCGAAATTCAACTGGGCTTAAAGCTGTTTGAACGCATCAAGGGTAAATTGCATCCAACACCGGAAGCACACAAACTGTTCACCGAAGTGGACCGTCTGAACCGTGATCTGCAATCAGTACGACGGCTGGCCAGTAATCTGAAAAACCACCCTGACGAAGCGGTGCGCCTGGCATCAACGCCAACCTTATCGATTACCGTTGTGCCTGCGGCACTGGCGGCATGGCGCAAGAAATTTGCCAATGTTCACTGCACATTGGCGACCCACCATACCAGCGAAATCGTCAACGCCCTTTTGCTGGGTGACGTAGACTTTGCCCTGTCCCTGTATGACCCCTGCCACCCGAATATTGCATCTGAACCGCTGATACGTGGCTGCATGACCGCCATTGCCCCCATAGGCACCTGGTCCAGGCAACTCGACAACACTGCCTTGCCAGTCAGTGACTTGCCAAAGAACCTGATCGCGCTGGATTTGGATGATCACCTGGTCAGCCGTGTCATGGATGCCTGCGAAGAACAGGGTCTGAGTTTCACATCCTACACGGTAGTGCAGACCTATCTGCTGGCAAGGACTTTGGTGGAACTGGGCGCCGGTGCTGCAGTCATTGACCCATTCACTGCAGCGACATCGGATCACAGCAAAGTACAGTGTCGCCCATTGTCGCCAAATGTGCCGGTGGATTTATATTTGCTGACAGTGAAATCCACCCCGCTGTCACGTTCTGCACGTGCTTTTGTGGAATCCATTAAAGAGGCGGGCGCGGAATTTATTGCCCGCACCTCTTAGTTTTTTGATTCACATCAATCAGAAAAGACGATACAAAGCCGTCATTATCTGTTCTTCCCACAAGCTGAGACTGGAATACCTGCCCGGATTTTTTTCGGGATCAGCAGCCACTCCATTGATGACATAAATCATGCCATTCCGCGTTGCAGGATCGAACATGAAGCCGGATTGCAAACCGTAGGCAAAACCCAGATGCCCTACTGCTCTGAATACCGGTTTCCCTTGCACATGCGGTACCAACCTGTCACCGTAGTTAGGGGCGCTGACATCGCTAAACCGCTGAAAGCCCAAACCCCATGACTGGAACAGGCCATGGTAATCATCCCCATTGCGGGCATTTTTATCGTAATGCCACTGTTCACTGAGCAGCGCACGAACACTGGCTGGTTGCAGGAAACGCTTACCATCCACCTCACCTTCATTCATCAACATCAGCATGATGTGGGCCAGGCCCGGCACATCAATTCGTAAGCCGCCTTGCGGGCTGGACAAAGTAGCATTGGTGCCGGGTACATAATTGTCCATCGATCTCTTGATCAACGGCCTGGTGCGGAAATCGTCGGTCTGCGCTACCCACGGGCCTTGCAGGTTCCAGACTTCATTTTCCTGCTTGCGATATAGCACGGCAAGTCTCGACAACTCATCCACTGACAACAGCTCAGGATGATAAGCACCTGTCACACCCAATGGGCGCAAGACCGCGTCACGCATGAACACATCAAAGCGCTGACCACTAACGGCTTCCATGATGCAACCCAGAACACCCCAGTTGAGATTCACATAGTGGAAGTATTTTCCAGGTGCGAAATTCTCACCAGCCTGTGCCTGGGTTGGGCTGGCCCACTGCAAGCCACGATCAAAATGCGCGCCAGCAGGCAACAGAAAACTTTGCATGCTCACATCGGCAGGAAAATTATAGCCGCCGTCATCACGCAGGGAAGAGGCGTGGCTAAGCAGCATGCGGGTGGTGATCACTGCATCAGGAAAATGCGGATTCCTGACCGTATACCCCAGGTAGCCACTGATATCGGCGTCCAGATCCAGCTTGCCTTGCTCGACCAGGCGCATCGCACCAATAGCTGCGACCATCTTGGATACTGACGCCACCCGGAAAAGGGTTTGCGCATCCACCGTCAGATTACTGGCGGGACTATCGTGGTCGAAATAGCGATAACCAAACTGTTGCTGGTAAACGATCTTGCGGTTCCTGATAGCCAGCACCGACAGTCCGGCCAGTGGCAGTTCGGGATCAGACACAACTGCGGCCAGGCGCTCTGTCACCTGCCTGTCCAGTTTGTCCTGCATAGAAGTTGGAGTCTGTGCCATGGCAACACCCATCCAACATTGCAAAAACAGTGCGGCGACAGAAATACCGGTTGCCATTCGCTGCAACAGCCTGTTGCCTGTACAGCCCATTGGCGTCACAACTAGCATATCAATCTATGCGCAGATAAGTCTGGCGCACGACCACCGGGTCGCCACAATTGAAATGCCACCATTCACTGTTAATGCCGCGATAGCCGCCGTGGTACATCGCCTGCCGCAAGATATTGCGTTGATCGAGTTGATGTTGGCTCAATTGCCCATCTGCCAGCATTTTTTGTTCCAACGCAGGATGGGATTTTTCTTCAAGGGCATCAAAACCGCTACCCATATCCAGTTCCTTGCCATTCTCATCGATCAAAGTGGCATCGACAGCCATGCCAAAAGAATGGATGGAACCACGCGCCGGATCAGCCACATACATGCGCAGGGCTGTGCCATCCAGATGTTGCCACAGCATTTCCTGAACACGGTGTGGCCGCAAGGCATCCAGTACCAGAATACGATAGGCAGGGTAATGTTCGCGCAGCCAGTCAACAGCTGACTGCAGAGCCTGTGCAGCTTCCCTGTGCAGCCAACTACAATCGAGATCGCCATACAAATCGCGACCGACAAAATTGTCGGCGCCAACATAACGCAAATCAATGACGATACCTTCTACGGAATCGAGCCGGCAAAAATCCGGGTGATCAGCAATGAGTTCACAACGCACAAAGGCTCCATACAACAGAGTTTTTCATACTGGCAGCATAAGGATAGTCCCCCGCCCCTGCCAATGAAAACTTACCGATAACATATAACCAGAAGGAATAATCATTTTCATGCATTTCCTGCTGTCGTCCCATTTCTATTTACATCTGTTATTTAAGCACCTTGTTACGTGCTGCCACATCAATATCCAGATAACGCCAATTGGTAAAGTCTACCGGATGCCGATAGTAGTTTTGTAACCAGGCTTGTGATAAATCGGCAGTTACCGGGTGTATGCGTGTCACCCAGGGCGTGTAAGCATGCATAAGTTGTGCCATCTGCCGGTACATGGCAGTGCGTTCTGGCGAATCGCTGATACGTATTGCCTGCTCATACAGCTTGTTGAAAGCCGGTAAATTAAAACGTGCATAGTTGGCACGTCCGGCATTGGGGCCATACAAGAGTTGGTAGAAATTCTCGGCATCAGGGAAATCAGCTATCCAGTTAGCTTCAGTCATCTGCACCTTGCCCAGGCGCGCAGCCCGGATGATTTCAGAATGTTTATCCGTCTTGAAGCTGACATGGATGCCAAGTGCATCCAGATTCTTGCGCCAGACTTCATCACGCAAGCGCCCTGTCGTGCTGGCCAGTGTATGCATCTGCAATTGCAGAGGTTGGCCATCTGGCAGACTGCGGTAATGGTCGGCACCACGCTTGTAGCCAAATCTATCCAGCAAGGCATTCGCCAGTTTCAAATCATATTGCACCGGGCTTTTATAGGCAGGATCGTAACCCAGCACATTTGGCGGCAGGGGTGATTGCGCCTGTATGGCCAGGCCCTTTTCCATGAGGGCGATATCTTCACGGCTGTCATAACCAAGTGCAATCGCACGACGCAGAGCGATTTTTTCCGGGGTATAACCACCTATGACCGGATCTTCCATGTTCATCCACATGTAATAGGTTTGCAAGGGGGTGAACAGAGACAGGCGCACGCCCTGTTGTTGCAGCGCAGGTTTCAGTTTGCCATCGTCCAGCACCATGTTCGACAAGGGAGGCGGCACCTGTTCCAAATAATCAAATTCATGGTTCAGAAATCCCAGCACACGGGACTGTTGTTCTTCCATGACTTTGATTTCAACCTTGCTGACGCGGGGCAGGGTCTGCCCGGCCAGATCAGCCGCAATCTTGCGGGAGGCATCATCGTTACCCTGGTCATTGAAAACCACTTTGCGGTACTTCGGGTTTGCCAGTAATTCTATCCGGAAACTGCGCTGCCATTGTCCCAGCATAAATGGCCCGGTACCTATGGGATGGTTGCCAACCTGGCTGGGGTAAGCCTCAACCACTTCCCTGGCTACTGCACCAGTGGCAGTGGTCGCCAGAATAAACAGGAAATTGCTGTCTGGCGCATTCAGGCGTATGCGCAAGGTGTAACGATCCAGCGCCTGTAAGCCGGTGATGCTGGTCTGCAAATTGAATTCCTGCCCCTTGCCATCTTTGGTTGGACGCAGTTTTTCATCTCCCAATAACTTTCCTTCAAACATGAAGAGCCATGGTGATTTGACGGTGGGATCGTACAGGCGTTTGATGCTGTAGCTATAATCATCCGCCGTCAATTCACGCTGTTTTCCTTTGAATGCCGGGTCGGGTGTGAAGAAAATACCCGGCTGCAAATGCAATGTGTAAGTCTTGCCCTCATCTGTCACTTCGGGCATGGCTTTCAAGGTATTCGGTTTAAGTTTGAGTGGCCGCGCCAGATAATCATAGCGCAGCATGGGCTCGAAAATATTCTCGTTGATGCTGACAGAAGGCACATCTGACGCCACAGCCGGGTCCAGGGCACTTTCGGGCGTTGTCACCAGTACCCTCAATACTTTTTCGACGACAGGTGTGGCCGGAGCAGCGTACACTGATGAAACAACGCTGACCACAGACAGCGACAGCAGCAAAACCGGGATTGAAAACAAGCGGGAACTCATGCACCAACCTCTGACAAACTGGCCAGACGCGGGTTCGCCATGGTCAGGTAAAACCATTCTTCGCCTGGACTGGCTCCGGCATCGGGGAAGATGATGCGGCCATCCTGATCAGCCCTGAGTTCGCTGCCATCTGCCCTGGTGGCAATCAGATCACCCTGTTTCAATTTGTCAAAACTGCGCCACTCACGCACAAAGCGGTCATCCACATGGAATTTATCGATGACATCATAGATTCTCAATGCTTCCATCTGTGTCACAGATTCGGGCGCCGGGCCTGCAATCACACCCAGATGACGCAAGCTATTGACGATAGCCTGATAGGCGACTTCGGGTGCCTTTGGGTCAAGATGCTGGCCACATTCCAGTGTCATCGCATATCCACCGACAGAGCGCATATATTCTGTAGTGCCAACCCCAAACTGGGTATTCGCGTTCGCCAATGCTTTGGCGTCAGCATCATGGGAAAGCCTTTGCTGGCGGCGCTGCACGCCGCGTGCATAGGTGCTCAGCCAGCCATCTACCAACCGGTGCACGCCCAGACGCATGGCCATGGCCAGTTCATGTTTGGCGTAACTGAAAGATTCAAGGGGGCCACGGTTATTTTCAGGCCCAATCAACACAAAAGCTTCCCCTTGACTGCGAAATGAGTGCAGATCGAGTAAGACTTCGTGCTGGGCAAGCAAGGGACATAACCAGTTTGCTACATGATCTTCAAATTCCCTGATGTCATCCGTTGGTATCAGGCGACGATTCAGGTTACGTTCCCCTTCGCGTTGTCCCAGTTGGTAAGCCAGTGGGTTACATACCGGCACCAGGGTCACACGACCAGAAATCAATTGCAGGTGACCCGTCTCCAGTTCGGCAATCACACGCCAGATAGCTTCAGTGCCACAGGTTTCATTGCCATGTACAGCACCGGTAATGATGACTGTGGTCCCGGTCTGGGGTGACTGGAAGCTGTTGCTCTGGAAAGAATAAGGATAATTTGTTGTATTCATATTTCATTCGGCTTTCTTGCCAAAAGCCGGGTCTACTTTGATAAGAGCGGTCACAATAAATGTCGGTAAAGCGGCGATACAAATCCAGACAAAAAAGTGGGAATAACCCAGTTGCTCCTGCAACCAGCCGCTGAACATACCTGGCAACATCATGCTCATGGCCATGAAACCAGTACAGATTGCATAGTGCGCCGTCTTGTGTTCGCCATCAGCAATCATGATCATATACAAGACATAGGCAGTAAAACCAAAGCCATAGCCCATTTGTTCAAAAGCGACCGCGATACCGATCAGGATTTCGCTCTGAGGCTGCACAAATGCCAGGTAGACATACACAAGATGGGGCACATTGATCGCCATTGCCATGGGCCACAGGCAACGCTTCAGGCCAAAGCGGGCGATCAGCGCACCGCCAGCCAGCCCACCCACAGTAAGTGCCGCCATCCCTACCGAACCATAGATAAGCCCTACCTCTTGCGTGGTCAGGCCCAGCCCGCCCTTGCCGGTTGGATCGAGTAAAAACAGCGGTGCAATTTTCACCAATTGCGCCTCTCCGAAACGATACAGCAAGAGAAAGGCAATCGTAATCAGCACATTTTTCTTTTTGATGAATTTGCCAAAAATCGTCAGAAAGGTAGCAACAACCTGATTCGGATCTCCGTGCGCACAGTCACTGTCAGGACGTGGCAAGGCATATTTATGATAGATAGACAAACCGATAAACATTACTGACAGTACACAAAAGACGACGATCCAGCCTAGCCTTGCATTCCCAGTCAGATCACGCAAAGTGCCCGCCAGATAAACCAGAGCACCCTGCCCTGTCAGCATGGATATCCTGAAAAACATGCTGCGCACACCTACAAACGCCGCCTGCTGATGCTGTTCCAGCGCCAGCATGTAAAAACCGTCAGAGCTGATGTCATGCGTGGCAGCACTGAATGCCAGCAACCAGAATACCAGCAATGTAGCCTGGAAAAAGCCCGGCATGGGTATGGTCAGTGCCACTACCCCAAACAAAGCCCCGATCAGGAGTTCCAGAGTAACGATCCAAAAGCGCTTGGTTTTGTACATATCCACAAAGGGGGACCATAAGGGCTTGATCACGAAAGGCAGATACAGCCAACTTGTATATAAAGCAATATCCGAATTGGAAATGTCCAGCTTTTTGTACATAATGACTGAAAGTGTCATGACCACTACGTACGGAATTCCCTGACTGAAATACAATGACGGTATCCAGCGCCACAATTCGGGTGCCGCTACAGATTGCTTGCTGTTTGCTATCTCGCTAGTCATTGTGATCTTTTTTTTGAGAATTGATTATGAGCTAAGTTACAAGGTGGGTCGTACGTACATCTTTACAGTAAAGTGTGAGAAATACGATTGAAATTTTGCGACCGGTTCATAGCAAAAAGTTATAAGCCGGGTGCATCTTTTCATTCGCAACCACCGCCCGAAGCGCCCTATGATAAACGAACAAAGTACCTGATTGCGATTCAGTTCAACGATGGCCCACCAATTTCCCAGGAATTTTCCATTTATGCTAGCTGACATGGCATCTGACCAACAGGAACAAGCGCCAGGCCAGACCAGGCAAATTGCCCTGGGCATTGATGCTGGCGGCACGCAAACACGCTGGGCATTGGCAACACAAGATGAACAAATACTGGCCAGTGGCACCGCAGCTGGTCTTACCGCCCTGCAAACCGATACTGCCGAAGGCATAGAAGCGCTGCGCCAGATATTTGCAGGGTTGGCAGCTACCTCCGGTAGCCATGGTCAGGTCAGCAGCATAAGGGCTGGCATTACTGGCTTTGGTGGTGACGCCCATACCTTGCCCGAAATGTTGGCGGATAGTTTTGACCTGGAAAAAAGTTTTATCTCAGTCAGTAACGACATAGAAATAGCTTACCTGGACATTTTCAAACCTGGCACCGGCTACCTGATCTATGCTGGCACGGGTTCCATTGCAGCCTATATTGACGCGCAAGGTGAATTTCATCGCGCCGGTGGACGTGGCTATCTGCTGGATGACGCAGGCGGAGGATTCTGGATTGCCCGTGAAGCCATGCGCAAATTATGGCGTGCCGAAGACGAACATCCCGATCACTGGAAAGAGTCTGAAATGGCGAAACGCCTGTTCAAGCTGATAGGTGGCAATGACTGGAATGTCTCGCGGGATTTCATTTATCACCGCAGCCGTGGCGATATCGGCAAACTGGCACTGGCCGTTGCTGCCGCTGCCAATAGCGACCCGGTAGCCATGGGCATATTACAAAATGCTGGCAAAGAACTAGCCAGACTGGGCGCGGCAATGTGCACCCGCTTTGGCAATAAACCGATTGCACTCAGTGGCAGAGTGCAGGAACTGCACCCTGCCATCGTTGAATCCCTGCGCACTCATCTGCCGCCAGAAATCAGTCTGCGGCAAAGTACCTGCCAGGCCCATTTTTCCGCAGCCAGACTGGCTGCCCGACAACTCAAAAACAAACCATGAAAAAATCCAGGATATATGGCTTGATGGCCGCAATCAGCATCTTCATCAGTGGCTGTGCCAGCACAACTGTAAACACCACAAGCACAACAACGGCTAAACCCGTCATCAAAACAGCCGAACCCTATATTGAAAATGGTATAGACAAGAGCATTCTTGCCAAAAGCCAGGAAGAGCGCGTGCAGTTCATCATTCTGCATTACACCGCCATTGACCAGCCCACTTCCCTGCGGGTGTTGAGCGAACAAGGGGTCAGTGCCCATTATCTGGTTGGTGATGAAGACCCCATCAAGGTCTGGCAACTGGTGCCGGAAAACCGCATGTCCTACCACGCCGGGCTCAGCGAATGGAAAGGCTATAGCCGCCTGAATGCCAGTTCCATAGGTATAGAAATCGTCAATCAGGGTTTCAAGGATACCCCAGAAGGCCGCGTCTACTTCCCTTTCCCGCAAGCGCAGATAGACCGTGTCATCACCCTGGTGAAAGATATTTCTGCCCGTTATCAGATACGTCCTGAATACATACTCGGCCATTCTGACATTGCCCCCCAACGAAAACCTGACCCTGGCCCTATGTTCCCCTGGAAGCAGTTGGCCGATGCAGGTTTGATCCCCTGGCCGCAGCCAGAAGAAGTCGCCCAACGCATGACAGCCTTCGAATTGCAACTGCCAGACATAAAATGGTTCCAGCAAAAGCTTGCGCAATATGGATATGGCGTACCACAGACTGGTGTACTGGATGCAGCAACACGCGGCGTGCTGGTGGCCTTCCAGACCAAGTATCGTCCAGCAAAATTTGATGGAACACCAGATGCAGAAACCGCTGCCATGATTGACACCCTGATCGCCAACCTGAAAACAAAATGAAGATGACGGCCACGTTCGCCATCCCGCTGCAACTGATACAGCAACGTGGCCTGACAGAACACAAAGAAGCAAAGGAATTGGTACTGGCAGAAACCGGCGAAGATGGCAGGGAATATTTCTTAACCCCTGCCACCAACCAGGCATGGCAAGCCATGAAAATCGCCGCCTTACAGGATGGTATAGTCCTGTTGATGATATCGGCTTTTCGCAGTGTCGCCAGACAAACCGACATCATCAACGACAAGCTTGCTACCGGCATGACATTGCAAGACATCCTGCTGGTATGCGCACCGCCTGGTTACAGCGAACACCATACTGGCCGCGCCATCGACATCGCCACACCGGAAGACCCTGAACTGGAAATTTCTTTCGACACCACCCTGGCCTTCGCCTGGCTACAATCAAACGCCAACCGCTTTGGCTTTCATCTGTCTTACCCTCCGGGTAATAGCAGCGGGTTTCAGTATGAGCCTTGGCATTGGTGTTTTAGGTAGTTTGACCTATTTATGAGCAACCTTCGTCAATAACCATGAACATTAGCCTCATTGAAGACAAGCTTTTCATATTGAGCGAACACGTTGGTGTTTCTGTATATGACTTCGACTTTGATTTGCATTTTTCGTGCAGGCATCCATATTTGATCGAAGGAAATTATCCTTGCATCATGCGCACAGGTGCCATCACAGATTATGATCAGGAATATAACGACAAACTGCGTATGGGATTACGTCTGGTCAATTCACCAGACGAGCATAGAATCGCCAGTGACCTAGAGACATGGTATCCCTTGATACATGATTTTACCCCACGAACATTAGTATTCGATACTTTACCCACATCGAAAGAAATTGAAGCCAATTTCGACTGGCCGATTTTCCTCAAAGGTTCTCGTCAGACCAGCAAACATAATCCAGACCTCGCAATCGTACAAAACCGTGCTCACTATGAGAGAGTCATTCCACTCTATCAAAGCGACGCCATATTACATTGGCAAAAACCTGTCATACGCGAATTTATTCCGCTGGCGAAAACAAGTGGCACCATCCCCGGCAAAGTCCCGGCTTCGATTGAATACCGTTCATTCTGGTGGCACGGTGTTTGTGTCGGCTGGGGGCGCTACTGGTATCAGGTTCCCAATTACACCTGCCCTGACGTCGAAATTGGCTTGGCCGTTGCTGAAATCGCCGTCTCAAAACTGTCCGTTCCCTTTCTGGTCATTGACTTTGCCAAAACTCAAGACGGGAAATGGATCGTTATCGAATGCAACGACGGGCAAGAATCTGGATACGCAGATATTCAAGCGCTAAAGTTGTGGCAAAAAATACTGTCACATATACATCGTTAAACCGTTCCATGACTGAGAATGTGATTTAAACTGGCATCTGCTATTAGTATTGTGTCTGTTAATCCTTGCTTTACGTGGGATGAGCATTTGCATCACCAGTCCACATTAATCACCTATGCTTATAAATTTGATTCGCCTTAGCCTGCTCGTCGTTTTTATTTCATTCCTCTCTTCCGCAGCAGCGCGACAAGACAATATCAGTATCAACTCTTACACCATCAAAAAAAGTGATGCCCAGTCCGTCACTGTAGAAGTTGACATCAATTATGATGGATCAAAAGGTTTTGTTCTTTTAGATGCGTTCGCCAAATCGCGTGATGGAACAATTCGAGCATTTGAGCTTGAACGAGGTTTCGTCAATCAAGGAAAAAATATAAAAGCCACTGCATCATTCCGAAGGCCACCAGACAATGAAGTACAAAAAACCGATATGTTGCGACTCAAGCTGGTTTCACAAAGAAATGGCGTAGTAGTTGCAAGTCGTGATTTTGACATGCCTTATGTTTGGGAAGCAACGAGTCTGCCGATAGATGAAACCGAATCGACATATAAATATGTGAATTTATTCGAATCAAACTTTGTTGAAGGTGATTTCGCGGCAATTGACCAATTGTTGGATAAATTGATTAGCTCAGAATTAACTGACGCTTCTGGTAATTGGGAGTTATCGAGGTTTTCCTACGTGATGCACATGCAATTCAACGGAAAAAATGACCATGATGCCCTTAAGCGCGTTCAACAATGGAAAAAATTGAATCCCAAATCAACTGGCCCTTCAATTGCAGAGGCTATCTACTGGCGGGCAGCAGCATGGCACATACGCGGTAGCGAAGCAAATCTTAATGTTGATCCACTTGCCATAAAGCTTTTCAAGCAAAGAATGGATACAGCAGAGCTTGCCCTGTCCAGCGCAAAAACCTATGCGTCCCGCGATCCTTCCTGGTATGAAGTGTATTTATCGATAGCCCAGGAAAATGGTAAAAGTCTGGCGTTCACCGAAAAATTATTTCAGGAAGCGATTAAACGTCATCCACACTTCCCAAACCTGTACGAGAAAATGGCGTTAAGTTATACCCCCAGATATGGAGTCGCTGACTGGACGAAAGTAGACAAGGTAGTAGAAACTGCCGTCAAGACCATACATGGGGAAAGTGACGACGCTGTATACGCGTCCATCTATCAAAGGATCGCTTTATACCAAGAAATTGATTTTGAAATTTTTCGTGATAGTCTGGCAAGCTGGCCCAGGATTAAGCAGGGTTATGAAGATATGTTGAAAAAAACTCAGAGTACGATATTAATGAACGAAATGGCAGTATATGCCTGTCGTGCAAATGATAAAGACACCTTCAACAAATTATGGGTACAAATTCAAGACAAGCTTGAGCGAGAAAGTTGGCCCACAAATTACACGCCAGACATTTGCAAATATCGATTTAATGGAAAAATGTGATTTCCGTCAATTTTCTTGCAAAAACACTTTCGAAAAAATAATGAAATCATTACACATTCAATTTGCCGGCATTTTTCTAACTGCCACGCTTGCGACACCTGCTTTCATTCATGCGGAGCAGAATAGCATCCTGAATCCATTTTCTCCTGCCCAAAAGGGAAAATGCAGGTTTGGTAATGATCAAGATGGTGTCGAAAACTTTGAGTATTGGGCAACTTCCCTGGCATCGCTATTCGATTCCCCAGATATGGGGCCAGGATCGGTCATGATTCATGTTCTGGATTGGGACTCCCCCACTTGCACATTTGATGATGGTCGTCCCAGGCTGTCTGTTTTGTTAAAAGCTCTATCCAAATCGTTTGACGATGAGAAAAACTGGGACAAAAGCCTGCAAAGAGTAGAGGGATTAAAACTCAAATATCCCAACTCCGCGCTTGGAGTAGTTGTTGAAGCGAGCTACTGGGCTACCTATGCATGGCATGCCCGCGGACATGGATACAGCTCCACGGTTACACCAGAGGGCTGGCATCTTTTCCATGAACGCATGGAAAAAGCCGAAAAAATATTGACGGACAATAAAACTATCGGCGACACGTTACCTAACTGGTATGAATTGATGCTGGAAGTTAAAGGTGCTTTGGGACGATCAGAAGAGGACAGAGGCAAGATTTTCTACGAAGGTGCAATAAAGTATAAAAGCTATCTGCCTTTGTATTTTCAAATGAGTCATTATCTCCAACCTTTATGGGGAGGGAAATGGGAAACGGTTGACGAAATGGTTACCTGGTCGGTCAACAATACCAAAGACTCAGAAGGGCGATCCTTATACGCCAGGATTTACTGGTCGGTAGGGAAAAGCGTAGTTTACAAAAATAATCTGTTTGCAGTATCGCCGGCAAAATGGCCTAAAATGCGGGCTGGGTTTGAAGACTTGATGATCCGTTACCCCAAGAGCAAATGGAATTTAAATAATTTTGCAATGTTTGCCTGCCATGCAGGTGACAAAAAAACTTTCCTGAGCTTACGCAAAAAAATAGCCGATGATATTGTGGGCAATGCATGGCCATCCACCGTCTCGCTGGAACTATGCGAAAGCAAGTTCAACTATAAAAGATAGACAGTAAGCCCGGACAAGCGACATGTCAGAGCGCATCTCATTGAAATGATGTGTTCTGACGCATCAAGCTAATCTCCAACCAATTTCAATCCAAAGTCTGCCTGTATCTTTTCAGGGCCAGCACCCCGGCCAATAACAAAAATGTCAGCATGGGCCAGAGCTCGGACAAGAGCTGCCCTGCATCATTTCCCTTTAACAAAATCCCACGGACAATACGCAGGAAATGGGTCAATGGTAATACCTCACCCAACACCTGCGCCCATTCTGGCATGGCGCGGAAAGGGAACATGAAGCCAGACAAGAGTATTGATGGCAGGAAGAAAAAGAAAGTCATCTGCATCGCCTGCAACTGGTTCTTGGCAATGGTGGAAAAGGTGAAACCAACCGCTAGGTTGGCGAGAATGAACACACCTATCATCGCCATCAACAGACTGAAACTACCTACCATGGGAACTTCAAACAACAGAAATGCTGCGGTGATGATGACACCAAGCTGAATATAGCCCATCAGTACATAGGGCAGAATTTTCCCTACCATAACTTCCGCCGGACGCACCGGCGTTGCAAGCAAATTTTCCATAGTGCCGCGTTCGCGTTCACGTGTCATGGCAAGTGAAGTCAGCATCACCATGGTCATGGTCAGTATGGTACCGATCAAACCTGGCACGATGTTGTAACGCGACAGCCCTTCGGGATTATAGCGACGGTGCACTCTTACTTCATAAGCCGGCAAACCTGTCTGCAAATAACGCAGGGGGCCAGTCAGATCATGTTGCAGGGCTTGGGTGGCAATCACGTTCAGGGCAGCAATGGCATTGCCGGATGCCGAAGGATCGGTCGCATCCACCGATATCAGCAAGGCGGGCTTTTCGCCACGCACCAGTTGCAGGGTAAATTGTGGCGGAATAACCAGCAGAAATTGCACCTTACCTGCTTCCAGCAGGGCTTCCGCCTCTTTTTCATTTTGCCCGACTGAATCGACGCGGAAATAACCTGTATTTTGCATGGCGACAACGAAGCTGCGTGCCATGGGGCTGTTGTCTGTACTGACGACTGCTGTTGGCAAACCCTTGGGATCGGTGTTGATGGCATAACCAAACAGAATAAGCTGCAAGATGGGAATGCCAACCGCCATGCCAAAGGTCAGGCGGTCGCGCATCATTTGCTGAAATTCCTTGATGAAAATGGCAAACATGCGCGCCCAGGAAAAACGCTTCATGCGCCCACCTTCTGCCGTAGTTCGTCTTTCGAGAAATTATCGGGTGCGCTGGCAATCAGGCTGATGAAAACATCTTCGAGATTTGCTTCGGATGCTGATATCTGGATGACAGCCTTGCTGCTGATACCGTCCAGCGCCTTTAATACCAGCGCTTCATCCAGCCCGGCCACATGCACGGCATTACCAAACGCGGCGACACTCAATACCCCTGGGGCTGATTTCAACGGTGCCAGCAGGCTACCCAATTGCTCACCCTGCACAGTCCAGACTTTGAGTTTGGAGCCACGGATGATGTCCTGCTCCGTACCACGCGCCAGGATTTTTCCGTAGGCGATGTACACCAGTTCATGACAGCGTTCTGCTTCATCCATGTAGTGTGTGGAGACCAGTACGGTAATACCCTGATCGGCCAACAGATGAATCTGATCCCAGAAATCGCGGCGTGCCTTGGGGTCCACTCCAGCAGTTGGTTCATCCAGCAGCAACAGGCGCGGTTCGTGAATGAGACAGGCAGCCAATGCCAGCCTTTGTTTCCAGCCGCCGGATAATGAGCCAGCCAGTTGATGCTGGCGTGCCGTCAGGCCCAGCCTTTCCAGCGACTGATCAACCGCATTTTTTCTGCCTGGCAATTCAAATAAACGGGCGACAAAATCCAGATTCTGGCGTATCGACAAATCATCATACAATCCAAATTTTTGCGTCATGTAGCCAACCTGCCGCTTGATCTGTTCGGCTTGTTTGATGATGTCCAAACCCAGGCAAGTACCGGTGCCGGCATCGGGTATCAGCAGGCCGCACAGCATGCGTATAGTGGTGGTCTTGCCGCTGCCATTCGGCCCCAGGAAACCGCAGATGCGGCCTTTGGCAACCTGCAATTCCACCTTGTCGACAACGGCACGTCCACCATAGGATTTGCTCAGGCCATGAACGTCGATTGCCAACTGGCTCTGATCACTGGCGGAATTCACTGTAATTTCCCGGTGTTGCCACTATTGACTAAGCTGACATCCAGCGGTTGGCCAGGGTGCAGCAATAACCGTGCTGGCTGATCAGGTTTGGCTTCCACCATGAAAACCAGTTTGGCTCTCTGCACATTGGAATAAATCACCGGCGGTGTGTATTCGGCGCTGCTGGCTATGCGCGAGATATGGGCAGGAATAGCCGCACCACAACCATCACAATTCAACATGACTGCCCGACCGACACTGACACTGCCAAGCTCACCCTCTGGCACAAAAAACCTTGCCTTGCGATTTTCTGGCGGTAATAAGGACAGTACGGGCTGACCAGCCTGTATATATTCGCCCTGGCGATAAAACACTTCAGCCACCAGCGCATTCGCAGGCGATACCTGGTTTTTTTGGTCAGAGCGCCACGCGGTCTGGCGAACGACATCCTTTGCTGCATCAGCACTGGCCTGCGCTGCGGCACGTTCATCTACACGTGCAGGCAAATGCGCCACATTCAGGGCCGCGCTCAGTTCTGCCACCCTTGCCTCGCTCAATTTGACATTGGTCTGCGCATCGTCAATACGCGATTTGGATACAAATCCTTGCGCCAATAATTGCTGCTGGCGTGCCAGTTCCTGCCTTGCCAGTGCGGCCTGTGCCTGTGCGCTGACAAGCTGTGCCTGACTGACGGCGATCTCTTCCCTGCGCTTGCCTTTTTCAGTATTGCTGGCCTGTGCCTTTGCGCTCAACAAGCGCGCCTGTGCTTCATCACGCGCGGCATTTTCGGCTTCCGCATCCAATGAAAACAAGAGGGCATCCTTGCTCACTTGCTGACCGGCCTGCACCTTGATCTGCTCCAGGCGTCCACCCAGTGGGGCAGAGATATAGACATAATCCCCTTCTGCGTAACCGGACCAGCCAGGCGCATTTTTTTCCTTACAAGCGATCAGCAATAGCGGCAGGCTAGTCAGCAAGAGAATATTTCTTGCGCGACAGAATTGATCAGTCATGGTTCAAATCCTCTTTGCTTGCGGCCAGGGCATACAGGGCGCGGTTGACACGATCGGCTATGCCTTCATCACTTAACACTTGCTGTAACGGTAGCTGCAACATGGCCGGTACAAAACCCAGTTCCAGTGCGCGCGGCGCTACCAGCATGGGGGCGGCAACACTACCCATGAGAAAAGTCAGGGCTTGCATGGGAGGCAGCATGGCAACCTCGCCTGCCTGCATGGCTTCCATAAGCAGGCCGACGATCAGTTGCACGTGGCGCGATCCGTTTTTTTCCAAAAACTGCCTGGCAACGCCTTCCCCCATGCTGGCATCGGTCCAGACCCGCCCTATCCAGCGACCATGCTCCCTCAACAAACGGCCCAGCAGGCACAAGGCCTGACGCAGGCGTTGCTTTGGTGAACCGGCATGATCAACTTCAGCCTGCAATTGCACAAACATTTCTTCATACATGGTCTGCAGCAACTGGGTCAGGTAATTGTCTTTGCTGCGAAAGTGGTAATGAAACATGCCAACATTGACACCTGCATGTTCTGCCAGCAAGCGCAGGGACAAACCACTGCAGCCATGTTGGGCGAACAATGCCCGTCCGCTTTGCAGCAAGACTTCATCAAGTTGTTGAGAGGGACGTGCCATGCCGTTTCAGCTTCATTATTATTCAGTTGACTAATAATTTGGAGTTTGCAGTTATCGGGCAGGCATGTCAAGCACATTTTTTAAGCACAACTGGATATGCAGTGCCGATTTGTAAAAAGCGGCATAAGGAAATTGAAGGCGAAAAACCAATTGCGCAAGGGGCACAAAGCCCGCCTCATTTCGTCCGCTACACATGCAATCTGATCCAGTAAAACTGCGTTTCGTCGCGTTGCCATGGCAGCCCATTCAGCAAACAACTACAGTGCAATCACTCCCACCCGAATTGAAAGGAAATATCATGAACATCACCGCAAACATGGACGCTGTAGTCATCGCGACGATTGCCCTGGTCATGCTGAGTAATCTCTTGCATGTGTTGATCGCTTAAGGAAAGCAAACCATGCTGACATTCTTGATCTGGCTGGCTTTATTTGTATTGTGCTGGCCACTGGCACTGCTGGCGCTGGTGATTTATCCGGTAGTATGGTTACTGCTGTTGCCGTTCCGGATACTGGGTATTGCCGTTGATGGTGTGTTTGAATTATTGCGCGCAATCTTCCTTTTGCCGTCCCGCATGCTGGGGAACCGGCCTTGATGGATGCAACAAAAAATCAGGGATTTGTGGTTGCCGGGTGATGCCAAGTATTAAGCCAGGCATCAAGTAATATCAAGGCATCAAGCAATGTTGGTTAGTGACTATGATTGAATAATTCGTGCAATTCCTCGAAGCAGTCTTCAACATCATCTGCCGATAAACCCAGGAACTCGCAGGCTGCTTCTCCGCCTTTTTCCCATTCGCAAGAAAATTCCTGTCCCTGGTATTTCTGTATGCCATATTCGGCCAGCAAAGCCAGCGCAATCAGACTCTTCACTGACTCTTCCGTCCCAGGATCATTCAGTACATCATAATCATGATGCAACAAGATGGCCATCGATACATTTTCGGGCAAACCCCAGGTACGTGCCATGAGGGAACCGATGGCGGCATGGGAAGTGGCATGACGCTGCTCTTCGACTGCAGTAAAACTGTCGTTCATTTCTTCGTAGGCAAGTTCCAGGGTATTGGCATAATCCGGAAAACGTTCCAACAATAATGGAATACCGATGTCGCAAAACAAGCCGAAAGTATGTGCCAGGTCACCAGGACAGACACGCATGCGACGCGCCAGTTGCGTCATTGCCTGTGCACGCTTGGTAGAAAAATCCCAAAACTTGACCAGTGAAACTTTTTCTATCTGAATACTTTGTCTGGCAATAATGCCCGTCATCAAATTACCGCACTGGGTAATACCCAACAAACTCACTGCATGCTCAACCGACTTGGCTTTCAGGCGCAAGCCGAAGAATGATGAATTGGCAAGCTTCAGCAAAGATGCCGACATCGCAACATCATTGGCGATGATAGCCGTCAACTTGCGTGGATCGGGGTCTTCCGCAGCCAGTTCCAGTTGCACGTCTGCCAGCAGGCTGGGGCGAGGCGGGATGCGTATCGTCTTGATCAGCGCATCGACAGATTGTTCAGTGGTCAGCTTGGGAGCTGCCTGGGCGGCGGAGCTTATCATATAGATACGTCAAAAAGGATTGCGCATACAATCTTCATTGTAAACGCAATTCATTGCCGGGTAGCAAATTCTTGCCAACTTCCGTTTCTCACAAATTTTTATTTCACTGGAATAGGGGTACTACGGTCTACAGCCACAGCAGTCACACTATTTTTGGGTGAACCATCTATCAACTTGTCTGAATAAGTCAGGTATACCAGCGCGTTGCGTTTTTGATCCACCATACGCACGATGCGCAATTTTTTAAACAAAATTGACAGGCTTTGATTAAACACTTCTTCCTGTTGCTTCATAGGACCAGGAAAACTGATAGGCCCGACCTGGCGACAGGCAATCGAAGCTTCTGCTTTGTCTTCTGCCAGCCCCAGGCCACCGCTGATGCCACCTGTCTTGGCGCGTGACACATAACAGGTCACGCCATTTACCCTGGGGTCATCATAAGCTTCAACCACGACCTTGTGGTCGGGGCCAATCAGCTTGAAGGCAGTGTCGACACTGCCAACCGATTCAGCATGGGCCGTCATTGTCAAAAGGGTTAACGTGCTTGCAACCAGGGCATGATTGAGGTGTGAAAGTTTCATATTCTTTTCTTTCCGTAAAGTGGTGAAAATGACATACACCTCATCGATATCTGGCTTATTGGTTTTTATTCAAGTGCGAATGATTTTTTCCATAAAAGAAATAAATCGCAATTGCCACTGACATCCAGATGAAAAACACATGATAGGTTGTCGGCGGCAAATCTTTCAAGATATACAGGCAAGCCGCAATGCTCAAACCAGGTATCAGGTAAGGTCCAAAAGGTACGCGGAAACCACTGACAGCTTCACCCAAACCTTGACGACGAATGACAGGTACAGCCACCGACACCACCATGAAAGCCACCAGCGTACCCATGCTGACCATATCCCATAAGAATGTGGAATCCACCAGGCCAGCAACAATACCCACCAGCAGGCAAACGATGATTGTATTGCTGACAGGGGTACGGGTACGCGCATGCACGCGCTGGAAAGATGGCGGAATCAGGCCATCCTTGCTAATCGCAAACAAAATGCGGCTTTGACCATAGATGGTAACGAGTGTCACGCTGAACACGGAAATCACAGCACCAGCTGACAATACCAGTGCAGGCCAGGCTTTGCCTGTCACATTTTGCAAGATAACGGCCAGGCCAGCCTCTTGCCCGTCAAACATTTTCGCTGGCTGCGCCCCCACTGCTGCCACCGCCACCAATAAATAAAACACTGTGACCACGATCAACGCCGCCATGATGCCCAACGGCACATTACGTTTAGGGTCTTTGACCTCGGCACCCGCAGTTGCCACTGTATCAAGACCAATGAAAGAGAAAAATACCGTGCCAGCGGCGGCTGTTACCCCGGCCATTCCGGCCAAGCCCTTGCTATTATCAGTATTAAAAAAAGGTGTGAAATGCTCCGCATTGAAACCAGAAAAAGCAATGATGACGAAGAAGGTCAGGATCACCAGCTTGATCAATACCATGATGGCATTTACCGTGGCAGATTCTTTGGCGCCACGCAACAGCAGAAAGCAGCATATCGCTACCAGTACCATGGGAGGCAGATTAAACTGGCTGAAATGAAATTCAACCCCGTTAGCACCAGACACGATCATGGGTGACCGCAGCATCTCGGGTATTTGCCACCCCAGGGCATTCGTCAGGAAATTATTCAGATAGGCTGACCAGCCTATTGCTGTTGCACTGGCAGCCAGTCCATATTCAAGCAAAAGACAGGCAGCCACCACAAATGCACCAAATTCACCCACGGTGGCGTAGGCATAGGAATAAGACGAACCAGAAGCTGGGATTCTGGATGAAAGTTCGGAATAACATAATGCCGTCAAACCGGCAGTAATCGCGGCAATCACAAACGACAAAATAACGGATGGTCCAGCCTTGGGTACGGCTTCCACCATGGTAAAAAAGATCCCTGTTCCTATGGTGGAACCTACACCTATCATGGTGAGTGCGAATAAACCCAATGAACGATGCAGGCTGTGCCCCTGATCATCAGTCACCTGTTCACTGTGATCAATCGGCTTGGTACGGGTCAGTTGCTGCCCCAATGTTTGTTGTCTCAAGATAATCCCTTCTTCTTGTACGCAATTTGAACTGCGGTGATGTCATTTGATGGCAATGGCATATTGCTTAGCCGTTGGTTTCTGTTGCCAACGTCGCCCCCTGCCAAGGCAAACCGCCCCGCAATCCTGTCTTTATCATGTCAGCAACCCGCAGGTTAGCTGTTCAGGTAAAAGGTATAGCATTGACCATGCCAGTCCAGCCCCCGAAAATCGCAATCATAGCGGTAAATCTGCTGTACTTGATCTCGGATAAGTTATTTTTAACGTGTTGTATAAGTCGATTTGTAGCACGCTGGAACGGTGATACAATCCGGCTCCATGTCTGCCTACAGAATTTCCCGCTCCTGCTTTCGCCAGATCGTGCGCACGGTACTATTGTTATATGTACTGACGCTGGGTGTCGCCATGGCATCGTCACTGGTGAAATCTGACAGCATGAACCTGATTTGTACCAGCACCGGCTATAAATTCATCAGCCAGACTGGGGCAACTGGTGATGACGGCAAGAATGCCGGCAAGAGCATGACGCATTTGCTGGATTGCTCTTTATGCCTGGCAACTGCCCTGCCCCCGGTGTTACCGCAGACTGATGCCTTTGTACCGCAACATGCGTTGTCTTATGCCACCCGCTCTATACCTGCAGCCCGTCTGGCTGCTATTGTTGCTGCCCCCCTGCCCGCACGCGGGCCACCAATAGCCTGAAAATCGATTCAGCTCAGCTGTAGCAACGCCTTTTGCGCTGCTACAGGCTGCTTTGCGCTTGCCTGCGCAGTTCAATTTTTAGCCTATTCCCATGTCCAAATCTATAACCAAACTGCGTCTGCACACTCTTAGTGCAGCGTTGATGACTGTTTTTCCCCTGCTGCCAGCCTTTGCCGCTGACAGCGATGGTTATGATGTCAATGACAGTCCACAGCAAATGGAACGTGTCATCATCAATGGTGATCGCCCCTCTTCCCTGCCAAAAGAAATACCTACTACCATCGAAGGCATCAATGCCAAGACCATGGAACGCACCGTCAATGCCATCGATGCTGAAGACGCGTTGAAATACCTGCCAAGCCTGCTGGTGCGCAAGCGTTATATTGGTGATTACAATCATGCGGTGCTGGCAACTCGCGCATCAGGCACGGGCAATAGCGCGCGTTCCCTGGTCTATGCCGATGGCATCCTGCTGTCCAACCTGCTGGGTAACGGTGCCACTTTTACTCCGCGCTGGGGTTTGGTGGCGCCGGAAGAAATCGAACGTGTTGATGTTTTGTACGGTCCTTTCTCTGCCGCCTATGCGGGCAACTCTGTCGGTGCCGTGGTGGATTACGTGACCCGTATGCCCAAGGAGTTTGAAGCCCATGCCAAACTGGTTGGCTTTAGCGAGAACTTCCAGTTATATGGCACGGACAAAAGCTATAGCGGCAAGCAATTAAGTGCCAGCCTGGGCAATAAGCAAGGCGCGTTTTCCTGGTGGCTGAACCTGAATCAACTCGATAGTGATGGTCACCCTATCGCCTTCGCCAACAAACTGCTATCCACTGGCGTCAGCAGCGGTGCAGGGACTGTCGTCACCGGCGCCATCGCAGGCAAAAATCCGCAAGGCATGGACTGGTGGATACTGGGTGCCACAGGTCAATACCATACTACCCAAGATCATGCCAAGATCAAGCTTGCCTATGATTTCAGCCCCACGCTGCGGGCCAGCTACACGCTGGGTTACTGGCGCAACAATATGGACAGCGGCGTCGAAACTTACCTGCGTGATACCGCAGGTAATGCGGTATACAACGGTGACATTAATATAGGTGGGAAAAAATATACGCTGGCACCGACAGATATGTCGAACAGCAAAAACCAGCTCGAACATATCACCCATGGCCTGAATCTGAGAAGCAATACCAAAGGTGAATTTGACTGGGAAATCGCCGCCAGCCTGTACGACTACAACAAGGACATAGTCCGCGCTCCGACAGTTGCCATTCCCCTGGCGGATAGCGGTGGCGCTGGCCGCATTACAGATGGCAACGGCACTGGCTGGAATACCCTGGCATTAAAGGGCATTTGGCGTCCGAATACAGAACACACAGCAGAATTTGGCTACCAACGCGAAGCCTATCAAATGCGCACTCTGGTATCAGATACCGATAACTGGATCAGTGGCAATGCAATGAAACGCTTTTCTGCGTTCCAGGGCAACACTCAATTACAAAGCCTGTATGCGCAAGATGCCTGGCGTATCAGCCAGCAATGGAAAACTATTCTTGGCGGCCGTTTCGAGCAATGGCAGGCAGACAAGGGGGCCATTTCCAATGCCAGCTCCACCCTGAACTTTGCCGACCGGAGTGAAACCTATTTTTCACCCAAGGCAGCACTCGCCTTTAATGCCAGTGAAGACTGGACGCTGAAAGCATCACTTGGTCGTGCTGTACGCATGCCCACCGTGTCGGAACTATATCAGGGCACGATTTCTACCACCGCCATCGTAAACAATGACCCCACGCTGAAACCAGAAAAATCCTGGACCACTGAATGGACTGCAGAGCGTGTGCTGGATGAAGGCAAGGGCTTTTTGCGCGCAACTGTATTTCATGAAAGAACACGGGATGCACTGTATTCACAAGTCAACACCCTGGTCACACCAAATGTCACAAACATCCAGAACGTGGATGAAATACATACCACAGGGCTGGAACTGGCTTATCAGGCCAGCGATGTATTTACCCGTGGCCTGGATCTGGCCGCCAGTCTGACCTATGCCGATTCAACCATCACCAGGAATGACAAATTCCCGGCCAGTGTGGGCAAACAGCAGCCACGTGTACCCGCGTGGCGGGCCAATCTGGTGGTAAGCTACAGACCCGATGAAAAACTCAGTACCAGCCTGGGCTTACGCTATAGCGGCAAACAGTATGGTTCGCTCGATAATAGCGATACCAATGCCTACACCTACCTTGGCTTTTCCAGCTTTGTAGTGGCGGATATACGAGTACGCTATCAGCTCGCCAGACAATGGACGGCATCAATAGGCATAGACAATCTGAACAACAAAAAATACTGGGCCTTCCATCCATATACACAACGCAGTGTTGTGGGTGAATTGAAATTTGATTTTTAAATCGATTTAAAATTCACGTCGGCCCATGCCTCCCCTTGCTTGATCCGGCATGGGCAGGCAACTTGTTAGCCAGCCCATGCTTCAATTGCTAAAATGTTCCTTGGCATAAGTTTCGCGTTCCAATTCCTGCACCTCGACGCACAATTGCACATCCAGCTCTGCAGGCCATGGTCCGGCCTGTTTGACAACGGCAAGGACACGCTCTGACAAGTCACGTTTCACTTCGGTTGTGCGGCCATTCAATATCACCAGTTTGGCATGCAGAAAAGCCCTTTCTGCGTCGGCAGTACCGATAAGGTAAGTATCAAAACGGATGGCGCGACTTTTGATATCGATTTCCTTGAAATGATTCGTCGCCACCAAGGCGGTATTAATGTCCAGCAATAACTCCCTCGCCTGTATTGGCAAATTGGCAGAGTATTCTATGGTGAGATGTGGCATGGCAGTCCTGTATCTGTTTCGTTTGATTTTGGTTTGGTGATTCTTGATCTTTTGCTGACCCCTTTCTGATCTTTACAACTGTACCAGCATTAAGTAATACGTGTTTCTGGTCGTGGCTTTGATGAATCTGCGTAATTCATACATGCAGATAAACTAGTTTGTCAGGTAGGAGAGGGTCATTGTGTCAACACCCAGAAACGTCGTACTCAGAACGGGAGTAACGACTATTTTCATCAGGGATTACATGTTTTCTATCACTTTCTTCAACGGAAAATCAATTTTTATCACCCAAATTCATTTTAAAACATATTCTCAATGAAACAATGTTGCAACTTATATCACTTTGTACGCCACGCTCACACATCTGCCTCTTTTCCCTCTGTTCAGGCTGTCGCCAACCTGGCATTTCTGTTGCATAATCGGAGCCCTATCTTTCAGGAGTACACATGAGCATCACGATGATCATTTTTTTCAAGGCATTGATCGTAGTACCAGTCACCTTGTTACCTATTTTGAACCCCATCGCGATTGCACCGATTTTTCTATCCATGACTGGGCCAATAGAACCGCCACTGGCCAACCGTCTGGCAAAACGGATTGCCCTGAACTGTTTTTTCCTGCTGATGGGTGCAGTCTTTATCGGCTCTTACGTACTGGATTTTTTTGGTATCTCGCTGCCTATCGTGCGTGTTGCGGGCGGTATCGTGGTCGCCATGGCGGGCTGGAAGTTGTTGAACGATCAGGGTCAGGACAAATTGCGTAATTCCGTCGCTGCCTCACATGGTGGCAGCACCTGGACCCGGGAAGAGCTGCGCAGTCGCGGATTTTACCCCTTTAGCTTTCCACTGACCGTAGGGCCGGGCACCATCGCAGCCTCGGTGACCCTGGGTACCCAGATGCCACACAAACCGGTGGACTGGATCATCACCAGCATTGCTTCTGCCCTGGGCGTGTTGTTGACGACACTGGTAATTTACCTGTGCTATCGCTTCGCTCGTAATATGGAGAAATTGCTGGGGGATGTAGGTGCGATAGTGCTGCTGCGCCTGTCCGCTTTTATCTTGTTATGTATAGGAATAGAAATTGGCTGGGCAGGTATTTCTGATTTGCTCGGCGACCTGAAACTGCATTAAAGCAGACTTGCCGGGCATGCCCGCATTCACAAATGCGGTCAGAAGCACACTTGCCTCAACCTTACTTTGCTAAATGCATGACGAAGGCGGATACCTGATCCGCCTCATCTTTCAACATTTAAACCGTCTCCTGCAACATCAGCGCATGCTCAACTAATTCGGTTTCATCACCGATGCGACTATTCCAGGCTCGGGCAAAATAACTTTTTTCTATCTGGGTGGGAGCGACATACCAGATTACCATCAGGGTACCCTTGTGGTCATGAATCTTGGCTAATTTGGTGATGCATTCAGTGTTACCGTCAATATCTGCCAGGCCTATCGCATAACCGTAAACACGACTCAAGCGTTCTATGCGATCAGGCTCAGTTTCACTATTGGTGGCGGAAATTTTCGGGTGGTCCAAATACATGGTGCATGTCTCCGTCTTATGATGGTCGTTTTTTATTCTATCGTATTGGCCTGCCCACGGCTATGGGCATTTCACAAGCTGATGACAACAGCGAAGAAAACTCAGGCTCTGTTGCGTTTTTCCCATTTGCACTCTTGCCTGGCCAATACTTTATTGGTCGGATCCACGGTCTCAAGATAAACATCGAACCCCCATAGCCTGGCGACATGCTTTAGCATCTCACCAGTCTGTGCATTCAGCGGGCGGCGCAAATATTGAGTATGACGCAAAGTCAACGCGCGATCCCCCTGCATATCGACTGACCAAACCTGGATATTTGGTTCGCGGTTACCCAGGTTATATTGGCCCGCCAGCTGCTCACGCAGGTAACGATAGCCTTGTTCGTCATGAATCGCAGAAATCAACAGCTTGTCTTTGCTGTCATCATCCAGGATGGCAAAAAAGTGGAAGTCACGCATCAACTTGGGTGACAGATACTGGGCAATAAAACTTTCATCCTTGAAATTACGCATGGCAAACTGCAGGGTCTTTTGCCAGTCACTGCCAGCAAAGTCGGGAAACCATTCGCGGTCTTCCGCCGTCGGTGTTTCGCATATACGGCGTATATCACGCATCATGGCAAAGCCGAGGGCATAGGGGTTAATGCCATTGAAATAGCGGCTGCTGACCGGTGGCTGGTAGACCACATTGGTATGGCTTTGTAAAAACTCCATCATGAAGCCATCGCCGACCACACCTTCTTCATACAGTTGCTGGAGGATGGTGTAATGCCAGAACGTAGCCCAGCCCTCATTCATGACCTGGGTCTGGCGCTGTGGATAAAAATACTGCGACACCTTGCGGATAATGCGCACAATTTCGCGCTGCCAGGGTTCAAGCAAAGGAGAATACTTTTCTATGAAATACAGCAGGTTTTCTTGTGGTTCTGATGGTACGCGTTGCTCGACCAGATTTTCCTGTACCTCATTGCGTCGCGGGACAGTGCGCCACAAGTCATTGACTTGTGACTGCATGTATTTTTCTCTTTCTGCCTGACGTACCCGTTCTTCAACAAGCGATATTTTGGCTGGTCGTTTGTAGCGGTCAACACCATAATTTTGCAAAGCGTGGCAAGAATCAATAATCAACTCTACCGCTTCCATGCCGTAGCGCTGCTCACAGTCAGCAACATAATTCTTGGCAAACAGCATGTAGTCAATAATCGCGTCGGCATCTGTCCAGGTACGGAACAGGTAATTGCCTTTAAAAAAGGAATTATGCCCATACGCCGCATGGGCAATCACCAATGCCTGCATGGTCAGGCTGTTTTCTTCCATCAGATAAGAAATACAGGGATTGGAGTTGATGACGATTTCGTAGGCCAGCCCCATCTGTCCACGTTTGTAGCTTTTTTCGGTAGACAGAAAATGCTTGCCAAACGACCAGTGATTGTAGGACACCGGCATCCCCACGGATGCATACGCATCCATCATCTGTTCGGCAGTGATGATTTCCAATTGATTGGGGTAGGTGTCCAGCCCAAACTGCTCTGCTACCCGGCGTATTTCTTCATGCGCCTGTTCTATCAGTTCAAAAGTCCATTCCGATTGCTCGGGTAAAGCGCGTGGATGTTTTTTTCTGGGACTGGCATGGCTGGCTTCCATGTTGGACCTCATTTCGGCTGCTTCTTGAACAATTCCCTAAAGACCGGATAAATGTCAGCCGGTGTTTCTATTTTTTGTATGGCAAAGTGTGCATGATGCTGGGCTACTTTCTCATATTCCAGCCACAGGTTCTGCGGCTGACCATCGGTAATTTCCACATAGGCATAATACTGTACCAACGGCATAATGGTATTGGTCAGCAGTTGCCCGCAGGTTGCCGAATCATTGTCCCAGTTATCACCATCCGAAGCCTGTGCAACATACACATTCCAGTCACTGGCCGTGTATCGTTCGCGCACGATCTGCGCTAACAGGTTCAGCGCGGATGATACGATGGTGCCGCCAGATTCGCGTGAATGAAAGAAAGCATCTTCATCCACTTCCATCGCTGTCGTGTGATGGCGAATAAACACCACCTCGATTTTTTCATACGCACGGGTCAGGAACAAATATAACAAAATGAAGAAGCGTTTTGCTGTATCTTTTTTCTGTTCATCCATGGAGCCGGATACGTCCAGCAAACAAAACATGACGCATTGGCTGGCCGGTTTGGGCACCTTGACCCGGTTGCTGTAGCGCAGGTCAAAAGGATCGAGAAAAGGTATTGCCAGCAAGCGCGTGCGCAGGTGATGTATTTCCTGCTTTAATTCGATCACCCTGCTATCTTTGTTGTCTGCACCAGATTCCAACAACCTGGTCATTTCCTCTTCGGCCACTTTCAGCCTGCGTGCCGATTTTCCACCAACCGCAATGCGTCGTCCCATGGCACCGCGCAGTGAACGCAAAACATGCAAGCTCGACGCCGTACCTGATGTCTTATAACCGGCACGCTGACTTTTGAAATCGGTTGTGGAAGTCAATTGCGTCTTGACCATATTCGGCAATTCCAGGTCTTCGAAGAAATAGTTCATAAATTCTTCGCGTGACAACTGAAATACGAAATCGTCTTCAGCCGGGTCTTCGCTATTGCCCCCCTGCCCTTTGCCTGAACCGCCCCCCCCACCTTTAGGCCGGGCAACCTGGTCGCCACGCTGGTATTGTTCATTACCTGGCTGCACACCTTCCCAGATACCACCATGGGTATGGCCAAAGCTTGGCTCACTGACATCCTTGACCGGTATCGATATACGTTCACCGCTCTCAATATCAGTGATGGACCGCCCTTTGACTGCACGTGCAACAGCTTCCTTGATCTGCCCCTTATAGCGTCGCAAAAAGCGCTCGCGATTCGGTGCGGATTTGTTTTTACCCTGGACACGCCGGTCAATCAGATGAACCAAAATGCTCTCCCGTTTGCCCTAAAATTCCCTGCTGTACTTCTTCATTTAGGAAGATTTCCTTACACGCAAATACCATTCACACAGCAACCGTACCTGTTTAGCGGTATAGCCTTTGGCGACCATGCGTTCGACAAATTCCTGATGCTTGTTGGAGTCATCGGCGCTGGCCTTGGCATTGAAGGAAATAACAGGTAATAATTCCTCGGTATTCGAAAACATTTTTTTCTCAATAACCGTCCGCAGTTTTTCATAACTGGTCCAGGCCGGGTTTTTACCGGCGTTCTGCGCCCTGGCCCTCAGCACGAAATTGACAATCTCGTTGCGGAAGTCTTTAGGGTTAGAAATACCTGCCGGTTTCTCGATTTTTTCCAGTTCATTATTGAGTGCATCACGATCAAAACTTTCACCGGTATCGGGATCACGGAATTCCTGATCCTGTATCCAGAAATCGGCAAAGGTTACATAACGATCAAAAATGTTTTGGCCATATTCTGAATAACTTTCCAGATAGGCGGTCTGAATTTCCTTGCCTATGAACTCTGCATAACGCTGTGCCAGGTATTCCTTGATATAAGACACATACTTTTGCTCGATTTCGGGTGCAAACTGCTCACGCTCTATCTGCTGCTCCAGCACATATAACAAATGCACTGGATTGGCGGCAACTTCAGTATTATCAAAGTTGAATACCTTGGACAAAATTTTGAATGCAAACCGGGTAGACAGTCCATTCATCCCCTCATCGACACCAGCATAATCTGCATATTCCTGCCGCGACTTGGCTTTGGGATCAGTATCTTTCAGGTTTTCGCCGTCGTACACCTGCATCTTGCTGAAGATACTGGAATTTTCTGGCTCCTTCAGGCGCGACAGCACTGCAAACTGAGCCATCATTTTCAGCGTACCGGGGGCGCATGGTGCACTTGCCAGCGAAGACGTGCGCACCAGTTTTTCGTAGATTTTTATTTCATCGTTCACCCGCAGGCAATACGGCACCTTGACGATATAAATACGGTCAAGAAAAGCCTCATTATTTTTATTGTTTTTAAATGCCTTCCATTCCGACTCATTCGAGTGAGCCAGTACTATACCTTCGAAAGGTATGGCACCAAATCCCTCGGTCCCCTTGAAATTGCCTTCCTGAGTAGCCGTCAATAATGGGTGTAAAACCTTGATAGGTGCCTTGAACATCTCGACAAATTCCATCAAGCCCTGGTTAGCCAGGCAAAGGCCGCCAGAATAGCTATAGGCATCCGGATCATCCTGCGCATATTCTTCCAGCTTGCGGATATCGACCTTACCTACCAGTGAAGAAATATCTTGATTATTTTCATCACCAGGTTCGGTTTTTGATACGGCAATCTGTTTCAAAACCGAGGGATAACGGCGTACCACGCGGAACTGGTTGATGTCGCCATTGAATTCATGCAGGCGCTTGACAGCCCACGGACTGGGGATGCTTCTCAGATAGCGACGTGGAATACCGAAATCTTCTTCCAGCAAGATACCGTCTTCCTCTTCATTGAACAGGCCCAGAGGCGATTCATTGACGGGGGAACCCTTGATGCAATAAAAGGGGATTTTCTCCATCAGAGACTTCAGGCGTTCGGCAATCGAAGATTTACCGCCACCGACTGGTCCCAGCAAATACAGGATTTGCTTGCGTTCTTCCAGGCCCTGAGCAGCATGGCGGAAATACGCCACGACCTGCTCTATGACTTCTTCCATGCCATAAAACTCGCGGAAGGCTGGATAGATTTTGATGACCTTGTTGGAAAAAATGCGCGACAGGCGCGAGTCATGGCGCGTGTCCACCAACTCAGGTTCACCGATGGCAGCCAGCATGCGTTCAGACGCACTGGCATAAACCAGCCTGTCCTTTTTACACAGATCAAGATATTCCTGCATGGAATACTCTTCTTCACGTGTTCGTTCATACCGAGCTGTGTAGTTGTCAAAGATATTCATCCCGACCTCCATGGATAAGCAAAAAGCGAATTCCGAACCGGCCTGGCAGCAGCACTAATTTCATTGCCACCAGCACACTACGACTTTAGTGTAGTTGAAATTACTAAAACGTGCAGCGCAAATTGTTACTCTATGCAAAATGTTGGGCCATAGTACTGTTGTAAAAGCGGGACGAAAAGGCATAGATGTCACAAACCGCGCTCACATCCTTTCATCCAGCATCGCAATACAACTACATTAGCTGATTTTTGCGACAACAGCGGTATAAACATAGTCACTAAATTGCGCATCATAACTATTTTCACATGCAACGCACTATCAATAGCCGACGTTGACCACTTTGTTAAATATGGTGGCAAATGAATTTGGCAGGCACATGTGCAAACGCACATAACTCTTGAAGAGAGTCCGGGATAAGGCAGAACTCATTTCATTGGTGACAAATGAAAGGGGTTCTACGCCAATTTGAACTGGTAGGGAGGGAGGTTTTCTTTTACCGGCAATTCGGCCAACAATAATTCCAGTGCCGACACTTCCAGTGGCCGATAATAATAATATCCTTGGAAAAAATCGCAGCCTATCTCTTTCAGGAAAATTTCCTGTTCCTTATTTTCCACACCCTCGGCAACGGTATGACAAGATAAGATGTTCGCCAGTGAAATAATGGCCTTGATGATCATTTCACTTTTCTTGTTATGACCAATCTGCGCCACAAATGAGCGATCAATCTTGACGCTTTGTGCCGGAAAATGACTGAGCTTGGAGAGCGATGAATAGCCAGTACCAAAATCATCAATCGCAATACTGAAACCACGTGCCTTGAGTTCATCCAGGTGGTGGATGGTCAGGATTTCATTAGCGATCAAGCCGGTTTCGGTAATCTCAAATTCCAGATAAGACGAAGCTATACTATGGCGCTGGCAGCATTCATCTACCAGTTGTAACAAATCGCTGCGGGCAATATCTGTCACAGACAAATTCAGGGCAACCACGGGGCAATCGCCAAAGCGGTTTAACCAGTCACGTATCTGACTGCATACCTGGTCCATGACAAAATTGCTGATCAGGCGTATCAGCGAAGCCCGCTCGGCTATCGGTATAAATTCAGCGGGTGGTACATTGCCTAATGTGGGAGATTCCCAACGCAACAAGGCTTCCAGACCGGCGATATTGCCATCTTGCGCTACCTTAGGCTGATAGACGAGGCGGAATTCATTTTGTTTCAGGCCATTGACGATGCCGACTTCAATTTCGACACTACGCCGTATTTGCTGCGCATCCTCTTCATCAAACAGGGTTACGCTCTGATCACTGGAACGGCGTGCTGTATCCAGCGCAACTTCACTGCGGCGTATCAAATCATCCGGAAGTTTGTCATCTGGTCGCACCAGAGCAATGCCTGCTGAAAACTGCACCAGCAGATTTTCACCGTTAATTTCCAGTTCTTTGGGCAAGTTGTTGCGAACTTTTTCTACCAGCTTGATGATCTCGCCCGGTGTGCGTGAGTGTTCCACCACAAACGAAAAAACAATGCTGCGCAGACGTGCGCAAAAACAGTTTTTGGGCAATGCGCGTGACAATTCTTCGGCAAAACGTCGTAACAGGATATCACCGGTGTGGGCACCAAACTGCTGGTTGGCATGCCGTATACTGTTCAAACGAAAGGAAACCAGAGCCGTCACCTTGCTGTCGTCATTGTCCGCCAGAATGTCATGCAGATGGCTGCGCAACATGTCACGATTGGGCAAATTGGTCAGGGCATCGTGCCGGCTAAGGTAATCTTCGCGTTCCAGACTCAATTGCAAAGCATGATGCATCGAATGCAAGCCAGAAACATCTCTGAGAGCAACAATATAATGATCAGTCGATGTCTGCGAGATATTTTCCAGCGCGACCAATTTGCCGTCACGCGTACGATAGGCAGACATTCGCATATTTTCAGATTCATCACTGTTCGGACTTTTCAGGCGCACACTGTTATCCAGTGACAACCAGGCAAACAGCGCCAACTCTTCATCTTTATCAGCATGACGCCCCAGCAAATTGTTGGCGAGTTGGTTTGCTTGCAATATTTGACCACTGGCATCCGTCAACAGCAAAGCTGTACCAGCATTTTGAAACACTTCTTCATATTGTGCATGACTGACCGTCAGCGCATCGCTTGCCTGGCGATAGCGTTTCGCAGAAACATCCAGTTCATGCAAAACGCGAAACACTGCCAGTGGGACACAGGTATTAAAAAATAAAAATAATAAAGACTGAATATAGGTATTACTGGCCGGGAGCGTAACGTCAAAACCGGAAATGCTGAAAACAGGCCGATTCATCAACAGTAACAGGAAAGGAAGTATATTGAATACCATCAACCCCATAGCCAGCCTGGTACCAAAGAACAGGCGCGCGATAATAGGCGTGGTGTAAATGAAAATATAGCCAAATTTGGCTATTTCATACTGATTGACAAAGCTGACAATGGAAAAGGCAGACGCATAAACCGTGCCTATTAATATAGCAGCACCAGCACGCAAGTGATGGGATGAATAATACAAACCCAGTGCCAGCACGACGTAGAAAAAACCAACGACCCACAACACTTGATAGGCACCAACTGCGATTGCGTCCAAAGAACTGTGAATCGCCACGGCAGCTTCCAGCACGAAGCCGGACATCAAAATGATACGTAGTGCGCTTAATTTCCATGCGGCGTGCTCAGCAGGCGTTAATGCATTTTCATTAAGAAAAAGCCAGCGAAACATGTTATGTATTGGAATAAGAAGCTAAAGTCTATTGTCGAAAACCGAATACCCACCAGCATAAATGCCAGCGCAACGGTCAGAAAATGTGCAGCCTGATTGCCGTGTCGCCGCCTTGTTTTGCTGAACGAATTGAGCACCCATTCGTTGTCAACGTTCTCTGGAAAAACGATGAAGAAATGTTTCCAAAATCAAGCAGCATTCTCTCATAGATTTATATCATTTCCGCGTTAACCGTGATGATTTACAAATCTTTAATGAAAATTAGTTTTCATTAATTGATTTTTATTTGACGATTAATTTTCAAAATATTTATTTTTTTGATCAATTCAATCAATATGAATCAAATTACAACCACACTCAATCAAAGACGACCAGTCTAATATTTTCCGCGAGCAAAACAAAAGAAATGAAACCATGAGCCTTGATTGGGTAAATGTACGGGACTGCACAGAGTATGGTAATCCCTGCAAATACCAGCACCACTGAAGCTAGTTGCTTGGTTAGACAGTTTTTCCAAAGATTTTAGGTCAGCAAATATCAATCACAATCAAAGTTTCGATTATTTACTGCATCCGCCTTTTGAAAGCTATTCGACTTTGCCTGCCATGGACACAACCATTGTCAATTCGTTACAGGTATTTGAAATGATATGGGTTGCACAGGCATTCCAGTGACCAGCACGCATAATGCAATCACCGTATACCAAATCAAGTCTGGCATACGGTATTGTCGCCCCAATTAAATTGGGGCCAATTTCAGTGCATCACATACGTAGAAATTATGCTGCATCATGTACAGGATGCGACTGACGGTGATATAAAAATTCCAGCACTTCTGTCCTGTATTCTGCATATTTGGTATTTTGCGCCAGAGCAACACGGTCACGCGGCCTTTCCAGGTCCACTTTCAAGATTTCGCCGATAGTCGCAGCCGGGCCGTTCGTCAGCATCACGATGCGGTCTGACAGCAATACAGCTTCGTCCACATCATGCGTCACCATCACCACGGTCGACTGGGTCTTGGCAACAATCTTCAATAGTTCATCTTGCAAGTGGGCACGTGTCAATGCATCCAGTGCACCGAAGGGTTCATCCATGAGCAAAACTTTCGGTTCTATCGCCAGTGCGCGGGCAATGCCGACACGCTGTTTCATACCGCCAGAAATTTCATTCGGACGTTTTTTTTCTGCATGCGTCAGCCCGACCAGCGACAATGCCTGCATGGTGCGTTTCTGCAATTTGGTGTTGTTTTCGGTTGCACCAAATACGCGCTCTACTGCCAGGAAAACATTTTCATAGCATGTCAGCCAGGGAAGCAAGGAATGATTTTGAAACACCACACCACGTTCCGGGGACGGGCCGGAAATTTCACGGTTGGCGCAAATCAATGTGCCTGAAGTAGCATTGCTTAGCCCCGCGATCAGGTTCAGTAAGGTTGACTTGCCGCAGCCAGAGTGGCCAATGAGGGTAATAAATTCACCCTTGGCGACGTTCAGATTAATATCGCGCAAAGCGTGAAAACTACCTTTACGGGTATTGAAGACCATTTCTACCTGATTGATGGCAATATACTTGCTGTCGATTTCGTTCATGATCATGCTCCCACATCTTCATAAGTAAAGGCGCGTGCAATCGCCACCAGGATTTGTTCAAGTATCAGCCCCACCATACCGATCACCACGATGGCGATAATGATATGTGGCACATTCAGGTTATTCCATTCATCCCATACCCAGAAACCGATACCGACACCGCCTGTCAGCATTTCTGCCGCCACAATCACCAGCCAGGCCGTACCTATCGCAAGGCGTACACCCGTCAACATATAAGGCAATACCGAAGGCAGCAAAATTTTGGTGATGATTTTCCATTCAGACAAATTGAGTACCCTGGCCACGTTCATATAGTCTTGCGGCACACGCTGAACACCAATAGCGGTATTGATGATCATGGGCCAGATTGAGCAGATAAAAATCGACCAGATCGCCGCCGGGTGTGCCGACTTGAATACCAATAGACCTATCGGCAACCAGGCCAGGGGTGACACCGGCTTCAACAGGCTGATGATGGGATTAAACATGCCCGACAGGAATTTAAAGCGCCCAATCAAGAAGCCCAGAGGAATGCCCACTGCCGCCGCCAGCCCAAAACCCACCGCCACCCGTTTCAGGGACGCATAGATATTCCAGCCTATACCCTGGTCGTTTGGTCCCTTTTGATAAAAGGGATCAGAGAATACCTTGATGGCTTCCTGCAAAGTCACCCAGGGTGAAGGAAAAGTACTGTTTTTGACTGCGATAATTTCCCAGATCAGGATCAGCATCCCTATACCGAATAGCGGTGGAAGCACGCTCAGAAAAAAGGGGCGGAATGAACGCTGCTTCTTTACAGTAGAATTTTTCACTGGTTTCACCTTTGGCGGTTTGAGTTCGACGACTGCCGATTCGGTTTTTTCCACAGCGGGCTCTTGCATTGCACCATGTACCAAGGTATTCATTGCGACTCCTTAAGCCTTGATTTTGAAGGAAGCTGCATAGGCAGCCGGATTTTTCCCATCCCAGACCGTACCATCCATGAACTTGCTGCTGCGCATGACATCTTTGGGAACAGACACCTTGGCCATGGCCGCCGCATCTTTATAAACATCGATACGATTGACGGCTTTAGCCACTGCCAGATAATCAGGGTCCGTCTTCAGCAAACCCCAGCGCTTATGCTGAGTCAGGAACCACATGCCGTCAGACAGATAAGGGAAGTTCACTGCTCCGTCATTAAAGAATTTCATATAGTTAGGGTCGTCCCAGGTCTTGCCCAAACCATTTTGATAGCGTCCCAAAATACGCTGATTGATGACATCGACTGACGTGTTCACATAGGATTTGTCAGCAATGGTTTCTGCCATCTTGGTCTTGTTGGACAACGAGGCATCGATCCAGCGTCCGGCTTCCAGGATCGCAGCAACCATGGCGCGTGCAGTATTCGGATATTTCTGCACAAATTCGGATGTAGTGCCCAATACTTTTTCCGGATGATCTTTCCAGATATCCTGGGTCGTAGTTGCCGTGATGCCGATGCCGTCGGCAATCGCCCTGTGATTCCATGGTTCACCCACACAGTAACCATCCATATTGCCAACGCGCATATTCGCTACCATCTGCGGTGGTGGCACGGTAATGACCTTGGCATCTTTCATGGGATTGATGCCGTGTGCCGCCAACCAGTAGTACAACCACATGGCGTGGGTACCAGTAGGAAAGGTCTGGGCGAAAGTATATTCGCGCTTGTCGGTCTGCATGAGCTTGGCCAGCCCAGCCCCGTCTACCGCACCTTTTTCAGCCAGCTTTTTGGACAGCGTGATGGCCTGACCATTATTATTCAGCGTCATCAGTACAGACATATCTTTCTTGTTGCCGCCAACACCCAGTTGGACGCCGTACAGCAAGCCATACAAGACATGGGCAGCATCCAGCTCGCCATTGACCAGCTTGTCACGTACGCTGGCCCATGATGATTCTTTGGTTGGGATAATCTTGATACCATATTTCTTGTCAAAGCCAAGAACAGAGGCCATCACCACGGATGCGCAATCTGTCAGGGGAATAAAGCCGATATGCACCTCTTCTTTTTCCGGCTTGTCTGAACCGGCTGCCCATACGCCACCTGTACTCAAACCCATGATGCCAGCTCCCGTTGCCAATGCAGCGCTTTGCAATAAATTGCGACGTTTGAAATTCGGTTCATGATCTTCCCGCTTGTTGACATCAATGATGAGAGATTTTTTATTCGATTCCTGATTCGACATGTCTGCACTCCAGCCTGAGAAAGTTTTTCTGCAACGAAAAAAGGTGTCATTCCACTTGGTAAAAACCAGTAGAAAGACACCTTTGTCTAATGAGGTGACCGCCGTTAGTCAGTCTCATTTAATTGTTAGCACCAGCGTTGGCACTTTCTCTTTCATTAGCAATTGCCGTGCCAGACCAGATTTAAGCGTTGTGCATCCTTAATTTATCCAAGTGAAACAAAGCTGACAACTTGCAGGCATCATTTCGCACCGGAATGACGCAGCGCACCAATTACACGCACAAACTTGGACTCCAATTCGCAGTGCATCTCATTGACCACGAGGAAAACGGGTCTACCCACCGAGCAAATCGGCGACATCCAACATGCGTTGCGCCAGATCGACCAGTTTCAAGTTTTTTTCCATGGCTTGCTTACGCATTTTTTGGTAAGCCTCGTTTTCTGACAAATTATGCCGTTCCATCAACAAGCCCTTGGCACGTTCTATGGTTTTGCGTTCTACCAGCTTGGCCTTGGTATCGGACAATTCGCTGCGCAGCTTCTGGTCGGCGTTGAAGCGGGCCATGGCGACATCCAGCACAGGCTTGATACGGTCTGATTGTAGCCCGGCGACGACATAGGCCGACACACCGGCTTCCATGGCGGCTGCCATATTCGATTGGTTACCATCTTCGGTAAACAATACGATGGGGCGGGGGGCGTCACGAGTCACCATCACCATATGTTCAAGCACGTCACGCGAATCTGATTCGGCATCAATGATGATCATATCTGGTTGTAGTTGTGCTATCCGCTCGCTCATATACATATCACCGGGGATTACGGCGATGATGTTATAGCCTGCCTGCAGCAGCCCTATGCGCAGGGCGCGTGAACGCGCCAGTTGCGCCTGCGCGTCTTCATGCAACTCATCCTCGGTCTGTATGACCGTATTCACCACAACGATACGCAAACTGGGTGAAACAGGCATTGTCGCATTAACACTATTCTGTTTGGTGCGCATAGATAGGCCATGGCAGATATAATCTAGGTATGCGTTCTTTAGCAAGATTCGCACCAATCCGCCACATTATTTAAGTAAAAGCATCATTTCCTGCCATTCAATGGCCCGCTCCTGGGGTTCGGACAAGGCTGTGCTCTGCGCAATTTAGAAATTAACATGATAGTTCTTGGAGTTGAATCTTCCTGCGATGAAACTGGCCTGGCCATTTACGATACTGAACAGGGGCTGCTTGCCCATGCCCTGCATTCACAAATCGCCATGCATCAGGAATACGGCGGTGTCGTGCCGGAACTGGCGTCGCGCGACCATATCCGGCGTGCTCTGCCCCTGCTGACGGAAGTGTTGAACAAATCAGGACTGGAGAAACAGCAGATTGATGCGATTGCCTACACCCAGGGGCCTGGCTTGGCTGGTGCCCTGCTGGTAGGTGCATCTGTCGCCTGCGGACTGGGCCTGGCGTTGGACAAGCCGGTATTGGGTGTACATCACCTGGAAGGCCATTTGCTGTCACCCTTACTAGCCAGCAAACCACCGGAATTTCCCTTCATTGCCTTGCTGGTGTCGGGTGGCCATACTCAATTGATGCGCGTTGATGGTGTAGGCCGCTATCAATTGCTGGGAGAAACACTGGACGATGCCGCTGGCGAAGCTTTTGACAAGTCTGCCAAATTGCTGGGCTTGTCTTACCCTGGCGGTCCGGCCATTTCACGTATGGCAGAATTTGGTGATCCTGCGGCTTATAAATTCCCGCGTCCCATGCTGCATTCCAAAGATTTGAATTTCAGCTTTTCAGGTTTGAAAACAGCCGTCCTGACCGTAGTCAAAAATCATCCTGCCAATATTTGCGAGCAGGATAAAGCCAATATCGCCCGTGGTTTTGTCGATGCCATTGTGGATGTGCTGACAGCCAAGTGTGTGACAGCCATCCGCGAGAGCGGGTTAAAGCGGCTGGTGATAGCCGGAGGTGTCGGTGCCAATCAGCAATTGCGTGCATCCTTGAATGCAGCCGCACAAAAACGCCGCTTTCAGGTCTATTACCCGGAGTTGGAATTTTGTACCGACAACGGTGCGATGATCGCCTTTGCCGGTGCCATGCGACTCAAAAAAAATCCCGCGCTGGCAACACGGGAATATGGTTTTAATGTGCGGCCACGCTGGCCTTTGCAGGAACTGCCAGAAGCCTGACGAGCAAAGCCCGTCATCAGTCCGGGCTGGTCTTACTTGTAAATGCCACAACCCACAATCACGTTCTCATATTTTTCTATATACATGGACTTGGGTTCTATTTGCTTGTTGGTCGGATTAACAAATTTATAGTCTTGCCAACCTTTGCCCTTGGTCTTAGCCATTTCCAAGCGTTCACGAATGAAAAATTTACCATCCACGTCGGTCAGGTCTATCATGTCTTTACCAACCATCTTGGGATTCAAGTGTGCGATATTTTTGCCCTTCAAGTCGTATACGACTATATATAGATCCCGGTCTTGATACTGTCCGTCACGTTTATTGACTTCAGCGATGGTTGCATCAACCCCATGCTTTTTCATGGCATCAATCGCTTTTTGTACCATGGCTTTTGCCTCGTTGGCAGTGCCATGTTCGGCAGCACCTGCTGGCATGTTCATTAGCGTCAGCATAAAACTGAGCAGGCACATCTTCAGGAAACGTAGACGGTAAGTGCTCGCAATCATTTCCAACTCCATGTTATTAAGTAAACAAAAATTCTTAGCTTCTCAGTTCCAGCATAATTAACAAACTGAAAATAATCTAGCGCTATTTACAATATCACTTCTTTTTGTCACTGTCTTTCTTGCTGCCCAAGCGACTCTCCTTACCATTCATCAAATTCACGATATTTTGGCGGTGACGATATATCAGCAAACCACTCATCACAAATACCGCCAGCAATTTGATATCCGGTCCAAACAGGAATCCATAATACAAAGGCGCAAAAATAGCCGCAATCAATGCCGCCAGCGAAGAGTAACGGAAGGCGAATGCCACCATCATCCAGGTAACCAGTGTCGCCACACCCAGCCAGATATCAATACCAATCAATACCCCGGCAGCCGTCGCCACGCCTTTGCCACCAACAAATTTGAAAAACACCGGCCACAAATGTCCCAGAAAAACTGCAATCGCCACCAAAGCAATGCTGCCATCATCCAGGCCAAACCGGGTTGCATAGGTGCTGGCCAGCCAGACTGCCAGCCAGCCCTTGACGCCATCACCCAGCAGTGTCAATACTGCCGCAGCCTTGTTACCACTGCGCAGAACATTGGTTGCACCAGGATTTTTTGACCCATAGGTACGCGGGTCAGCCAGACCAAACAATTTGCTCACGACCACAGCAAACGACAGTGAACCGATCAGGTAAGCAGCAATGGCTGCCAGTATTGTATTCATCTTGATCCTTATTCTTCATGGGGGCAAAATCCCCGCAAGTATATGCCAGCAGCCAGCGCATCTGGCAAAAACCGGTTCAGTCTGACAAATTACTCTTCCAGGGCGCAGTCAACAGGGCGGGCCTGCAACAGGCTTTCCAGCAAACCCGGAGCAATACCGACCAGATAACCGCGCTGGCCACCATTGATGTAAATCCTGGCTAAAGCCAGTATGCTGCGTTCTACATACACGGGCATGGCTTTTTTTGTGCCAAAGGGTGAAGTACCACCAACCAGATAGCCAGAATGCTTTTGCGCGTTTTCTGGCTTGCAAGGCTCTACCGATTTGCAGCCTATCTGTCTTGCCAGGTTTTTGGTCGACACCTTTCTGTCACCGTGCATCAGTACGATCAAAGGTTTGGCAGCTTCATCCTGCATCACCAAAGTTTTCACAACGGCATGCTCATCTACCCCCAATTCGCGTGCAGACACGGCTGTACCACCATGTTCTTCATAGGCATATGGATGTTCAGAAAACTCTGCCTTGTGCCTGCGCAGGAATTGGGTAGCCGGGGTTACCGAAACATGTTCTTTCTTGGCCAAAATAACGCTCTCAAAAACAGGATTTGCAAAATATACCGGTGCAAATTATAGCGTTCGATGAGCAACTTGCATAATTTGCTCATCAATTCTTGAAGAAGAATAAAAAAACCGACAGGTAAAGCTGCCGGTTTTAAATTTTCATGCCATGACTATTATTTTTTGGCGGCAGGGGAATCGTCGCCTATATATTTATCTATGAAGCGCAGCATTGCTTCACCCCATTTGATATTGTTGCTCTCTTTCGCCCAGCCATGGCCTTCACCGGTAAAAACCATCCATTCCACGGTATTGCCTTGTGCCAGCAACTTGTCGCGCATTTTTTCACCATGAATCAGCGGAACCCTGACATCATTGCTACCATACGCCATCAAGACCGGTGCTTTGATCTTGCTGGCGTTTTCTATCGCTGACACTTTATGGAAATAAGCATCATCAGTTTTAGGGTCACCATGCATTTTTGCGCCCATATTATCCATGTAAGGGCCGGACATATCTGACCAGTTGACTGTGAAGAGCATTTTGACATCAGTCACACCTACCCAATTAACGCCGCATTTATATAGATCAGGGTCTTTCACAAGGCCGTACATGGTGGCATAACCACCATAACTGGCACCGATGATACAGACACGATTCTTGTCAACGATACCCTGCTTCACCAGATTCTCCACCCCGTCAGTAACATCGTCCTGCATAGCCAGGCCCCATTGCTTCCAGCCGGCGGTGTGATGCTTCCAGCCGAAGCCGGTAGACATGCGGAATTGTGGCTGTAAAACGGCATAGCCGCGCGATGCCAGCATTTGTGTAATGGCGTCATAGCCATGGTGGTCACGGGCATGCGGACCGCCATGAATATACGCGACCAGAGGCAGGTTTTTCGCTGGTACACCCTCAGGCAAAGTCAGGTACGCTGGAATATCCAATCCATCGCGTGCCTTGTAATTGATCACCTTTTTAGCCGATAATTTCTTGCCTTCAAACTCAGGCCTGGCCACATACACAGGTTCCAGCACTTTTTTCTCAGTGTCGTAAAAGTACACAGCGCCGGCGTTATTGTCGCCACGCACCACCACAACGGCATTTTTACCGCTCCACTGGAAGGAAACCTCTTGCCCAGGAAAACTTGCCCGTAACGTTGCGTCCAGTTTGGCATAGTCATCGTCAAAGAAAATAACTTCAGGCAACATGCCGTCTACGCTGACACCGACCAGCTTTTTACGCTGACTGTCCAGTTCCAGATCTGAGACGTCAACGTCGGGGTGATCTGCCACCATCTCGCCCACCGTCTGCTTGGCGAAGTCCCATATATACACGGCCATTTTGTCACGTCCCTTAAAGCGGCCTGCCACCAGTAAGGTTTTATTGTCAAAGTCAAAGCCAAGCGGATGCATTTCCTTGCCTTCATCCAGGTAAGCCAGATGGATTGCTTTCCACGGAGTGTTCTCGGCATCACGGTAATACACCACCTGTTTGATGCGCTTATTGTCCGGATCAACACTTGTGGACACAGCGACACGTATGACATTGTTATGGTCAAGTATCCAGTCACCAACCTTGCCCGGGTTGTCAAAGGTCAGCAGTTTGGTCCTGCCCGTGACGGTATCCAGGCGCAACACATCAGAAGCCCCTAATTCGGCATCCCTGCCGCGCTGGTTATTGATAACGATCAGGTCATTACTGCCATCAAAAACACGTGCCAGTACGGAAAATGGCTTGTAAGCGGTATTGCCACTACGCGCCTCTTTCCTTGTAGGTACTAGTTTGCGGAAAGCAGATCCGTCACTGTTGACGGCGAACAGGCCGCCGGCGTCATTGTCTTCCATCACGACATCACTGCCACGGCTCATGCTGAATACCAGACGTTTGTCATTGATCCAGCGTGGCGCAATGATGTCGAATTCTGAATCTCCTGCAATCACTGTAGGCTGACGCGAATCAAGACGGATAATGGCCAGCACAAAACGTCCATTACGTGGTATCAGCACAGCCATGCTTTGCCCATCAGGGGACAAGACCGGACTACCACTGAACTGCGCTTTCTTAAAGAAATCTGCCACCGGGATGGATTTATCTGCGTATGCTGGCAAATTCACCGCGCCTGCCACACACAATATGCTGGCAAAAACGGTCTTGATAATTTGTTTTTTCACGAATTATTCCTCTCAGAAGAATCTGTTTTTGTCATTGTATTTTTTATCGTTACGCGTCAAAAAAACGTTTTAGAAAAAATAAGTGCCGGAATCGGTGATTCCGGCACTTATCAACTTATAAAATTACTTGAATTTGTAAGAAGCAGAGATTTGGAAGTAACGACCCACAACATCATGCAAACTGGTAATTGCAGCAACTGCTTGTGTTGAAGTTGCACTTGGCGCAAACGGAGGCATGCGATCTAATACGTTCCGGATTGCAAAGCTCAGTGTCAAGTCTTTCATAAAACCTGAATAACTGCCCCCCAAATTAAACGTTGTGAAAGATGGAATATCTTTACACAAATTGGCATATCCCTGAGTCTCAAATACACATGGTTGCGTAAAGTCACCATTGGAAGACATGTGACCAATATGCACTGCATCCAGAGACAGTTTCCAGGCTGCTTTTTCCCACGCTATACCTGCAGTGGCCTGAACACGTGGTTGATTACGGGAGCCGGCATATTCAATCGCTTCTGCCTCAGGTGAAGGCGCAGATTTGTAAGAATGGTTATAAGTCACTTTGAAGTCCGGTTTCAAATGACCATATTCACCCAGGTTAAAGTTACCATTGACATCCAGATCGACACCGCGAACTTGCGTGGTTGCCACATTAGTCAGCAACAATCTGAGGTTGGTAATTTCACCGGCAGTTGCACCAGCAGCTTTGTCAGCTGCACTCAAAGGATCACGAGTGATAACTGCAGCGGGATTGCCTGCATAACGACCAGGATTTGCCAATACCGTCGTCAGATCAAATGTCGAGATTTCATCCTTGCGTTTGATTTGCCAAAAATCCAGGCTGGCATTCAACCAGGTGGTTGGCTCCCATACCAGACCCAAAGTAAAGCTGTCTGCTGTTTCTGGTTTCAAGGCTGGGTTAGAGCCACTTTCATAAGAGCTACTCCACTGGCAGCCATTCTTGAATTGAGCGTTGCAACGCTCAGGATCACGATAAGACAAGAATGCCTTCAGAATCTGGGTAGAGTTTTCTACCAGCGTCGGTGCACGGAAACCAGTTGCGTAGGTACCACGCACCATCAATGTCGGATTAATATTCCATTTCAAACCCACTTTCGGTGTCGTCGAATTGCCGTAATCGGAGTAACGGTCATAACGTGCCGCAAGCTGACCTTCCAGGGTTTTGAAAATAGGTACCGACAATTCAGCATAGGTGGATGCAATATTGCGGCCACGCGTATAGCCTGGTTGTGATTGCGCCCTATGGTACAAGGCACCATCGATGGATAATTGTGAAGGATTGACTTCCAGGGTTTCACGACGCGCTTCCGCACCAACTGCGATGGACAATGGGCCAGCTGGCAATTGCATCAATTCACCAGAGACTTTGGCGTCCCACATATACATGCCAGATTTGAAGTTGTCTGCAGAGTCAGTCACAATTTTCTTGTACAGGTCAGCGTTTTGCGCTGAACTGCCAAACAGGAAAGTACCATTGTTGTAGGCGGCGATAAATGGTGCCGCCAACAAACCTGCAGTCGCCTTGGATTCAACTTTGCTGGTGTTATACATCAGCGCAGATTCCCAATCCCAGTTTGAATAAGTGCCTTTCAAGCCTCCCAGATAACGACCGAAATCAGTCGTATTTTCCAAGCCCTGCCCCGGAAAATCCTTCAGGGATGCACGCACGCGTACGGTACCGTTACCACCGGCCAAGGTCTTGCCCGTGACCGGATCGATCAACTCAGCAGGGTATTGTGGATGGGTAATTGGCAAAGGCCCGGTATCCAGTCCGTTTTGGCCAGCAAACCAGTGCGGTAAACCGGTAACGGTGGCTTTATTCTGGTTGTACATGATCTCGGCAAATGCAGTCATATCGGCATTCACTTGCCATGTACCGCGGCTGGTCAAACCAACACGGTCTGTTTTGCCACCAGAATTCACTGATGCGTCTTTCAAGTCATCAAATACGCAGGCCGTACCCAATGTCCCTGCACCGAAGAAAGTATCGGCTGGAACGAGGTTATTGGCCGGGCAATTCTTATCCAGAGATCGGGAAACAAATTTGCCAGTCGCTTTGTCAGTCCAATAAATATTACCAGGGAAAGTGTATAGAGACCGGTTATCTTTATAGCCGTATGGACGCAGATCTTCCGTGCTCAAGTAACCGTCACGCTTGCTAATGAACATAGGCTTACGTTGACGAATGTCCAGGGTTGCGTAGACATTGTAGTGGTCTTCAACCAGACTACCGAAACCATAACTCAGGGAAGTACGTGCTTCTTCGCCATCATGTCTTTGCGATTGCGAAAGTGAACCTGTGATTTCCGCCCCCTGATAACTGTCGCGCAAAATAATGTTAACTACACCAGCCATCGCTTCAGAACCATAGATCGCCGATGCACCGTCTTTCAATACCTCAATACGGTCTACCGCACCAATAGGTACAGAATTCAAATCCACAAACGTGGTTTGATACTCAGGTTGCGCATAAGCAGCCAGGCGGCGGCCATTGATCAGCACCAGTGTTGCCTGGCTACCAATACCACGCAGATTCAGGCCTGATGCACCAGCCGTAAAACCATTGGTACGATTTTCATCAATCCCCCCCGTATTGGCAGAGATGGTTTTAAGTACATCAGTCAATGAGGTTGCACCACCACGTACGATTTCATCGCGGCTGATCACTTGCACCGGTGATGCGGTTTCGTAATTGATGCGCTTGATTTTTGAACCAGTCACTTCCACTTTCTGGACTTTTTCTGCCTTCTTTTCGTCCTCTTGCGTGGTGGTTACCTGCGCCAAAACGCCTGTAGTGATGGAGAACAGTCCTATACCGGACAATGCAAATGTAAGACGACTCAGCTTCATGAATTACCTTTCTGTTTTAATTTTTTCGATGCAAGCGCGTTCCTCCTCTCAATATCGTCGTGACCGCAAAGAACAAGGACTTCAACATCATTCCCTCCCTCGATCCAGCAACACACCATTCGACAGCGAACTGCGTCCTTCAAAAACAAGTTGCGCCATCTGTTTTTGGTGTATTTTTTTTCAAAGCCACCACGTACATTGAAAGAAATTTGATTATGAGCCGTTACAGAATGTTACTTACAGAGTTTTTACCGACACATTTTTGAGAGAGCATCTGGAGTTTGTTAAATTTTGAAATATTGTTTTTGTTTTTTTCACAAAAAGAACGTTTTTTTATGAAATTTATCGCCCTGTCAAAATTATGTTTTTTTAAATTGGCCTTTAATCAACTTAATAAATATATTTAGAATGTTGTTTTTTTGAGTCACTTTGTTTTCACCGCATAAAACCAATCATTTCCTTTCGGAAATATTCCTTAACCTCTTTAGTTGGTGTTGAGCTACCGACATGGCGACAGCCATCAACATCCCGCCACAACCAGATACGATGCTTCAATAAAAAACCCGTGCCAAAGGCACGGGCTTCAGAAATTGCCTGAAAAATCAGATTCAGTATGACAGTCGCTCAGACACCTGTTTTTACCAACGACGCTTTCAACACTTCGTTCAAAGTAGCCAGGCTTTCCGACAAATGTGCGCGTGACTCAGGGCTCATGGATTTGCCAACAGCACCACGAATGGCTGACAGCAATTGCGTAGCCTGTTCTCTTTGCAGGCTGCGGGCATCCGCCGGTGCCGTTGCAGTTGGTTTGATCAATGCATTTGACAAACGCTTTAAATGCTCACGCTGCAGATTGCGGCGGGCAGACGTGATTTCTGCACCACTGGACAATTCACTCCATATACTCGCTTGCAAATTCCCATACAGTTCATGCAGAGACAGCGCTTTCTTGGGATCACGCAGCTTTTCTGCCGTATTGAGCATACGCTGTGCAACCACATCCGACATTAACTGATCCAGTGCCGCAGTTTGCAAACCCAGCAAACGGGCCGAGATGGAAATATCGCTGCGGCCTGCGCGCTGAAAATGATCCACGCCCAAACGGCTCAGCAATTCTGGGGTGAACACAAAACTCTTGGCGGTGAACAAACTGTCTGACACCAGCTTCAAAGCCTGGCGCTGGCGTTCTACCGGCACTGGCGTGAAGGTAGCGCGACCAGTTCCGGCATGATCCCTGAGGAAGGTGGTGCCACCGACATATTTAGTCGCCAAGGGTACGGTACGGGCAAATTGCCCAAAACCATATTCGAAGCTGCGACGCAGGCTTTCATAGCTGTCGCCAGCTTTCAATTGGCGTGTCTGCAATTTATCCCATAGCTCACGGGAAATCGTCAGGCGCTTCTGGATATATGTCAAAGGGTCAGAACCCAGATCGAAGATGTTAACATCTGGGTCAGACATCACGGCACTGATGGAGTCTTCATCCGTACCATAAGCCAGCAAGGGTTCTGTAGAACGCGACGCGATACGCGCCAGTTCGTCTTTTTCCTTCTCGGCTTCTATCGGTTTGTATGCGTATTCAATAGCCCAATAATCATACGGGCCAAGTGAAGACATCACATACTCGCCCTGCGGCTCACCCTTGATTGCCAGATTGAAAGGAATGTAATCCATAACTGAGCCAGCCAAACCATTGACTTTGGTGAAGGCAGGATCCTGCAATTGCTTGAGCGTATAAATAGTGGAAGAGCGGAAGTTATGACGCAGGCCCAAGGTATGGCCTACTTCATGCATGATGACATCTTTGACATAGGCTTGTGCGAGTGCCTCAGCTTTTGGACTATCCATATCCACTTCACCGCGCGCTTCCAGCAATTCCATGGCAAAGCCCATTTCCATGGTGGCTTCATGGGCAAAATCGCAGTCGCCATTATGTGGACTGGCAACCTGGCCGGGCATGTCTTCCCCTATTACCCGGCGGGCACCACGGGCAAATACATCAGACATGCCAATGTCAGCATCCAGAATTTCACCACTACGATCATCCATACGCGAAGGGCCAATGGCAAAGCCTACGTCGGCGCCGACAAACCAGCGAACTGATGCATGACGTGCATCCATGGTGTCAAAAGTATCGCTTTCAGTCTGCTGCTTGGCCAATACGGCGTTTTTGAAACCAATTTTCTCGAAAGCCTTATTCCATTCCAGGATGCCTTCGGTAATCGATTGGCGGTATTTCTCAGGGATATTTTTATCCAGCCAGTAAACGATGGGCTGCACCGGTTCTGACAAAGCGGCAGATGGGTCTTTCTTTTCCAGGCGCCAGCGGTTCACAAAATGGCGTGATGTCTTCGGCTTTATATCGTCAGTAAAGTCGTAGCTGGTCGTCACAAAGTGGCCGATGCGGTCATCTGCCATACGTGGGTGCATGACTTCTGCAGGTAAAGCCGAGAAGTTATAGTAGAAGCCGACGAAGAAACTGCGTGGGTCTGGCGTCGTCTGTGGCGGTGTTGGCATAGGCACTGGCGTCGGTACCAGCGGTGCCGCTGCAATCCTTGGAACAAAGAAATGGGCGTTGACCAGAAAGCCTGCAAGGGATTCGTCTACGTTGATCTTACTGAAGCTGGTATTGGTGCGATCAATCGCATAGGCCATGCGATAAGCAGATTCCAGGCGGGTCGAATAACCGGGGATATCTGAGAACAACAGCGCACTAGCGTCGACCAGAATGCCTTTTGATTCAACATGCGGCGAACTTAACACGGGGGCGCTACCCAGCAAGCTATCAGAAAAAGCCTGAGCTACTGCCTGCGCCTGCGGCGTACCCGGAGTCGCATAATACTCAGTATTCTTAGCCAGCAATTGAACCTGGTTACCAATTTTATGGAAAACCGCCTGATGACCTCCTCCCATCTGGCTACCATACAAACCACGCTCACCTATGCTGTTCGGGATGTTATAGGTAAACAGGAAAGGCTTGTCGAATTGCTCAGGACGAATTTCCAGCCAGACCTTGTCGTCTTTCTGATACAGATTGAAAAAGCCCTTAAGCTCTTTGGCATCCTTGATGATATCTTTAAACGGACGCAATGCCACCGGAGCAGCAGCCGGAGTCGTACCTGGCACAGGAGTAGCAACACCGTTAGCCGGCGGCACGCCTGCAGCAGGTGTTGCTGGCGGTGTTTGCGCAAATGCGGCGCTTCCCAATGCACATAACAAAAGCAGCATGGTTTTTTTCTTAAATTGGCTTTCTTTTGACGATTTCATAATCAATCCCGATTAAATTAGAAACAGGCGGCAAACCCGACTTTAGCCGGCTCCCTGGCTGTGCTCGTAGACCACAGATTTCGTTACAAGTTCTTACAAGTTGCAGGAACTTTTTTACTGGACAATTTTTGCAGTCATTTGAAAATTTGAAAAAATTTTTCGCATTTTATAGCAAAAAAGAATTTTCATTTAAGCAATTAAATAATTATTTACAGTCTGTTTTTCAAGAAATTAAGTTAATTTACCTGTTTTTATAAGCTTATTACTTGAAATTATATGTATTTGAGTTAATTTCAAAAAAACTGGTAAATCGTAGTTTTTTAAAAATTTAGAAAGTAAATTTTCATTTCCTGTCTCCGTCATACAACAAGAAATCAAAAAACAGTAACAAATGCTTTCCCATTAAGGTGTTTTATTTACATAATAAAGTTCTGTTTGATTAATTGCCTTTCATTTTCCCGCGCATAAGCTTAAAGAGGAAAAAACATAGCAATATCTCATCAGACTGCAGTACAGGCAAACATCAAAGTTCAAAAAACTTTCCGACGTGCCAAAGTTAAACTGCCACAAACGGATCCGGCACCCGATTGCATCTGGTCTATCTATAAAGAGGGAATAATAATGATTTTCAAAGAAAAAATTGGCGTACAGTCCGTACGTCTGGCATTGAGCGTAATAGCTGGTTCCATGCTGATCGGGGGCTATGCCCAGGCTCAGACAGAATCTACTGCTGCTCCACAACGTATCGAAATTACTGGCTCAAACATCAAGCGCACGGATAAAGAAGGTACGTCTGCTATTCAAACAATTAGCACCCAGGAAATCAAAAATAGTGGTGCAGCAACAGTTCTTGAGCTGATGAAAACTCTTGTACCTGGAATGGGCACGGGCGGTTACAACAATACGGCAAATCAAAACGGCTTTTCCAGATCTGTTGCTGTTGCAGACTTGCGCAGCCTTGGTGCAACCTCAACTTTGATCCTGTTGAATGGTCGTCGCATGGCACCAGCCCCATATGCAAATCCGAACAACGGCAAGTCAACACTGTATGACCTGAACAATATTCCAATTTCTGCTTTGGAAAAAGTGGAAGTATTGAAAGATGGCGCCTCTGCGATTTACGGTTCCGACGCCATCGGCGGCGTAATCAACTTTATTACCCGTCGTGATTACCAGGGTGGCGAAATCTCTGCCACGGTAGGTGCAAACGACGACAATAAATTCGGCAAGAAAGATGTCAATGGTTTCTACGGTAAGGGTGATCTGTATAAAGATGGTTACAACTTCTTTGTCACAGCTGATTTCAGCAAACGTGACCCTGTATGGAAGCGCGATGGCGTCAAGGATATTGAGCAAGGCTTGTACGGTGCATTGAATAACCGCTTGACTTTATGGGATGGCTCGGCGCTTGCAAACGCGTCCTCCAATAGTGCTGTCACCAACCAGGCAACGCTTTACCGCGAATCTGCACCTGGCAGCAAAAATTTCCCTTTGGCCAATTCTTCTTTCCAGACAAATTGTGCTGACTCCAGAAAAGTAACAGGCACTGCTGCAAATCACGCCAATGCCGCCTTCTTGAACAAGACTTTCTGTATCTACGACGTTGATGGCGATACACAAGTACAAAATCGTGCAGAAGAAGCAAGCTTCCTTGGCCGTGGTGAAATCAAAATCAATGAAAATTTAAGTGTATTTGGTGAAGCCGCAGCGACAAGAAACACCAATTACTATACTGGTGCACCAATCGCCATCAATGGCCGCTCCCCTACAACCAATTTCACCTCCACCGGCTTGGCAGATCCATTCCAGGCGATCTTGCCTGTTGGGCATCCGGACAACCCATACAATGTCCGCACCGCACTTGCTTATCGCTTTGAAAACCTGAAGGGTGGTAGTGAAGAGCAAGCTGACAGCGCCCGTCTGTTGGGTGGTTTGAAGGGAACAACAGCAGGTATCGACTGGGAAACAGGCGTGCTGTGGAGCCGGTCCAAAGTCAAAACTACTGGATTTGGTAATCTGTACCTGCCAACCTTGCGCAAGTTGATGACGGATAATCGCTCTATCGCTTCCATCGCAGCAGACCCTAACATTTCCAGAAACACCGTTGATACCGGTACGTCCGAAATCACACAATGGGATGGTAAAGGTAGTACCGAGTTCGGTAGCCTGGGTGGCGGCCCGATTGGCGTAGCTGCAGGTTTTGAGCTCCGCCAGGAAAAAATCAAACTGGATCCAGATGCAGATAAAGCTGCCGGTAATATCTTCGGTTTTGCGAACACCATTATTGATGGTCAGCGTAAAGTCGGATCTGCTTTTGTAGAATTCCGCACGCCATTTACCAAAACCTTTGAAATGGATTTTGCAGGTCGCCTTGATAAATATGACGGAATCAAAGCCAATTTTGCTCCAAAAGCTGGGGCAAAATGGACACCTAATGACACCATTGCTTTCCGTGGCAGCTATTCTGAAGGTTTCCGCGCTCCAGCGTTGACCCAGGTTACTCCAGGTGGCGCGCAGTTCTTCCTGAGCAGCTTGCAAGATCGCGTTCGTTGCCCAGATGGTTCTAACCCAGCTGCCGGAGCGGACCCTACCGATTGCGCGAAGAGTGCGTCTGGTACAGGCGGCTCAAATCCTAATCTGAAACCAGAGACAGCCAAGGCTTATACCTTAGGCTTGGTATTGTCACCAACACGCAATTTTGACGTAGCGCTGGATTGGTACAAAGTGCGCAAAGAAGGAGAAGTTATCCTGACAAATGCACAGTTCCTGTTGGATCATGAATCGGCAAGTACGGTTGGAATCACGCGCGATCCAAATCAAGCAAACTGGTTGAAAGATGCCAAAGGCAATCCTATTCCAAACACCGGTCCTTTGTTGTCTATTGCTGAACCATGGATCAACCAAGGTGCAACAGAAACATCTGGTATTGATCTTGATGTACGCTATCGTACAGCATTAGCTGGTGGTAAATTGGAAGCCTCGCTGGGCGGCACTTACATTCTGTCCTATCGCAGGGCAGAGAATATTGGTGATAATGAAGCCAATGTTGTAGGTTCGAATGGCGGTCTGTCTGACTGGAATACTTCTGGCGGTGATATCCCACGTGTGAAAGCACGCATGGGCTTAAACTGGACGAAGAATGAGCACAATCTGTTTGGTGCAGTGAACTTTGTCAGTGGCATTTCCTTACTGCGTCGTTCTGACAACCAAACGATTTACCCAGCGGCGTATTGCTACTACGGTACAGGTCAACCATCCACTGCTTACTCTTTGGGCGGAATACCACAGTTCAATCAATACATTGCTGATTGCAGTGTAGCGTCCTGGACTACTGTAGATGTTGGTTACAAATACACAGGCATCAAAAATCTGACACTGGGCGTAACCATCGCCAACCTGTTTGATGCAAAAGCGCCATATGATCCACGTTTCACCGCCAATGGTTATAACGACCAGTTGCACAACAACACAGGCCGTTATTTCACATTCGCTGCAAGCTATAAGTTCCAATAAAATCGTTTAAGGAATCAGGCCATTCAAAGAATGGTCCCTACGATATTGAAAGCGCCCGGAAATTTTCGGGCGCTTTTTTATTACCCACGTGGATGATGCTGAGCATGCAGTTTCTTCAATCGCTCCCGGGCGACATGGGTATAGATTTGCGTCGTTGAAATATCAGCATGCCCCAACAATAACTGCACAACCCTAAGATCGGCACCGTTGTTTAACAAGTGGGTGGCAAAGGCATGGCGCAAGGTGTGGGGGGACAGCGGAACCGTGATATTTGCCTGCTCCGCATATTTCTTGATCAGTATCCAGAACATCTGCCGTGTCATGGCACCGCCGCGTGCGGTAACGAACAGGGCGTCGTCAATCTGCCCGTTCAATATGGCTGGTCGCCCTTCTTTCAAATAACGTTCCAGCCAGGTGCGAGCTATTTCGCCAAACGGCACCAGGCGGGTCTTTCCACCTTTGCCAGTAATACGCAAGACGCCTTCGTTCAAGCCTACTTCAATAGAACGCAAGCCTACCAGTTCACTGACCCGCAAGCCGCAGGCATACAACAGTTCCAGCATGGTCCTGTCACGCAAACCCAGGGGTGTTGAATCGTCTGGTGCTTTCAACAAAGACTCAACCTGGGCTTCGCTCATGGTCTTTGGCAGGCGCGGTGCCTGCCTGGCCGAGCGCAGCTTGCTACAAGGGTTGTGGCTGATCAGGTTTTGACGAAATGCCAATAGATAAAAACGTTTCAGCACACTCATGCGCCGGTTGGCGGAGCTGGCTTTGGAGCTTGCATGCTTTGCCGCAATATAGCTGCTGATATCGGCATGGCTGACCTGATACAGATGCTTGCCATGCCCATGGTGCAGCCACTCGGCAAACAGGCGCATGTCGCGGCGATAGGCTTCTATGGTATTTTTGGCCAGTCCGTCTTCCAACCATAAGGCATCACAAAACTGGTCGATTTGCGCGGTAACGCTGGCTGGCAGTTCAATTGCCGCTTCTGTGGGTAGTCGTGGCTTGTTTTTTACTTCCACAATGCTTCCTGGGTATACCCGGCGACACCTTCATGGGTAAGTAACCAGCGTTTCACACCAAGATGAAAGCCGGTTTCATCATCGTGGTGAGCAAAACCACCTATGCCACCAGCAGCAGTCACACGATGACAGGGAATGACCAGGGGATACCAGTTGGCACCACAAGCCTGACCGACTGCACGGGGCGCAGAGCGCAAATGCTTGGCAATTTGCCCATAAGTTAATACTTGCCCACGCGGTATGGATGAAATTGCCTGCCACACCCTGCCCTGAAAGGCCGTGCCAGCCTCTTTCAAAGGCAGTGTGAATTGAAAATCAGGATTTTTAAGGTAGGCATCAATCTGTATCGCTGCCTGCTCAGCCAGTTTGTCAGCTGGTGCTTTTTCTTTGAAGCGTGCTGGCAGATAAACCAGCTCAGAAATGTGCTGGCCTTCGCTACGAATGCCTACAGCGCCAAACGGCGCTTCCACGATAGCTGAAAAAATACCCGATTCTTTATCCAGCATGATTTTCCTTTCAGGCAAAAGAAAAAAAGGCGCATCATCTGATGCGCCTTTAAAACGTCTTTCGCGTTTTCGGCTGTTTAGCGTACATGATTTTTTTTAATTTATCACATCCGCTCAGCTTGTAGTAAAAACGCGCGTCTCCTCAGTGTGTACGGTATCGTTACCGTTATTTTGCACTACCGCCTTTTAAACCGGTACCTGCTTTTTCGTCTTGCAGAAATCTGAACTGACGAGAATATAGCATGGCCAGAATTGGCTTTCAAAATAAAAATGATACAAATTGGTGCACTGTTGCAGATTTGTGAAATATGATCATAACCCTTAAAAATGTGCTAGGCAATGCCATTTTTTATTTTGCAAAAATAAAAATCGCCGTATTTCCTAGCGGAAAACACGGCAATTTCTTTTTTACTTTGGTCAATCCTGTTTTTATTTATCTACTTGTATATTAGATTTGGCAAGCACATCGTCATTTGCGTTATATAAATAATCAACAAAAGGAAAGCTGCCATCGCCATTAAATATGGCAGAACTGCCACGCTCAGCAACGCAATCCCCATTTTGGTGATTCTTGAAGCAACATATACATACTTGGTCGCCGGAACCAGATTTCTATGCGCAAATGCGCCCGCTAAAAGGTGCCATTGCCGCAGATAAGGCTTGGCTTGGTCGTCTTTCCTGAAAGATTATTTGTAGCCGAGTTTGCTTGCTTCTTTATTGACGTTGGCAATCAAATCCTTACCGATACGCCCTTCCATTTCTTTCTGTACTGGCAGCAAAGCCTTGCGCCATTCAGCTTTTTCTTTATCTGACAGCACGTACACTGTCGTTTTGCCAGATTTTTTTACCGCTTCCAGTGCACTGTCATTTTCTTGCTGGGCGATGGCATTCGCATATTTGGTGGCAGACTTCATTGCTTCATCCAGCTGGTCACGGATATCTGCTGGCAAACCATCCCAGAATTTTTTGTTCACGATAACGGCATAGCCCAGGTAACCGTGATTGGTGACAGTGACATGCTTTTGCACTTCATACATTTTTTGCGTGTACAGGTTGGAAGGTGGATTTTCAGTGCCATCAACCACACCCATTTGCAAAGCCTGGTATACCTCAGAAAATGCCAATACTTGCGGAATGGCGCCCAAGGCACGCATTTGCGCATCCAACACCTTGGATGACTGGATGCGCAATTTTTGGCCTTTCATGTCTGCTGGCAAGTGCATCAGCTTATTGGATGACATGATCTTGAAACCATTGTCCCAGAAACCCAGGCCCGTAATGCCCTTGGATTCAAGTTTCTTCATCAGATCCTTGCCTATTTGACCTTCGGTCACGGCGTACAACACTTCTTTGGAGGGAAAAATATAAGGCAGATCGAAAACTTCAAATTCTTTGACGCCCAAAGGGCCAAACTTTGCCAGTGACGGCGCCAGCATCTGCACCGCACCCAATTGCAGGGCTTCGAGCTCTTCTTTGTCTTTGTACAGGATACTATTCGGGTACACCTCTACTCTGATACGCCCCTTGGTGGCTTTTTCGGCCAACACCTTGAAACGTTCTGCGGCTTTACCCTTGGGTGTGTCATTGGCGACAACATGACTGAACTTAATGACGATAGGTGTCTGCGCAAATGCTGCACTATTGACGATGAAGGCAGTCAACAGAAAAAGCCGTACTGATTTCAGTTGCATCTTTGTCTCCAGACATTTTTTTTGTATTGTGGCACGGATTATTTCAATGTCAGCACAATCTGACAACTGTGGATAACCGCAAGAGATCGTTCGCTGCTTTTCACTGATTATCACGAACAGAGAGTTTAATTTCGCACTGTCCGTAAATCTGGCAGTGCAGTAAACTAGTCCCATGAAAAGCCTCTACCGCACCCAATCCTGGCCAAATCAGAAATGGCGCTGGATTATTCCCATCCTGTTGCTGTTACTGTTTCTGTCCACGCTGATCTGGTTACCGTGGCAAGCGCAGCGCATGGAAGCCAATGAGCGACAAGAGCAACTGATCGCTGATTCCCTCTGGGTAGAGCAGGCCATACAGTTCCAGTTAAACCGTAATGATGAAGTCTTGCGCCAGATCGCCAGTGAAATTGCCTCTGCCAAACTGCAAAAAGAAACCGTACTGGATCGCTTCCGGGCGATTTTAAAAAATAACCACGAGGTCCAGCGTATCGCCTGGTATGACGCCAACAACAAGGTCATCGTCGATACCCGTGAGGGCATGCTGGCCAGTGCCGAGCGTTTGCCGGTACCAAAATTTGAATTTGGTTCACTGGATGTCAGTGAAGAAACGGTCTGCCAGAAACCGGTTTTAGAGATCAATGCCAAGAATGCCTATCTGCTGCATTGCCAGATCCCCATGATCAAGGATGAGCATCGCGTAGGCAGCATGATGATCAGCTACCGCATGAGCGGTATCCTGGATGAATTGGTACCCTGGTGGTTCGCCCAGGATAACCAGATCACCATCACCGACATTGATGACCGCATACTGGCGGAACGCGCTGCTGGTGGCAGCGGCAAAAACGTGTATACCCACAGCCGGGCACTCGAACTACCCAGCCTGACCCTGATACTGCGTACCAACAGCATCAAGAGTGAACCCAAGCTGCTTTCCAACTTGCTGGTACTGTCTGTCATTTTGCTGTCAGCAGGTTTGATCTGGAGCCTGATCGCACTGTGGCGAGATATCAATCGCCGGCTGGCAGCAGAGGGGGCCTTACGGCAGCAGGTCACCTTTCGCACGGCAATGGAAAATTCCCTGGTCACTGGTTTGCGTGCGCGGGACATGGAAGGTCGTCTGACCTATGTCAACCCGGCGTTTTGTCGCATGGTCGGCTTCCCCGCTGAAGAAATCATAGGAAAAGTACCGCCCATGCCTTATTGGGCGCCGGAAGCCATCGAAGAGTATCAGCAAAGGTTCACCCGCCTGCTGGCTGGCTCGGTACCATCAGAAGGCTTTGAAACCGTGTACCAGCATGCCAGTGGTGAACGTATACCCGTCCTGATTTATGAGTCAGCGCTGATCAATGAAAACGGCAGACAGACTGGCTGGATGAGTTCCATCCTCGATATTTCAGAGTTGCGACATGCACAGGAACTGACACGGCAGCAAGAAGAAAAACTGCATACCAGTGCCAAACTCGCCACCATGGGTGAAATCGCCTCCATGCTGGCACACGAATTAAACCAGCCGCTGGCAGCCATTTCCAGTTACACCACCGGTGCCATCAACCTTCTGCAATCAGGCATCATAGATCGCCCTCTGTTTCAAAGCGCACTGGAAAAAGCCAACGCCCAGGCCCAAAGAGCTGGTCACATCATCCGTAGCGTGCATGAATTCGTCAAGAAACGTGAAGCCACGCGTGAGCCAGTACAAATTGCCGACCTCATTCACAGCGTCATGCCACTGGTTGAATTGCAGGCGCAAGCCAGCCATGTTGCCCTGCAATGGCAAATCAAGTCATCTTTACCAACCGTGCTGGCTGATGGAGTCTTGCTGGAACAGGTGTTATTGAACCTGACCAGGAATGCCATTGAAGCCATGCAAAAAACACCCCCGGAGAAACGCATCCTGCGCATAGAAACCAGCTTCGATGACAGTCTGCAACAAGTCATCGTGGCGGTGACGGATCGCGGACACGGTATTCCCGCAGAGGTAGCAGAACAGTTGTTTTCACCGTTTTTCACCACCAAATCATCGGGCATGGGCATGGGTTTAAATATCTGCCGCACCGCGGTTGAATTCCACGGCGGCAAGCTTTCGCACAGAGATAACCCTGCGGGTGGTACTATTTTCCAGTTTGCATTACCGATCTATCAACAACAGCAGAGCGCAGACAAATGAAGCGCCGATTACCGTTTGGGAGACAGCATGTTACACATCATTGATGACGAAGAAGTCATACGCGACGCTTTGTCATGGTTGGCAAGGTCCAGGCAGATTGCTGCACACAGCTATGAAAGTGCAGAAAAATTCCTGACAGCACTCGACCGTCCATTAAACTTTGACAGTCAGGGCGATTGTATATTGCTGGATGTGCGTATGCCCGGCCTGAGCGGAACCAGCCTGTTTGAAATGCTGGCATCCAGACAACTGATCAAACGCCTGCCTGTTATTTTTTTGACCGGCCATGGCGACGTACCAATGGCCGTTGACACTCTCAAACGTGGCGCTTTTGATTTCTTTGAAAAACCTTTCAACGACAATAAGCTCATGGACCGTGTGCAAGAAGCCCTGACGCAATCGCGACAGGCAGGCAGTGCCGCCGTCATCCATGAACGTCTGGCGACGCTCTCCAGTCGTGAAAAGGAAGTGCTGGACCTGATACTGCAAGGAAAAATGAACAAGGTCATTGCGGATCAGCTAGGTATCAGTATGCGTACCGTTGAAGTACATCGCGCCCATATCTTTGACAAGATGCAGGTGAAGACTGCCGTCGAACTGGCTGGCATACTCAAATAACAGGTAGCTCCGAACAATATAAAAATAGCCTGGCATGTCCATCTTCACCCTGCTCTTCCCTGATTTCACACTGATACTGCTCGGTTTTTTACTGGCGCGGCATGCCCACTGGGGTGGGCATTTCTGGGCCGGTGTAGAAAAAATCGTCTATTTCATCATGTTTCCGGCGCTGCTGTTTTACACCACGGCACGCACGCAGTTTGATTTCCACACCACTGGTCACCTGCTACAAGTCGCCGTTTTTGCCACTGCCTGCGGCATGCTCCTGGGCTGGTGCGCAAAGTTTCTGTTCAAGACCGCACCACGCATTTTTGAATCGGGGGTACAAACTGCCTTCCGTTTCAATTCCTATATTGCGCTGGCACTGGCTTCGCGCCTGGCTGGTGAACAGGGAACGGCATTGATGGCCTTGCTGATTGGATTTCTGGTTCCCCTATGCAATATGGCCGCCGTGTATGCGCTGGCACACAATAGCGGCAGGCTGATGAAAGAAATTGCCAGCAATCCGCTGGTAGTCGGTACCGCCAGCGGTGTGTTGTTCAGCGTCTTGCAAGTCCAGTTACCAGAAGGCATCGCCGCCCCCCTGTCGCGTCTGGGCAATGCCTCCATCGCCCTTGGCTTGCTAGCCGTAGGTGCCGGCATGCGTGTGTCTGGGCTGCGCGAAGCCAAAGGTATAGCCAGTTATTTCCTGGTCGTCAAACTGCTGGCCCTGCCCCTGATTGCCTTGCTATTAGGCCGCTGGATGGAGCTGCCATTGTTGCAACTACAAATCGCTGTCATCTTCTGTGCCCTCCCCACTGCCTCCAGCGCCTACGTATTGGCTGCCCGTATGGGTGGCAACGGTCCATTTGTGGCTTTCCTGATTTCGGCAAGTACCGTGCTATCGGTGCTGACTTTGCCGGTGTGGTTGAGTTTGGTACGATGAGGGGCAAACCGCTATATCAATAATTTGGAAACGACCGCAATAAGCAGCAATCATAGTAACGCACCCTACATTTTCCGCCTTAAAACAAACCCCAACAAAAGACTCACCACCAAGCAGCCAATTACCCCCCAATTCCCTAGCAGAATATATGGCGTCATTCCCTGATATCCCTGCACCTTCGCCGTCAATACCCCCTTGGTATTGGCCGGCAATTGCGCTACCACCTTGCCACCAGGGACGATCACCGCAGTAGCCCCGGTATTGGTGGCCCGCAGCATGGGGCGCCCGGTTTCCAGTACGCGCATTGTGGATATCTGCAAATGCTGGGGTATGGCGAAAGAGTCGCCATACCAGGCGAGATTGGAAGAATTCAGCAAGATGCTTGCTGTCGGCTCACCGGCGGCGTATTGCGACAACAATTGGGCAGCGATTTCTTCACCGAACAAATCTTCATAGCAGATGTTGGGCATGACCAATTGCCCGCCTACCTTCATGGCTGGTTGTATTGGCCCCGCAGTCGAAAATTCGCCCATGGGTATTGCCATGGCTTTGACAAACCAGCGAAAACCAGGTGGAATGAATTCACCGAAAGGGACCAGATGATGTTTGTCATAGCGGTAAGCCTGATTGCCATACTGACGTGACATGCCCAGCACGCTATTTGAATATTTGTCGCCGCCGTCATGCACAGCAACGCCGACCAGCAGTACAGAACCAGTACTTTGAGCAAAGTTGTTCAACAAGGGCAAATAATCGGGTGGCAATTGTGATGTCAGCATGGGTAATGCTGTTTCTGGTGTGACGATCAAATCAGCTGGTGCTGCCAACAGCATGTCGTGGTACAAAGTCAGCGATTCATTCAGATGATCCTGATCAAATTTCATGTCTTGCTGCACATTACCCTGCAACAGCCGCACCTGTATGAGCTGCCCCAGCGGCCTGGTCCATTCGATTCTCTGCAAGGCCCATCCGCCAACAAAGATGGCCACACACAAGACGCCAGATATTTTCACATGCTGTGATGATCTGGTACTGCACAGCAGCGCAATGGCTGCAGCCAGCAAAGCGTTCAGCCAGCACAACCCCAGCACACCTATCACGGGTGCATAACCAGCCAGCGGGCTATTGGTATGGGCATAACCGGACAACACCCAGGGGAAACCAGTCAGCAACCAGATGCGCAACCATTCTGCCATGGTCCACAAAGCAGGCATGATCAGCAAGGCGGTTACCATGGCCGACAGTTGCCAGCGTTGACGCAGCCAGTGCAAGGTATAAGCGGCTGCGGCCATATAAATCGACAAGGCGGCCGTCAGCAACATCAGCGCCAGAACCGACAGCAAACCCGGCAAGCCGCCATAGACGGTCATGGCGATCACCAGCCAGCCGACGCTGGCTGTCAGCCAGGCAAAGCCATATGCCCAGGCCAGCCAGACCGTTTGCCTGCGTGTGAATGCTGCATTGCCATCCCTCAATATCAGGCCAAACAGTAATGCAAGGCTGATGATTTGCAGGGGCCAGCAATTGACGGGTGCAAATGAAAAGACGTTCAGCCCCCCTGCCACCAGCATCAGCAGGAAAGATGAACGCCAGGACAGGGACGACAGAACGCCAGCCAGCGTCTTAACCATCGGACCGCAAAGTAGGTCTTTGTTCAACCAGCAGCATCTGTACCTGACGGGCATCGGCCCGCAAAACTTCAAAGTACAGATTACCAATGGAAAATTCATCCCCCATATGAGGTACTGCGCCCATGTAATTGGCGACATAGGTGCCAATGGTTTCGGCACCTTCCGACGACAAGGTGGTGCCTAGCATGTTGTTGAACTGCTCGATCTCGGTCAGGCCCTTGATGCGCCAGCGCTTGCCGTTACCTTTGCTTTCCAGCGCCAGGATATTGTCTTCTTCTTCATCGAAATCGTATTCATCTTCGATATCGCCGACGATTTGTTCCAGCACGTCTTCAATGGTGATGAGACCGGATACACCACCGTATTCATCTACCACCATGGCAATGTGATTGCGGTTGGCACGAAAATCGCGCAACAGGATATTCAGGCGTTTGGATTCGGGGATGTAAATCACGGGACGCAGCATTTCACGGACTTCAAAAGCTTCTGCCGCGTAGTAACGCAGTAAATCTTTGGCCAGCAAAATACCAACGACCTTGTCACGGTCACCATCCACAGCAGGAAAGCGTGAGTGTGCAGTGGACAGCACTTCCGGCATCCATTCTTCTATGGGGTTGGAGATATCGATGACATCCATTTGCGCGCGCGGCACCATGATATCGCGTGCACACAGATCAGATACCTGGAACACACCTTCTATCATCGCCAGTGCATCGGCATCGATCAGATTGCGTTCTTGCGCGTCGTGCAAAACTTCCAGCAACTCGGCGCGATTTTCAGGTTCAGGAGAAATGAGGGCGGTCAAGCGTTCAAACAATGACCTATGGGGTTTAAGGTCAGTTGGTCTGACCTTACTAGAGTGCTCTTGCATAATAGGCGTAACGCCGTTGTTTCAATCCTACAGAATACAACAAATGCGGGTGGTTTCCTTAACTTTGACCTGACGAGTGGCAAAAAAAGCTGCCCCTATAAATAGCAAAAGCATAATTTTATTGGTGCAAACGTTTGCTTTTTAGATAATTTCCCTCTAAGGAATTGCACATTTCAAGACAGCATCGATGTTAAGCTTACTGGTATCTTCAATTTACTTTAGAGCAAGTCCTCGACACGAAAGAGCTTGCAAGCTGAGCTTGCTTGTGTCATTTTTAGCACTGTTCGAGTAAAAACCGACACACCCCATGACAAATAACAACATGAAGAAAACTGCTTTGTATGTAAAACATAGAAGGCTTCAGCAGTCCGCTTCAGTCCCTTAAAGGAGAAATCGTGTTCATCATCGCCAGCGTCATCACCGGCATCGTCGCCGCCCTGCATATCTATTTTTTGATACTTGAGATGTTCCTCTGGGATAAACCTCTGGGTCTGAAGACTTTCCGCAACACGCCGGAAAAGGCAGCAATCACCAAGGTGCTGGCTGCCAATCAGGGTTTATATAACGGTTTTCTGGCAGCTGGTCTGATCTGGGGATTGTGCCTGGGTCCGGCAGGTTTTCATGTGAAAATTTTCTTCCTGACCTGCGTCATCATTGCCGGCGCTTACGGCGCATATTCTGTCAGCCGCCGCATCCTGTACGTGCAGGCAGTTCCTGCTGCGATTGCGCTGATCTTGCTGCATCTGTAAGCCAGCCTGGTCTTATCAGCAATTTAATGCGCGGCTTCTTCCACGATTTCCACTGAATCGTGGAAGCGGGTGTAATGAATATGCGGAGTCAGACCCGTGCTATTTTCAAAGACATCCACATAGCGGTGGTTCCAGCGAATTTTGCTGCATTGATAATAATGGCGCGCCCTTTGCGGCAGGTTGGTCGTATCGTCCACACCCTCAATACTCAATATCAACGAAGCATTCATATCATGCAAGGCTTCTGCATCAAGCCCGAACAAGGGGCTGTTTTCATCAATGACATGGATGACGGTCCAGCCAAGGATGAAGATGGGATGTTGATCACGCTCCAGCTTCATATCAACAATTTTACGAAAATTGCCCATAGTCGCTGATTTTTCATCACGCATCATACGCAATTTGGCTGATGCTTCACTGATGATATTCATGCGCGAATTGGCCATGCGTATCAGCAATACACGCCGGCCATCTGCCACATGGCTAACAGGCTGTGCTGCAAAAATAATGCTGGAACGTGGGCGCGAGAAACGTGCAAACATGACGCCGGTAATCAGGGCCACACTGGCCATACCAACAAAGATCTCCAGTGTTGCCACACTATGTCCGTACACGGTCTGCGGATGCATGTCACCATAACCCACAGTCGCCAACGTTTCGACACTAAAGAAAAAAGCACCCAGGAAATTATTGGGTGCCAGGTTACCGATGGGGTTATTACCCAGCATGAATAAGCTGGCAAAACACAGATTGAGCACCAGAAAGACAACACCCACACCAGCAAAAAATACTGGCCAGCTGGATGTCATTGCATAGTAGTAAAGGTCTTGCCAGAACTGTGTACGTAAACCATAGGCAACTACAGCGCGGTCGCCCATGGTAATACGCCTGCCGCGAGGCTTGTGTTCGCCCATGTTATTCTTTCAATAGAAATTCCTGCGCCAACCAAGGATAAGGAGTGCAAACTCCAGCGCTACTGATACGGATTTTCCAAACCCAGCCCCGCCAGTATCTCTATCTCCAGGGCTTCCATTTCTTCGGCTTCTTCGTCGTCTTCATGATCATAGCCCTGTGCATGCAAGACACCATGGACGATCAGGTGTTGTGCATGTTCGAGTACCGTTTTCTTTTGCTCTGCCGCTTCTTTTTGCAGCACGTCGGTACACAGGATGATGTCAGCCTGGGTCACTTCAGCATCTTCATCTTCGGTGTAGGCAAAGGTCAGCACATTGGTGGCGTAGTCTTTACCGCGATAATCATGATTCAGCAACTTGCCCTCTTCTGCATTGACGAAGCGCAAGGTAATCTCGGCCGGAAAGAACAGCGCTGCCTGTACGGTCCTGCGTATCAGCGGGCGGGTCAGTTGGTCTTGCAGGCGCTTGTCGGCATATTGCACGGACAGGGTCAGTTTGGGTTTGACTTGAGGTTTGGTTTCGGATTTACTTTTTGCGACCATGGTGTGCAGAACTGAGAGGGGTTGCGGGTTTTAACAGGCCAATGGCGGCGCTGTTGGCGGTCGCATTGGCATTCGCAGATTCGTAGGCATCGACGATGCGTGCCACCAGCGGATGACGTACCACATCCACACTACTGAAATGGGTGAAAGCGATACCGCGCACCCCATCCAGCACCTGACAGGCATCGATCAATCCACTTTTTTGACCGCGTTGCAAATCCACCTGAGTGGCGTCACCCGTAATGACAGCCTTGCTGCCAAAACCTATGCGTGTCAGGAACATCTTCATCTGTTCCGCCGTGGTGTTTTGCGCTTCATCCAGGATAACAAAAGCGTGGTTCAACGTGCGTCCACGCATATACGCCAGCGGAGCAATTTCGATGACCTGCTTTTCAAACATTTTTTGCGTGCGGTCAAAACCAAGCAAATCATACAGGGCGTCATACAGTGGGCGCAAATATGGGTCTACCTTCTGTGCCAGATCACCAGGTAAAAAGCCCAGGCGTTCGCCAGCTTCAACCGCTGGCCGCGTCAGTACGATACGCTTAACGGCATCACGCTCCAGTGCGTCGACTGCACATGCCACTGCAAGATAGGTTTTACCTGTACCTGCGGGACCTATGCCGAAGCTGATATCGTGTTCGAGTATGGCCTTGATGTAATGGTTTTGATGTGGCGTGCGCCCGCGCAAATCACTGCGGCGGGTTTTCAGCATCGGACTTTCAATGTCGGCATCTTCGGGCAAAGGTGAATCGATGGCGACATCATCTTTAGTGACGGCATCGGCTTTGTCTGCTTTGCCGGTCTTCAGATTTTTGCTGGCGCGCTGTTCTACCAAAGCCAGTTGCACTTCATCAATGGTGATGATTTTTTTTGCCAGTCCATAGAAATGTTCGAGAATTTCTATGGCTTTTTCGGCATTGTGACCACTGACAATGAATTTTTCACCACGCCGGAAGATAGTCACATCCAGCGCCGACGAAATTTGCCGCAGGTTCTCATCCAATGGTCCACACAGATGCGCAAGGCGGGTGTTGTCCAAGGGTTGAGGGATGAAGTGTGCTACCGGCACAGGAGTTTTTGCCATTATGCTGTCACTGCCTCTTCGACTAATTCGCCACGTAAGGAATAATTATAGGATTCGGTAATGCGGGTATTGACCAGCGTACCAATGAGATCTTTGGGACCAGCGAAATTAACAACACGGTTATTCTCGGTGCGGCCCTGCAATTCATTCGCATCCTTGACGGACGGGCCTTCGACCAGAATACGTTGTACCGTGCCTATCATGGCATTGCTGTATTTCTTGGTATTGGCATCAATCACGGCCTGCAAATGTTGAAGGCGACGCAATTTCAATTCCGCAGGGGTATCGTCCGTCAGATTAGCCGCCGGGGTACCAGGTCGTGGGCTGAAGATGAAGCTGAAGCTGTTATCAAAACCGATGTCATTGATAAGCTTCATTAGTGCATCAAAATCTTCATCTGTTTCACCAGGGAAGCCGACGATAAAGTCAGACGACACTGCAATGTCAGGGCGCACCTGTTTCAGACGGCGCAAAACAGATTTGTATTCGATTGCAGTATAACCGCGCTTCATCGCCGACAAAATACGGTCAGATCCATGCTGGGCTGGCAGGTACAAATGATTAACCAGCTTGGGTACCTTGGCATAACAGTCAATCAGGCGCTGGGTGAATTCTTTGGGGTGGCTGGTGACAAAGCGTATGCGTTCAATTTGCGGGAATTCAGCGACGTATTCAATCAACAGGGCAAAGTCAGCAATCTCGCCATCTTCCATGACACCTCGGTAAGCATTCACGTTTTGTCCCAGCAGGGTGATTTCTTTGACCCCTTGTTCAGCCAGACCTGCCACTTCAGCCAGCACATCATCAAAGCGACGCGAGACTTCTTCGCCGCGTGTATAAGGCACGACGCAATAACTGCAATACTTGCTGCAACCTTCCATGATGGAAACAAAAGCTGTCGCACCTTCCACCTTGGCAGGTGGCATATGGTCAAATTTTTCAATTTCAGGAAAGCTGATATCGACTTGTGAACGACCAGAGTGGCGACGTGCGTCGATCAATTGTGGCAGGCGGTGCAGGGTCTGCGGGCCAAATACCACGTCTACATAGGGTGCACGCTTAATAATGGCTTCACCTTCTTGCGAGGCAACACAACCACCGACACCGATCAACAGATCAGGCTTTTTACGCTTCAATTCACGCAGGCGCCCCAGATCGGAAAACACCTTCTCAGATGCTTTTTCGCGCACGCTGCAGGTATTCAGCAAGATCACGTCGGCATCGTCGGGGTTGTCGGTCTTGATCATGCCATCATTGGCATTGAGCACATCCGCCATCTTGTCCGAGTCATACTCGTTCATCTGGCAACCGAAGGTTTTAATAAATACTTTTTTTTGCATAATTTTCTAATTTGCTGTTACTCAGCAATCAATTACCGAAGGCACTACATCACTGAGTTTGGCGTAAATCCCGTTGCTAATTGCTACTCTTGAACTGCATCGGCGTCCACACTTGCGGTGCGGGCAATACCCGCTTGCGTTCATCCGCAGTCAAAATCCATATTTTTTGCAACTCACCAAAATCGTTGTCTGTGTAATTGACAATGATGTAATTACCCGTCAGGTAAGTCGGCAATACCAGCATATTCTGTGCATCATAAAAACGTGTCGCTGGCACGGTGTACCTGATCTTGCCATCCATGATCACATCTGGATATTTCGACATATCCAGCACGCCACGCTTGGTATTGGGTGGGAAGCTACGCTCATCCGTTACTTGTCCAGCCGTTTGCGCCATGCTGCTCAGGCTAAAGCCAACCAGCATCAGGGCCATCAAACCACGACGTACAGTCAGAAAAACAGACATGCGCATGAACATAAGCAAGTGCCCCGGTCAGGAAAGTGTAAAAACGAAAAAATCAACGGAATCAACTACTTAAAGCTAAAATTTGGAATCTTACAAGGGCGCAAGTTTAACACAGTCAGCGCCGCCCTACAGCAGTAGCCAGTAGTAAGAACTATTTTGATCAATCAGAGCGGAATGCGTTTCAGCATTCTTACCCACCACAGCAAGACTGCTTAGGACGCAAGAAATCTGGGATAATGTTATGAAAACTTTGCTTAAGATACTGCGCCAGAACAACAAAACCTGTTGTTGGGGTAATGAATACACGATTTTTGTCTGAAATCGCCACAGATTAGCCGTATTCGCCAGACTTGATCATGGTTTAAATAAAAACCACGGAAATCCATGCATACCCGCTCCCCTCGCGCCCAAGTGCGCGAATTTGATACTCGCCATTTTCGTGATGCCCTGTCGCAATTTGCAACTGGCGTTACGGTTATTACCACTCGCCTGGCAAATGGCGTTTTTCTTGGCTTGACTGCCAGTTCCTTCAATTCCGTATCGCTAGACCCACCGCTGATACTCTGGAGTCTGGGTAATGCAGCCAACAGCATGCCAGTGTTCACTGGCAATTCGCATTATGTCGTCAATGTCTTATCAAGTGAGCAAGCATGGCTGGCCGAACAATTTGCGAGCCGTAAAACCGACCGGTTTGAAGGGGTAAAATACACGCTGTCACGCACTGGCCACCCGATACTAAGCGGGGCGTCAGCCTGGTTTGAATGCCATAACCGTAGTCGTTACCCCGAAGGCGATCATGTCATCTTCGTCGGCGAAGTGGAACATTGCGAATTCACGCGCCAGGCACCACTGGTCTTTCACTCTGGTCAGTTTTTGCTGCCACCGAAATAAGAGCATAATGATTTTCCCATTTTCCACCGATTGCATCGGTTATCTTGCTGCCTTCCTCACTACCACCGCCTTTATTCCACAAGCCTGGATGACCTGGCGCCGCAAACGTGCCGAAGGGGTATCTCTGGGCATGTACCTCATCCTCGTCACTGGCATCATGCTGTGGCTGATTTATGGCCTGATGCTGCATGCACTGCCAGTCATCATCGCCAATATGATCACTCTGGTACTGGCAAGTTTTATTCTGGTCATGAAGCTGGTGTATAAATAAATACATAGATAAATACGTGGCTCCAGCACGTACCTGAGTGCAGAACTATCTCTTACTTGAATTTTAATTCTGTTCATGAGAAGCTTGAAGTCACGGCGACCAGCTATTGAGCTTGCGGCGCTACCAAAATTATAAAACCTGAGGGAAGCTCTTTATGAAAACCATACATCTTTTTTCTGCCGCGATGCTGCTGGCACTGAGCAATGTGGCATCTGCCCAGATACAAAAATGTGTGGACAGCGACGGACGCGTGACCTTCACAGACAATGTTTGCGCCAAGTCCAGCGTCAAGCAAAAATCTGTGCAAGCCGGCCAGAAAATGGTTGGTTCAGGTGGTGAAGCAGGCGGAGACAGCAATTTGGCCGCCAAGAATGAAGCTTTCAACCAACGCCAGGCAGTACGCGACCATAACAATCTGGTCGATAACATGAATTACAGGAACCAAAAAATGGCTAAAGAGATTATGAATAGCCCTTTGCCAGAAGGCGTCAGATCAAGAACCTTAAGCTACTCCAATGACAAACCACCTAAAGTCGAATACAAGTAAGAAATACAATTAATAAATCTTTATCAGACAGGTTTGTTACAGTGTTTTCATAGGCTTTTCGCTAACAAGGCAAGACTGCAGTCAACGTCTGCTTAATTAGCGCTCCAACACCAAAGTAGCTGATCAGGCCGAGATTAATCCTCCGGCCACTATCCAAACTCATGATCAGGCATAGACCATGTCCGCCCCCACAGCACGTTTAGAATTCCGACTTATTGGCGCCGTGATTGCCGGCGTTGTTTATGGCCTGTTATTGCGTATTGGGTTTGAATACAAGGCCATGCATGAATGGCTGCAGATCGTATCCACTGCCTTCCTGATCGTTACTCCCTTCAGCATCGGCGGCATAGCCGTTGTGATTGCTGCCGGAAAATCACGCATCTCCATCCCGGACCAGTTGCGAGCGGCAACCTCAGCAATGTTATGCTTCCTGATAGCCATGTTCGTATGCCTGCTGGAAGGATTAATCTGCATCGTTCTTGTTTTGCCGGTATTTCTGATCGCCGCCATGCTAGGCGGCCTTATCGCTGGCTGGATACATAATCGCTTCAGGGCATCCAGGGTGAGCCTGTCTTCCTTCGCACTGCTGCCACTCTTGCTTGGCCCGATTGAAGCCAGTCTGCCACCTGCGCAAAGCGAACAAGTGGTCAGTTCTGTCATACAGATACAAGCCAGCCCTGAAGAAGTATTTGACCAACTGGCAACGGTCAAAAACATTGCGCCTGACGAGCTCGGTTTTTCATTCGTGCACCTGATAGGCTTACCCAAACCGATAGAAGCCAATATGAATGGTGCAGGCGTAGGGGCAGTACGTACTTCGCGCTGGGAAAAAAATGTACGTTTTGAAGAAATCATCACCACCTGGCAAAAGCCATATGCCATGCATTACAAGTTTCATATCGCACCAGGTGGCATTCCCAGAGATGCGCTCGACAGACACGTGGAAATGGGAGGTGAATATTTCAATGTGCTGGATGGTGGCTATGACCTGGTAGCCAGAGATGGTGGTACAGAACTGCGTCTGAGCACCCGCTTCGTGAATAAATCCCAACTGAAGACTTATGGCGATTTATGGGGGAAAATGGTCCTCAACGATTTTCATCAATCCATACTTGGGCTCATGAAAAAGCGGGCAGAATTGGCGCATCAGAGGGGGTAAACACCAACAGCAGCCTGTAGCCAATGATACACAGCATCCACTCAGGGTTTGCGTCCCATTCGGGCCGATGGCTCAATAGCCGCCTCGACACCACGTTCCCCGTGCAGGTCAGTATCAACCTGACCTTGCTGCAAATCACGCAAGGCTTGCTTCATGACTTTGCGTAGCTTTACCCTGTCGTCAGTCGTTTCATCCCGTTCATGCGGCAACATGGCTTTGCCACCCTGCCTGGTCATGTCAGGGTCGCGTGTACTGTGATGCTTTTCGGCTTTACCTTTATAGTTCACGACCAGTCACTCCCTGCTCTAGAGCCTGCTGTTCCACTGTAGCTTGCTCGACAGGTAAAATAAATTTTGGCGGCTGCAAGGGGTCAAAATCATGCCAGTTGCCAGCTGTAATCGTGCCTTCGCCCGTTTCAATCTGGTCAGCACCAAGACCCCGTAATACCGTGACCACATCATCTGCCCGCTCTGGGCCATTAACGCTGACGGCGACCATCATGCCGGAATGACGCACAGTTGCGGCATTTTCTGCATCATCTTTGGCATCTCCTTTTTCTTTCATCTGCGACAAGCCACCGATCAGTGAGCCGACATGCGCCCCGATCAGGGTGCCCAAAGCAGCACTCACTGGCCCTGCAACAGGAATACCAATAATCCCCACCGCAGCGCCAACTGCGCCACCCGCTGTTGCCCCACCAACTGCGCCAGCACCAGCGTCCTTGGAACCGGGTGATTCATCACGATCACCACCCAACTTATACATATCATGCTGCCCGGGCGGATTGAGATAAAAGGAGCTGATCTGGTTCTCTGAAAAACCAATCGCCACCAATTGATGTATGGCCTGCTGCACCTGATCCTGCAGTTGCAATCGTCCGGCAATGATATGTGCCATGCTGTTTCCCTGTTCTGATTGGTGTCTCCCCTGTATTGCCACAAACGAAGTGGGCTATGAAGAAACGCATGTTGTCAGAATAATGGGCAAATGAAGAGAGTATCTGTACGTTAGCGTACGCTGCCCACTGCTTACAGAATTGGGGGCCAACTTCACGTTACACAGAACCGCGTTCCTGTTGGACAAAGATTTTATTAGCAAATGTGCGCTAGCACGCAGAAATAGCGCGCGCTAGCGACTACTCTCATACTAGAACTCATTTCATCAATAGGGATGAGTGCGAGCAAGGCGATTCGGGGTGCAGTGCAAGGCGTAAGGTGTGTACCCTGCGCAGCTAAGGCTGGTGCCTTAGCAAGCGCGATGTTACAACCTTACGCTGCAATGCGCCCGCGAAGTGTCAATGCGGCCAGCTCCCGGAGGGTTTGCCTCATAACGCGTGCTGGACTGCGTTATGAGGCAAACGCATCTCACCCCTATTGATGAAATGAGTTCTAGTGACAAGATTACAGAATTTTTACCATTTCAATGAGGTCATGCCATGAAGCACTATCAAGCAAACGCCACTTCCGTCAATTCTCAGCGTCAATGCTCACGCACGCGTGCTACCCCAAAAGCAGCTATCTTGATTGCCGGAATCATTTCCTCCTTCCTTCTCGTTAATATGGGCGTCGCGGCGGATCGCGAAGATAGCAGCCCTCGCTCACGTTACGAATATGAACGGAGTATCTGTAACAAAGGCCAATCCAATCAATCCAAGGAAACCTGCCTGCGGGAGGCAGGTGCCGCCAGACAGGAACTTCGGTCGGGCAGGCTCACCTCAGAAAACGATGAGCAACTCCAGCGTAACCGCGAACGTCGCTGCGATGCACATTCGTCGTCAGACCGGGAATACTGCCTGCAACGTATGCGAGGAGAAGGAACGCAATCCGGCAGTGCAGAACGCGGCGGCATCTTGCGCGAACTGACTGTGACGGTCAAGCCAGAGCATTGAGTATTAAAAAAACAGATAAACTCGCACCTGTTTGTCTAAGGCATGCGGATGCGAGTTTATTAATGTATCTGGAGCAAATTAACGTGTGTATGATTACACTACAATAATCGTATCTATGCAGCAGTCTAAGAGCTACGGTGATTTGGGTGCGTTGCAACACACCGATCAATGAATAAAATTTTCGATACAGCAAATACTAAACTGAACTCATCGTATTAACATTTCTTATTTGCCTGAAGTGTTCAGTACACGAAGATGTATATCGACAATTTGATCAATAAATTCGAGTGCGTCTTCACTAAAAAATTCTCTTCCATTGCTCAGTCTATAAGGTGCAAGAAGCTTATGAAGTGATTGCTCTAGTTCAAAATAATTTCTGACTTTATAGGATTTGATCTCCTCAAATTTGAAAGGAGATCCGGTTGTATACAATTGATTAATTCGTGTTTCCAATTCCTGCGTAGTAAATCCGATTTTGATAATTTTCTTGCCGTCCGCCGTAAATACGCCACTGGACAAAACATATACGACTCCTAGATCCTGGAGCAAATCGTCAGGTAAACTCTCATCTTGAAGTGAGTCAGCCGATTCTGAATTATCGATGAGGGAAATGGTATACGGTTTTACTGAGTTATTAATTGAATACTTATCACTTTTTTTAACATAGCCGTATATTGGCGCAAGAAGTGCATGATCTAAATTACTGTAATTGCCTCTAGCAACATTTTCTTTTGCTTTATCAGTTCCATAGAGTTCAGGAAATCGTTGCTTAATAATATCCTTGATTTCCTGCGGGGTTAGTGATTTATTGGATCTCTTTACTACTTCATCAATCGCTTGAGTAAGTTTCATTTTATCTATCCCATGTAAACTGTATTTTGTCGAAGCATGAGTTACGTAGGTGCCAGATCAGGCATGATCAAGCAAACCCTTCAACACATCCCGCGAATCAAACGCCGCCCTGCGCAAACGATCATTCACGCCTTGCCAGTCTTTGTCCTGCGGCAGTGCTTCTACCAAAATCAGGTCAGCATTCGCATGATCAAGTTCACGCAAACCTGCATACAGGTCATGCGCGTATCCTATTGGGTCGGCAGGCAGGTGGCGCCAGGCTTCGGCGTGGATGGCGGGGTGGGCCTGGTAGCTCATGAGGGCGAGCTTTTTGTTTTTGGCGTGCAGGCGGTTGACAATGTCGTCCAGCTCTGCGGCTTCGACCAATATCACTGGAGTATGCGGTGCGTAGTGGGCGTCAAGTGTTCCGGACGCACGGGGGGCTTCGGCGTCAGGCGCTGCAGGGGTTGTGCCCAGTACCGCCGCCATTTGCGCTACGGTGATGTGGCCGGGGCGCAGCAGCACGGGGCCGTGGGTGGCCAGGCGGCTGAGGTCCACGATGGTGGATTCTATTCCGACTTCGCTCTGGCCGCCGTCAAGTATGCTGGCAATGAGGCCGCCGGGTTGCGTCTCTTGCTCGAACTCTTCCTCAACGTGCGCTGCCGTTGTAGGGCTGACGTGGCCAAATTTATTGGCTGATGGTGCTGCAACCCCACCCTTGCCTGCCTTGAAGGCCCGAAAGAGTTCTTGCGCGACGGGATGGGATGGGCAGCGTATGCCAACAGTGTCTTGCCCACCAGAGACAGCATCTGGAATATGGTCAGCACGTTTTAAAATCAGCGTCAGTGGGCCGGGCCAGAAGGCGGCGATGAGCTTGTGTGCTTCTGCCGGGATGTCCTTGGCCCAGTAGCTGATATCAGCCCCGGGTGCGACATGGACGATAACCGGGTGGTTCGACGGGCGACCCTTGGCGGCGTAGATATTGGCGACGGCTGCCGGGTTTTCTGCATCGGCACCCAGGCCGTAGACGGTTTCGGTCGGGAAGGCGACCAGTTGACCGCGTTCCAGTGCTTGCGCTGCTTCTACAATGGCGTCAGGTGTGCACGCTAATGACTTCATGCCCACTCCGGTGCTGCTATACCGAGGATGGCGCAAGCTTTGGTCAGGTTGGTCTGTGCCTCTGCCATGCTTGGTGCGACAAAGGTGATGTGCCCCATCTTGCGGGCGCGCCGGGCTTCTGCCTTGCCGTACAGGTGCAGGTGGGCACCGGGCAATGCCAGCACTTGATCCCAGGCTGGTTCACGCATATTGTCGGTGTCGCCTTCATACCAGACATCACCAAGGATATTGAGCATGGCTGCTGGCGAATGCTGGCGCGTATCACCCAACGGCAATTGCGCCAGCGCCCTGACTTGCTGCTGGAACTGGCTGGTGACGCAAGCGTCTATGGTGTAATGGCCGCTATTGTGCGGGCGAGGTGCCATTTCATTGACCACCAGGCTACCATCTTTGAGTACAAAAAATTCTATGCACAACACGCCTACATAACCCATCTCTGCAATGATATGCAGGGCGGCAGCTTGTGCCTTGTTGGCGACATCTGCTGAAACATGAGCACTGGGGGCGATGGTGGTGAACAAGATACCGTCACGGTGGACGTTTTCTGCAATCGGGTACACAACAGCCTCGCCATCGACACCGCGAGCGACGAGTACCGACACTTCATACGCCAGCGGCAGCATTTTTTCCAATACGCAGACCTGACCATTCATGCCAGCAAAGGCTGCGGCAAGTTCAGCACGATCGCGCACACGTACCTGGCCTTTGCCATCGTAACCCATTCGTACCGTCTTCAGGATACCCGGCAAAAGTTCATCTTTGACGCTGGCAATATCATTTTGATTGGCAATGCCCCAGTGCGGTGCCGGGTACACATGCGTAGTCGCACCACAACGAGTGAAAAAATGTTTTTCTGCAAGACGATCCTGGGCTATGGAAACGCAGGCTGCTGCCGGTGCCACAAAGCTGGTTTGCGCGAGCAGACTAAGGCTGTCTGCCGGGACGTTTTCAAATTCGGTAGTAACGGCTTTGCTGAGCTTGGCCAGCGCCGTCAAGCCAGATTGGTTTTCATAGCCTGCGTGCACATGCTGGTCTGCCACTTGCGCGGCTGGGCAACCTGCCTCCGGTTCCAGAACGGCCACCTGGTAACCCATGGCTTGCGCCGCCTGGGCAAACATGCGGCCCAGTTGGCCGCCACCCATGATGCCAAGGCAACTGTTGGGGGTATTGGGTAACAATGGTTGGCGTGGTTGTGCTGGCTGTGGATGAGTGGTCATGGTAGTGATTTCAAACTAGGAATCGTTTGTACACAATAGTACAAACCAAATGAGATACGGATATTTATGCAGATCGAAATCCAGGTTGCGATATCAAGTTTTGTAAATCAGATCGTGCAATTTGATTGGGCCGTGAACGTAGGTCTGGCCGGGCCTCGTGCCCAACAGCGGGCCTCAATGAGCGTACAGGTCATTTAAATGCCGAGTGTTGGGCTGGTAAAACGCAGCCCAACCTACAAAGCTAACTCAGCCTACAAAATTAACCCAATACACGATCATTCACACTCAAACCGGCAACACCATATCGCGTGCAACTTGCGTTTGCTTTTCGCGGAACTCGATCAACCTCGCTGCCAGTGCATCATCAGTCGTCGCCAGCATCGCAATCGCGGCCAACGCGGCGTTTGCTGCACCTGCCTCGCCTATTGCAAACGTCGCCACCGGTATGCCTTTTGGCATTTGCACGATGGACAACAGCGAGTCTTCACCACGCAGGTATTTGGATGGCACAGGCACACCCAATACTGGCACGATGGTTTTGGCGGCAATCATGCCTGGCAAGTGCGCAGCACCACCGGCACCGGCGATGATGGCGCGCAGGCCGCGTTCGCGGGCGGTTTCTGCATACGCAAACATTTCATCCGGCATGCGGTGGGCAGAGACGACCTTGGCTTCAAAGCCTATGCCAAATTCCTTGAGGATGGCGACGGCGTTTTGCATCACGTCCCAGTCAGATGATGAACCCATGACGACGCCGACAACAACTTTATTTGTGGTGGTCATCATCAGTCCTTCAAGCTTTCGCCAGTCAGGCGTTCCAGCGCTTCACGGTATTTGGCAGCAGTTTTTTGCACAACTTCATCTGGCAGGGCTGGTGCTGGGGCGGTCTTTTTCCAACTGGTGATGGTTTCCAGATAATCACGCACGAACTGTTTGTCAAAAGACGGTGGTGAAATGCCAGTGGCATAAGAATCAGCAGGCCAGAAGCGGGAAGAATCGGCGGTCAGCACTTCATCCATCAAATGCAGGACGCCATTGTCGTCAAGACCAAATTCAAACTTGGTGTCGGCAATGATGATGCCACGGGTAGCAGCATATTCAGCTGCTTCGGTGTACAACTGTATGCTGATGTCGCGGATCTTGGCGGCCAGTTCTGCCCCTATACGTTGTTCGGTTTCTGCATAGCTGATGTTTTCATCATGCTCGCCCATTTCTGCCTTGGCAGCCGGGGTAAAGATAGGTGCTGGCAACTTGGCTGCCTGTGGCAGGCCTGCTGGCAATTGTATGCCGCAGATCGCGCCTGTATCCTGGTAATCTTTCCAGCCAGAGCCGATGATATAGCCACGGACTACGGCTTCTACCATGATGGGTTTCAGGCGTTTGGCGACAACTGCACGACCTTTGACCTGTGCCACTTCATCGGCAGCAACCACGGATTCTGGGGTGATGCCGGTCAGATGGTTAGGGACGATGTGGCCGAGCTTTTCAAACCAGAAATTCGCCATCTGGTTCAGCACACGCCCCTTGTCAGGAATGGGTTCATTCATGATGACATCGAATGCCGACAGGCGGTCACTGGTGACGATGAGCAGCTTGTCGTCGCCAACAGCATAATTGTCACGGACTTTGCCACGGCCCAGCAAAGGCAGGGAATGAAGAGTGGAATTGATTTGCGTAGTCATGAGGGATTTCTTTATTTCGATCTGGATAGGGTTTACACAAAATTGTTGGTGGATTGATAGGCATATCTCGTAGGTTGGGCCCAGCCCAACACTGGATCTCAACAAACGTATACGTTATTTAAACGCCGAGTGTTGGGCTGGTAAGGCGTAGCCCAACCTACATTTATAGCCCAACCTACGAAATTGCTACCACCACCAATTTTGTCTAAACCCTGAACTTCCTCACCCCGGCTCGCACCGGGTTGAGGAAACAAACTTAATCTTAATTGACGATCTGCGCCAAAGCGCCTTTCTTGTATTGCTCTGCTACTTTTTCCAGAGCCATAGGCTTGATCTTGCCTGCCTGGCCTTCGCAACCGAAAGACAAATAACGTGCCTTACAGACCAGCTTGGCAGCTTCACGTGCTGGTTTCAGGTAATCGCGTGGATCAAACTTGGATGGATTTTCAAACATGTAGCGACGGATCGCGCCTGTCATCGCCAGACGGATGTCGGTGTCGATGTTGATCTTGCGTACACCGTTCTGGATGCCGATGACAATTTCTTCTACCGGCACGCCATAGGTTTCTTTCATGTCACCACCGAACTGGCGGATTTCATCCAGCAGTTCTTGCGGTACAGAAGAAGAACCGTGCATTACCAGATGGGTGTTAGGAATACGCTGGTGGATTTCTTTGATGCGGTCTATCGCCAGGATATCGCCAGTAGGCTTGCGCGAGAATTTGTAGGCACCGTGGGACGTACCGATCGCAATCGCCAATGCATCACACTGGGTTTGCTTGACGAAGTCAGCGGCTTGCTGCACGTCGGTCAGCAATTGTTCACGTGTCATTTTGCCGTCAGCACCGTGACCGTCTTCCTTATCCCCCATCATGGTTTCCAGAGAACCGAGCACACCCAGTTCCGCCTCTACCGTGACGCCGATGGAGTGGGAAAACTTGACCACTTCACGCGATACTTCGACGTTGTATTCATAGCTGGCGACGCTCTTGCCGTCTTCCATCAGAGAACCATCCATCATCACCGACGTAAAGCCGGATTTGATAGCGGCCATGCAGACTGCAGGCGACTGGCCATGGTCCTGGTGCATGACGACGGGGATGTGCGGGTAAGCTTCTACCGCTGCTTCAATCAGATGACGCAGGAATGCTTCGCCAGCATATTTGCGCGCACCGGCAGACGCTTGCATGATAACAGGCGCACCAACTTCATCGGCTGCCTGCATGATGGCGGTGACCTGCTCCAGATTGTTGACGTTGAAAGCTGGCAGGCCATAACCGTTTTCGGCGGCATGGTCCAGCAATTGACGCATGGATACGAGAGGCATAATTAACTCCAGATTGCTATAAAAAAATCTTTGCCCTTAAGTCATACTTAACGGGCTTAATTCTCGCCGACCCTGACAATTTTCATTGCGTTGGTGCCACCGACTTGTCCCATGGGCTCACCCCAGGTCACCACGATCATGTCACCTTTGGCGACAACATCGTGTTTCAGCAAGACAGTTTCGGCAGACTTCAACACCACTTCTCTATCGGCAGAGTATGGCAGGTTGAAAGTCTGGACATTGCGGTACAGGGCTGCCTTACGCTGGGTCGCTATGCTAGGGGTAAGTGCAAACAGCGGCACGTCCACACTATGGCGACTCATCCACAAGGCAGTGGAACCCGATTCGGTCAGGGCCACGATGGCTTTCACACCCAGGTGATGGGCAGTGAACAACGCGCCATAAGCGATGGACTGGTCGATACGGGTAAAGGTCATGTTGAGGAAATCAGCATCAAGCTTGTTTTCCTGGAATTTTTCAGCTTCCAGGCAAATCAGCGACATCGCTTCCACGGTTTCTATCGGGTATTTGCCAGATGCGGTTTCTGCAGATGTCATAACGGCATCCGTGCCATCCAGCACGGCATTGGCCACGTCTGATACTTCAGCACGGGTAGGCACGGCATTGACGATCATGGATTCCATCATCTGAGTAGCAGTAATCGCCACCTTGTTGGAAGCACGGGCCATTTTGATCATGCGTTTTTGCAAGGCTGGCACAGCGGCATTGCCGACTTCCACAGCCAGGTCACCACGCGCGACCATGATGCCATCTGATGCATCCAGAATTTCTTGCAACAACGGGATCGCTTCAGCACGCTCGATCTTGGCGATCATCATTGGTTTGTGGTTGTAAGGCTCTCCAGCGATGTTCGAAAGCTGTCTTGCCATTTCCATGTCTGTTGCATTTTTTGGGAAAGACACGGCAATGTAATCTGCCTGGAAAGACATCGCGGTCTTGATGTCTTCCATATCCTTGCCGGTCAGTGCTGGCGCTGTCAGGCCACCACCCTGACGGTTGATGCCCTTGTTGTTGGACAACTCGCCACCAATCTTGGTGACGGTATGGATTTCATTGCCAACAACTTTTTCGACGACCAGCACAATCAGGCCATCGTTCAGCAACAGCAAATCACCATTTCTGACATCACGCGGCAGGGCTTTGTAATCAAGGCCAACACGCTCTTGTGTACCCATGGTGCAGTCGGCATCGAGGATGAACTTGTCACCGTTTTCCAGATGGATGCGGGAATTTTCAAACTTGCCAATACGGATTTTTGGGCCCTGCAAATCCGCCATGATGGCGATTTCACGACCACACTCTGCTGCTGCCTGGCGCACCATGGTAGCCCGGTCTATATGATCCTGCGCCTTGCCATGCGAAAAATTCAGCCTCACCACATTTACCCCGGCTTGTATCATACGCTTGAGCGTTGGCAAGTCATTTGAAGCTGGGCCTATGGTGGCAACAATCTTGGTGGCACGTGACATCTGATCTCCTGAAAATTTTTTATATGTTAATTACATAAAACCTGAAAGCTGATTAAGACCGAAAAGCTCACCACAGAGACACAGAGGCGGCACAGAGGGCCACAGAGAAAATCTAATACTTTCAAAAGTATTACTTAAGCACTAAAGCTTTTCTCTTGCCTTTCTCTGTGTCTCCGTGTCTCTGTGATTAAGGGCCTTGGTCTTGATCTTGAATCAAATTATTTCACAGCACGTTGCAACAAAATTTCTACTGCTGGCAAGGTTTTGCCTTCCAGGAATTCGAGGAAAGCGCCGCCGCCTGTCGAGATATAGCCTACCTTGTCCGCGATGTTGTACTTGGCAATCGCCGCCAGGGTATCGCCACCACCAGCGATGGAAAAACCACTGGAATCCGCAATCGCCTGCGCCAGCACCTTGGTGCCATTGCCGAACTGGTCGAATTCAAATACGCCTACCGGGCCGTTCCAGACGATGGTACCAGCTTTCTTGATCTGTTCTGCCAGCAAGGCTGCAGTGGTTGGGCCGATGTCAAGAATCATGTCATCGTCTTGTACATCCGCCACCGCCTTGACTGTTGCCACTGCAGTTGGCGAGAATTCTTTAGCGCAGACGACATCAGTAGGAATTGGCACAGAGGCACCGCGCTTGGCCATCATGTCGATGATGGCCTTTGCTTCTTCGACCAGATCTGCTTCAGCCAGCGATTTGCCGATTTTGAGGCCAGACGCCAGCATGAAAGTATTGGCAATACCACCGCCAACGATGAGGTTATCAACCTTGTCAGCCAGGGATTTCAAAATCGTCAGCTTGCTGGATACTTTGGAACCAGCAACGATAGCCACCAGTGGGCGCGCCGGATGGCCCAGCGCCTTACCCAATGCATCCAGTTCGGCTGACAGCAATGGGCCAGCGCAAGCTACAGGAGCAAACTTGGCGATGCCGTGGGTAGTTGCTTCTGCACGATGAGCTGTACCAAAGGCGTCATTGACATACACATCACACAGCGCAGCCATCTTTTGTGCCAGTGCATCATCGTTTTTCTTTTCACCCTTGTTGACGCGGCAGTTTTCCAGCAAGACCACCTGCCCTGGCGCTACGTCAACACCATCAACCCAGTTTTGCTTGAGTTCTACGACCACGCCCAATAATTCTGATAAACGTTTCGCCACAGGTGCCAGCGTATCTTCCGCCTTGAATTCACCTTCTGTCGGACGGCCCAGATGCGAAGTTACCATCACTGCTGCCCCCGCCTGCAAAGCCTGCTGTATCGCTGGCACCGAAGCGCGGATACGGGTATCTTCGGTAATATTGCCGTTATCGTCCTGTGGAACGTTCAAATCGGCGCGGATGAAAACACGTTTACCCTGAAGCTGGTTGGCTGCGATCAGGTCACTGAGTCGGTTGAATTGCATCGTGATATGGAATTGGCAAGGTTGAAGGGTGGCGATCCTGTCTGTGCCAGTCGGGACAATGACATGACGCCAAGATAAGTATTGCAAAAGTCCTCAGCCCGCTATTTTACCAAAGGCAAGTGGCAGACCATACCGTTTTGAGTGTGTTTTGCGAGTTTAATGCAGAGTTTAATGTCAAATTAACATTTATTATGCAAAATTATTATTCTGCTGCACCTGATGGGCAGCATTCCACCCCTCGAAGAGTAACTTGCGCGACAGGAGCACATACGTGCTTTTGTTGATTTACCAAATTAGTATGCGGGGTTTAATCGCAATGTTTACTGGTGATTTCTGCAAGGGATAACAATCAAAGAAGCGTAAGTTACGCCTCACATGCCATCGTTCCGGAGACCGCTGAGGTCTGGCTACATGTTGCCCGGTTCAATCCCAATACTGTATGTACATTTTACAATGCATCTATTCGTCAAAATATGATTGCAGGCCGGGAATAACCCGGCAGCGACTCCCTTTTCTTGCCTTCTACAATACAGGTTAAATTTTTATTGAGGTGCTTCGACCACCAACAAGGTCAGGCGTCTTACCAGAGGCAATACCAGCAATAGCACAGGAAACGCAAACACCCATGACAGCAACCAGGATCCCACCCATATTTCGAGGAAATGGTCTGCCAGGCCCACACCACGCAAGGTACTGATCAGCGAAACGATACAGGTCATCAATACCGATAGAAAAAAAGGCATGACGAAAGCTGCGTAGCGTGCAGGCAATTTGCGCATAGGTGTTGCAGAAGAAGAGTTTTTTTGAGATTTCATAAAAGTTCCATAAGCCGGCCCAGCAGACGCCTGCTCATCCATGAAAGATGAACATCTGGCTCCGGACCAGTCCGGCGGCAGTTGGCGCGTTGCTTGACGTAAACGCTTACGGCAACTTGGGGAAGTTGTGCACTGCCAGTGTAGTTGTCGCTGATCCAAAAGTAAACAGTTATGCGCCCACACCTTGCGTGGACAAGCACATCCAGAAACGTAATCTGCGGTAAGATTTTGTCATGAAGACTCCCTCAATGAAAAACAAGTCATGAAGAAACACCTTGTTGTTGCCCTAGCTTATGATCAATTGTGCACCTTTGAATTTGGCTGCACGGTGGAATTGTTTGCGCTGCATCGTCCTGAGCTAAATGTGGATTGGTATGACTTCGCTGTCTGTGCCATGGAAGCAGGCAAATTACGGGCTGCAGGTGGCATCAGCGTAGAAGTGCCATATGACCTGAACATGCTGGACCAGGCCAACACCATCATCATCCCCGGCTGGCGCGATGCTGATGAAATGCCACCACCAGCTATACTGGAAAAAATCCGCGCAGCCTATGCGCGTGGCGCAAGAATTTGCAGTATCTGTTCCGGCGTTTTCATCCTCGCAGCAGCCGGCATACTGGATGGTAAGACAGTGACAACTCACTGGCGCTATGCTGAAAAATTACTGAAGCGCTACCCGTCCATTCACGTGGAAGCGAATGCATTGTATGTGGATCAGGGGCAGATATTAAGTTCGGCAGGCTCAGCCGCCGGTTTGGATATGCTGCTGCATCTTGTACGCAAAGATTATGGTGCCAGGGTCGCCAACCTGGTGGCGCAAAGACTGGTGGTACCGCCGCACCGTGAAGGCGGGCAGGCACAGTTTGTACCACGCCCCATGCCCAGCGACGAACATGCGCGCCTGGCGAAACTGATGGACTGGATCAGATTGCACCCTGCCCTGCCGCACAACCTGACATCAATGGCAGAAAAGGCTGCGATGAGTACACGCACGCTACAACGCCAGTTCAAGGAATCAACTGGCATGGCGCCGGGTGAATGGTTGATACGCGAACGTGTCGCTATCGCCAAGGAATTGCTGGAATCACCACACACCAGCCTGACACAGGTGGCCGACCTGGCCGGTTTTGGTTCCGAAGAATCGCTGCGCCGCCACTTCCGCCGCATAGTAGCGAACAGTCCAGGCAATTATCGCAAGCAATTTGCTGACGTATTGGTAGCTATACCGGATTAAAATCGCCTCGCCACACCTGTAATGATTGATTTTCTTAGGCCGTATCGTCTATCCTGAAATAAATTCCACCTCGTACTGGCTAATATGAAAATCAAATATGTCGCCGCAGCCATCTTGATGGCAATTACTCTGGGTTCAGTATTGTATGGCATGGTTGATCTGCACACAGCGTCATCTGGCGAAAAGACATCCTCTGCCAAGTGACAAGTGCAGGGAAAATGAGTAACCAAGCACACAACGCAGTTCAGCATGCAGTCCGTTGTGGCTGACGAAGAATGGACAAAAAAAGGGCTGCACGCCACGCGTACAGCCCTGTCAAGCGCACTGCAAAACATCCTGCTCACTAAAACTCAGACCAGAAAATAATTAAGCGTACCCACGGTGCATCAGACATAAGCCGTGTGATCAGCCGCTGACAACCGCTCACTCAAAATGGCAGACACACCTAAAAAAGCCGGGTACTCTGCAGTAATCAAGAAAGTCGGTATCTGTGCAAGATAGTTGGCAAAACGCCCTTTCGCTTCAAAACGCTGGCGAAACGCAGACGTGTTGAAAAATTCACCCAGACGCGGCACAATGCCGCCACCTATATACACACCACCAGTAGCACCCAGAGTCATCGCCAGATTGCCAGCGATGGTCCCCAACATCGCACAAAAATATTCAACTGTGCGGACACACACGGGACAACTGCCAGCCAGCGCACGCCGCGTGATATCAGCTGCATTCAAGTCTTCCGGGTTGCCTGCCTGATCAATAAGCGACAGGGCGCGATACATGATTTCCAGCCCCATGCCAGAAATCAGGCGCTCGGCAGATACATGCGCATATTCTTTGCGAACATAACGCAGGATATCTATTTCGGTATCATCTGCTGGCGAGAATGAGACATGACCGCCTTCACTACACAAAGGTATCCAGCGCTGCCCCGCAGGAATAATGCCAGATACACCCAAACCAGTACCGGGTCCAATCAGACCGATAGCGCGCTGTGCTTGCGCCTTACCCCCACCAATCTGCAATTTCTCATGCACTGCCAAATGAGGTAAAGCCATCGCCAATGCGGTGAAATCATTCACCACCACCAGACTCTGAAAGCCGCACGCCTGGCGCAAAGCCCCTATGGAAAATGTCCAGTGATGGTTGGTCATACTCACCACATCCCCCTCTACCGGATTGGCGATGGCGATGGCAGCATGCTGCACGGCTTGCGGGCAAAGCGCCTTCACTTCCTCCCTGGCAAGATAGGCAGTAATCGCCGCTTGCAAATCAGGATAGGCATTGCAAGACAATACGGTAATCGCTTCAAAATGATGGTTTGCCGTTTCCAAGGCAAAGCGCGCATTGGTACCGCCGATGTCTGCCAGCAAACGTAGCTCTGCGCTACCAGGTTTTTTGGGATTTTCGATCAATATCTCAGCAGTCATATTTCCAGATCTGTTCTTTGCCCGTATCTTCAGGCAGCAATTATATGTAACAATACTACATAAAATGAAGGCGAATGTCTAACGGATTTGTACACCCGAAGATAAAATTTGAAAAATATTGTCGAAATTAGTATAAAATTAACGAAAATAAAACATGACTTACCTAATAATTATGTAGTAACACTACTTACTCAAAGATCATCATGCATTGCTTACAGCCTTTTCTCGTCAAAACCAATGGTGCTAGCAAGCATGTGCAGCCACCTCTTGATCAGATAAAAAAACACATCAACAATCTGGCCCCATAACAATTGAATACCCCATTTAATTGCCCATAAGCTCAAGTTCGATCTTGGCGGCAAAATCTCCATTCTTTATTTTCAGGATCAAAACCGCTACGCTGCTCAACTGACACGGCAACAAGTCATGCAAAACTTTTGGTCACTTCATTCATTTAAATCGACTAACGCTGCTTTTCAACAACAGACCACTTCAACTTACTTATCAGACATTCGCGAGGAACAAAAAAGTGAATAAGATGACTTCAAAATTGATCAGTGTCCTATGCCTTTTTTTGGGGCAAATATAAACAGAAAATCTTGTTTTGTTGGTGCATATTTGAAATTGCCAGTTGGCTAGCCCGGCACATCAAGCATGGTTCAAATATTGCTAAGTATCGACAACTTATTTTCGTCACAAATGCAAATAATCAAGGTTTTGATATTTAGGAGTCAAATTTGTTTATGAGTGCGGCAAATAAAGGCTGACAATCAAGTCCATGATCATTGACTGGAGGAATGAATTCCATACCCGGTACAAAAATATGGCAAGTTTTCAGCAAAGAAGCGTAAATTTTTCTTCAACAGCGGTTATTATTACCGCCTTCATATTCTAAGTTCGAGGAGACAACCGGAATGGATTTTTCAAATCGCCAGCAAGAGCCGGGAAAGAAATTTGTCGGATTAGGGCTGGTCATATTATTTCACGTGCTGGTGGTATATGCACTGGTGACAGGTCTGGCACGCAAGGCCATGGAAGTGGTAATCAAGCCGCTGGAAACCAAGATCGTGGAAGAGGTGAAGCCACCGCCACCACCACCAGACACACCACCACCGCCACCACCAAAACTGCTGGCACCGCCACCACCGTTCATTCCGCCACCGGAAGTTCAGGTACAGCAACCCGTACAGCAACAGCCGACCATCTCTGCCGTGTCCAACGTCAAGCCAGAGAACCCGGTCATGCCAAAGGGCCCGGCGCCTGCACCAGCAGTGGAAACCAAGGCAGCGGGGCCGTCCATCATCCCTGGTGTGATTGACTTCAACGTCGCTGGTTGCAAACCGGAATATCCACGTGCTTCACTGCGCAATGAAGAAACCGGTACCGTGCAATTGTCCGTGTTGATCGGTGCTGATGGTACAGTGGCCGACGTCAAGATCGACAAGTCCAGTGGCTTCCGTGGTCTCGACAATGCCGTACGTTCCCAATTGATGTCGGGTGCCTGCAAAAACAAACCAGGTACCGTCGATGGCAAACCGCAACAGACCTGGACCAAAGTCCAGTACGTCTGGAAGCTCGAGTAAGAAATCAGGCAAGAGCAGACCCGCTTGTTCAGGAAGTCTGCTCTACCCAGGCAAGACACAGTAAAAAAAAATAGCACTAGTAGTCGTAACAAATAAACCAAGTCGTACATAAAAACAGCAGTAAGCAATACCAACCTTATTTTGTTAAAAGGAAGCACCTCAATGAAAACCCGTTTCTCCGCATTCCTGGCTGCCACCCTCCTGGCCCTGACAGCCGCTGTTGCCGTCGCACCTGTATCCGCACAGGAATCCGCCTCCGCTGCTGCTTCTGCACCAGCTGCCGCCCCTGCCGCTGACGCTGCTGCGCCAGCACCTGCCCCAGCGGATGCTGGCGCTCCGGCCCCTGCACCTGCAGCCAAAGAAATGGTTGACAATCCATACGGCCTCGACGCCCTCTGGAAAACAGGTGACTTCGTTGCCAAAGGCACACTGATCATCATGGTCATCATGTCCATGGGTAGCTGGTACATCCTCATCACCAAAATCATCGACCAGGTCAAACTGTCTGGCCAGGCATCGGATGCCCGCGCCAAGTTCTGGAAAGCTGCCTCCGTACAAGCTGGTGCTTCTTCCCTGAAAGAAGGCAGCCCATTCCG